>NZ_JBEYEU010000004.1:0-402927 GCF_040634035.1 Micromonospora sp. NPDC007220 | reverse complement strand
CGTTGCGCCGGTAGAAGAAGACGTTCGGGTTGGCGAAGACGCCCTGCGCCTTCTTGTGGACGCACTCCTCGAACAGGTGCCGGGCCACCTCGACGCCGATCAGGTCACTCTCCCGCAGGGCCGGCTCCCGGTCGGCCAGCTCCAGGACGGCGCCCGCGCCGCAGCCGACGTCGACGATCCGCCCCGGTCGCACGTGCTCGCGCACCGCGTCCCACTTGCGCTGCGCGGCGTCGCTGAACGCCTCGGCGTACGTCCGGTAGTCGCGGGTGGCGGTCAGTCCGCCCTCGTCGCCGACCACCGGGTCGTTCACCACGGAGCGGACCAGGTCGTCGAGCCGGTAGCGGCGGTACACGTCGACGGTGGCCGGGTGGGTGAGGTCCCGCCACGACGGGTCGTCGTCGGCCAGCCGCAGCAGGACGTCCCACGGCCGGACCGGTGTCGGCTCGACGTCGGCCTCCACCCCGGCGATCCGGAAACCGAGCCGCTCGTACATCGCGGCGACCTCCGGCGTGGAGCAGGCGACCACCGTGTCCGCCGGGGTCAGCTCCAACCCGGTGGACGCCGCGACGGTCTTCAGGGTCACCTCGGCGAACCTGTCGGTCGGTACGGTGTCGAACACCGGCACCACCACCGACCGGAGCCCGGCGAGGACGCTGAACCGTTCGATCGCCGCCTCCCGCCGGTGGTACGGGACCGGGTTGCGCCGGGTGTTCTCGTGGTTGGCCGAGGTGACCGCCCACACCACGGTCGCGCCGCCGGCGTCCTCGCTTCCGGTCGTGCCGCCGGCGTCCTCGCTCCCGGTCGCGCCGTCACCGTCGGCGAGGGGGTCGTCGCCCTGCGCCGCGAGCTGGCGGAGGTACCCGGCCTGGAAGCGGGTCAACAGGTGGTGGCGGCCGGGAAAGAGCAGGTAGCGGGGCATGGCACGTTCCTAGCCGATGCCCCGCGTGCGGTGCGCGGCAGGGGTGGGTGGCACCGACCGGCAGCGGGCCGGCAGCCCTCGGCGGAGAACGGGCACCGCCCCCGGACCGGCCCGCCGTTACATTGGAGACATCAGCAGTCAACGATCTGGGCGCAGCCCGTCCGGAGCCGGCTCCGCGTCGCGCAGCCCGGACTGGGCCGCGGTGGGCGCGATCGCCGGTGTGGTGGCCACCGTGCTCACCCTGCTCACGTACGTGCTGCCACGGGAGCCCTCCGTGCCGCCGCCGGCCTCGGGAGCCGGAGCGGGGCCGTCACCGGGGCCCGACCCGACCACGCCCGACCGGGCCAGGCCCGACCGGACCCCGCCGGACCAGACGACCGCGCCCGCGGCGGACGCCACGAAGGACCACCCCGTCACCAGGACGCCGCGGCCGCCCGCCCCGGGTCGACTGCCGTCGCTGGCGCCGCTGCAACCGGCCGGCTGCGAGGAGGCGCTCGCCGTCGTCGACCGGTTCTACCGGACCTCGGGTTCGACCCGGCAGAGCCGGCAGGCCGCGGCCACGACCGCGTACCAGGGCATGATGGGCGCGAGCCTCCAGGCCGAGGGCGGCGTCCACCAGGCCACGGTGGCACTGTCGCAGGACTTCTCCGAGCTGCGCTTCATCCTGTCGGGCATGGTCGCGAGCGACTACGAGGTGGTGCAGGCCAGGACGGACCGCGACGCCCAGCACCTCCGGGACGTGTGTGACGCCGGCTGACGGCACCGCCACGTGACACCGGACGGTCGCCCCGGCCGGCAGCCACCCGACGCGACCGGGCCCGTGCCGGCGTCCGGGCGGGCCACGGCGGTACGGTCGCCGACATGGGTGACGCGGAACGACCGGTCGACTGGGCCGAGGGTGAGTGGTGGAACGAGCCGGTGCGGGTCGAGAACGGGCCGGCGGGCGAGTTGCTGGTGCAGCCGGCCGAGGGCAGCGACCTGTGGCGGCACACCTCGTACGGCTTCGTCCACGACGACGCCCCGGCGCTGCTCGCGCCGCTGCCCGCCGGCGAGGCGATGGAGGTGGCCTTCGTGCTCGACTACGGCGAGCAGTTCGACCAGGCCGGCGTGCTGGTGCGGGTGGACGACCGGAACTGGGTCAAGGCCGGGGTGGAGGTCAGCGACGGCGAGCCGCAGGTGGGTGCCGTGGTGACCCGGGAGGTCTCCGACTGGTCGGTCGCCGGCGTGCCGAGGTGGGCCGGGCGGGAGGTGACCGTCCGGGTCAGCCGCGACGGGGACGCGCTCACCGTACGGGCCCGCGCCGACGACGAGCCGTGGCGGCTGGTCCGGCTCGCACCGCTGGCCCCGGACGCGGTGGCGACGGCCGGGCCGTACTGCTGCTCCCCCACCCGGGCGGGCCTGCGGATCCGGTTCACCGGCTGGCGACGCGGGCTGGCCGACGCCGCGCTGCACCCGGAGGAATGAACCCGGGTGGCCCTACTCACGGGCAGGTGTGACGGCCGGGCCGCAGGGTAGATGTCTCTGATCGGACCCGGCCGAAAGGATCGCGATGGCACTCGCCGAGAACGTCGACCCGACCGAACTCGGCGGCCTGACCGGGTGGGTGGCGGGGGTGATCGACGCCGCCGGCGCCGTCGGGGTGGCCCTGCTGGTCGCCCTGGAGAGCATCATCCCGCCGATCCCGAGCGAGATCGTGCTGGCGATGGCCGGCTACCTGGCCAGCGAGGGACGGTTCAACGTCGTCCTGGTGGGGCTCGCCGCCACCGCCGGCTCCCTGGGCGGGGCACTGGTCCTCTACTGGCTGGGCGCGGCTGCCGGCGAGGACCGGCTCAAGCGCTGGCTCGACCGGCTGCCCCTGGTCGACCTGGACGACCTGGAGAAGGCCGACCGCTGGTTCGAGCGACACGGCCGGTGGGCGGTCCTCTTCGGCCGGATGATGCCGGTGGTCCGCAGCCTGATCTCCATCCCCGCCGGGGCCAACCGGATGCCGCTGCCGGAGTTCATCGTGTTCACCACGCTGGGCAGCGGCATCTGGAACGCGCTCTTCGTCGGCCTGGGCTACGCGCTCGGCTCCCGCTGGCAGCAGATCGAGCAGTACAGCAAGTGGTTCGACTACGGCATCATCGCCGTCTTCGTCGTGATGATCGCCTGGTGGGTGATCAAGAAGACCCGTCGCCGCCGCGCCCACGCCGACGCCACCCCCTGACTCCCACCCACCCCCGCCGCACCCGCCCCGCCGCACCCGCCCCGCCCCAACCCGCCGCACCTCGCCGCGCCGCGCCGCGCCGATCATGCAGTTGTGGTGCCGGTAGTGACCACATACGCGGCTTATGCGGACCACCACAACTGCATGATCGACCCTGTCGGGCCGTTGACGCGGGCGGGCGGGGAAGAGCGGGGGCAGGAGGGGCGGGGTCAGGAGGGGCGGGGAGGGGTCAGGGGAGGGTGTCCAGGTGGGGGGCCACCGTACGGGCGAAGGTGTTGCCGTTGCTCACGTCCCAGTTGACCGACCAGGTCATCGCGCCGCGGATGCCCGGGTAGGTGCGCGGCGGGCGGAAGCTGCCGCAGTTGGTGCCCCGGGCCAGGCAGTCCAGCGCCGCGTTGACCACGCTGGGCGCGACGATGCCGCCACCGGCCGCGCCGGGACCGGCCGGCAGGCCGAGGCCGACCTGGTCCGGACGCAGGCCGGCCTCCAACTGGATGCAGGCCAGCGCGACGATGAAGTTCACCGTCCCCTGGGGGTACGCGGCGTTGCGGTCGCAGCCCAGCATCGCCCCCGAGTTGTAGAACTGGGTGTTGACGACGGTGAGGATGTCCTTGATGTCGAGCGCCAGCTTGAAGTAGCTGCTGGCCGGGGACTGCATGTCGATGGTCTGCGGGGCCATCGCGATGATCAGTCCGGCGCCCACCTTGGCGCGCAGTGAGCGCAGCGCCTGGGCCATGTAGGTCGGGTTGAGCCCGTTCTCCAGGTCGATGTCGACGCCGTCGAAGCCGTACCGCTTGATCAGCGCGTGGACGCTGTCGCTGAACGCGGCGGCGGAGGCGGCGTCGTTGACCGCCACCCGGCCGGTCTCGCCGCCGACGGAGATGATCACCTTCTTGCCCCGGGACTGGAGGGTCCGGACGTCGGCGGAGAAGTCGGCGTCGGTGTAGCCGCCGAGGGCGGCGGACAGGCCGGGGTCGATGGCGAAGGCGACCGCGCCGGGGGTGGCGGTGGCGTCGGCGAAGGCGACCGCGACGACGTCGTACTCGGCCGGCACGTCACGCAGCCGCAGCTCGACGGCCGGGTTGTCGAAGTTGTGCCAGTACCCGGTGAGGATGTGCTTCGGCAGGCCGGTGTTCGGCGGCGGGCTCGTCGGGGGCGGCGTGGTCGGGGGCGGGGTGGTCGGGGGTGCCGTCGTCGGCGGCGCGGTGGTGGGCGGCGCGGTGGTGGGGCTGGTGCCGCCACCGCACGCCGTGCCGTTGAGCTGGCAGTTGGTGGGCGAGCCCGGCCCGGCGCCCAGAAAGCCGAACGAGACCGAGGCGCCCGGGGCGAGGCGACCGTTCCAGGACCGGTTGGTGAAGGTGTGCCGCTGGCCGGACGAGGTCAGCAGCGCGTCCCAGTAGCTGCCGAGAGTGGTGCCGGCCGGCAGGTCGAAGGCGACGGTCCAGCCGTCGACCGTGGACCCGCCGCCGTTCGTGATCGTGTACTTCCCCTCCCAGCCCGATCCCCAGTCGGACGTCTTGACGAAGCTGGCGGTCACCCCGGCGGCGAACGCGGGCATCGCCACCCACACCGCGCCGAGCGCCGCCACCACGGCTGTGACCAGCGAGAACACCAGAGATCTAGATCTTTTCACGACACCCTCCACACCCGGATGCCATCCATCGGCATCGACATTGACGCCTATTATTAGGAGTGTTAACTGTTTCTGTCCAGAGCAGGCCGACGGGAGCCCCCGGCAACAGCCGGGGGCTCCACGGGACTCAGCGGACAGGAGCGGGCTCAGCGGGCTCGGGGAAGCAGCGGGATCAGCGAGCTCCAGCAAGCCCAGCCGGCCCCAGCGGGCCGAGCAGGCTCAGCGGCGGAAGGTGAACCAGTTGACGTTGACGAAGTCGGCGGGCTGCCCGCTGCTGAAGGTCAGGTAGACGGTCCGGCGGCCGGTCGGGCCGGCGACGTTGCCGGGAACCGAACGCCAGCTCTGCCAGCCGCCGGTGTTCCCGATCGCGAAGCTGCCGATCGTCGGGCCGGTCGGGCTGTCCAGCCGGACCTCCACCAGGCCGCTGACCCCGCCCGCCGCGCCGGACGCGACCCGGGCGACGAAGTCGCGTGGCGGGCTGGCCCCGAACTCGACGTTGTCGAACCGCACCCAGTCGCCGTTGCGCAGTGCGCCGATGTTCTGCCCGCCCTCGGCGCACGCCTCGACGAGCACCCCGTTCTGCCCGTTGAACGACTCCGCCTGGATCGTCGCGTACGCGTCGCGCACCCCACCGGGCGGTGGGGTCGTGGGCGGCGGGGTCGTGGGCGGGGGCGTGGTGCCGCCACCCCGGCTGTACACCGCCACGTAGTCGACAAGCATCGGACGGCCGGGGACGGTGGCGGCGGTCGGCGTGGCGCCACCGGCCACCCCGTTCGGGAAGGCCCCGCCCATCGCCACGTTGAGCAGCAGGAAGTAGCCGGCGTGGTTGGTCATCTGCGACCAGTACGGCTCGCCGACCCGGGACTGGCTGACCGAGTGGTAGAGCTGGCCGTCGACGTACCAGCGCAGCTGCTGCGGGCTGGCCGAGGCGTCCCACTCGAACCGGTAGGTGTGGAAGGCCGACTGGCAGGTGCTGCCGGGGCAGGCCCGGGACGCGCCGATGCCGTTGAACTCGTCGCACGGCCCGCCGGGGGCCACGCCGCAGTGCAGTACGCCCCAGACCGAGTTGAGGCCGTTGACGTTCTCCATCACGTCGAACTCGCCGATGCCCGGCCAGTTCTGGTAGTTGCCCCGGTACGGCGAGCCGAGCGCCCAGAACGCCGGCCAGTAGCCGGACGCCTGGGCCCCGGTGACGTTGGGCATCTGGATGCGGCCCTCGATGGCCAGCACGCCGCCGGACGGCGGCTTGAAGTTGCTGCGCACGGTCTCGATCCGGGCCGAGGTCCAGCGGCCCGAGGCGTCGCGCAGCGGGGTGATCCGCAGGTTGCCGCCGCCGTCGTGACTGACGTTGGCGGTGCTGTTGGTGTACGTCTGGATCTCCCCGGTGCCCCAGTTCGGCGGGCCGCCGGGATAGCTGGTGCCGGTGTCGATGATCCAGTTGCCGGCGGACGGCAGGGTGCCGGCCGCACCGGTGAAGTCGTCGCTCCACACCAGGCTCCAGCCGGGCGCGGGCGCCGGGACGGCGGCGTTCGCCGTCACGGTCGTGCCGACCAGTGCGGTCGCGGCGGCGGTGAGGAGGGTCAACGCCAGGGTCAGCCGGCGTCGCGGGGGCAGGGCGGCGGGCGCCGCCGGGGCAGGTGTCATTTGACGTGCCTCTCTGCGGGGAACGGGCGAGAGAGCGCTCTCTCAGGAGTTGTACGTGCCGGCTCCGCAGATGTCAACGCCCATCGATGCGGGCTGGCTCGGGGCGCGGGCGGCGCAGCACCGCCTGCTCCCCCGCCGACCAGGCGGTGGTGGTGACCAGGTAGATCACCGCCGCCAGCGGCAGCACCAGCGCCACCAGCACCGTCGTGTACGGCAGCAGCGGCAGCAGCCGGCCGAGCACGGCCGCGCCCGGCCCCTCGGTCGGCGTACCGGCCACCGTTCCCGTCGCCGCCGCCGCGCGCCGCATCCGCCGCGACGTCCACCAGGCGAGCACGAGCAGGGCCGCCAGCAGGGCGCCGAACAGCGGCAGCGCGCCGCCGACCGCCCCGTCGCCGAGGTGGTGGCCCAGCGGCACACCGGCCAGGCGCTCGGCCAGCAGCCCGGTGCCGCCCTCGGCGGTGGTGAAGAGCCGGTACATCACCAGCAGGAACGGGGCCTGGAGCAGCAGCGGCAGGCAGCCGGACACCGGGCTGGCGCCGTTGGCCCGGTAGAGCGCGAACAGTTCGCCCTGCAACCGGGTGGGGTCGTCCGCGTACCGCCGCTGAAGCTCGCGGACGTCGGGGGCGAGCGCCGCGCGGCGCCGCTCCCCGCGGACCTGCATGAGGGTCAGCGGCGAGATCAGCAGCCGGACGACGACGGTGAGGGCGACGATGGCGGCGGCCGTGGCCGCGTCGCCGGCCAGCGGTTCCAGCAGGGTGGTGAACCAGGTGAGCGCGCGGCCGGCGGCGCCGACGGCGTCGTGCAGAGGTGCGAAGGCGAGCATGGGTGACCCCTCGGTCCGATTCCGGGTGCCGGTCCGGCGGGAAGGCGGGTCGCCGGACGGGCGGATGGCGGCGGAATCGGCCGCGCGGCGGTGCTACGCGGCCGAGGGGAACGGCCCGGGCGCGCGGGGACGGGGACGCCCGGCGGCGTCCGGGTCGACCTGTCGCGGCACCCGGCGGCGGCGGGCCCGGGCGCGCAGGGCGGCGGCGCGGCCGGCCCGGGGCGTGTCGACGACGCCGGCCGCGTGCGCCGCGAGCGCGACGGCGAGCAGCGCCACCGCGGCGAGCGCGGCCCCGGCGAGCAACCCGGCCGGGCGGTCGGCGAGCAGGGTCAGGTGGGCGAGGGCGTACGCCCACGTCCCCAGCACGATCCCCAGCAGCCCCGGCACGCCGACCAGCCTAGGACCCGCTGTCACGCCACCCGGCCCAGTTCGCGCAACCGGCCTCCCGCACCCGCTCTGACCTGCGCTTATGCGACAGGTCCGGGGTGGACGGAGGCGCGGCGGAAGTGGTACGACTTGGGTGCGTCGACAGCCGACGCCGGTGTGTCGTCCTTCTCGGTCGCCGGTGTGCTTCCGCGTCGTCGGGATGCCACGCCGACCCGGGCGGTGGGAGCGGGTCCTCCCGGTACACCGTCGGCACCGGGCGCCCGCCCCGGCCGACGGGTCACCTCGACGAGGTGGCGGGCCATTCTGAGGAGCTGCCGTGCCCCACAACCGAATCCGATCGAGGCACCAGCCCTTCGAGATCGCCATCATGGCGACCGCCCCCGTGTGCGGCGTCCTCCTGATCGTCCTCGACGTCCGGCCGCAGTCGGTGGAGATGGCCATGCCGGGGCCCATCCAGGCGGGGTGGGAGTCGGGCCTCATCGTGGCCGGCGTCGCCGGGCTGCTGGGCGTGCTCTGGCCGGGCCGGCTCTCCACCGGCCTCGGGATCGAACTCGCGTCGGTGCTCGCGCTGGGCACGATCACCGGCATGTACGCCGTCGCCCTGGCGGTGGTCGCCGGCGCGCAGGGGGTCGCGGCGATGTCGTTCGTCGTCGCGGTGGCCGTCGGCTCCGGGTGGCGCGCCGTCCAGATCGCGCTCGACCTGCGCCGGCTGGCCCTGGCCGGCCAGGCCACCCAGTTCGCCGGGGTGGCCGTCGGTGGCACCTTCTCCGCCAGGGGTGGGACGTGAACGCCACGGCGCCGGCCGCCCCGCACTGGGTGCAGGTCCTACTCTCCGTCCTCGGCGTGCTCGGGGGGACCGGCGGCCTCGCCGTCATCGCCACCGTCATCGTGCAGCGGGGCAAGTTCAAGGCGGACGCCGCCGACACCCTCACCGACGCCGCCCTCACGCTGGTGCAGCCGCTGCGCACCCGGGTCGCCGAGTTGGAGGAGGCCGCGCTGCTCACCCGGGCGCAGCTCGACTCGGCCCGCGAGCAGGAACGGCAGCTGCGGGCGACGGTCTGGGACCTGCGCCAGACCCTGGACCGGTGGCGGGAGGCCATCCTGGCCCCGGACGCCACGCTGCGCCGCGTCCGCGCCCTGGTGCGCGACGGCGAGGACCGCTGGCCACGGTGACCTGCGGGTCGCGCACGGCGTGATCCCCTTTGCGGGCGCGCGGCGGGCGACACGCCGGGGCCGCGTTTCTCCGCCTCCGCACGGTGGGTAACCACTGACCGACCCCGCGCGGACGGACCGCTGCCGGGCGCGAACGGACGGTGGTGACGATGACCGGCCAGGTGGCGGAGGCTCCGAGCGGTACGGCCGAGGGGACCAACCTGCTCACGGTGGGTGTCGAGGAGGAGTTCCTGCTCGTCGACCCGCACACCGGGGCCGCGGTGCCCGCTGTCGACCTCGTCATGGAGCAGGTGCCGCCCGAGCTGCGCGGTCAGGTGGAGCGGGAGTTCCAGACCAGCCAGATCGAGATCGGCAGCCCGCCCGGCCTGGAACTCTCCTCGATCCGGCACTCCCTCGGCGTGCTGCGGGCCGCGCTCGCCGACGCGGCCGAGCGGGCCGGCGTACGGCTGCTCGCCATCGGCACCGGGCCGGCCGACGGTCCGGTGCCCCCGGTGGTCGACAAGCCCCGCTTCGACCGGATGATCGAGCGGTTCCGCCTGCTGGTTCCCGGCCCCGGCAACAACGGCATGCACGTGCACGTCGGGGTGCCCGACCCGGAGACCGGCGTGCAGGTGCTCAACCACGTCCGGCCCTGGCTGCCGGTGCTGCACGCCGTCACTACCAACTCCCCCTTCGCCAGGGGCGAGGACACCGGGTACGCGAGCTGGCGGTCGGTGGAGTGGGAGCGCTGGCCGTCGGTGGCGCCCACCCCGTACCTGGAGTCCCACGAGCACTACGAACGGCTGATCCGGCAGTTGATCGCCAGCGGCGTGATGCTCGACGAGGGGATGCTCTACTGGTACGCCCGCCTGTCGGCCAAGTACCCGACGGTGGAGATCCGCATCGGTGACGTCTGCCCGTCGGTGGACGACGCGGTGCTCGTCGCCGCGCTGGTCCGGGCCATGGTGGCGACCGCGATGGACGACATCGCCGCCGGGCGGCCGGCCCTGCGTACCGACCACCACCTGCTGGTCGCCGCGCACTGGCGGGCGGCCCACGACGGGCTGGAGGGGGACGGCGTCGACCTGACCGACGGCGAGCTGCGGCCGGCCTGGGAGCTGTTCGACCAGCTGATCGAGCGGCTGCGCCCGGCGCTGGAACGGCACGGCGACCTCGACGAGGTGACCGGGCTCGTCGCGGGGCTGCGCCGGCACGGCAGCGGGGCGGCCCGGCAGCGCGCCGTCTTCGCGCGTACCGGCAGGCTCGTGGACGTGGTGGAGGACGTCGCGCGGCAGACCCGTGGCGCGGGCCGCTCGTGACAGGATGATGAACGTGGCGCAACGGCTGATCGTCATCGGTGGGGACGCTGCGGGAATGGCGGCGGCGTCGCAGGCTCGACGCCGGCGGGACCGCGGCGACCTGGAGATCGTCGCCTTCGAGCGGGGGCACTTCACGTCGTACTCGGCGTGCGGCATCCCGTACTGGATCAGCGGGCTGGTGCCCGAACGGGACCAGTTGATCGCCCGCGCCCCGGAGACGTTCCGGGAGAAGTTCGACATCGACGTCCGGCTCCGGCACGAGGTGACCGCCATCGACCTCGACCGGCGCGAGGTCACCGCCCGGGACCTCGACGGCGGCGGCGAGGTCCGGGAGCGTTTCGACACCCTGATGTACGCCACCGGGGCCGTGCCCAAGAAGCCCGACTGGGCGGACACCGACGCCGGCGGGGTCTTCGGGATGCAGACCCTCGACGACGGCGCCGCGCTGCGCGACTGGCTGGACGCCGAGCCCCGGCCGCGCCGGGCGGTGGTGATCGGCGGCGGCTACATCGGCGTGGAGATGGCCGAGGCGCTGATCCAGCGCGGGCTCGCCGTCACCCTGGTCGAGCAGGCCGAGCAGCCGATGGCCACCGTGGACCCGGACATGGCCGAGCTGGTCACGGACGCGATGCGGGGCATCGGCGTCACCATCCGCACCGGTCTCGGGGTGACCGGCCTGGAGGAGACCGACGGCCGGGTGTCCGCGGTGGTCACCGCCGAGGGGCCCATCCCCACCGATGTGGTCGTCCTCGGTCTGGGCGTACGCCCCAACACGGCGCTCGCGGAGGCCGCCGGCCTGCCGCTGGGCGTCACCGGCGGGATCCGGGTCGACCGCCGGATGCGGGTGCAGGGGGTGCCGGACGTCTGGGCGGCCGGTGACTGCGTGGAGACCGTGCACCGGGTGACCGGGCTGCCGGTGCACGTGCCACTGGGCACCCACGCCAACAAGCAGGGCCGGGTCGCCGGCATCAACATCGGCGGCGGGTACGCCACCTTCGCCGGGGTGATCGGCACCGCCGTCACCAAGGTCTGCGACCTGGAGGTCGGGCGCACCGGGTTGCGCGAGAAGGACGCCGCGGCGGCGGGGTTCGAGTTCGTCTCGGTGATCGCCGAGTCGACCAACCGCGCCGGCTACTACCCGGGCGCCCGGCCGATGACGGTGAAGCTGATCGCGGAGAAGCCCAGCGGGCGGCTGCTCGGGGCGCAGATCGTGGGCTGGTCCGAGGCGGCCAAGCGGATCGACACCCTCGCGGTGGCGCTGTGGAACGGCATGACGGTGGACGACATGACCGCGCTCGACCTGGGCTACGCCCCGCCGTACGCCCCGGTCTGGGACCCGGTGCTGATCGCCGCCCGCAAGGCCGTCGACGCCCTGGCTGCCGTCGGCCGCTGAGCGTCAGGTGTGAGGAAGGGGCCCTTCCTGTCGCGCAGGCGACAGGAAGGGCCCCTTCCTTGCGTGCGGCTGTCGGGGGTGGGGGTTAGCGTGTGCCCGCTCGCGCCCCACCGGTCACGCCAGGCCGGTCGCTGACCCCCCTCGGAGGCCCCCATGCCGCAGGAGACGACCTACCTCGAACTGTCCGAAGCGGATGGTGCGCACAAGTTCTACGAGGTCGTCGTCGACGATGCCGCGCTGACCGTCCGCTACGGCCGCATCGGCGACCAGGGCCAGGTCAAGACCACGGCCTACGCCGACAACACCAAGGCCCGCGCGGCGGCGGCGAAGAAGATCGGCGAGAAGGTCCGCAAGGGGTACGCCCCGGCCGTGCGCGGCGTGCGGCAGAAGCGCGCCGTCTCCCGGCGGCAGATCGTCAGCACCCGCTCCACCGCCCGCACCGCCCCGGTGCTGTGGCGCTACGACTCCGGCGCCCCCGCCTTCGGCATCTTCGTCGACGGGCAGAGCTGCATGGTCGGCAACGAGCGCGGGGTCATCACCACGCTCGGCCACGACGCCCGGGTGCTCGACCAGGTCCGCCTCCCCGACGGGGTGAAGTGCATCGTCGCCGACGACGCCTGGATCTACGCGGGCTGCGACGACGGCAACGTCTACGACCTGTCCGGCAAGGTGCCCCGGGTGGCCTACGAGATCGCGCCGGAGATCGACATCTACTGGTTGGACATCCACGACGGGGTGCTGGGCGTCTCCGACGCGGGCGGCGGCATCGTCGCCGTCGACCACGAGGACGAGTTCCTCTGGCGCCGGCAGGGTCGCGGCCGGTCGGCGTGGATGGTGCGCTGCGACGCCGACGCGCTCTACCACGGCCACTCCCAGGGGGTGACCAGCTACGACTGGCGGACGGGCCAGGAGCGGTGGCACACCCGTACCGGATCGGTGCTCTTCGGTTGGCAGGAGCGCGACGCGGTCTTCGCGGGCACCGGCACCCGGGAGGTGGTGCGGCTGGCGAAGGACGGTCGCGCCGAGCGCACCTACCGCTGTGACGCCCCGGTCTTCTCCTGCGCCACGGCCGAGGGCGGCCGGTTCGTCTTCGCCGGCGACAGCCAGTCCTCGATCTACTGCTTCGACGCGGCCGGCAACCGGCTGTGGAAGCTCGGCACCGGCTGCGGCTCGGCCTACTCGATGCAGTACCACGAGGATCGGCTCTACGTCGTCACCACCAGCGGCCACCTGGCCTGCATCGACGCCAGCGAGCCGGCGATCCGGGCGGCGGAGGCCGGCAGCGTGCCGGAGGTGGTCGACGTCAAGGCCCCGCCCCGGATGCCGGAGCCGGCGGCCTGGACGACGGTCGAGGTGACCAGCGACGTCGACGGCGGCGTGGTCGTGCAGTGCGTCGAGGACCGGGGACGGCTGCGGGTGCATGTGGTCTCCCCCGGTTTCCACCGGGACTGGTCCGTGCAGTTCCCGAAGGGCATCCGCGAGCCGGGCGCGCGCTACCTGGTCACCCAGGTCCGCGAGTCCGGCCGGGGCGGCTTCTACCGCGCCCACGGCGACATCCGCCGGTTGCGCTGACCGCGCTCCCTCCCCCGCCCCCTCCCCTCCGCCGCCCGCCCCTTCCCCGACGCGGTGATCAAGAGGTTTGCGTCCGGTTCGATCTCCGTTGCGGACCCGAACCTCTTGATCACCACCACCGGCGGTGGGCGGGGAATCGGTGGTGCGGTGTGGGCGGGCGCTGGTGAAGGATGGCCGGGTGGATTCCGAACTCCTGCTCCCCGACGGGCTGGGCTGGGTGCGGGGCACGCCGGCCGGGCGGGAGTGGCTGGCGGCGCTGCCGGACAGGCTGGCCGCCTGCACGGCGCGCTGGTCGCTGCGGCTCGGGCCGCCCTTCCCGTACGCCTTCGCCTCGCTGGCCCTGCCGGCGGAGCTGCCCGACGGCACCCCGGCGGTGCTGAAGCTCCAGTACCCGGACCCCGACAGCGTCCACGAGGCGACGGCACTGGAGCGCTGGGCCGGGGTGGGGGCGGCCCGGTTGCTCGCCCACGACCCGGAGCGGCGGGCGATGCTGGTCGAGCGGTGCGTGCCCGGCACGCCGCTGCACGAGTTGCCCGCCGACGCGGCGCTGGACGCGGCGGTGGAGTTGCTGCCCCGGGTCTGGCGCCCGCCCGGTGCGCCGTTCACCCCACTCGCCGAGGAGGCAGCCGGCTGGGCGGAACGGTTGCCGGCCAACTGGGAGCGGGCCGGCCGGCCGTACGAGCGGCGGCTGATCGACACGGCGCTCGGGCTGCTGGCCGACCTGGTCGACAGCCAGGGCGAGCAGGTGCTCGTCAACCAGGACCTGCACGCCGGCAACGTGCTGCGGGCGACCCGGGAGCCGTGGCTGGTCATCGACCCGAAGCCGCTGACCGGCGAGCGCGAGTTCGGGGTGGTGCCGCTGGTGCGCGGCGCGGAGCTGGGGCACTCGCCGGACGCCGTACGGCACCGGCTGGACCGGCTCAGCGCGGAGCTGGGCCTGGACCGGGAGCGGGTGTGGGGCTGGACGATCGGACAGACGCTGGCCTGGAGCTTCGGCGAGGGGCAGGTCTTCCCGCACCAGGTCGAGGTGGTCCGCTGGCTGCTCGCCGCGCCTCCCCGGTGAGACCGACGTCGGCGTGGGCGGCGGTCAGGACGGTTGGCAGGTGGGGCACCAGTAGAGGTTGCGGCCGGCCAGTTCGCCCCGGCTGACCGGCGTGGCGCAGACGTGGCAGGGGTCGCCGGGGCGGCGGTAGACGTACACCTCGCCGCCGTGCCGGTCGACGCGGGCGGGGCGGCCCATCGCCTCGGGCAGGTGCGTGTCGCGGACGGTGTCGATGCGGCCGCGCGTGACGGCGAGCCGCATCAGCGCCACCAGGTCGGCCCAGAGCGCGTCCCAGCCGGCGCGGGTCAGCCGCCGGCCGGGCAGCGTCGGCGGCAGCCCGGCCCGGAACAGCGCCTCGGTGACGAAGATCAGCCCGGTGCCGGCCACCACCGACTGGTCGAGCAGCAGCGCGGCCAGCGGCGTGGGGCTGCGGGAGATCCGGGCGTACGCCCGCTCGGGGTCGGCGTCGGCGCGCAGCGGGTCGGGGCCGAGCCGGGCCCGCAGCGCCGCGACCTCGGGCGGGGTGAGCAGCTCGCAGGCGGTGGGGCCGCGCAGGTCGAGCCAGTGCCGGTCGCTGGTCAGCCGCAGCCGCACCTGGCCGACGGGCTCCGGCGGCTCCCCGGCGCCGTCGGCGAACCTGCCGTAGAGCCCGAGGTGCACGTGCAGGGTCAGCTCGCCCGCGTGGTGGTGCAGCAGGTGCTTACCGTACGCCTCGGTGCTCTCCAGGACGGTGCCGGAGAGGCGGGCCGCGCCCTCGGCGAAGCGGCCCTGCGGGCTGGCGGCGTGCAGCTTGTCCCCGCCGAACAGCTCGGCGTGCCGCGCCGCCAGGCGGTGGATGGTGTGTCCCTCTGGCACGGGTGCCAAGGATAGCCAGCGCGCCGGGGACGAAGGTCGGCGCGGGACCGGGTGGATCCCTGCTGCCGCACGCGTGCAGCGCGCCGGACAGACAGTCGGGCAGATTCATTGACTTCTATTACGAAGGAATATTAACTGGGTCTCACGGAGGTTCGGACAGGTCCGGGCAATCCGTGACATAAACGCGCCCGTTACCGGCCGGTTCGTGCGTTCGCACATCGCCATCACCGCCGCGCGAGAGGAAGACACCCGATGTCCACCACTCCCGTACCCGCCACGGCGGGTCACCGCCGGCGAGCCCGGCGCCGAGTCGCGTCCGCAGGCGCCGGCCTGCTCGCGCTCGTCACCGCCGTGGCCGCCGCCACGGTCACGCTGCCGGCGCCGGCGTCCGCCGCCAACGAGCCGGTGAACGTCTGGCTGACCACCACGACGGACCCCGGTGGCCGCCAGGTGAGCCGGGGCCTCCAGCAGCAGGCCCCGCTCGCCTTCGCCTCCTCCAGCGGCGGCGCGACGCACACCGTCACCGTCAACGAGAACACCCGCTACCAGCAGTTCGAGGGCGGTGGCGCGTCGATCACGGACACCACCGCGTACCTGTTCCGGGGCGGGCCGATCAGCGCGGCCACCCGCGACGCCGTGATGCGCAAGCTCTTCTCCCCGACCGACGGCATCGGGCTCTCCTTCGTCCGCAACCCCATCGGCGCCTCGGACCTCTCCCGCCCCGGCAACGTCTCCCTCGACGACACCTGCTGCGACCTCAACGACTTCTACAGCAACGGCTACGACACCAACGTGCGGCTGCTCACCGCCCAGGCCCGGTCGCTCAACCCGGAACTGCGGGTGAAGGGGGTGCCGTGGAGCGCCCCCGGCTGGATGAAGGACAACGGCCGGATGGACCAGATGGGCTGGCTCAAGTGGGAGTACTACCCGATGTACGCCCAGTACCTGGTCAGGTACGTGCAGACCTACCAGGCCGCCGGCATTCCGGTGAACTACCTGTCGGTGCAGAACGAGCCGAACTGCTGCAAGCCCGCCGCGCCGACTGAGATGAACTACCCGGGCATGAGCTGGAACGGGCCAGGGCTGGTCGAGTTCACCAAGAACCACCTCTACCCCGCGCTGCGCGCCGCCGGCCTCGGCACCAAGGTCCTCGTGCACGACTGGAACTACGGCGACCACCCCAACTTCGGGGCGGTGCTGCTGGCCGACCCGGGCATCCGCAACGACCCGCTCTTCGGCGGCATCGCCTGGCACGGCTACTTCGGTGAGCCGTCCGTCGGCACCCAGGTGCGCAACCAGTACCCGTCGGTGCGCCAGTTCAGCACCGAGCACTCGGGCGGCACCTGGATCGGCAACCAGCACAACGAGGACCTGGCCGACATCGTCAACTACGCCCGCAACTACAGCAGCAGCCTGGTCAAGTGGAGCCTCGCCCTGAACCAGAACATGGGCCCGCACAACGGCGGCTGCGACATCTGCACCGGCCTGGTCACCGTGCAGGAGGGCGGCCCCCGCGCAGGCCAGGTCGACTACACCGTCGAGTACTACACCACCGGGCACCTGACGAAGTTCGTCAAGCCCGGCGCGTACCGGATCGACTCGACCGCCAACGGCACGGTGCAGAACGTGGCGTATGCGAACCCGGACGGGTCCAAGGCGCTCATCGCGCACAACGGCGGCACCGGCGCCCAGTCGGTCAAGGTCGTCTGGGGCGGGCAGTCCTTCACGTACTCGCTGCCGGCCCGGACCACGGCCACGTTCACCTGGTCGGGCAGCCAGTCCGGCGGCGGGCGGACCGGCCCGATCGTCGGCCTGGCCGGCAGGTGCCTCGACGTCGCCGGGGCCAACAGCGCCGACGGCACCGCCGTCCAGCTGTACGACTGCAACGGCAGCGCCGCGCAGCAGTGGACGCTCGGCGCCGACGGCACCGTACGGGCGCTGGGCAAGTGCCTGGACGTCCGGGACAACGCCACCGCCGACGGCACCCGGACCCAGTTGTGGACCTGCACCGGCGCCGCGAACCAGCGGTGGACCGCGACGGCGGCCCGCGACCTGGTCAGCGCCAGCGCGAACAAGTGCCTGGACGTGGTGGACAACAGCTCGGCCAACGCGACACCGACCCAGGTCTGGACGTGCACCGGGGGCGCGAACCAGAAGTGGACGGTGCCCGCCTGACACGCCTCGACCCGGCGTGGGGTGCCCGCCCGGCGGCCTGCCGGGCGGGCACCCCTCGGAGAACGGCCGGCCGGGTATCCGTGTCGGAGAACGACCACCTGGGTATTGCGGACGTGTACCGCGTGGGCGGCAAGTCTTTGCATCGGCCACCACGCATTCACGAGGAGGTGTGTGTGGTGAAGATTCCCTCGCTGTCCCGCAGGTCGGAAGAGGCGCCGACACGGGACGAGAACCTCGACGGCCGCGTCGACGACCGTGACGCTCCCGCCGGCACCGGCCGGGACGGCGCGCTGCGGGCCGACGCGGACGGCGGCAGCGGGCCCAGCCGTCCGATGGTCACCGACCGCGACGGCGAGCAGACGACCTACCGCAGCAGCGCCGCGCCCGACGGCGCCGGGCGGGACGGCGCCGCCGAGCGGCGGGCGGCCGAGCGGGCGGCCGTCGCCCGGGCGGCCACGGCCCGACCCATCGACGACGACCGACGCGCCCCCCGGAGCACCGAGCCCGACCCGGCGCTCGAACGGACCCTCGACGGTCGGACGACCGATCTGGACCGGAACGCGGCGCTGGGCGCCCGGACGGACCGGGACCGCGCGGTCGACGGGGACACCGTGGAGCGGCCCGTCGACCGCGACGGCGACGGCGTCCCCGACCGCGAGCCGGAGCGGCCGGTGGTCGCCGGCCCGAAGCCCCGAGCCAGCATCCTCGCCACGCTGGGGCTGATCGTCGGCGTGGCCGGGGCGCTCTTCGTGCTCACCGGCAGCCTCGCCGGGTACGGCATCGCCCTCGGCGCCCTCGGCGCGGTCCTCGCGGTGCTGGGCCTGATGGCCACCCGTCGCCGGCACATCGCCGGCAAGACCGACGCGCTGCTCGGCGTCGCGCTGGGCCTCGGCGCGGTGGTGCTGGGCGTGCTGGCGATGACCGGCCAGTTCGACTGGCCGACCACCGACGGGGACTGGGTGCAGCGGTTCCGCGAGTGGCTCGACTCACAGTTTGTGGACCGCTTCTAGCGGGCACTGTTCGGCTCGCCGGCGATGCGCCGGCAGCGCCGGTGGTTCACCGGCGACGCCCGACCAGCCTGGTGGTTCACCAGCCGGGCAACCCTTTTTCGGGGGCGGCGGTTCGCCGCCCCCGAAGTGTTTTCCGGGCCCGCATTTCGGCCGGGCACACCGACAGGGCCCGATACGCAACGAACCATCGTTCAGCACTCCCCAGACGCAACGTTCCGTCGGCCTGCGCAACTTCCAGCGGTGGATTCCACCATCAGCGCCGCATAACGTTGAGCAACGGCGCCAGCCCGTGGGCCGAAGGTGGCCGGGCGCGCCCGACCCCTGGGAGCAGGACAATGACGATGGACGCCACCAGCCAGCGCTTCCTGATGTGCCGGCCGACGTACTTCGCCGTCGACTACGCCATCAACCCGTGGATGGACCCGACCGCGCCGGTCGACGCCGACCTCGCCGTCCGGCAGTGGGAGCAGCTGCGCCAGATCTACCGGGACCTGGGCCACACCGTCGAGGAGATCGCTCCGGTGCCCGGCCTGCCCGACATGGTGTTCGCCGCCAACGGCGGCACGGTGATCGACGGCAAGGCGATGGCCGTGCAGTTCCGCGACCCGCAGCGCGCCGACGAGGCCCCCGCCTACCGCGCCTGGTTCGAGGCCGCCGGCTTCGAGATGCACGACCCGAAGCACGTCAACGAGGGCGAGGGCGACATCCTGCTGGCCGGCGACTTCCTGCTGGCCGGCACCGGCTTCCGCACCGCGCACGCCTCGCACGCGCAGCTCCAGGAGGTCTTCGGCTACCCCGTGGTGACCATGCAGCTGGTCGACCCGCGCTTCTACCACCTGGACACCGCGCTCACCGTGCTCGACGAGCGGACGGTGGCGTACCTGCCGGAGGCGTTCTCGCCGGGCAGCCGGGCGGTGCTGCGCCGGCTCTTCCCCGACGCGGTGCACGCCACCCTCGCCGACGCCGAGGTCTTCGGGCTGAACGCGGTCAGCGACGGCCGGCACGTGGTGCTGCCGGAGCAGGCCACCGGCCTGGCCGCGAAGCTGCGCGACCGGGGCTACGAGACGATCGGTGTCGACCTCTCCGAGCTGCGCAAGGCCGGCGGCGGACCGAAGTGCTGCACGTTGCGACTCCGTCAGGGAAAGGCGAGCCAGTGATCGACGACATGCTGCGGACGCCGGAGGCGATCCGCGACGCGGAGCGGTGGACCGCGCACAACTACCACCCGCTGCCGGTGGTCATCTCCTCCGCCGAGGGCTCCTGGCTGACCGACGTGGACGGCCGCCGCTACCTCGACTGCCTGGCCGGCTACTCGGCGCTGAACTTCGGCCACCGCCACCCGACGCTGATCGCCGCCGCGCACGCGCAGCTCGACCGGCTGACGCTCACCAGCCGGGCGTTCGTCCACGACCAGTTCGCCGACTTCTGCCGCGAGCTGGCCGAGCTGTGCCGCAAGGACCTCGTGCTGCCGATGAACACCGGCGCCGAGGCCGTGGAGACCGGCATCAAGGTCGCCCGCAAGTGGGGCTACCAGGTCAAGGGCGTCGCGCCGGGGCAGGCCAACATCGTGGTGGCCGAGGGGAACTTCCACGGCCGGACGACCACCATCGTCAGCTTCTCCACCGACGAGGACGCCCGGGCCGACTTCGGGCCGTACACCCCGGGGTTCACGGTCGTCCCCTACGGCGACCTGGCGGCGCTGACCGCCGCCATCGACGAGAACACCGTCGCGGTGCTGATCGAGCCGATCCAGGGCGAGCAGGGCGTCGTCGTGCCGCCGGAGGGCTACCTGCCGGGCGTACGCCGGGTCTGCACGGAGCAGAACGTGCTCTTCATCGCCGACGAGATCCAGTCCGGCCTCGGCCGGACCGGGGACACCTTCGCCTGCGACCACGAGGGCGTCACGCCCGACATGTACCTGCTGGGCAAGGCGCTCGGCGGCGGCATCGTGCCGGTCTCCGCGGTGGCCGCGAACGCCGACGTGCTCGGCGTGCTCCGGCCGGGCCAGCACGGCTCCACCTTCGGCGGCAACCCGCTGGCCTGCGCCGTCGCGACCGAGGTCGTCCGGCTGCTGGCCACCGGCGAGTTCCAGCGCCGCTCGACCGAGCTGGGCGCCCGGCTGCACGCCGGTCTCCGCTCGCTGGTCGGCAGGGGCCTCGTCGCGGTGCGGGGCCGGGGCCTGTGGGCCGGCCTCGACATCGACCCGACGCTGATGAGCGGCCGGGAGGCGTGCGAGCGGCTCGCCGAGCGCGGGGTGCTCGCCAAGGACACCCACGGTGCCACCATCCGGCTCGCCCCGCCGCTGGTGATCACCGAGGAGGAGATCGACCACGCGGTCGCCCAGCTCGCCGCGGTGTTGGCCGGCTGAGCCCCGTACGACACGGGCGGGCGTCGGGACCACGGTCCCGGCGCCCGCCGTCGTCTCCCGGCGGCTCAGCGGGGCAGGCGCATCGCCATCGTTGGTGCCTCGGCCATGACCGACGTGGGCGTGTAGGGGGCTCCGGTGGGAAGCTCGTCGGGCCGGCCGATCTGCACCCCGGGGTAGAGCTCCACCATGTCGCCCTCCGCCAGCACCCGGGACTGCTGCGGCGCCAGCGGGACCCGGTCGCCCTCCGCCATCGACCCGCCGGGGCGGATGCCCGAGCCGTTGGTGCTCACGTCGGTCACGATCACCTCGCCAACCCGCAGCTCGAACCGGACGTGGCTGCGGCTGATCCAGCGGCGCGCCTCGTCGTTGAGCCACTGCCCGAGCGTGATCCCGCCGGCCTGGTCGGGGGCACGGCCGACCACCGCCGGCTCCTCCTCGGTGAGCACGAAGCGTCGGCGGATCAGCCCACCCACCCGCACGGCCAGGACGGCGCTCCGCGGTCGCGGACCGGCGTCGCCGAGCCGGGTGCCGTGCCGGGGGCAGGTCGGCACGCCGCCGCGCAGCGTGGGCGGCGGCTGGCCGGCCGGGCTGCGCTCCACCACCCGGGACAGGTCGGCGAAGGCCCCGCCGCCCCCACCACCGCCGAAGAGCGCGCAACCGGGCTCCGCGCAGCGCCAGCGCCGGGCGAGCAGCTTCACGCCGGCCGGTGACCGGTCACCGGCGACGGGCGTGTGCCCGCCGCCGACGTGGGCGACGAAGGCCGGCCCGCCGGCGCCGGGCACCGGGGCGAGCACCCGGCCGGCCTGCTCGACCAGCCACGGGTAGCGCCCGCGCAGGCCGTCGGCCCGCACCCGGGTGAGCACGGGCAGCCCGAGCAGGTCCGCCACCTCCAGCATCCGGTCGCCCGGGTTGTCGAGCACCTCGACCAGCCCGTCGTCGGCCCACCGGCGGACCACCATGCGCTCGTTGGAGGTGAGGTCGGCGTCGGAGAGCAGGGCCCGGTGGACCACCGCGTAGACCGGGACGCTGTCCTCCTCCATCTCCCGGGCGAGGGCGTCGATCACCATGCCGAGGCGGAGCAGGCTCGCCGGCCGGCCGCCGTCGAGATCCTGGTAGCGGATCACCTCGGCCAGGTCGACGACGGCCCGGGCCAGCGACGGGTCGGTGCTGACCCGGCCCTCGATGGCGTCCAGCACCTTGCTGATCTCGAATCTCATCCGACGCTCCCCACGATCTCGTCGATCCGCCGAGCCAGTTCCAGGTCACGCCGCGTGACCCCGCCCGCCGAGTGCGTGACGCACCGGAAGGTCAGGGCCCGCCAGCGGATGTCGATGTCGGGGTGGTGGTCCAGTTCCTCCGCCGTCACGGCGACCCGGTCGACCACCGCGATGGCCGCCGGGAAGCTGGCCAGCTCCACGGTGCGGGTGATCCCGGCGGGGTCTCCCGACCAGCCCGCCAGCCCACCCAGCTCGTCTCGCACCGCCTCGGCGGTGAGCACGTCTGCCATGGGGAGACCCTACCGGGACCGGTCGCGACGACGCCGACCAGCGGCGGGAGGTGTGGCCCACCCCGGCGGCGCGGCGGTCCGAAGATCGCCACGGCATAGATGAGCGGCTGTGGACCGGCGGGGTTAGGCTGACCGGCGGCCCGGCCGGGCCCGCGACCGGCGTCGCCCCCGGCCCACCCTGCGTGAGGAGATTTCCACGATGAACACTCGACGGCTGGCGACCACGGGGGTCGCGCTCGTCGCCGCGCTCGCCCTCGGTCTCACCGGGTGCGGTACGGGGACGGACACGGCTGCTCCGGCCGGCGACGGTGGCACCACCGGCGCGGCACCGGCCAGCAGCGCCCCCGCCGACGCCCGCGCCGAGCTGGCCGCCGCCGCGAAGAAGCTGAACCAACAGACCGTCAAGATGCGGCTCACGTCGCCGGTCATCAACGGCAGCGGCGTGATGGACCCGGCCACCAAGACCGGCGACATGACGCTGAAGATGGGCGCGGAAGGCACCTTCCGGATCCTGATGCTCGGCAACGACGTCTACCTGAAGGTCACCGGCATGCAGGGGATGCCGAAGAAGTGGATGCACATGGACGCCACCAAGCTCGGCAAGAGCGGTCAGCTCAACCTGATGCCCGACGGCGACCCGGGCGGCGCGAAGCAGATGGTCGACAGCGTGGTGGACGTCGAGAGGACCGCCCCGGGCAGCTACTCCGGCACCCTCGACTACACCCGCACCAAGCCCGACGACAAGGCCATCCAGGCCCTCGGTGACAAGGCCAAGGCCGTCCCGTTCACCGCCAGGGTGGACGACCAGGGCCGGCTCGTCGAGTTCGCCATCGACACCCAGGTGCTGCACGAGTCGCTGGGCACCATGATCACCAACTACTCGGACTTCGGCGCCCCGGTCACCGTCAAGAAGCCCCCCGCGGGCGACACGCAGGAGGCCCCGCAGGAGCTGATCGAGTCCATGGGCTCCTGAGCCCTACCGCACACGGAACGGGGGCGGCGCCGGTCGGCGCCGCCCCCGTTCGCGCGTGTCAGCCGCGCAGCGGCCGGCCCACCTCGTGCAGGTGCGCGAGCGCCTGACGGTACGACTCGACCAGCCCCGTCTCGGCGTACGGGATGCCCTGCTCGGCGCAGAAGGCGCGGACGATCGGCCGGGCCCGGCGCAGGTTGGCCCGGGGCATGTTCGGGAACAGGTGGTGCTCGATCTGGTAGTTGAGCCCGCCCAGGGCGACGTCGACGAGCCGACTGCCCCGCACGTTGCGGGAGGTGAGCACCTGCTTACGCAGGAAGTCCAGGTCGTCGTCGGCGGTGGGCATCGGCATGCCCTTGTGGTTGGGGGCGAACGAGCAGCCCATGTAGAAGCCCCACAGCCCCTGGTGGACGGCGACGAAGAGCAGCGCCTTCACCGGCGACATCACCAGCAGCAGCGCACCGAGGTAGCCCACGGCGTGCAGGACCAGCAGCAGCGCCTCGACGCGGCGGTGCCGCATCGGGGTGCGGAACCCGCCGTCGGAGTCCCGCCCCACGATCGCCTGCACGCTCGCCACGTGCAGGGCGAGCCCCTCCAGCAGCAGCATCGGGAAGAACAGCCACGCCTGCCGGCGGGCCAGCCGGCGACCGAACCCGCGCGTCGCGGCGGCCTGCTCGTACGTCCAGACCAGCGCGCCGGCCCCGACGTCGGGGTCCTCGTCCTCGTGGTTGGGGTTGGCGTGGTGCCGGTTGTGCTTGTCGACCCACCAGCCGTAGCTCAGCCCGACCGCCAGGTTGCCGGTGAGCAGGCCGATGGCCTCGCTCGGCCCGCGCCGCCGGAACATCTGCCGGTGGCCGGCGTCGTGGCCGAGGAACGCGACCTGGGTGGTGGCGACAGCGAGGAAGACGGCGACCAGGAGCTGCGCCCACGAGTCGCCGACCAGCCCGACGGCCGCCCAGCCCGCCGCGAAGACGCCCAGCGTGAGCACGATCCGGGTCACGTACCGTCCCGGGCGTCGCTCCAGCAGGCCCGCCCCGCTGATCCGCCGGGACAACTGCGCGTAGTCACTGCCCCGCCGTACCGGCGGGTCCGCCACCGCTCCGAGCACCATCGCGGCTCCCGTTCCCGTTCCTCGATCCCGGAGCGCGCCGGCCGGCGCGTCCCGCTCCCAGTCTCCGGGGAACGGTTGCGCTGAGTAACCCTGCCCACCCCCGGTTCGGGGGTAGGGCGAGCCCTACCCCCGGCACCCGTGACCGGGCCTGATCAGCCCATCCGGCCGACGGCGGCCCGGAGCCGGGCCAGGTCCCGGCGGCGCCGCTCGTAGGTCGTGGCGAGCCCGATCAGCGCGAACCCGCCGACGGCCAGGAAGATCCACCGGGGCAGCAGGTCCCAGCCACGGACCAGCTCGTGCAGCGCGAGCAGTGCCAGGGTCACCCCACCCAGCAGCACCGGCGCCTGCCAGCGGCGGGTCGCCCCGGCGAGCACCGCGGCGAGCGCGGCGACGCCCAGCAGCAGCCGCCGCCACGGCTGGGGGTCCGCAGCCACCAGCACGGACACCAGGCTCGGCAGCAGCCCGGCCGCGAGCCCCGGACCCAGCGCCAGCCAGCTGTTCAACCCTGGCCGGGTACGCAGCGCCACCACGCCCGCCACGAGAGCCAGCGCCGCCGCCGGCACCGTGTACGCCTCCAGCACCGCCACGTCGCCTGCGGCCAGCAGCAGCCAGCCGCCGAGCAGTTCACTGCCGCCCGCGATGCCCGCGAAGGCCCACCGCCGGCCCGCCGACTCGCCCCGGGGCAGCACCCGCAGCGCGACGGCGGCGCCCCACAGCACGCAGACCGCCGCGGCGTGGCGGAGCGAGCCCACCGCGAGCAGCAGCGCGACCAGCGCCACCGCCTGGGCCGCCGCGTCCAACGCCGCCGCCGTGGCCCGTCCCCGGCGGGCCGGACCGGCCGGGGACACCCCGACCCGACCGAGCACCGCCGCGGCGGCCAGGGTGAGTGCCGCGACGGCGAGCACGCTGAACGTGGCCGCCCGTACCGGCAGCCCGCCGGCCAGCGGCGCGACGACCGCGAGGCTGGTCGCGGCGGCCACCGCGACCAGGGCGCCACCCAGCCGGGCGTCGTCCCGGCGGGCCGCCACCCCGACCACCGCCGCCGCGACGACGAGCACGCCGAGGCCGACGATCGTGCCCGTCCGGGTGGCCAGCAGCCCGAGCAGCCCGGACGCCACCAGCACCAGACCCACCGGCAACCCGACCGGGGCGAGCAGCGGACGCGGTGCGGCCAGGGCGGCGAGCAGCACCAGGGCCACCCCGCCGAGCAGCGTGCCTACCGGCAGCACCGGCCACGGCACGCCTGCGGCCACCAGCAGCACGGGCAGCGCGGCCGCGGCGAACGGCACCGCGACCAGCGCGCCCCGCCACCAACCGGCGCCCGCAGCATGGCCGGCGCCCGCAGCATGGCTGGCGCCCGCAGCATGGCCGGCGCCCGCCGACGGAACGGCGTCCGCGCCGGTGGGGCCGGTCCGCACGGCAGCCCGGTACCGCCGGCCGGCCAGCACCCCGGCCACCGCCAGCACGGCCAACGCCAGGCCCACCGGGAGCGCCCCCGGGTCGGCCCGGACCGTGGGCGCCCCGGACCAGGGCGACACCTCGCCGTACGGGGCGACGAGCGCCGTCAACGCCACCGGCAGGGCGGCGGCGGCCGAGACCACCAGCAGCCCGATGCCGGCCACCCGCAGGACGACGTCGGAGCGCACCGCACCGCCCAGCGTCGCCAGCAGGACCGCCACGGCGGCGTAGAGCGTCACCGGTTCGTCGGCCGGTACGACCAGCGGCGCCAACCCGACCGCCGTGACCGCCACGGCGACCCCGCCGGAGGCGTACGCCCGCAGGTCGGGCCAGTGCCGGCGGACCGCGAGCAGCCCGACGGGCAGCAGCGCGACGGCGGCGAGCGCCGCCCGCGCCTGCCACCAGGCCGGCGCACCGGCGGCGAGGAGGGCGACGACCGCGCCGGCCGGCACCGCGACCGGCACGACGGCCGACGCCGCCCCGGCCACCCGGCGCTGCACGGCCGTGCCGCGCCGGCCGGCCGCCGCCACGGCGGTCCCGGCGACCAGCACCACCGCTAGCGCCGCACCCGCACCCGCCGTCGCGGCGAACCCGACGACCAGTCCGTGCCCGAGCAGGAGGGTCCCTGCCACCCCCGCGGCCAGGACCGTCCAGGACCGGACGCCCGGACGCCCCACCGCGACGGCCAGCAGGCCCACCGCCGCCACCAGGTCCAGCGCCACCACCGCCGGCCAGGGCGACGGCCAGCCGGCCGGCACCGCCAGCACGACGACCGCCGCGCCGATCGCGGCCAGCGCCGGCCGGGCGGCCCTCGGCAGCAACAGTCCGAAGGCGGCCACGGTCAGCGCGATCGCCACCGGAAGCTGCCACCCCCCGTCGGCGTCGGGCCCGGCGGCGGCCCCCTGCCACGGCGGCAGCGACCGGCCGGCGGTGGCGCCGGCGAGAGCGACGGCCAGCAGCACGACGAACTGCGCCGTCCCGCCGGCCACCAGCAGCGCGCCGGCCCGGGGACCGGTCCGCCACCCGGCGGGCAGCAGCCGTACCGCGCCGGCCACCGCCACCACGACCAGCGCCGTGAGCAGCAGCGACAGGTCCAGCTCGGCGATCGGGCGGATCACCGCGCCGGCCAGCACCGGCACCAGCAGCGCGGCGGCCACCGCGCGGAACACCGCCCCGCCGGTGAGCAGCGCGGTGCCGAGCAGGGTCAGCGCCACCAGCAGCAGCGGCGCACCGGCCAGCAGCGGAACGCCGGCGGCCCGGCCGAGGGCCAGCGGTACGAGCGCGCAGCACGCGGCCACGAACAGCGCGCCCGCGTGCCCCACCCAGGCGAGGACGCGCCCGGCGAGGACCGCCGGACGCTCGCCGGACGGCGCGGGCGCCGCAGCGGCCGGGGCCACGGCACCGGCGACGGGGCCACCAACGGTCGGGCCCTCGGCGGCCGGCGTCCCGACGGCCACGGCACCGGCCGCCGGCGGCCCGACGGCCACGGCACCGGCCGCCGGAGCGCCCCGGCGGCGCAGCGCGACCAGCACCGCCAGGTCGAGCAGCGCCACCCCCAGGAAGGTCATCGCCCAGCCGGCGGCGTCCGGCCGGGCGTCGACGACGAGCAGGGGCAGCACCGGCTGCGCGGTCACCAGGGCGGCGAACCACGGCACGGTCAGACCGCTGAGCCGGGCGTACCCGGCAGCGACCGCCGCGCCGGCCCCCCCGACCAGCGCGGCGTACCGGGTGGCGGGCCAGTCCGCCACCCCGACCAGGTCCACCGACCAGGCGGCGTAGCCGTCCAGCAGCACCAGCAGCAGCCCCACGGCGGCGAAGGTCTCCGCAGTGCCGCGCAGCCCGCGCCGCACCGCCACCAGCGGCGCGGCCAGGGCGAGGGCGGTGAACGCGAACAGGATCAGGGCCCGGCCGGCGACCCCCACCGACGCCCAGGCGACCGCCGTGAAGACCACCGCGGCGGTGCCCAGCAGCAGCCCACCGAGGACGAAGAGCAGGCCCTGCACCGTACGGGTGGAGGTCTCCGCGCCGCCGACGCCCGCACCCGCCGGCGCGGGGACCGGAGCGACCGGCCCCCGGCCCGGCCACGCCGGCACCGGGGTCGCGGCCGGCGGCACGGTCACGCCCGGCGGCGGGGTCACGACCGACGCGGGGCGCACCGGCCCCGGAGTCGCGGGCGCCGCCGGGCGCGACACGGGGAACTCCGCCCGGACCGCGGCGGCCAGCGCCGCCCGACGGCGCCGGGCCGCGTTCAGCCGGCCGGCGAGTCCCTGGTACGCCGCGCGGGCCCGCTCGACCTGGCCGCCGAGCGCGACGATCTCCCGGTCGAGCCGGACCACCTCGGCGGCGGCCGGGTGCGGCGGTCGGCCGCAACCGGAGCAGCCGGAGCCGAGGTCGGCCGGCGCGCCGCAGGCGGGACAGGGATAACCGGTGTTCTGCACCCGGCCATCATGGTGGCCGGGAGATCACCTGACCAGAGTGCGGGTACTCAGGGCCGGGTGTGCTCGTGCACCCAGGTGGCGTAGGCGGGGTCGCCGCTCTCCACCCGGGTGACCAGGATCTCCGGCACCTCGTACGGGTGGCTGGCCCGGATCTGCTCCACCAGCGCGGCGGCCCGGTCCGGCGCGGTCTTGAACTGCACCGACCACTCGGTGCTCGTGTCCACCCCGGAACGCCACCAGTAGGTGCTGTCCACCTGGCCGCCCACCTGGGCGCAGGCGGCGAGCCGACCGGCGACGGCCGCCGCCGCCATCACGTCCGCGACCGAACGGGCGTCCACCACCGTCGTCACCACGCAGATCTGGTCCACCAGCGCACCCTACGCGGCACCGTCCCGATTGGCCGCGATCCACTCGTCGATCCGCGCCCACCAGTCGAAAAGCCAGTCGATCCGCTCCTGGCGGCCGGTCGGCACCTCCTCCGGCGGCACCGACCAGAAGCGCATGATGATCCGCTTGTCCATCGGCAGTTCCCGCCACACGTCGCCGACGCTCAGCATCCGGTCCAGGCCGGTGTGCGCCACGAAGATCACCCCGGCGTCGGGCGCGGCGTCCAGCGCCGCGAGCAGCCCGCCCGGCTGCGGGGCGAGCACGTGCCGCAGCCGCTCTGCGCGCCGCGCCATCCGTTCGAGGCCGAGGCCGCGCAGCTTCTCGATGGCCCGCAGCCGGCGGCCGGGGGTGAAGTTGCCGCCCTCCGGGAAGATCACGAACGCGTCGTCGTCGTCCAGGCCGTGGGCCAGGTGCCCGATCTGCTCGGTCACCGACCCCCGGCGGTCCGGCCCCGGCGCGAGGAAGCGGTTCGGCAGCCGGTTGAGCAGCACGTCGACCGCCGGATCCCACTGGAGGCTGTCCTTCAGCACGATCCGCGGCTCCCGGTTGAACCAGTTGACCAGGGCGTGGATCAGGATGAACGAGTCGCCCGGGCCGGCGTGCCGGCAGAGCACCAGCTCGGGCCGGCCCGGCAGGGCCGTGTCCGGGTCGGTGCCCACCACGTCGATGCTCAGGTGCAGCGCCCAGCGGGCGTGCCAGAAGAGTGCCCGCAGGAACCAGCCGGCGAGCACGTAGTGCGCCCGCTGGAAGCCGGGCGAGCGGACCCGCCAGCCGAAGCCGGAGGCGACCCAGAGCACGAAGAGCGCGAGCAGCGCCGTCGCGTCCCAGACCAGGTAGACGCAGCCGAGCCAGAGCAGGCGCAGCGGCCGCAGCCGGCCCGGGACCAGCGGCGAGGCGGCCGCCGCGAGCAGCGCCCAGACCGGCAGGGTCGTCACGACCAGGAAGGCCAGCAGCACCACGCCGGGGGCCAGGAGCAGCCGGCGTACCCACCGCGGCGGTAGGGGCATCAGTGCTCCAACTGCGTCGCCAGGTAGCGCCGGGAGGCCGTGTAGGCGCGGCTGATCCGCCGCCCCACCGCCGCCATGTCCCGGTACGCCCACGGCGTGTCGTCGCGCGGCTCCAGCCCGCCGGTGGGCAGCACGTGCACCTCCACCCCGTCGGGCAGGGCCGCCATCTCCCGGGCGAACCGGTGCCGCCGGGCGATCTCGAACGCGACCTGGGCGATCTCCCAGGGTCGCCGGGGCGGGGTCAGCGCCCGCTCGATCCGGCCCACCTGGAGTACGAAGATCCGCGTGGCGCCCACGGCGACCGCCTCGCCGATCGGGATGGAGTTCACGATCCCGCCGTCGATGTAGTGCTGGTCGTCGATCCGGGCCGGCGGCAGGAGCCCCGGGACCGAGGCGGAGGCGAGCACTGCCGGCACCAGCGGTCCGCTGTCGAACCAGTGCTCGGCGGCCCGCTCGATGTTGGCCGCGCAGCAGCGGAAGGGCACCTTGAGGTCGGCGAAGGTGGTCTCCGCACCCAGCTCGGCCTCCAGCAGCTTGCGCAGCGGGCGGGGCGAGTGCAGGTGGGTACGGGCGGCGAACCGGCGCAGTTGGCGGGCCACCGAGTCGCCGTACACCTCACTGGCCTCTGGGGAGGCCCAGAGCCGGACCAGCCGGTCGGTGACCGCCTCGGACGGTTCGGCGGCGACCAGCGCGCCGTTGACCGCCCCGATCGAGGTGCCGAGCACCACGTCGGGCCGGATGCCGGCCCGGAACAGCGCCCGCAGCATGCCCACCTCGACCGCCCCGAGGACTCCCCCGCCCCCGAGCACGAACGCCACCGGTCCCTGCGACATGCGTTCCATCCTGGCACGGGCGGAAAAGTGGCCGCCCGGTGCCGGCCCGGCGGCGGCCGAGGGGCGGCCCGGCGGCGGCCGAGGGCGGCCCCGGCACGGGCACGGCCGACGCGGCCCCGGTCCCGGAAGGTAGTCGACCGTTGACAGGCCCGACACATTCGCGCAACCTGATAGCGCTCCCACAGCGAGGCAGGTGCGTTCCGTGAAGCCAGCACTGCACCCCGGCCGGTTGCTGGCCCGCCGGTACCGGCTCGTCGACCAGATCGGCGCCGGCGGCATGTCGGTGATCTGGCGGGCGCGCGACGAGGTGCTCGACCGGATCGTGGCGCTGAAGGTGCTCGCCCCGTCGCTCGCCGCCGACGCCCGCTTCCGCGACATGGTCCGCGAGGAGGCCCGCGCCGCCGCCCAGCTCGTCCACCCGCACGTCACGTCGGTGCACGACTACGGCGAGACCGTCGCGCCCGACGGGTCGATCACCTCGTTCGTGGTGATGGAGCTGCTGGCCGGCGAGGAGCTGGAGGTCCGGCTCACCGAGGGGCCGCTGCCGTGGGCCGAGGCGGTCGAGGTCGCCGCCCAGGTGGCGGACGCGCTCGCCGCCGCGCACCGGCTCGGCATCGTGCACCGTGACATCACCCCGGCCAACGTGATGATGACCCGGGCGGGGGTCAAGGTGCTCGACTTCGGCATCGCCACCCGGATCGGCGCGCCGGACGACGACGAGGACGGGGGCACCTTCGGCACGCCCGCGTACGTGGCGCCGGAACGGCTCGACGGGGCACCCGCCCAGCCGGCCACCGACGTGTACTCCCTCGGCGTGCTGCTCTACGAGGCGCTGACCGGTCGGGTGCCGTACCCGGCGGACACCTGGGAGCAGCTCAGCGAGGCGCTCGCCGGGGAGGGCCCGCCCTCGCTGGCCGACCTGCCGGGCCTGCCGACGGAGGTCGCCCGCACCTGCCTGCGCTGCCTGGAGCGGGACCCGCTGGCGCGGCCCACCGCCCGCCAGGTCGCCACCCTCCTGCGCGACCAACTGCTCCCCGCCGATCCGCAGGCCGCCACCATGCTCGCGCCGACGGTCACCCTCCCGACCCTGCCCGCCCAGCCGGCCACCCCGACCCCTGGGGGCGGGACGGTGCCGGGTGACGGAGCGGTGCCGGGCACGGAAGGACCGGGCGCGGAAGGGCCGGGCGGTGGGTCCGAGCCGCGCAGCGCCCGGCACGCCCGGGAGCGCCGTCGGCGCCGCCTGCCGCGCCCGGTGCTGATCGTGCCGGTCGTACTGCTCGTGGGGGTGGCCCTGGCCGTGCCTGCGATCCGTCAGGAGGAGCCGAGCCCACCCCGGGCGCTGCCCAGCACCGGCCCGTCCGACCCGCCGCCCTCCCCCACGCCCACGGCCAACGCCGCACCACCCCCGGCGGCCTCCCCGACCCCGACGTCCGCGTCGCCGGTCGCGCCCCGGCCGACCCCGACGGCCCCGGAGCGCGGCGACCTCATCGAGGCGGCCAACCGGGTCGACGGGCTGATCGGCGCCGGTCTCGACGACGGGGGGATCCGCCCCGACGTCGGCCTCGACTTCCGCAACGAGCTGCGTAACCTGACCGACGCGGCCCGCGCCCGCTCGGGCGACCTGGGCGAGCGGATCGCCCGGCTCCGCGAGAAGGTCGCGATCCGCCGCGGCGAGGGCGCCCTCACCGACGCGTACGCCCGCCGGCTGGACAGCGCGATCACCGCGCTCGGGGCGGCGCAGGTCTGACCGCCGGCGGTCAGCGGGCCCGCGCCCGGACCGGCGCCCGGGCCGCCTCGGGCGACGCCGCCTCCGCGATGAAGCGGCGGTACACCTCCTCGTAGCCGGTGGCCATCCGCCCGGTGGAGAAGTTCTCCGCCACGTGCGCGACGCAGGCCGCCGGATCGATGCCCGTCGCCGCGCGCAGGGCGCTCGGCAGCTCGTCCACGTGCTCGCAGATCAGGCCGGTCCTTCCCGGTCGGACGAGTTCCGGCACCGCCCCCCGGTCCAGCGCCACCACCGGTGTCCCGGTCGCCATCGCCTCCACCATCACCATGCCGAACGGTTCGTCCCACCGGATCGGCATGATCAAACACCGGGCCTCGACCAGCAGCCGCAGCGCCTCGGCCCGGTCGGCGTCGAGCACCACCCGGACGTCCTCGCCGAGCAGGGGCCGGACCACCTGGTCGTAGTAGCGGCGCTCGGCCGGCTCGTTGCACTTGCCGGCCAGCACCAGCGGCAGGCCGGCGGCCCGGCAGGCCCGGATGGCGACGTCCGGGCCCTTGTCGGGGCTGAACCGGGCCAGCCAGAGCACCGGCCCCCGCCCGGGGGCGGTCTTGTGCGGGATGCCCCGGACGTCCATCGCGTTGTGCACCGTACCGACCCAGTGCAGCGGCGGGTTGAGCCGGCGCTGGGCATGCGAGATGGCCACCAGCCCGACGCCCCTGTCGGTCTCGCTGAGCACGTCGCCGTACTCGCCCACGGGGTTGCCGTGCACGGTGGCAACGGTGGGCACGGCCCGGTGGCCGGCGATCAGCGGGCCGATGGTGGTGTGGTCGTGGACGATGTCGAAGTCGCCGGCGTGGACCCGGTGGTTGACCCGGGCCAGGTGGGCCAGCTCGGGCAGCGCCTCGCCGAGCCGGTCGAACTGGAGTTCGGGCACCGTGGAGACGAACGCCGCCGCGGTCCCGTGCTCCCGGCCCGCCCCGAACACGGTGACCGCGTGACCCCGGTCGACCAGCGTCTCCACCAGGCCGGTCACCACCTGTTCCAGCCCGCCGTAGCCGGGCGGCGGCACCGACAGCCACGGCGGCACCACCATCGCGATCCGCAACGGCCGCGGTGCCGATCGGTCGGGCGACGGATGGTTCACGGCCACGGATTCCTCCCCCTCGGTCACTGCTGTGGCATCACCGGACCGGCCCCGCCGCGACCGGTGCCCGCTGGGCGGGCGGGATCGACGACGGGTTCCCGGCGGCGGCGCCACTAAACGGGACGATCCGGGCGGTCACCCGCCCACGAGGAGCTGCTCCCGCACCGCCCGTACCCCCTCGCCGGACCAGGCCACCCGCTCCGCCTCGTCCCTTTCCCACCAGGAGCGCACCACCCCGGTCAGCACGACCGTGTCCCCGTCCACCTCGACGGTCACCCGCTCCGTGCCGATGCCGCGCCCCAGCGCCCGCTGGAGGTCGCGCCGGAGCCGCTCGCTGTCGGTACGGGCGACGGGGCGCACCTCGACCAGGTTGGTCACCCCGCGTACGCCCCGCAGCCGGCGCAACTCCCGCTCGGCGGTGCGCCGCTGCCAGCCGAACTCCACCTCGCCACGGAGCATCACCCAGCCGTTGGCCACGGTGACGTCCAGCCGCTCGGCGGGGACGAAGCTGTCCCACTCCAGCGCCCGGCCCGCCGCGATCGCGATCTCGGCGTCCGTACGCCCCGGCTCGCCGGGCAGGCGCACCTCGACGTCGTCGGCGACCGCCCGCACCCCTCGTACGCGCTGCGCGCAGCGCCGCGCCGCCCACTTCCGCGCGTATCCGTCGACCCAGCCGGTCAGGGTGACCACGCCGTCGTGGACGGTCACCCCGATCTCGTTCGGCTGCGCCTGGGCGTCCCAGCCCAGTTCGTCGAGCACGTCCCGCTGGATCCGCTCGTCGGTCCGAACGGCCGCTGCCGTGGTCATCGCACCCTCCGTACGCCTCGCCGGTCCTGACTGCCGACGATCCCGGCGCGACGGGTGACGGCGGCTCACCCGCACCGGGTGAACCGCCGTCAGAGGGAGCGACGGGTGACGGAGCCAACCCCCTTGGCCCCGCCACCCGCCGCCCGGAGGGAGGAGGAATGTCTTCGGTTGCCGGTTACGACGTCTCGGCGAGCGTCACGGTCGCCCGGGATTCGGTGCCGTTGCGCTTGTAGGTCACCTCGACCCGGTCGCCGACCTTGCCGGCCTGCACGGCGCCGACCAGGTCGTCCGAGTCGTTGACGGCCTTGTCGCCGAACCGGGTGACCACGTCGCCGCGCTGCAGGCCGGCCTTCTCGGCGGGGCTGCCCGGCGTGACGGCGGCGACCAGGGCTCCGCCGCCCTCGGCGGGGGTCACGCTGACCCCGAGCGACGGGTGGCTGACCTTCTCGCCCCGCTGGAGCTTGCCGGCCACGTCCTTGGCCTTGTTGCTGGGGATGGCGAAGCCGACGCCGATGTTGCCGCTGCTGCCCTGCCCGGCGGTGGCGATCGCGGTGTTGATGCCGATCACCTCGCCCCTGGTGTTGACCAGTGCGCCGCCGGAGTTGCCCGGGTTGATCGGCGCGTCGGTCTGGAGCAGCCCCGCGATCGAGCTGGCCCCCTGCGCCGGGTCCTGCCGCTGCTGCCCACTGCCCGCCTGGATGGTGCGGTCCCGGGCGCTGAGGATGCCGGCGGTGACCGAGCCCTGGAGGCCCAGCGGGCTGCCGAGGGCGAGCACCTGGTCGCCGACCTGCATGGCGTCGCTGTCTCCGAAGGTGGCGGCCTTGAGGCCGCTGACGCCGTTGGCCTTGACCACCGCGAGGTCGGTCTTCGGGTCGGTGCCGACGATCTTGGCCTCGGCGGTCTTGCCGTCGGCGAAGGTCACCACGGCCTTGCCGTCGGTGGCGGAGGCGACCACGTGGTTGTTGGTGAGCACGAAGCCGTCGGCGGTGAGGATCACGCCGGAGCCCTCGCCGTTGTCCGTGCCGATCGAGACGACGCTGGGCTGCACTGCGGCGGCGATCCGGGGCAGGTCGGCGCCGTTGATGATCGGCGCGGCGGAGTAGGTGCGGGTGATGCCCGAGTCGCCGTCGACGGCGAGCGCGAGCGCCCCGCCGGCGACGCCCGAGCCGAGCATCAGCGCGAAGACCGCCACCCCGGCGCCGGCGAACTTGGCGATCCGGCTTGGCCGGGGGCCCGCCGTCTGCGGGGCCGCCCAGGGCGGGACGGGCTGGCCGGAGGGGTGCGGCTGGTGACCGTACGGCTGTCCCGGCTGTCCCGGCTGTCCCCCGCCGCTCCAGCCGGACTGCTGGCCGTACCAGGGCGCGCCAGAAGCCTGCGGGTAGCCGGACTGCGGGTGACCTTGCTGCCCGGCGGCCTGGGGGTAGCCGGGCTGACCCGCGACCTGCGGGTAGCCGGGCTGACCCGCGACCTGCGGGTAGCCGGGCTGACCCGCGACCTGCGGGTAGCCGGGCTGACCCGCGACCTGCGGGTAGCCGGGCTGACCCGCCGCGTGCGGGTGACCGGGCTGGCCGGCGGCCTGCGGATGAGCCGGCTGGGGCTGGCCGGCGGCCGGGTGCTGCGCAACGGCCGGGGCGGGCGCGAAGGGGCCGGGCGGGGTGGGTCGGTCGAGCGGACCGGCACCGTCGGGGGCGCGGGCCGGCTCGGCGGCGCGCGGGCCGCCGTCGCCGGCCGGCGGGCCGTCGGCGGCCGGGCCCGACCCGGCGGTACGCGGCGCCTCGCCGCCAAGTGGGGCGGAGCCACCGGCGGCCGGGCCGGTGTCGCCGCCGGGCGCAGTGCCGAACCTGACGGTCGGGGTGGAGTCACCGGCGGCCGGGGCGGGGTCGCCGCCGGGCACGGTGGTCAGGCCGACGGTCGGGGCGGAGTCACCGCCGGGGGCGGAGTCGGACTGCGCGCGCTCGGCACGCGGCAGCTCGGCGGTGGGGTGCGACGGCTCGGCGTCGGGGTGGGCCGGCCGGCGCTGCGGGTCGGACTCGTGCTCGGTCATGTCTCCACCTTGACGCGCACCACTGCGATCCGCCTGGAACGCACCTGAATGTTGGCTGAAAGTCACTCGCCATCGCCCTCGTCGTCCGGCACGAGAGGGAGCCGGACCCGGAAGGTCGCTCCCCCGCCGGGAGTCTCGGCCACCTCGACGGTGCCGTGGTGGGCGCGCACCAGCGCCGCGACGATGGCCAGGCCGAGGCCGGTGCCGGTGTTGCCGCCGGCCCGCCGGGTACGCGCCGCGTCCACCCGGTAGAAGCGCTCGAAGACCCGCTCCGCCTGCTCCGGGTTGAGCCCGGGACCGGTGTCCGCCACCTCGACCACGGCCAGGTTCCCGGGCTCGGCGCGCATCCGCAGGGTCACCGAGGCCTCCGGCGGGGTGTGCGTGAGCGCGTTGGTCATCAGGTTGCCGATGATCTGGCGCAGCCGGGCGTCGTCGCCGTAGACGACCAGCGGACCGGAGCCGGGGGTGACCTCCAGCTCGATCCGGCGCTCGGGCGCCACCGCCCGGGCGGCCTCGACCGCCTCGCTGGCCAGCACGGGCAGTTCCACCGGGGCGAGGGAGAGCGGTCGCTCCCGGTCCAGCCGGGCGAGCAGCAGCAGGTCCTCCACCAGCAGGCCCATCCGGGCCGCCTCCTGCTCGATGCGGCGCAGCAGGTCGGCGGTCTGCTCCGGCGCGCTCGCCGCGCCCTGCCGGTACAGCTCTGAGAAGCCCCGGATGGTGGTCAGCGGCGTCCGCAGCTCGTGCGAGGCGTCCGCGACGAACTGCCGCATCCGCTCCTCGGAGCGGCGGGCCCGCGCCTCGGAGGCCCGCGCCGAGCCGGCCGCCTCCCGGGCGGCGGCCTCGGCGGACCGGGCGGCCAACTCCGAGGCGGCCCGCGCGGTGAAGGCGACCTCGATCTGGTTCAGCATGGCGTTCAACGCCCGAGAGAGCCGCCCCAGCTCGGACGTGGGGACGGGCTGCCCCTGCTCCGGGTCGGGCACCCGCCGGGTGAGGTCGCCACCGGCGATGGCGGCGGCCGTACGCTCTATCTCCACCAGCGGCTTCAGGCTGGTCCGGACGATCGCCGCGCCGATGGAGGCGAGCAGGACCAGCACCGCGCCGCCGACCAGCAGGTCTATCCAGACCAGCTGCTTCACGGCGCGATCCACCTGGGTGAGCGGCTGGCCCACGGCCAGCACCGAGCCGTCCTTCTGTCCCGCGTAGACCACCCGCCAGCGAGTGCGACCGTCCTGGGACACGACGGTGCGGGGCTTGCCCTCCAGCGCGATGAATCCGCTCCGGTCGCTGGGAAAACTGGGCAGTTGCTCGGGGTTGAGGCTGATGTCGTCGTAGACCGTCCCGTACACCTGATTTTCGTCGGCGAGCGAAACGACGTAGCTGCTGGGCAGCATCGCCTCGACCCTGCCGCTGCGGAGCCCGGGCAGCAGTTGCCCGAGCCCCTGGCTGGCCGACTTGATCTGGCCGTCCACCTGGCCGACCAGGTAGTTGCGGAGAAAGAAGGTGGTCAGGGAGCTGATCACCAGGAGCGCGGCGGCGACCAGGGCCAGCACCGCGGCGACCAGCTTGACCCGCAGCGGGACGCTGCGCAGCCGCGCCTTGCCCTGGTCGAGGGGGTTCACGCCGCCGGCTTGCGCAGGACGTAGCCGACGCCTCGGAGGGTGTGGATCAGCCGGGGCTGGGTGTTGTCCACCTTGCGGCGCAGGTAGGAGATGTAGGACTCGACGATGTTGTCGTCGCCCCGGAAGTCGTAGTTCCACACGTGGTCGAGGATCTGCGCCTTGGACAGCACCCGGTTGGCGTTCAGCATCAGGTAGCGCAGCAGCTTGAACTCGGTCGGTGAGAGCTGCACCCGCTGGCCGGCCCGGTGCACCTCGTGGGTCTCCTCGTCCAGCTCCAGGTCGGCGAAGGTGAGCCGGGAGGGCGTCTGCTCGCCGCTGCTGGTCCGCCGCAGCACCGCCCGGATCCGGGCGGTCAGCTCCTCCAGGCTGAACGGCTTGGTGACGTAGTCGTCCCCGCCCAGGGTCAGCCCCCGGATCTTGTCGTCGGTCGCGTCACGGGCGGTGAGGAAGACCACCGGCGTACGGGTGCCGCCCTCGCGCAGCATCCGGATGACCTCGAAGCCGTCCAGGTCGGGCAGCATCACGTCGAGCACCACCAGGTCGGGCCGGTGGTCCTTGGCGGCGTTGAGAGCGGCGCTGCCGCTCGTCGCGGTGGCCACGTCGAAGCCCGCGAAGCGCAGACTCGCGGAGAGCAGTTCGAGGATGTTGGGATCGTCCTCGACGACGAGCAGTCGCGCCTCGGTCTGGGTAGCGGCCATGCCGCCCATCATCCGCGCTCTCGCTGCGTCCGCGCTGGGCACTCGCTGGAAAGTAGCTGTGAGGCGGCGTCGGGCTCAGCGCAGCAGCCGGCGCAGCCCGTCCAGCGCGCCGTCGAGCAGCCGGATGGCCGTACGTAGCTGCGAGTCGCTGAGCCGGCGGGCCCGGACCAGGGCGCCCACCTCGACGGCGAAGGTCGCCAGCCGCTGGTCGAACTCGGCCAGCGTGGCGGTGGACGCGGACGCCGGCCCGGCTTCCGACGACGCGCCGAACGCGGGCGACGGGCCGGCGGGGGGTACGGGCGACGGGGCGGGGGCGGGCGTCGGGCCGGCGCCGGGGGGCGCCCAGCGGGGACGACGGGTCTGCCGGGCCGCCTCGCGCAGCTCCCGCTTCAGGTCGCGGACGGAGCCGCGTACCTCGTTCTGGATCTCTCCGGCCAGGGCTGACAGGTCCTCCACGGAGGCGGCGATGTCCGACTCCAGGGCGGTGAGCTCGCCGGCCCGCTGCCGCAGCTCGGCCCGGCCCGCCTCGGTGATCTCGTAGACCTTCCGGCCGCCGGCGGCGGTGTGGGTGACCAGGCCGTCGGCCTCCAGCCGCTGCAACCGGGGATAGATGGTGCCGGCGCTGGGCGCGTAGAGGCCAAGGAAGCGCTCCTCCAGCAGGCGGATCAGCTCGTAGCCGTGCTTCGGGCCGTCGTCGAGGAGCTTGAGCAGGTAGAGCCGGAGCCGCCCGTGACTGAACACGGCGGTCACGGCAGCTCCTCCTCGTCGTCGTCCACCGGGCGGGCGAGCAGCGCGATGCTGCCCGACGTGGCGGACGCGGAGAGCCTACCCTCACCCGCGCCGAGCACGCCCTCGCTGTCCACCACGGACCCGGGGACGGCGCTGCCCCGCACCTCGGGGAAGCCGCTGGTGATCCGGCCCGACGTGGTGTGCAGGCGGACGGCCAGGTCGCTGTCCGCGCGGACCCGGACGGTGATGCTGCCGGAGACCGTGCTGAGCCGGATGTCGCTGCGGCGGGGGTTGTCCAGGTCGCAGGTGATGGCCCCGGAGACGGTGTGCGCGCGGACCCGCCCGGCCGCGCTGTCGGCGAGGGTCACCTCTCCCGCGACGGTCTCCAGGTCCAGGTCGCCGGCCACCCCCAGCGCCTCGACCGGGCCCGCCATGGTCTTCGCCGACGTCCGGCCGTGAAGGCCCATCAGGGCGATCCGGCCCGAGGTCACCTCCACCCGGGTCTTGCCGCGCAGGCCCGACGCGACCAGCGAACCCTCCACCAACTCCAGGTCGGCCAGCACGTCGGCCGGGACCGCGACGGAGACGTCGACCCGGGGCAGCCGGGACAGCGGGCCCAGCCAGAAGATGTGGTCCGCGAGCCGCCAGCGTCGCTGCTGGCGTACGGAGAGCCGGCCGTCGCGATGCTCCACCAGGACCGGCCGGCGGCCGACCCGGGTGATGTCGACCCGGGGCGGCCCATCGGTGGCCACCACGTTGAGGCGACCGCTGAGCAGGTGGACGTCGAGTCGGCCGACGGGCCCGTCCAGGGTGATCCGCTGCGGGGCGTGCACGGTCCAGTCGGTCATCGGTCCTCCCTCCACGGCGTGCCGCGTCGCCGGCACGTCGGATGGCAGGACACTAACGCGATACATCGCGATATGACAAGCGCCGGCGTGACGGCCTCACGGCACCGGTTCCACGAGCGGCCGGCGGTACGGGCCCCAGGCCACGAAGCGGTCGAACATGGCCCGAGGGGTGGGGCCGCCGCGGGGGTCGAGGTGCCCGGCGGCGGCGAGATCGGCCGCGCCGTACCACAGGATCTCGGTCGCGTCGTTCGCCCTCGGCCCGACCGACGGCGGCACGAAGGGCCCGATGGGGCCGGGGATGTACGGAGCCGGCCTGCCCGGGCGGGGCGGCGGGTGCGGTGCCGGAGCGGGCTTCGGCCGCCGGCTCCGGATCTCCCGCCGTTCCGCGCAGTTCGGGCAGGCGCAGTGCCGTCCGCACCGACTCCGGTGCCAGCCTCCACGGTGACCCACTTTCTCCCCCACCCCGCTGTCGAGGTGGGCCGCCCCGCCACGGGAAAGCGGGGCGGCCCCGGCAGGACCCGCCCACGTCCTCGACGACGGCGAACGGGTCCGCGTGGTGACAGTCTGGTGAGGACACCACTACCGTCGACACATGCTCGCCGCATCCGCGCAGGTCAACGAGCCGGTCGAGCGGGCACGGGAGACACGCCGACGGGACCGAGCAGAATGTGGGGAATCGATGGGCACCGCCACCAACTACGTGCTGGGTGAGCTACGCACGTTCCGCGCTCAGCTCGGCCTGAGCCAGGACGACTTCGGCAGGACGATCGGCTACTCCGGGTCGCACGTCAGCTCCGTCGAGACGGGCGGTCGCCCGCCGACCCGGGAGTACATGAAGGCGATCGACGACCAGCACGACACGGGCGAGCGGTTCGGCCGGATGCTCCGTGAGCTGGCCCGGCTGGACGCCACGCCGGCCTGGCTGCGGGAGTGGATCGAGTTCGAGCGGGAGGCGGCGACGTTGCGCTGGTTCGAGCTGGCGTACGTGCCGGGCCTGCTCCAGACCGAACGCTACGCCCGCGCCACGCTGGCGGGGGGCCGGTTCACGGCCGACGAGGTCGAGCGGATCGTCGCGTCCAGGCTGGAGCGTCAGGCGATCCTCGGCCGGGAGCGGCCACCCCAGCTCATCGCCGTCGTCGACGAGGCCGTGCTGCGCCGGCCGGTGCTCGACCAGCCGGGGCTCATGGCCGAGCAGCTCGATCACCTGGTGGCCCTCGCGACGCAGGAACACGTGCAGCTCCACGTCGTCCCGGCCGACGCCGGCATGTATCTCGGACTGGCCGGCCAGTTCATCATCGCCGAGCTGCCGGACGGCACCCGGGTCACTTACGCCGACAATCAGCTCAGCGCGCAGATCGTCGACGCATCCACCGATGTTGCTAGGCTGGCCAGGACGTGGGAGATCGTGCGGAACGAGGCCCTCCCCCGCCGGCAGTCGACCGTGCTGATCAAGGAGGTGGCGAAGTCATGGACGTGATGACCCCGCGGTGGCGTAAGTCGACGAGATCCGGCGGCAACGGCGGAGCCTGCGTCGAGGTCGCGGACAACCTGCCGGGCGTCGTGCTGGTACGCGACACCAAGGACCGCGAGGGCGGCACCCTCCACTTCGACTCCCGGGCGTGGCAGTCGTTCGTCGGCCTGGCCAGGCGGATCGGCCCGGTCGGCTGACCCGCTCCTCCCCCCGACTTCATGCCGCGTATCCCGCCGGCGCCCTCCCGACGGCGGCAGCGGGGACGTGCACGACCGACTCGGCCGCCCGGGCGAGCAGCCGCCGGTCGGCGTCCCGGGCGGGATGCAGGGCGGCGGAGACGCTCACCCGCACCTCCAGGTCCCGGGCGGCGAGCACCCGGCCCACCGAGCGCAGCAGGTCGTCGTCCCCGACGAATGCGGCGGCCGTGGTCGGCACGCCGGTCGCGGCCCACCGGTAGCCGATCCGCAGTGGCACCACCGGCGCCCCGGCGTCGATCGCCGCCTGGAACAGCGCCGGACGGAACCCCCGGCCGGGGCGGCAGCCGATCGCGTCGGCGGTGCCGCACCAGGTCGTACCCTCCGGAAAGACCGCCACCGGGCTGCCGGCGCGCAGCGCGGCGGTGACCCGGGCCACCGTCGCGGGCAGGGCGCGGGGGCGGGCCCGGTCGACCAGGACGGTGCCGGCCGCCGCCGCGAGCAGCCCGACCAGCGGCCAGGACCGGACCTCCCGCTTGGCCACCATCCGGGCCGGCGCGACGGCCAGCAGCGCGAGCACGTCCAGCCAGGAGGCATGGTTGGCGACCAGCAGCGCCGGCCGCCGGGGCGGCCGGCCGCGCACCACGAGGCGCACGCCGAACGCGCGCAGCGTCCACCGGGCCCAACCACGCAGGGCCGCCGCCCGGTCCCCGGCCGGCAGCACCGGCAGCAGCACCGCCAGCACCGTCCCCGCCGACAGCGTCCCGAGGACGGCGAGGGTGCGGCCCGCCCGCCGGACGGGCGACACGGCCGGCGCCTCGCCGGCCGCCGGAAGGCAGGTGGGCCCGCACCCCGAGGCGGGCAGCCAGAGGCGTCCGGCGATGCTCACCGCTCGGCCCCGCCGAGGAAGTGCCGCAGGTAACGGGGGTTCATCCGGTCCAGGGAGAAGAGCACGTAGAAGTCGGCCACCCCGAAGTCCGGGTCGTACGCCGGCTCGCCGCAGACCCAGGCCCCGAGGCGCAGGTAGCCGCGCAGCAGCGGCGGAACGGTGGCCCGCGCGGCCGGGCCGTCGGCCGCCGCCGGCCCGACGAGCCCGTCCGGCTCGGCGAACCAGGGGCGCCTCGGCCGTACGCGCAGCCGCGGCGGGGCCAGGTGCCGGGCCGCGACCTCGTCCCACACCCGCGCGACGGTCCCGCCCCCGTCGGCAACGGGCACCGACGCGCAGCCGCCGAGCCAACGCGACCCGCGCAGGTGCAGGTAGCGGACGATGCCGGCCCACATGAGGTTGATCACCGCGCCGGAGCGGTGATCGGGGTGTACGCAGGACCGGCCGGCCTCGACCAGGTCGTCGCGGAGCGGGTCGAGCCCGGTGAGGTCGAACTCGGTCGCGGCGTACCGCCGCTCGGTGCGGCCCGGCGGGAGCAGCCGGTACGTGCCGACCACCTCGCCGGTGCCCTCCTGCCGGACGATCAGGTGGTCGCAGTACGCGTCGAGGTCGTCGACGTCGAGCCCGGCGGCCCCCGGGCGCAGGGTGGCGCCGAGTTCGGTGGCGAACACCTCGTGACGGAGGCGTTGCGCGGCCGCGACCTCGCTCGGGTCGTCGGCGATCAGCAGGGTGTAACCGCTGGTCGTCAGGGGTGCGCCAGCGGCGTGCAGAACGGCCATGGGACCTGTGTAGGCGGCCCGGGTTGCCGGCCGGCGGGGTGAGGGGTGTCGATGAGGTGAACGGCCCGTGCCGGTGTCGGGCGACGACCGCGGCGAGGTCGGCGCTCGTCTCAGCGGTTGGCGCGCAGGTCCCGGGCGAGATGCGAGCGCCGGAACCCCACCGTGACCAGGCGCCGCAGGTCGGCCCGGTTGTCGTGCATGAGCTGCACGTGGAAATAGTTGACGTATTCGAGCGCGGCGAAGAGCCCGAAGGCCAGCCCCGGGTACGACCGCGCGCCGGGCGTCCGCACGGCGGCCACGGCACAGGCGATGATCACGACGGCCAGGAGGATCGGCAGGGCGGCGCGGGCGGTGCCGAAGTGGCGCCGGCCGGGCAGGCGCGGCTCCCCGCGGCGCAACTGCCGGAGCTTGAGCGCCCAGTAGGCCGCGCCCACCACGAGCAGGGCCGCGAACGCCCCGAAGCCGGCGAGGTTCGCCGCCGTCGGCGGCAGGCCCACCAGTTGGAACCACACCCACGCCTGTAGGGGAACGTTCAGCAGCTCCCAGCCGGCGAGCGAGCGGAGCCGGCGCCGGGCCGCCTCGCGGGTCGGGCCGGCCGGCAGGTGAGGACTGGGCACGGCCCCACAGTGGCACAGCACCGGACGAACACCGGGGTCGACGGCGTGCGAGGCTGCCGGGGGCGCACCGGCGACGGGGCCGGGCGTCGCGGTCGGAGGTGTCTCATGATCATCGAGTCGCGTTTCAACGGGCCGCCCGGCTCGGGCAACGGCGGCTGGAGCGCCGGGGTCCTCGCCGGCGCCGCCGGCCCCGGGCCGGTCGAGGTGACGTTGCGTCGCCCTCCCCCGCTGGAGACCCCGCTCACTCTCGTCGACGGCGAGGTCCGCGACCCGCAGGGCAACCTCGTCGCCCAGGTCCGCCCCACGGAGGACCCCCGGGCGGTGGTGCCGCCGGTGGACCTGCCGGCCGCGCGGGCCGCCTCGGCGGCGTACCCCGGGCTGGTCGACCACCCCTTCCCGGGCTGCTACGTCTGCGGTCCGGACCGCGCCGACGGGCTGCGGATCTTTCCGGGGCGGCTGCCGGACGGCCGCACCGCCGCGCCGTTCCGGGTGCCCGCGTCGGTCACGACCGCCACCGTCTGGGCCGCGCTGGACTGCCCCGGCGGCTGGGCCGTGATCGCCCCCGGCCGGCCGTACGTCCTGGGCCGGATCGCGGCGGTGGTCGCGGCGCTGCCGGAGCCGGGCGACGAGTGCGTGGTGACCGGCGTCATGGTCGGCGGCGAGGGCCGCAAGGCGCTCGTGCACACCAGCCTGTACGGACCCGACGGCGCTCTCCTGGCCTGGGCCCGGGCAACCTGGATCGCCGTGGCCGACGACATCGGATAATCGTTCCTGGGGATGAGGGCCTCCTGCCTGAGGCGGAGGTGGATCTCGGAAGTGCGCCTGATTGACCTGGTTGCGCCCGCCCGCCACGCTGTGTCACGGCGTACCCCGACGCCACCGCACGAAGGAGAGCAATGACTGACGGGCAGAGAAGCCCCACCGGTGACGGTCAGATCGTGGTGTCCGGCCTGACGAAGCAGTACAAGAACGTCCGGGCCGTCAACGATCTGTCGTTCACCGTCGAACCGGGGCGGGTGACCGGCTTCCTCGGCCCCAACGGCGCCGGCAAGACGACCACGCTGCGGATGCTGCTGAACCTGGTCACGCCGACCAGCGGGACGGCGACCATCAGCGGGCGGCGCTACGCCGACCTGACCGACCCGCTGCGGCACGTCGGCGCCGTGCTGGAGGCGTCCAGCGCGCACAAGGGCCGCACCGGCATCAACCACCTGCGGGTGATCGCCGCGGCGGCCGGCCTGCCGAAGCACCGGGCCGACGAGGCGCTGGCGCAGGTCGGGCTCACTCCGGCGGCGAAGCGCAAGTTCAAGGGCTACTCGCTCGGCATGAAGCAGCGGCTCGGCATCGCCGCCGGGATGCTCGGCGACCCCCGCGTGCTGATCCTCGACGAGCCCGCCAACGGGCTCGACCCGGAGGGCATCCGGTGGATGCGCGGCTTCCTCAAGAACCTCGCGCACGAGGGCCGCACGGTGCTGGTCTCCAGCCACCTGCTGTCGGAGATGCAGCTGCTCGCCGACGACGTGGTGATCATCGCCGCCGGGCAGCTGGTCCGCCAGGGCACGGTCGAGCAGGTCATGGGCTCGATGGCGCAGGGCGTACGGGTCCGCGTCCGCACCCCGCAGGCCGACGCGCTGACCGCCGCCCTCAAGGAGGGTCCGGCGACGGTCGACGTCGACGAGCACGGCGTCCTGCTGGTGGGCGGGGTGGACGCCCCGACCGTGGGCCGGGTCGCCCTGACGGCCGGCGTCGAACTGCATGAACTGACCACGGAACGGCCCGACCTCGAACGGGTCTTCCTGGAGCTGACGGCCGGAAAGGCGGGCATCCGATGAACCTCGTCCGGTCCGAGCTTCTCAAGATCCGCACCACCAGCACCTGGTGGTGGCTGGCCATCGCCGCGTTCCTGTCGATCGCGCTGGCCTTCGCCTTCAACGCCTGGGTCGCCAACGAGACGTTGAACGGCAACGCCGAGGAACTGGGCGTCACCGGCGACCAGGCCTCCGCGGCGGCGCAGGCCGCGAACCTGTACACCTCCGGGCAGTACCTGGGCCTGATGTTCGTGATGCTGATCGGCATCCTGATGGTCACCAACGAGTTCTTCCACCAGACGGCGACCACCACGTTCCTGGCCACACCGCGGCGCACATCGGTGATCCTCAGCAAGCTGGTCGCGGCCAGCCTGCTGGGCATCGGTTTCTGGCTGGTGACCACGCTGATCGACCTGGCCGCCGGGGCGGTGTTCCTGTCGGCCAACGGCCACGGCACCCTGCTCGGCGAGTGGGCCGTGCAGCGGGCGCTGCTGCTCAACCTGCTGGCGTACGCGATCTGGACGGTCCTCGGCATCGGCATCGGCACGCTGATCACCAACCAGCTCGGCGCGGTGATCACCGCCGCGGTGCTCTACCTCGTCGGCACGCAGGTGGTGGGGCTGCTGTTCATGCTGCTGTCGAACCTGCTCAACAGCGAGGCCGTGGTCAAGTGGCAGGTGATCTGGCCCGCCATCGCCTCGACCGTCATGGTCAGCGAGGGCCAGACCGACTTCACCCCCGCCTGGTGGGTCGGCGCGCTCGTGCTGATCGGCTACGCGGTGGTGAGCGGGGTCGTCGGCGTGCTCATCACCCGGCGGCGCGACATCTCCTGACGGTCCGGGCGCAGGCGGCGGGGGTGGTGCCGAGCACCACCCCCGCCGCCGTTCGACATGGGGCCGGCCGCCACATCGGGCCTTACCAGCAGCCGGCCGCACACGCAGCGTTTGGTGAACTTCTGGCATCTTCTGTGAAACGGGCCACGGGTCGGAGGCGGAAATGCCTGTGGCATCCGTACGGCGTAGCCTGGGAGCCGTCTCGTGCGCGCTCGAAGGCAGGGCGACACCGGACACCGCGTGACACACAAACCCGCGTGAAAGAGGCGATTACCGGCCGTGTCGACCCAGCAGACTTCGCAGGAGAACCCACTGGCGGGTTTCGGTCCGAACGAGTGGATCGTCGAGGAGATGTACCAGCGCTACCTCGCCGACCCCACCAGCGTCGATTCGGCCTGGCACGACTTCTTCGCGGACTACCGCCCGGCGCCCGGCGCCGGGAAGCCGCGCGGAACTGAGCAGGCCCCGAAGCCGGCCGCCAAGCCGGAGCCCGCCGGCCAGCAGGAGGCGGCCACCGCGGTCGCGCAGCCGACGGAGAAGAAGCCGGCGGAGAAGAAGCCCGAGACCAAGCCGGAGACCAAGCCGGAGAAGCCCGCCGCCAAGGCCGCCCCGGCCAAGCCGGCGCCCGCGAAGGCGGCTCCCGCCAAGCCCGCGGCCACCAAGCCGACCGCCACCGGTCCGCAGACCACCCCGCTGCGCGGCGTGGCCGCGAAGATCGTCCAGAACATGGACGCCTCGCTGGCCGTGCCGACCGCCACCAGCGTGCGCGCCGTCCCGGCCAAGCTCCTGGTCGACAACCGCATCGTGATCAACAACCACCTCACCCGTGGGCGCGGTGGCAAGGTCAGCTTCACCCACCTCATCGGCTACGCGATGGTCCGGGCCCTGGTCGCCCACCCGGAGATGAACAACTCCTTCGCCGAGGTCGACGGCAAGCCGGTCATGGTCCGGCCGGAGCACGTCAACCTGGGCATCGCGATCGACCTGGCCAAGCCGGACGGCAGCCGCAACCTGGTGGTCCCCTCCATCAAGGCGTGCGAGCAGATGGACTTCCGGCAGTTCTGGCAGGCGTACGAGGACGTGGTCCGGCGTGCCCGCCGCAACGAGCTGACCATGGACGACTACTCCGGCACCACGATCTCGCTGACCAACCCCGGCGGCATCGGCACCGTGCACTCGATGCCGCGCCTCATGCAGGGGCAGAGCGCCATCATCGGCGTCGGCGCGATGGAGTACCCGGCCCCCTACCAGGGCATGTCCGAGGCCACCCTGGCCGAGCTGGCCGTCAGCAAGGTCATCACCCTCACCAGCACGTACGACCACCGGATCATCCAGGGCGCCCAGTCCGGCGAGTTCCTGAAGGTCATGCACGAGCTGCTGCTCGGTGAGCACGGCTTCTACGACCAGATCTTCACCTCGCTGCGCATCCCGTACGAGCCGGTGCGCTGGATGCGCGACGTCGCGGTCAACAACGAGGGCCAGATCAACAAGACCGCCCGGGTGCACGAGCTGATCCACGCGTACCGCGTGCGCGGCCACCTGATGGCCGACACCGACCCGCTCGAGTTCAAGATCCGCAAGCACCCCGACCTGGACGTGCTCCAGCACGGGCTGACCCTCTGGGACCTCGACCGCGAGTTCCCGGTCAACGGCTTCGCCGGCAAGCAGCGGATGAAGCTGCGCGCCGTCCTCGGCGTGCTGCGCGACTCGTACTGCCGGCGCGTCGGCATCGAGTACATGCACATCCAGGACCCGGAGGAGCGGCGCTGGATCCAGGAACGGATCGAGCGCAAGTACGAGAAGCCGTCGGCCGACGAGCAGAAGCACGTGCTCAACCGGCTCAACGCCGCCGAGGCGTTCGAGACCTTCCTCCAGACCAAGTACGTCGGGCAGAAGCGCTTCTCGCTGGAGGGCGGCGAGTCGCTGATCCCGCTGCTCGGCGAGGTGCTGGAGGCCTCCGCCGAGGGCGGGCTGGACGAGGTCGTCATCGGCATGGCCCACCGTGGCCGGCTGAACGTGCTGGCCAACATCGTCGGCAAGCCGTACGAGAAGATCTTCTCGGAGTTCGAGGGGCACCTGGACCCGCGTTCCACCCAGGGCTCCGGCGACGTGAAGTACCACCTGGGCCAGAACGGCAAGTTCACCACGCCCGACGGCGACCACGCGGTCAAGGTCTCGGTGGTGGCGAACCCGTCGCACCTGGAGGCCGTCGACCCGGTGCTGGAGGGCATCGTCCGGGCCAAGCAGGACCGGATAGACCTCAAGCTGGAGGGCTACACCGTGCTGCCGCTGGCGGTGCACGGTGACGCCGCCTTCGCCGGCCAGGGCGTGGTCGCCGAGACCCTCAACCTCTCGCAGCTGCGCGGCTACCGCACGGGCGGCACCGTCCACGTGGTGGTCAACAACCAGGTCGGCTTCACCACCGCCCCGGAGTACAGCCGCTCCAGCCTCTACAGCACGGACGTCGCCCGGATGATCCAGGCGCCGATCTTCCACGTCAACGGCGACGACCCCGAGGCCGTGGTCCGGGTCGCCCGGCTGGCCTTCGAGTACCGGCAGGCGTTCAACAAGGACGTCGTCATCGACATGGTCTGCTACCGCCGGCGCGGGCACAACGAGGGCGACGACCCGTCGATGTCCAACCCGCAGATGTACAAGATCATCGACTCGAAGCGGTCCGTCCGGAAGCTCTACACCGAGGAGCTGATCGGGCGCGGCGACATCACCGTGGAGGACGCGGAGGAGCTGCTGCGCGACTACCAGTCGCAGCTGGAGCGGGTCTTCAAGGCCACCCGCGACGCGGCCACCACGCCGCGGCAGCTCAGCCGCCCGAAGCGGGAGGACGAGCCGGAGCCGCAGGTGGAGACCGCCACCGACGCGGCCGTCGTCAAGGCCGTCGGCGAGGCGCACGTCAACCTGCCGGAGGGCTTCACCCCGCACAAGCGGATCCAGCAGCTGCTCGACCGGCGGGCCAAGATGTCCGTCGAGGGCAACATCGACTGGGGCTTCGGCGAGATCATCGCGTTCGGCTCGCTGCTGCACGACGGGGTCACCGTCCGGCTCGCCGGGCAGGACTCCCGCCGGGGCACCTTCGTCCAGCGGCACGCCTCCGTGGTCGACGCCCAGACCGGCGACGACTACCTGCCGTTGCAGTCGCTGACCGGCGACGGCGAGCGGTCCCGGTTCTTCGTGCACGACTCCCTGCTCAGCGAGTACGCGGCGATGGGCTTCGAGTACGGCTATTCGGTGGAGAACATCAACGCGCTGGTCGCCTGGGAGGCGCAGTTCGGCGACTTCGTCAACGGCGCCCAGTCGGTGATCGACGAGTTCATCTCCTCCGGCGAGGTGAAGTGGGGCCAGCGCTCCGCCGTCACCCTGCTGCTGCCGCACGGCCACGAGGGCCAGGGCCCGGACCACACCTCCGGTCGCCCGGAGCGGTTCCTCCAGATGTGCGCCGAGGACAACATGCGGGTGTCGATCCCGACCACCCCGGCGAACTACTTCCACCTGCTGCGCCGCCAGGCGCTGTCGCCGAAGCGCAAGCCGCTGGTGGTGTTCACGCCGAAGTCGCTGCTGCGGCACAAGCTCTGCGTCTCCCCGGTCGAGGACTTCACCACCGGCACCTTCCAGCCGGTGCTGCCCGACTCGGGCTCTCCGGCGCCGGAGCAGGTGAAGCGGGTGCTGCTCTGCTCGGGCAAGGTCTACTACGACCTGTTCCAGGCCCGCGCCGAGCGGGGCGTCACCGACACCGCGATCATCCGGATCGAGCAGCTCTACCCGATGCCGGTCGAGGAGATCCGGGCCGCCCTCGCGGCGTACCCGAACGCGGAGGACTTCGCCTGGGTGCAGGAGGAGCCGGCCAACCAGGGCGCCTGGTCGTTCGTCGCGCTCAACCTGCTGGAGCACCTGTCGGACGTACGGCTGCGCCGGATCTCCCGCCCGGCCGCCGCCGCCCCGGCCGTCGGCTCGGCGAAGATGCACGAGGTCGAGCAGACCGCGCTGATCGAGGCGGCCCTGCCCCGCCCGTGACCTGACAGCACCGCCGACCGGGGCAGGGACCGTCACGACGACGGCTCTGCCCCGGTCGGCGTCCCGGCTCCCGCCGCCGGCAGGCCCCGGCGGCACCACGGCCCACCCAGCACAGCGACGAAGAGGGACCGACAGCATGTACTTCACCGACCGTGGAATCGAGGAGCTCGTCGAGCGCCGGGGCGGCGAACAGGTCAGCATGGAGTGGCTCGGCGAGCGCCTACGCGACTTCGTGGACCTGAACCCCGAGTTCGAGACCCCGATCGAGCGCTTCGCCACCTGGCTCGCCCGCCTGGACGACGAGGACGAGGACTGAGCCGGACCGCCCCGGAGGAACGGACGTCCCCGATGCCGCCACCGAACCGCTCCCGCCGCTCGCCCGTACGCCGGTCGGCCCTGGCGGCGGGCGCCGCCGTGGCGCTGCTGCTCTCGGGCTGCGGCGCGGAACCCCGACGCCGCCCCGGGCCGGTGCCGGGGAGCGCCGCCGGGTCCCCCGCGGCGGCCCCGCCCCCGGTCTTCTACGTCGCCCCGGGGAACCCTGCGGAGGCGGAGGCGGACCGGCGGGAGGCGCTGGGCCGGACCGCCGACGCGGCGGCGCTGCGCCGGATCGGCGCGCGACCCAGCGCGAAGTGGCTGACCGGCGGGCCGGCGGTCCGCGACGAGGTCGACGCGTACCTGGGGCAGGCGGCGCTCGCCGGCCAGACGCCGGTGCTGGTCGTGCACAACATCCCGGACCGCGACTGCGCCCGCCAGGGCACCGGCGGGGCCAGCGGCCCGGCGGAGTACCAGCGCTGGATCCGCGACCTCACGGCGGGCGTCGAGGGCCGGCCGGTCACCGTGGTCCTCGAACCCGGGGCGGTGCCGGACGCCGTACGGGGCTGCGTCCGCGACCCCGACGGGCGGCTCACGCTGCTACGGGACGCCGTCACCGTGCTCCGCAGCACCGGCAGCGCCCGGGTCTACGTGGACGCGGGGCACCCCGGCTGGATCTCCGACGTCGCCGCGCTCACGGCGGCGCTCGACCGGGCGGGGGTCGGCGAGGCCGACGGCTTCGCGCTCAACGTGGCCAACTTCTTCGGCACCGCGCAGAACGTCCGCTACGGCCACCGCATCTCCGACGCCCTCGGCGGCGGCACCCGCTTCGTCGTCGACACCAGCCGCAACGGCAACGGCCCCCACGCGGGTGCCACCGTGGACGGCGCGCCGAGCTGGTGCAATCCGCCGGGACGGTCGCTCGGTCAGGAGCCGACGGCCGATCCCGGCCTGCCCCGGGTGGACGCGCTGCTCTGGGTCAAGTACCCGGGCGAGTCCGACGGCGCCTGCCGCCCCGGGGAGCCGGACAGCGGCGTCTGGTGGCCCGAGTACGCCCTCGGTCTGGCCCGGCGCGCCGGCTGACCCGACCGACCTTGGCGGGCCGGCCAGCCCCGCCGCCCGCCTGCTCAGCCCCGCCAGGCCGGTCGGCCCGGCCGGCGGACCCGGTCAGGCCGTGCCGCCGCGTTCGGCCGGCGCCAGGCCGGTGCGCCGCAGCTTCTGCCAGCCCAGCCGGCCGCCGGTCAACGCGGTGACCACCGACTGGAGCATCACCAGGTACATCAGTTGCCGGTAGACGAACTGCTGGAGCGGCAGCACCCACAGCACGCCCAGCTTCTCCCGGTCCAGCCGGAACGCCACCACGGCGGTCAGCGTCTGCAACCCGAGCATGGCCAGCCAGGCCACGGCCGTGGCGGTGCGGTCCAGGAAGAACAACCCGTACAGGGCCAGCAGGTCGATCACCGGCGCCAGCAGGGGCAGCAGCACCCCGAAGAGGCTGAGGAAGGCCAGGCAGCGGCGGGTGAACCGGCCGGACGCGCCCCGGTCGAGCAGGGACCGCCGGTGCTTCCACATCGCCTGCATGGTGCCGTAGCTCCACCGGTAGCGCTGCTTCCACAGCTGCCCCATCGTCGCCGGCGCCTCGGTCCAGGCGCGCGCCGTCTCCTCGTACACCACCTTCCAGCCGGCCCGGCCCAGCGCCATGGTGATGTCGGTGTCCTCGGCCAGGGTGTCGTCGGTCATCCCGCCGGCGTACACCAGCGCCTGCCGCCGGAAGCCGCCGATGGCCCCCGGCACCGTCGACATGCAGCGCATCGACTCGTAGAGGCGACGGTCGAGGTTGAAGCCGATCACGTACTCGATGTGCTGCCACTTGGCGATCAGGCTGTCCCGGTTGCCCACCTTGACGTTGCCGGCCACCGCGCCGACCTGCGGGTCCGCGAACGGCTGCACCAGCCGTCGGACGGCGTCCGGTTCGAGGACGGTGTCGCCGTCGACCATCACGATCAGGTCGTGCCGGGCCAGCGCGACGCCGGTGTTCAACGCGCTCGGCTTGCCGCCGTTGGGCTTGCGGACCACCCGGACGTTCGGCAGGCCGAGCCCTTCGGCGATGTCGGCGGTGCCGTCGGTGGAGCCGTCGTCGACGACGACGACCTCGATCCCCCCGGGATGGTCGCCGGTGGCCAGCGACCGGACCGCCGCCGCGATCCCCTCCTTCTCGTTGTACGCCGGGACGATCACCGACACCGGGTCGGTGACCGGCGGCCCCCAGGTCCAGTCGCGGGCCCGCCGCCGCCGGGCGTGCCGCCCGGCGAGCAGGAAGAGCAGCGCGGTACGCCCGACCGTGAGCACCCCGACGGCGACGAAGATCAGCCCGAAGCCGCTCATCGTCCGGTCCGCGCCCCGCACCGCCCAGACCAGCACCCGCCCCCGCAACCGCTCCCCGGCGGAGGCGGTCGGATTGCCGGTCACCTCGTGCCGCACCCCCGCGTCGGCCAACGCCTGGTTCAGCCCGCCGGTGACGGTGGCGAACTGGTACCCGCGCGCCTTCATCAACGGGATGAACCGGTCCAGCGCCTCGACGGTCTGCGAGCGGTCGCCGCCGGCGTCGTGCCACAGCGTGATCGCGCCCGCGTACCCGGACGGCGTGACGTTCTCGACGATCCGCTCGACGCCCGGCAGCGCCCAGTCCCGGCTGTCGGTGTCATTGAGCACCGTCAGGTAGCCCAGGTCGCCGGCCTCGGTGACCAGCGGCCAGTCCCGGTCGTTCAGCGCGTCGGCGTGCGACGAGTACGGGAACCGCACCAGCGAGCTCCGGATGCCCGCCGCGCCGGCGACCGCGAGCTGGGTCTGGGCGTACTCCATGCGGCGCCGCCAGCCCGGCATGGTGGTCAGGTCGGGATGGGTGAAGGTGTGCACCCCGATCTCGTGCCCGGCCGCCGACATCTCCCGCACCAGCTCGGGATGCCGGGCGACCTGCGCCCCCAGCACGAAGAAGGTGGCGCTCACCTGGTGGGCGTCCAGCACCCGGAGCACCTCGCGGGTCCAGTTCGGATCCGGGCCGTCGTCGAAGGTCAGCGAGAGGGTGCGGGGCGGCAGCCGGTAGGAACGGGTCCGCTCGTCCCCGGCGCTGATGATCGGTCCCCCGTTCACCACCTCGTCGGGCACCCGGTCCTGGCCGGCGCCGGCCGGCTGGCGCTCGGGCACGAAGGCGGCGTCCGCGTACGCCCCGACGAAGAGCACGCCGGCCAGGACGACGAGCAGCATGCCGAGCACGGTCCAACTGGGCGGCGGCGCGACCCGCCGGACCCGGCCGTGGCGGCGGGCGGTCGTCCGGGGCCGGCGCGGACGGAAGCGGTCAGGCATCGTCGTCCGGTTCCACGGGAGCGGGCGACAGCGGCAGGTCGACGTCCGGGGACGGTTCCACGGGTGGCGGCTCGGAGGCCGGCGGGGCGGGCGGGGTGGTGGTCGCGGGTGGCCGTGAGACCGGCGGCGGGGTGGTGCGGCCGGGGGCGGGTGGCGTGCTGGCGGGTGCTTGCGCCGGGGGCGGGGACGACCGGGGCGCCGACGGGGTGACCGGGCCCGGGGTCGGCCGGTCACCGGGCACGACCGGCGCGGGCCGCCCGACGGTCGGCTCAGGGGCGGGCGTGCTGGCGGGCGCCGGAGGCGGGCTCCAGGGTCGTCGGGTGGACTCGACGAAGGGCAGGACGTTCTCCGGGCTCACCGGTCCCCCGGCGAAGCTCGCCCCGACCAGGACGGTGTACGCCACGCCGACCGACCCGAGGGCGTACGCGAGCCGCTGCCAGCGCCGCCGGCGTCGCCCGCTCGGGTCGACGAAGACCGGCGCGAGCGGGGGCGCGACGGCGTGGACGGCGGTCGGGGCGTCGGCCGCCGACCCGACCGCCGGAGCGTCCACCGCCGGAGCGTCCGCCGCCGACCCGACCGTTGGAGCGTCCACCGCCGACAGCGGCGCTGTCGGTGCCTCGACCGGTGCCTGGGCGACCGTCGGTGCGTCGGCACCGGCCGGCACGACGGCTGGCCCGACAGCCGTCGCCTGGACGACGGTCGGGCTGTCAGAGGCCGCCTGAGCTGCGGCGGAACGGTCGGGCATGGGTAGCGAGTCTAGGAACGCCGGCGTCGGTACCGGCCACCCCGCCGACGGAGTGAGACGAGGATCCTGCCTGCTCAGGGTTTGGATCTCGGCGGGCACCTGCACGATCTTGTAGCGTGGGGGCGTGGCCCGGAGCGTGTACGTGACCAGCGTGGGTTCGGGCGGCGGGAAGTCGACCATCGCCCTCGGCCTGGCCGAGTTGTTGTCCCGGCAGGTCGAGCGGATCGGCGCGTTCCGGCCGCTGGTCCGGGGGCACGGCCCCGACCCGATCCTCGCTTTGCTCAGTGACCGCTACCGGATCGAGCTTCCGCTGGCCGACCTGAGCGGCACCAGCTACGCCGAGGCGACCGCGCTGGTCGCCGACGGGCGGCGGGAGCAGCTCATCGCCGGCATCGTCGAGCGTTACCGGGAGGTCGAGCGGCGCTGCCCCGCCGTGGTCGTGGTCGGCAGCGACTTCGCCGACGGCGGCGACGGGGCCGGCCCCCGCGAGCTGGCCTTCAACGCCCGGCTGGCCACCGAGTTCGGCAGCGTGGTGGTGCCCGTCGTCGACGGCTTCGGGCAGGAGCCGGCGGCGATCGCGGCCGCCGCGCGCGGGGCGTACCACGATCTGGAGGACCTGGGGGCGACGGTGCTGGCGGTGATCGCCAACCGGGTTCCCGGCCCGATGACGCTGCCCGAGCTGCCCGTGCCCACGTACGCCATCCCGGAGGTGCCGACCGTGTCGGCGCCGACGGTGGCCGAGGTGGCGGCGGCGCTCGGCGCCACCCTGCTCGCCGGTGACGACGACGCGCTCAGCCGCGACGTGCTCGACTACGTGGTCGGGGCCGCGCACGTGCCGACGCTGCTGGACCACCTGACCGAGGGCGCCCTGGTGATCACTCCCGGCGACCGGTCCGACCTGCTGGTGGCGGCGAGCGCCGCGCACGTGGCCGGGCAGGTCTCCGTCTCGGGGCTGGTGCTGACCCTCGGCGAGCAGCCCGACCCGCGCGCGATGCGGCTGGTCGAGGGCCTCAACACCGGGCTCGCGGTGCTCTCCGTGCCCAGCGACAGCTACGACACCGTGGCCGCCTCCAGCCGGATCGAGGGGCGACCCAGCGCGGCCAACCCGCGCAAGGTGGAGGCCGCGCTCGGCGCGTTCGAGCGCTGCGTGGACACCGACGACCTGGCCCGCCGGCTGCGGGTCAGCCGCTCCGAGCGGGTCACCCCGCTGATGTTCGAGTACGACCTGATCGACCGCGCCCGGGCCCGGCGCCGGCACCTCGTGCTGCCGGAGGGGGCGGAGGAACGGATCCTGCGGGCCACGGAGATCCTGCTGCGCCGGGGCGTCGCCGACATCACCCTGCTCGGCCGCCCCGACGACGTCGCCCGGCGCACCCGCGAGCTGGGCATCGACATCACCGGCGCCCAGGTGGTCGACCCCGTCGCCAGCGAGTGGCGCGACGAGTTCGCCGCCACGTACGCCGAGCTTCGCGCGCACCGCGGCATGACCCCCGACCTGGCCCACGACATCGTCGCCCAGCCGAACTACTTCGGCACGCTGATGGTCCAGACGGGGCACGCCGACGGGATGGTCTCCGGCGCGACGCACACCACCGCCGCCACCATCCGTCCCGCGTTCGAGATCATCCGGAACGTGCCGGGCGTCTCGGTGGCCTCCAGCGTCTTCTTCATGCTGCTCGCCGACCGGGTGCTGGTCTACGGCGACTGCGCCGTCAACCCCGACCCGGACGCCGCCCAGCTCGCCGACATCGCCATCTCCTCGGCCGACACCGCCGCCCGGTTCGGCATCGAGCCCCGGGTCGCGATGCTCTCCTACTCCACCGGCAGTTCGGGGGCGGGCGCCGACGTGGAGAAGGTCGCGGCGGCCACCAAGCTGGTCCGCGAGCGCCGGCCCGACCTGCTCGTCGAGGGGCCCATCCAGTACGACGCGGCCATCGACCCGGCCGTGGCGGCGACGAAGCTGCCCGGCAGCGACGTCGCCGGCCGGGCCACGGTCTTCATCTTCCCGGACCTCAACACCGGCAACAACACGTACAAGGCGGTGCAGCGCTCCGCCGGGGCGGTGGCCGTCGGGCCGGTGATGCAGGGCCTGCGCCGGCCGGTCAACGACCTGTCCCGGGGCGCCACCGTGCCGGACATCGTCAACACCGTGGCGATCACCGCCATCCAGGCCGCGGCCACCGAGGAGTCGTCATGAGCGGTCCCGCCGCCCCGCAGGAGCGCCCGGCCGGTCGCGTCCTCGTCCTCAACTGCGGGTCGTCGTCGGTGAAGTACCGGCTCTTCGACGGCGACCGGGTGGTCGACAAGGGCACCGTGGAACGGGTCGGCGAGGCCGGCGGCGGTCCGGCCGACCACGAGACTGCCGTCCGGGGCATCCTCGACGGGCTGGACCTCACCGGGCTGGCCGCCGTCGGGCACCGGGTCGTGCACGGCGGGAAGCGGTTCGGCGAGCCGGTGCTGATCGACGACGAGGTGCTGGCCGCGATCCGCGACCTGGTCCCGCTCGCGCCGCTGCACAACCCCGCCAACCTGGCCGGCATCGAGGTCGCCCGGGCGGCGCTGCCGGACGTGCCGCAGGTCGCCGTCTTCGACACCGCGTTCCACACCACCCTGCCCGAGGCCGCCGCGACCTACGCGATCGAGCGGGACACCGCCGAGCGGTACGGCATCCGGCGCTACGGGTTCCACGGCACCTCGCACGCGTACGTGTCGCGGCGCACCGCCGAGCTGCTCGGCCGCCCGTACGCCGAGGTGAACACGATCACCCTGCACCTCGGCAACGGCGCGAGCGCCTGCGCGGTGGCCGGCGGCCGGAGCGTGGCGACCTCGATGGGGATGTCCCCGCTGGAGGGCCTGGTGATGGGCACCCGCAGCGGCGACCTGGACCCGACCGTGATCTTCCACCTGCGCCGCGAGGGCGGGCTCTCCGTCGACGAGATCGACGACCTGCTCAACCACCGCAGCGGCCTGCTCGGGCTGACCGGCGCCAACGACATGCGCGAGGTGCTCGCCCGCCGGGCGGACGGCGACCCGGCGGCGGCGCTCGCCTTCGACGTCTACTGCCGGCGGATCACCGGCTACGTGGGGGCGTACTACGCACTGCTCGGCCGGGTGGACGCCGTCACCTTCACCGCCGGCGTCGGCGAGCACGCCGCCCCGGTCCGCGCCGCCGCCCTGGCCGGCCTGGACCGGCTCGGCATCGCAATGGACCCCGAGCGCAACGCCGGCTCCGGCGACCGGGTCGTCTCGCCGGAGGGCGCCGAGGTGACCGTCTGCGTCGTCGGCACCGACGAGGAACGCGAGATCGCCCTCCAGACCCGCGCCGTCATCGAGACCGCTGGCTGACCGCCCGGACCGTCACCCACGCCGGCTCAGCGGCGGGCCTTTCCGCGTCGCCTGGCGGCCCGGGTGCGCCGGACGCGGTCGCGCCCCCGGCCCCGCCGGGGTGGTGCGGGGGCGGGCCGGTCGAACATCCCGGTCGGAACGAGGGCCGCGAAGAGGAAACCCCCGCCCAACGCCGCGCCCAGCAGCCCGAACGGGATGCCGCCCCAGGAGTTGAGGAAGAAGACCGAGTCATCGGTGTTGCCGTTGGCGGCCACGAACTCCGCCGGCTGCTCCGGATCGACCCAGAGCATCATCTCCTCCGGAGGCTCCTCGACACAGCCGCCGGCCGAGCCGCAGAGGATGCGCTCGTTGTGCTGGACGCCGCCGTACTCGTACCAGACCTGGACGGTGTCGGTGCCGCCGCCGCGTCCGACGGTGTCGCGGCGGTCGCTCACGGTCGCCAGTACCGGGACGCCGTCCGCCCGCAGCCGCTCCGCCTTGGTGTGCAGGTGCCACTTGTACGCCCCAATGGCCACCGCGTACGCCAGCCCCGCGAGCAGCAGCACCAGGCCGAGGGCGGCACTGCCCCGGTGGATGCCGCGAAGACCGGAGCGGAGCCTCCGCCACCGCCCCGGAACGCGCCCCGGGCCCGCCGCCGACTCCGGGCTTCCCGTCGGCGGCTCCCCCACGCCCGGCTCCGGGCTTCCCGTCCGCGGCTCCCCCGCGCCCGGCGCCGGGCCTCCAGGCGGCTCCACGCCGGTCAGCCCAGCGCGAGCCAGACGAGGAGGGCGACCAGCACGACCGCGACCGCCGCCGCGCCGACGAGCAGCGGCGTCCGGGACGCGCCGGCCGGGGCCTCGGGCTCGGCGGTGTGGGCGTAGGCGCGGAACGCCTCGGTGTTGCCGCTCGGGTCTGTGCGGTTCTCAGGCATGGCGGTGACCCTAGCGACACCGGTTGTCCGCCGCCGTCCCTGGCGCGCGTCCCGGGGTCAGGTCGAGCCGGCCGGTGGAGACGATCCGGCCGGGTGGTGAGGGCGTCCGGTCCGGACGGCGGGACCGCTGCGGGCCGCCGGGCACCTACCGTGGATCCGTGGGGACAAAGCGGCTGGTCGCCGCACTGATGACGACGCTGCTGGCCGGTTGCGCCCCGGCGGGTGCCGCCGCGCCCGGCACACCGCCGCCGGCCCGTCCGGCGCCCGTGGCCGCCTACGCCGTCGGCGTACGCACGTTCACCGTCGACCCGACCTCGGCGCGCCCCCTGCCGGTGACCGTCTGGTACCCGGCGGAGGGCGACGCCGTGGCCGCCGGGCGCTTCCCCGTGGTGGTCTACAGCCACGGGCTGCACAGCCTGCCCGAGCTGCACGCCGGGCTGACCGCGCGCTGGGCCGCCGCCGGGTTCGTGGTCGCCGCCCCGGCCTACCCGCACACCCGGCGCGGCGCGGCCCGGTTCAGCCGTGCCGACGTACGCCACCAGCCGGCCGACGGCTGGCGGCTGATCCGGCACCTGACGCGGCTCGACGCCCGGGCCGGAGACCCGCTCGCCGGGCACCTCGACGTCACCCGGGTCGCCGCCGCCGGCCACTCGGCGGGCGGCTTCACCACGGCCGGCATGTTCACCTCCGGACGCTCGGGGCGGCTGCGCGCCGGCATCGTGATCGCCGGCGGCGGAACGGCCGGCAGCTTCGCCGGGCTGGCGGCCCCACTGCTCTTCGTGCACGGTACGGCGGACAAGATCGTGCCGGCGACGGTCGGCCGCGCCGCATATCAGCGCACGACCGGCCCGACCGCCTTCCTGAGCCTGCTCGGGCAGGGCCACGGCGAGTACCTGAACCCGGGGCGGCCCGGCTTCGACCAGGTCCTGGCCACCACCACCGACTTCCTCCGCTGGACGCTCTACGGCGACCCGGCCGCCGGCCGCCGGCTGCCCGGCGACGCCCGCCGCCCCGGCGTGACGCTCTACGAGACCCGCCCCGCCCGCTGACCCTCCCGAGCGGACGCCCGGCGCCCGGCCGGTCCCCGTCTGGACGCCGGAGCGGCCCCGGCGGGCGAAGGACGCCGCCGGCCTCGCCCGCCTGAGTGCCACCGAGCGGCAGTCGGGATCGGTCGACGCTCCGCCGGCCTCCGAGCCGCCGCCCGCCCAGGCCGATGGAAACTACTCATCAGGAGAGCGGGCTGGTGCGCCAACCAACGGTGATCAGGACGCCATGGACCCTAAAACCACCGGATAACGTCCATGGCGTCCTGATCACCGGGGCACCACCAGCGGCCCGGGCGCGGGCAGCGCAGCGGATGGCGGCGGTCTGCGGCGGAGCGGGGCGCGCCGCGAGGCACAATCGTTCCCATGCCGCGACGTGTCACCCCCGCCCTGCTCGCCTCCGCACTGCTCACCGCCGGTCTGGTCGGCTGCTCCGACGACGCCGGGCCGGCCCCGCAGGCGGCAGGCTCCCAGGCGGCTCCGCAGGTGACGGCCTCGGCGCCGCCCGCACAGGCGGCCGGCCCCACCCCGCAGGTGCCCGTCGGTACCGCACCCGAGAAGGCCTTCGCCGTCGGCGTACGGCAGCTGAAGCTGAACCGCGACGGGAAGCGCCCACTGCCGGTGACCGTCTGGTACCCGGCCGCCGGAAAGCCCGGCGGGCAGCCGGAGCGGTCGGCGGACGCCGCCACGGGGAAGTTTCCCGTGGTGATGTTCAGCCACGGGTTGAGCGCCCGACCGGCCGACTACGAGACGCTGCTCACCCGCTGGACGGCGGCCGGGTTCGTGGTGGCCGCGCCGACCTTCCCGCACACCGCGCGGGGTGGCGACGGCAACGTGCTCGACGTGCTCAACCAGCCGGCCGACGTGTCGTACGTGCTGACCCAGGTCCTCGCCCTCGACGGCAAGGACGGCGACCCGCTGCGCGGCCGGCTGGCCACGGACCGGGTGGCGGCGGCCGGGCACTCGGCCGGCGGGGTGACCACCATCGGCCTGTTCACCGCCGGCCGGGACGAACGGCTGGACGCCGGGGTCGTCTTCGCCGGCACGGCGCTCGGCGTCGGCACCGCCTTCGCGGGCGCCGCCGCCCCGCAGCTCTTCGTGCACGGCGAGGCCGACGAGGTGGTCGAGTACGCCGCCGGCAAGGCCGCCTACGACAGGGTGCCCTGGCCGAAGGCGATGCTGAGCCTGCCGAAGGGCGACCACGGTCGGGCGCTGCTCAGCGACGGTGCCTCGCTGCGGGTGGTCTCGGACACCACGGTCGAGTTCCTGCGCTGGTCGCTCTACGGCGACCAGGCCGCCAAGGGCCGCATCCCCACCGACGCCGCCCGCGACGACGTCGCCACCCTCGACAACCGCCTCTGACCGACGGTGGCCTCCCTGGCCGGGAAGGCCACCGGACCCGGCGACACCGACGGTGGCCTCCCGACCGGGGAGGCCACCAGGGCCCGCTCGTCGCGGGCCCCACGGCGACGGCGGGCCTCAGGCGGTGTGGTCGACGACGACCTTGCCGAAGACGTCGCCGGAGTGCAGGCGGGCGAAGGCGTCGGCGACCTCGCCGAACGGGAGCACGGAGTCCACCACCGGGCGCACGCCGCGCTCGGCGCAGAACGCGAGCAGGGCGGCCAGCTCGTCGGGGGTGCCCATCGAGGTGCCCAGGATCTCCAGCTGCATGGCGAAGACCCGGCGCAGGTTGACCTTCGGCTCGTGTCCCGAGGTGGCGCCGGAGACCACGATCCGGGCCATCGGCGCGGCGGACTTCAGCGAGTGGTCGAAGGTGGCCGCGCCGACCGTCTCGATCACCACGTCGACCCGCTCCGGCAGCCGGGCGCCGGGCTCGACGGCGGTGGCGCCCAGCTCGGCGATCCGTTCCCGCTTGGCGGCGTCGCGGCTGGTCGCGTACACCCGCTTGCCCATCGCGGCGGCGAGCGCGACGGCCGCGGTGGCCACGCCCCCGCCGGCACCCTGGACCAGCACGGCGTCGGCGTCGGCGACCCGGCCCACGGTGGTCAGCATCCGCCACGCGGTCAGCCAGGCCGTCGGCAGGCAGGCCGCGTCCGTCGCCGCCAGGCCCGCCGGCAGGGCCAGCAGGTTCGACCGGGGTACGGCGACCCGCTCGGCCAGCGTGCCGGGGAAGTGCTCCGAGAGGATGGAGATGCCGCGCGGGTCGCCCGGGGTGGGGATGACCGGGTAGACGACGACCTCGTTGCCGTCCGGGTCCACCCCGACGGCGTCGCAGCCGAGGATCATGGGCAGCTGCTCGGCGCGCAGCCCCACCCCCCGCAGGGACCAGAGGTCGTGGTGGTTGAGGGAGCTGGCCCGCACCTGCACGGTCACCCAGTCGTCGGCCGGGTGGGTCGGCTCGGGCTGCTCGCCGACGGTGAGCGCGGCGAGCGGGTTGGCGTCGTCGAAACGGGAGACGAAGGCGGCACGCATGATCGGCACGGTAACAAGCCGAGCCCCCGGCAAGAAGGGCACCGACGCGAGGAAGGGCTCCTTCCTGTCGCCTGAGCGATAGGAAGGAGCCCTTCCTCACACGTTCAGCGGGTGACGCCGTCGCGGCGGGCGGCCTCGGCGACCGCCTCGGCCACCGCGGGGGCGACCCGGGGATCGAGCGGGGACGGGACGATCGCCTCGGCGGTGAGCGACTCGGCCACCACGCCGGCGATCGCGTCGGCGGCGGCGACCTTCATCCCCTCGGTGATCCGGGTGGCCTTGGCGTCCAGCGCGCCCCGGAACACACCCGGGAAGGCCAGCACGTTGTTGATCTGGTTGGGGTAGTCGCTGCGGCCGGTGGCGACGACCGCCACGTGCCGGGCGGCCACCTCCGGGTGCACCTCGGGCGTCGGGTTCGCCAGGGCGAAGACGATGCCGCCGGGGGCCATGCCGGCGACCGCCGCCTCGGGGATCTGCCCGCCCGAGACGCCGATCAGCACGTCCGCGTCGCGCAGCGCCTCGGTGATGTCGCCCTCGCGACCGTCGGCGTTGGTGGCCGCCGCCAGCTCGGCCTTGGTGCCGGTCAGTTCGGGCCGGTGCCGGCCGATGATCCCCTTGGAGTCGCAGACGACCACCTGGTCGGGGTTCACGCCGCCGGCGATCAGCATCTTCGTCACCGCGACCCCGGCCGCGCCGGCGCCGCTGACCGTCACCCGCAGGTCGCCGAGCTTGCGGTCGAGCAGCCTGGCGGCGTTGCGCAGGGCGGCGAGCACGACGATCGCGGTGCCGTGCTGGTCGTCGTGGAAGACCGGGATGTCCAGGGCCTCGTCGAGGCGGCGCTCAACCTCGAAGCAGCGCGGGGCGCTGATGTCCTCCAGGTTGATCCCGCCGAACGACGGGGCCAGCGCCCGCACCACGGCCACGATCTCGTCGACGTCCTGGGTGTCCAGGCAGACCGGCACCGCGTCGACGCCGCCGAACTGCTTGAACAGCACCGCCTTGCCCTCCATCACCGGCAGCGAGGCGCGCGGGCCGATGTTGCCGAGCCCGAGTACGGCCGAGCCGTCGGTGACGACCGCGACGGTGTGCGACGCCCAGGTGTAGTCGTCGGCGAGCGTCGGGTCGGCGGCGATCGCCTCGCAGACCCGGGCCACACCCGGGGTGTACGCGAGGGAGAGGTCCTCGCGGCTGGTCAGCGGGACGGTCGAGGCGACGGCCATCTTGCCGCCCCGGTGCAGTCGGAAGACGGGATCAGCGGGGTCCACGGTGGACGATGACATGGTGACTCCAGGATCTGTCGAGCAGACGGGGCGGCCGGCGCGGACGCGAGGTGAGGCGCCGAGCGGCGGCACGCGGTGCGGGGGTCACCCGGGCACGTGTGGAGCATAGTGTCGCCACCGTCACACCGGTGTGAGCGGGGTCATATCCGCTGTGGGCGCACCCGGGCGGGCCGGGGCCAGTAGCGGGCCACCACGCGGCCCCGCACGTCGGCCACCCCGTACGCCCGGGAGTCGTCGGTGACCAGGTCGTTGTCGCCGCGCAGCCACCACCCGCCGTCCTGGGCGCGGATCGCGCGCTTGACCACGAGCAGGTCGGGGCGGCTGCGGAAGACCGCGACCACGACGTCGCCGGGGCGGACCGCCCGGCCGCCGGGGCGGACCAGCACCGCGTCGCCGTGCCGCAGCGTGGGCGACATGGACGGACCGGTCACCAGCACGGCGGTCAGCGGCCACCGCAGCCGGGGGGCCACCGTCGGGTGATCGGTCCCCATTGGTTTCCCCTCCACCCGGCCTCCCCGGAGCGCGTCCAGGAGTAATGTCGTCTTGGATCATCGCAAACTTCCCATGGAGGATCCTGATGCGACTTCCGCGCATCCTTACGCCCCGCGTGACCGCCAGCGCCCACTGCGACCTGCCCTGCGGCGTCTACGACCCGGCCCAGGCCCGGATCGAGGCCGAGTCGGTGAAGGCGATCTGCGAGAAGTACCAGGCCAACACCGACCCCGAGTTCCGCACCCGCGCCATCCTGATCAAGGAGCAGCGCGCCGATCTGGTGAAGCACCACCTGTGGGTGCTGTGGACCGACTACTTCAAGCCGGCCCACTTCGAGAAGTACCCGCACCTGCACCAGCTGTTCAACGAGGCCACCAAGCTGGCCGGCGCCGCCGGCGCGAAGGGCGGCACCGACCCGTCCAAGGCCGACGAGCTGCTCCAGAAGATCGACGAGATCTCCAAGATCTTCTGGGAGACCAAGCAGGCGTGACCCTCACCGGTCCGCCGACGATCCGGCCGGCACGTCCCGAGGACGTGCCGGCCGTCGTCGTCATGGCGCAGGAGTGGGTTCCCCGCCAGCTCAGCGGGGCCGCCCCCGATCGCTCCCGCGGCACACGTGGCGGTCCCCACACGTTCGGGCGACCGAGCGGGTAGAGTCCCCGACCGGGGGGATGAGTGGTGACTCAACTGACCGGGCAGCCGACGACCGACGACGACGTCGTGCACCTCACCGTGCCCGCGGACGGGGGCTACCTCGGGGTGCTACGTACCGCCACCGCGGGGCTCGCGGCGCGGCTGCAGTTCGCCCTCGACGAGATCGAGGACCTGCGCATCGCCGTCGACGAGGCGTGCGCGATGCTGCTCGCCATCGCCACCCGCGACGCGGAGCTCGACTGCCGCTTCGCAGTCACGGACGACGCGCTCACCGTGGAGGTGACCGTGCCGACCGTCCGCGGCGCGACGCTCCCCGCCGAGTCGTCCTTCGCCTGGAAGGTGCTCACGGCGCTGACCACGGCGGCGGCCGCGACGGCCTCCGACGGCCGGGCCACCATCTCGCTGCTCACCCGCCGCGCCTCCGGCTACTGACCGGCCGCCCACCCGGCGCCGGGCCGCGCGGGCCCGGCGGGGTCACTCGAAGCCGAGGGCCCGGGTGGTGGGGGTGCTCACCAGCAGAGCGGTCATCCCGAGGCCGAGCGCCATCAGCGGTACGCCGAGCCACCCCATCCCGCCCTGGACCATGAACCAGCCGATGGGCAGCAGCATCAACTGGAGCACGATCGCCGGTGCCCGGGCTCCCGCCTTCCGGCGCGCCAACGCGCCGCCCAGCGCCCAGAGGGCCGCCGCCGCGCCGATGGCGAACGCGGTCACGAGCAACGCCGACGTGAGGTCGGTGGTCGTGGCGGTGAGATCGGCCCAGAGCAGCCACGCGGCGACCAGTCCCACGGCGACCGCCTCGGCCCGCAGCAGCCGGACCGCCCAGCTGAGGGTGGCGGGGATCGGGTCGGAGTCGATGGTCACGCGCGCCACGATACCCGTGGTGGCGCGCGGTACAGTGCCGCCCATGCGGGCCGTCCTGGTGGTCAATCCGAAGGCCACCACCACCAGCGAGCGCAGCCGGGACGTCCTGGTCCGGGCACTGCGCAGCGAAGTCGACCTCTCCGTGCGCTACACCCGGCGACGGGGCCACGCGACCGACCTGGCGCGCGAGGCGGCCGAGGAGGGCGTCGACGTCGTCGTCACGCTCGGTGGCGACGGCACGGTCAACGAGGTCGTCAACGGCCTGATGGCGGCGCAGCCGCCGACCATACCCGCCAGCACCACGCCGGCCGAGCGGCTGCCCGCCCTGGCGACCGTGCCGGGGGGCTCGACCAACGTCTTCGCGCGGGCGCTGGGCCTGCCCCGGGACTGGCCGGACGGGACCAGCATGATCCTGGAGGGCCTGCGGCTGGGCCGCTACCGGACGATCGGGCTCGGCCGGGCCGACGACCGCTACTTCACCTTCTGCGCGGGCTTCGGCCTCGACGCGGCCGTCATCCACCGGGTGGAGCAGGCCCGCCGGCGGGGCCGGGTCTCGACGCCCTCGCTCTACTTCCGGTCCACCGCGGCCCAGTACTTCCTCAACTCCGACCGTCGCCATCCGGCGATCAGCCTGGAGCGCCCGGACGAGCTGGCGGAGGGCGAGCTGGCGACGGTCATCATCCAGAACACCGCGCCGTGGACGTACCTGGGCGACCGCGAGGTCAACCCGAACCCGGAGGCGTCGTTCGATCTGGGCCTGGACGTGCTCGCCCTGCGGCAGCTCCGGGTGGCCAGCACGACACGCACGGTGACGCAGTTCTTCTCCCGGACCCCAGATCCGCATGGCCGCCAGGTGCTGCGGCTGCACGATGTAGCGGAGTTCACCCTGGTCTCGGCCCGTCCGCAGGCGTTCCAGCTCGACGGCGACTACCTTGGCGAGCGGGAAAAAGTCAGATTCACATCCATTCCCGCTGCACTGAGAGTAATCTGCTAGGTCTCGGGTACTGCCCTAGGTCGACGCGGCCGCGACACCGGACCGATGCGACGGCCGCCACACCGAGGGGCTGTGCCGGAAATGTCAGCAATGTCACGCGGACTGTACTATATTGATCCTCGACAGTGGTACGCCGGGTAACCAGGAAGGCGCTGGAATCCGGACAAAGGGGTTGTGGGCTTGCTCACCGCCCGGAGTTTTTCCGAGCGTCACCCTTGACATCCCGGGCGTTCGTGAAAGTATTCACAAGCGAACTTGAGTTACCGGGACATTGTTTGGATAGGCTCGTCAGGTTGAGCTGTTCCAGCAGGTCCGCAGGGCCGACACAGCCTGCTCACGCACTGCCGAATAGGCGTACGCGAACCGTCACCATTCGGCGCTGCGGATGCATATAGGAAAAGCAACAGAAAGCAATCTCTGCCACCCACCCAGAATGAGGAGTGTTGCCGCCATGGACTGGCGTCACCATGCTGTCTGCCGCGACGAGGACCCGGAACTGTTCTTCCCGATCGGGACGTCCGGGCCGGCTCTCCTGCAGGTCGAGCAGGCCAAGGCCGTCTGCCGGCGCTGCTCCGTGACCGACCAGTGCCTGCAGTGGGCGCTGGAGTCCGGTCAGGACGCTGGCGTCTGGGGCGGGATGAGCGAGGAGGAGCGGCGGGCTGTCAAGCGCCGCGGTGGCCTCCGGGTGCTGCGCGCTCACTCCGCCTGATCCCCCACGCACCAGTCAGTACGCCCCGGCCGGGTACGCCCGCCGGGGCGTGCTGCTGTCCGAGCCTGTATTCGTGATCCGGATTCCGATCACGACCCGGCCGTGATCCCGGCCAACCGGCTCGCCGCGTCCACGCGCCGCAGGACCAGATCGGCCAGCTCCGGCGCGTCGGTCAGCGGGGCGGACACCGCCACCGCACCGGCGCCCCGCGCCGCCGTGGCGACGGCGTCGTGGAACAGGCCCGGAGCCAGGAAGTACGCCGACACCGCCACCCGCCCGGCGCCCCGCGCCCGCAGCCGCGCCACCGCCGCCGCGACGGCCGGCGGGGCCGCCGAGGCGTACGACACGCGGGTGGGCACGCCGAGACCGGCGCGCAGCGCGGCGGCCACCCGGCCCACCGACCCGCGCGCCCGGGCGTCCCTGGTGCCGGCCGCGGCCAGCACCAGCCCGTCGAAGCGCCCCGCCCCCGCCTCACCCAACCGCCGGTGCAGGCCCGCCAGCAGACCGGCGTCCACCGCCCCGTCGGCCGGGCCGAGCACGTCGGTCACCCGTACCGCGATCGGTGGCCCCGCCTCCCGGGCGGCCGCGACCGCCGCCGGGACGTCCACCCGCCGGTGGTACGCCGCCGTGAGCAGCAGCGGCACCAGCACGGCCCGGGGGTGCCCGGCGGCGGCCAGGTTCCGCAGCACGGTCGCCGGTCCCGGCTCGGTGTGGTCCAACCAGCTCGCCAGCACCGGCGTGCCCGGCCGGGCGGCCGACACGGCCCGGGCCAGCGCCCGGGTCGCCTCGGCGGCCCTCGGGTCCCGGCTGCCGTGGGCGACCAGGACCACCGGGTCGGCCACCTCCGACAGCCCGACCGGCCGCCACGACCCGGGCGCCCCTGACGGCCCGGGCGCCCCCGACGCGGGAGAGCCCGGGACCGGCCCGGTCAGACGTGCAGGCCGCACTCGGTCTTCTCGAACATCGCCCAGCGGCCGGCCCGGGGGTCCTCCCCCGCCTTCGTGCGGCGGGTGCAGGGCCAGCAGCCGATCGAGCCGTAGCCCTGCTTGAACAGCTCGTTGACCGGCACGTTCCAGCGGGCGACGTAGGCGTCCACGTCGGCCTGCCGCCAGGCCGCGATCGGGTTGACCTTGACCTTGCCCCGGCGCGCGTCGAAGGTCACCACCGGCGTGTTCGCCCTGGTCGGCGACTCGTCCCGGCGGAGCCCGGCGGCCCAGGCGTCGTAGCCGGCGAGCGCCCGCTCCAGCGGCTCCACCTTGCGCAGCTGGCAGCAGTCGTCCGGAGCCTTGTTGAACAGGCGCGGGCCGTACTGGCCGTCCTGCTGGCCCACGGTCAGGCGCGGCCGGATCGAGCGCACGTTCACCGGCAGCGTCCGGACCACCTCGTCGCGGACCCGGAGCGTCTCCGGAAAGTGCAGTCCGGTGTCGAGGAAGACCACGTCCACCCCCGGGGCGACCCGGGAGACCAGATGGGCCAGCACGGCGTCGGCCATCGAGCTGGTGACGCAGAACCGGGCACCGAAGGTCTCGGCCGCCCAGCGCGCGATCTCCAGCGCCGGCGCGCCCTCCAGGTCCCGGCCGGCCGCCTCGGCCAGCGCGCGCAGCTCGTCGGGGCCGCGCCGGGCCGCGTCGGCCGGAGCCGGGGCGCCCAGGCCGACCAGGCCCAGGCCCGTCGCCGAGACGAGACCGGGCCGGTCGCCCGTGCCCCCGCTCACCGGGCCACCGCCCGGCCGAGCAGGCCGGTGAACTTCACCGTGAACACCCGGGCGCACGCGTGGCACTCCCAGGCGCCGTGGCCGGCCTCACTCGGCCGCAGGTCCTCCTCGCCGCAGTACGGGCAGTACAACGGCGCGGAACGGGTCTCGCTCATCGCGTCACCTCGCTTCGCTCGGCACCGCGACGAGGCCCCACGGCACCGCTGGTTCGCTCGCTTCGATCGCTCATCGGAGTTCCTCCTCGTCGACCCTGATCACCCAGTTGGCGAACGTCTCGCCCGTCTCCCGGCCGGCCAGGTAGCGCCGGGCCAGCCGCTCCACGTACGCCGGAAGCTCCTCGGCGGTGGTCTTCAGACCGCGCAGCTTGCGGCCGAACCCGGCCGTCTGTCCCTCGGCCATGCCGAGCCCGCCGCCGAGGTGGACCTGGAAGCCCTCCACCTGGCGGCCGTCCGGGCCGACGACGAGCTGGCCCTTGAGGCCGATGTCGGCGACCTGGGTGCGGGCGCAGGCGTTGGGGCAGCCGTTGAGGTGGATGGAGATGTCGGCGTCGAAGTCGCGCAGCCGCTCCTCCAGCCGGGCCACCAGCTCCTCGCCGCGCGCCTTGGTCTCGACGATGGCCAGCTTGCAGTACTCGATGCCGGTGCAGGCCATCGTGCCGCGCCGCCAGGCCGACGGCTGCGCCTCCAGGCCGATCCCGCGCAGCTCGCGCATTAGCGAGTCGGTCCGCTCCGGCGCCACGTCCAGCACCAGCAGCTTCTGGTACGGGGTGAGCCGCACCCGCCCGCTGCCGTGCGCCTCGACCACGTCGGCCAGGCGGGCGAGCTGCCCGCCGGATACCCGGCCCACCACCGGGGCAGCCCCGACGTAGTTGCGCCCGTCGCGCTGCGGGTGCACCCCGATGTGGTCCACCGGCCTGTCGGGCAGCTGCGGGGCCGGGCCGTCGAGCAACGCCCGGCCCAGGTACTCCTTCTCCAGCACCTCGCGGAACTTCTCCACGCCCCAGTCGGCGACCAGGAACTTCAGCCGGGCGCGGTTGCGCAACCGGCGGTAGCCGTAGTCGCGGAAGATGCCGACCACGCCCGCCCAGACGTCCGGCACCTCCTCCAACGACACCCAGACGCCGAGCCGCTTGGCCAGCATCGGGTTCGTGGACAGGCCGCCGCCGACCCAGACGTCGAAGCCCGGCCCGTGGTCCGGGTGGTCCACCCCGAGGAAGGAGATGTCGTTCGCCTCGTACGGGGTGTCGACCAGCCAGGAGATGGAGGTCTTGAACTTGCGCGGCAGGTTGGAGTACGCCTTGTCGCCCACGTAGCGGCGGACGATCTCGTCGACCGCCGGCGTCGGGTCGAGCAGTTCGTCGCGGGCCACCCCGGCGACCGGGCTGCCCAGCACCACCCGGGGGCAGTCGCCGCACGCCTCGGTGGTCTGCAGGCCGACGGACTCCAGGCGGCGCCAGATCTCCGGCATGTCCTCGACCCGGATCCAGTGGTACTGGATGTTCTGCCGGTCGGTGATGTCGGCGGTGTCCCGGGCGAACTCGCGGGAGATGTCCGCGACCACCCGCAGCTGTGCCAGGCTCAGCTCGCCCCCGTCCACCCGGACCCGGAGCATGAAGAACTCGTCCTCCAGCTCGTGCGGCTCCAGCACGGCCGTACGGCCGCCGTCGATGCCCGCCTTGCGCTGGGTGTAGAGGCCCCACCAGCGGAAGCGGCCACGGAGGTCCTGCGGATCGATCGAGGCGAACCCCTGGTGGGCGTAGATGTTCTCGATCCGGGCCCGTACGTTCAGCGGGTCGTCGTCCTTCTTGATCCGCTCGTTGGGGTTGAGCGGCTCGCGGTGACCGAGCGCCCACTGACCTTCACCTCGGGGCCGGCGGGGAGTCCGGGCCGGTCGGGGGGACGTCGGGTCCCCGGCCCGGGCCGGGATGCTGCTGACCGCCATGGCGGCGTCCTCCGTTGTCTGCGGTGCCTCGGGAACACGCAAGGCGCGCGGCCGACCCGTCGGAACGGGCTGGCGACAACGGTGTCGGAACAGCCGGCGCGCGGCGCGCCCGAGACAGAGTGATCGGGCGTCGTCAGTGGGCCGGACAGATCGCGCTGCGCACGCGGCCGTAGTCGACGTGGCGACGAGCCACGAAGCGGCGGACGACAGCGGCGGTCATGGAGGTCATGCTGCCACACCCGACGGGGGCCGGCCAACGAGTGCGTGCGGGATCCCACATCACGGGCCACACGTCGCGGGCGCGCCGAGACCGCTGACGCCGCGCCCGATCGGCGGATCGGCGCACCGGACGGCCGGACTGTGTGACGCTGCGGTATGTGACCGGTTCCGCTGACCCGCCCGGCGACCGCGTCCCGCCGGTGCGCGAGGCGGTGAGCGGGCCGGATCGCACGGGCCGGCTGATCTGGATCGGGCCGAGCCTGGCCACGCTGGCCGTGGTACTGACCGGGATCGACCACGCGCAGCCGTGGCGCGACGAGCTGGCCACCTGGAGTGCGGCGAGCCGGTCCCCCGGGGACCTGGTCCGGCTAGCCGGCACCATCGACGCCGCCACCAGCCCCTACTACCTGTTCATGCACGCCTGGGTGGCCGTCTTCGGCGACTCGGTGACCGCGCTGCGGCTGCCCGCCGCCCTGGCCATGGCCGCTACGGCCGGGCTGACCGCGTTCCTCGGGCAGCGCCTGCTCGGCGCCCGGGCCGGGCTGCTCGCCGGGCTGCTCCTCGCGGTGCTCCCGGGCACCTCGCGGTACGGCCAGGAGGCCCGCCCGTACGCGCTGGCCACCTTCCTGGCGGTGCTGGCGACTCTGCTGCTGGTCGAGGCGACGGCCCGACCCCGGTGGACGCGCTGGGCCGGGTACGCCGTCGCCGTGGCCGCGCTCGGGCTCACCCACCTGGTCGCGCTCACCCTGCTCGCCGCGCACGCGGTGGCGGTGCTCGCCACCCGCCGTACGGGGCCGCCGAACCGCCCGCTGCGCTGGGCGCTCACCCTGCTGCCCACCGTGCTGCTGCTGACCCCGCTGGTGCTGCTCGCCAGGGAACAGCGCTCCCGGCAGCTCGGCTGGGTGGATGCCGTCCGCCCCGACGACCTGGCCGCGCTCGCGGGCGGGGTGGCGCAGAGCGGGGTGGTGGGCGGGGTCCTGGTGGGCCTCGCGGCGCTCGGCGCGGCGCGCCTGGGCCGGCGCGCCCTGCTGCCCGGGCTCGCCGTGCTGCTGCCCGTGCTGCTGCTCTTCGCCGCGGGGCTGGTCGTACCGCTCTGGGTGCCCCGGTACCTCGTCTTCGTGGTGCCCTTCGCCTGCCTGCTCGCGGGCGCGGCGCTGGCGACGGTGCCGCTGCCGCCCGCGCTGGCCGTCGTCGCCCTGGCCGGGCTGCTCGGGCTGCCCGACCAGGCGGCGCTACGGCGTACCCACGAGTGGCCGCGCAGCGCGACGGTGGACTACCGGGGCGCGGCCCGGATCGTCGCCGACGGCCAGCGGCCGGGCGACGCGGTCGTCTACTCCCCCCGGCAGAGCTGGCTCTTCCTCGACCTGGGTCTCGCGTACCACCTGGGCGACCGTCGGCCCCGCGACGTGCTGGTGACGCAGGACCAGGCCCGCAGGGGGGACCTGTGGGCCGCCGAGTGCACCCGGCCGGCCGAGTGCCTGGCCGGCGCGGAACGGGTCTGGCTGGTCGTGGCCGGCCGTCGCGACGATCCGCTGGCCACCGTCACCGGCGCCAAGGGCGACGCGCTGCGCGCCGGCTACACCGTCGAGCGGGTCTGGCCGCGCCCGGGACTCACCGTCGCCCTGCTGACCCGCTGACCCACCCACCCCACCCCGCCCCGGCTCCGGCGACCGGCTTGATCGGTCGACGGGGAGCCGGGGTCGTGGGGCCTCCGGGGCCGGTTTCCAATCAACTGATCATGGCCGCCCCGGCACCCCCGGCCCTCGCGCCGGGGTGGGTGGGTCAGCCGGCGGGACGGCCCTCGGGGGCGTTGCGCACCAGCGGGACGACGAGCGTCGCCTCGGTGCCGCCCTTCGCGCCGTCGCGCAGCTCGATGGTGCCGCGCAGCTCGCCGGTGACCAGCGCGCGGACGATCTGCAAGCCGAGGTTGCCGCTCCGCTCGGCGTCGAAGTCGGGCGGCAGCCCACGCCCGTTGTCGGTGACCGAGACGTGCAGCATCTTCCGGAACCGGTGCGCCGACAGCACCACCTCCGGCTCGACCGGACCAGCCGCCTCCGCCACGGGCGCCCCCGGGGCTGGCGCGGCCGGGGCGGGGGTGCCGGGACCGGTCGGGACGACGGGCGTCTCGGCGGCCGGCGGGAAGCCGTGCTCGACGGCGTTGAGCAGCAACTCGTTGAGCACCATCACCAGCGACGTGGCGACCTCGGCGGGCAGCACGCCGAAGCTGCCCTCGCGGCGCATGCCGACCGTGGCCTCCGTCGCGGCCACCTCCGTGGCGGCGCTGGCCACCCGGTCGACGATGCCGTCGAACTCGACCGCCTCGTCGCTGGACATGGAGAGGGTCTCGTGCACCAGCGCGATGGAGGCGACCCGGCGTACCGACTCCTCCAGGGCGACCCGGGCCTCCGGCATGGACACCCGGCGGGCCTGAAGCCGCAGCAGCGCGGCGACGGTCTGGAGGTTGTTCTTCACCCGGTGGTGGATCTCCCGGATGGTGGCGTCCTTGGTGATCAGGGCGCGGTCGCGGCGGCGTACCTCGGTGATGTCGCGGACCAGCACCAGCGCGCCGATCGGCACCCCGGCGGGCATCAGCGGCAGCGCCCGGGTGAGCATCGTCGCGCCCCGCGCGTCGATCTCCCGGCGGGGCGGCGCCTCGCCGCGCAGCGCCGCGAGGATGCCGTTCGCCGCGTCCGTGCCCTCCAGCGGGTCGCTCGCCAGCCGGCGGTGCAGCGCCGCCAGGTCCTCGCCCACCAGGTGGGAGGCGTAGCCCAGCCGCCGGTACGCCGACTGCGCGTTCGGGCTCGCGTAGGTGACCTTGCCGCCGGCGTCGAGCCGGACCAGCCCGTCGCCGACGCGCGGGGCCGACGTGGTCTCCCCGGGATGGCGCGGCGGCGGGAAGGTCCCGTCGGCGATCATCTGGGCCAGGTCGTCGGCGGTGGTGAGGTAGTTCAGCTCCAGCTGGCTCGGGGTGCGCGCGGTGGAGAGGTTGGTGTCCCGCCCCACCACGGCGATCACCTCGCCGGCCTCGCCGTCGGTGGTGCGCAACCGGACCGGGATCGCCTCGTGCCGGGCCGGCACGTCGCCGTACCAGACCGGGTCGCCCTCCCGCCAGATCCGGCCCTGCCGGTGGGCCACCTCCAGGTGGGCCACCTCGGGCCCGCCGACGATCCGCCCCACCTGGTCGTCCAGGTACGCGGTGGGCGCGGTCGTCGGCCGGACCTGGGCGACGCAGAGGAACGCGCCGTCACCGTCCACGGGCACCCAGAGCAGCAGGTCGGCGAAGGACAGATCGGACAGCAACTGCCAGTCGCCGGCGATCCGGTGCAGGTGGTCGATGTCGGCCGGGCGGAGGCGGGTGTGCTCCTCGGCGAGGTTGCGCAGCGTGGACACGTCGACCAGCGTGCCACGACGGGCGTCACATCGTCGCGGTGACCTTCTTCAGCCCGCGCGGCGCGTCCGGGTCCTCGCCCCGGGCGAGCGCCAGCGCCAGCGCCAGGCGCTGCAACGGCAGGATGTCCAGCAGCGGCGCGTACCGCTCGTCGACCTCGGGGACGGCCATCCGGGTGGCGCCCTCGACGTCGGCGGAGCCGACCACCACCACGTCGGCGCGGCGCTCGCCGAGGCGGGGCAGCACCTCGCCCATCGACCGGCCGCCCGGCCCGGAGCCGACCACGGCGAGCACCGGCACGTCCGGGTCGGTCATGGCGAGGGGGCCGTGCAGCAGGTCGGCGCCGGAGAACGCGAGCGCCGGCAGGTACGAGGTCTCCATCAGCTTCAGCGCGGCCTCGCGGGCGGTCGGGTACGCGTACCCCCGGCCGGTGGTGACCAGCTGGCCGGCGAACCGGTAGCGGGGCGCGAGCTGGGTGGGGGTGGTGTCCTCCAGGGTGCGCGCGGCCAGCTCGGGCAGGGCGGCGAGCGCCTCGCGTTCGTCGGCGGGCAGCGCGCCGTCGCCGGCCCGGACGCCCTCGACGAGCATCAGCAGGGCGAGCAGCTCGGCGGTGTAGGTCTTGGTGGCGGCCACCGCGCGCTCGTGCCCGGCGGCGATGTCGACGCTGAGCTCGGCGACGCCGGCCAGCCGGGAGTCGGGCGCGTTGGTGACCGCGAGGGTCAGCGCGCCGGAGGCGCGGGCGGTGCGCAGCACCTCGGCGAGGTCGGGCGAGCCGCCGCTCTGGCTGACGCCGACGACCAGCGCGTCGGAGAGGTCCGGCTTCGCGCCGTAGAGGGTGACGACGCTGGGCGAGGCGAGGCCGGCGGGCAGGCCGAGCCGGATCTCGGTCAGGTACGCCCCGTAGAGGGCCGCGTGGTCGGAGGTGCCCCGGGCGGTGAAGACCACGTGCCGCGGGCGGCGCTCCGCGATGACCGCCGCCACCCGGGCGATCGCCCCGGCGTGCTCGGCGGAGAGCAGCCGCTCGTAGCCCGCCGGCTGCTCGTCGATGTCGGCCGCCATGCCGGCCCCTGCACGCGTCACGGAAACTCCTCCCACTGCGCGATTGCCGCGCGTTTCCTGCTCAGTCTTGCACGTTTGAGCTGGCCTGAGCAATCGAACGAACAGTAGTGCGCAGATGATCACCATCTCGGCGCAACATCACCTAGGCTTGCCCGGCCCCAACGACCGACGAGCGAGAGGACGACGTGCCCGAGGACGACCGGTCGCTGTCCGCGGCGGAGGAACTTGCCCTGGCCCGTCTGGCCATGGACGACAACGACCTGGCGCACGCCGCCGGTCACGTCGCCGCCGCGCTGGCCCAGGCCCCGACCCTGCCCGAGGTGCACGAGACCCTCGCCCGGCTCGCCGCCACCGACGGCGCGGGCGGCGTCGACCTCTTCCCGCTCCAGGGCCACGCCTTCGTCGGGGCCGTCGTGGCCCGCGCGCACCTGCTCGCCGCCGCCGGCCGGCCCGCCGAAGGGCTGGACCTGCTGGTCGCGGCGACCAGCCACGCGCCGGGGACGGACTGGGCCGGGGTGCCGTGGGTGACCACCCCGGAACTCGCCGAGCGCCTCGAACCGGACCGGGCCGCCCGGATCCTGATGCAGGTCTGCGCCGCCGTGCCCGACCCGGTGCCCCGGGCCGGCCGGACCGCCCTGGCCCCCTACCTGGCGCTGGCCCGCAACGCGGTCACCGTCCACCCCGAGCACGGCCTGCTGCTCGGCGCGGCGTCCGCGCTGGCCAGGCGCGTCGGCGAGGTCGACCTGGCGATCCGTTGGGCCGCCCGGGGCGTACGCGCGGAGCCGTCGAAGATCGGCGAGGTGTGGCTCGGGTACGCGTACCGCAGCGCCGGGCGCACCCGGGAGGCGCTGGCGGCACTCGGCCGCGCCGTCGCGCACGACCCCGGCGACCTCACCGTCTACGCCGACATCGCCGGCACGCTCGCCGACAACGGGCGGCTCGACGAGGCGCTCGACTGGATAGACCGGGCGCTGGCCCGGGACCCCTCCTTCGAGTGCGCCGTGCACACCGCGCACCGGCTGCGGCACCAGCGCGACGGCGACGTGGCGCACCTGGTCGCGCTCGCCGACTTCGTCCGGGACCATCCCGACGACACGCACGAGCACGGCGACCTGGCCGAGAGCTGCCGGAGCCGGCCCTGGCTCGGGCAGGTCACCCCGGCGACCGGGCCCGTGGTGGACGCGCTGCGTCAGGCCGTCACCGACGAGCGCGTCGGCCTCGGCGCCGTACGGCTGGACCAGCCCCCGCCGCCCAGCGCGCTGCGTGCCGCCGCGACGGCCGCGCCCGGGCTGCGGATCGAGGTGGCCGGCGTGCCCGACCCGGACCCGCGCGAGCCCCGGCGGGCGACCACCCGGCAGCTCTGGCGGCCCGACGGGACGACGGTCGTGCCCGCCGTGCCGGCGCCCTCGCCGGAGGCGGCGGCGCGGCTGCGGCAGCTCGCCCACCCGGCGTGGCCACACCCGCCGGCGGCGTACGACGCGGCGGTGGGCCTGGCCACCCTGGAACTGGACGACCTGCTCGGCCTGCTGGCGCACCCGCCGGAGGCGCCGCCGACCGCGTTGGGCCGGGTACTCGGGCAGGACCCCTCGCTCTGGGTGCGCTGCGTCCAGGTGTGGGCGTGTCTGGGCCTGCTGCACCACCGCACCGACGAGCCGTGGGCGGAGTCGACCCGGCGCCGGGTGCTGCTGGACCTGGTCTGGGGGGTCGAGGACTGGGTCACCGAGGCGGCCCTGTTCGCCCTGGTCACCGCCGCCTGGGTCGACCCTGAGGTGCGCGCCGACGTGGCCCGGGTGGTGACCGAGCGGCTGGCCGACGTGGCAGCGGTCGCCCGGACCCGCCCGACGCCGATCGCGCCGTCGCTGGCGCACCTGGCCCTGGCCAGCCCGGCCCTGGATCCGGAGACGGCGGCCCTGGCCACCGCGCTGACGGCCACCGCGCCGGTCCCCCGGCCGCGTTCCCGCCTGCGCCGCCTCTGGGGGCTCCTCAGGCGCCGGTGAGCCGTCGCCGCCGGTGGCTCACGCGCCGGTCAGCTCCAGCCGCAGGCCGAGCAGGTGCACCCCGTCCACGGGCACCCAGTCCAGCTCCGGCACCCGCACGAAGCCGCGTCGCCGGTAGAGCCGCTGGGCGGAGGCGGCGAAGCCGTCGCGGACGCAGATGACGACGGCGGCACAGCCCAGCTCGGTCGCCCGCGACACGCAGGCCTCGACCAGCGCCGCGCCGACGCCCCGCCCCTGCGCGGCCGGGTCCACCGCCAGCATCCGGAACTCCGCCTCACCCGCCCGGGACAGCTCGGCGTAGCGGGTGCCGGGCAGGACGAGGGTCACCGAGCCGAGCAGCTCGCCGGTGGCGTCGTCGACGGCGACGAGCACCTCGCCGTCCCGGGCCCGGGACGCCACGTCGGCGAGTACGGCGGCGTAGCCGTGCTCGTTCTTCAGCTGGCCGTCCGCCTCGTACGCGGCCACCGTCAGCCGGGCCACCGCCGCGAAGTCGGCCGGCCCGGCCCGGCGTACCGAGAGGCCGGTCAATCGATCACCGCGATCAGGTCACCGTCCTGCACGACGTCGCCCTCGTTGACCGCGAGCTGCTTGACGACACCGTCGGACTCGGCGACGACCGGGATCTCCATCTTCATCGACTCCAGGATCACCAGGGTGTCCCCCTCGGACACGGTGTCCCCTGCCGACGCGACGACCTTCCAGACGTTCGCCACCATCTCGGCGCGGATCTCCTCGGCCATCTTCGGGCCCTCCCTCTCGCGGTTGCCTGCCGACGTATCCAATCATGCGGGCGACCTCCGGCGGGCGTGGAGCGGCGCGGGCCGGGTCGATGATCGACTCAGGGGCGGTCCGCCGGCGGGTCGTGCGGCGTGGCGCGGCGTCGGCGGCCCCGGCGGACGACGGCGGGTGCCGGCCGCACTAGCATCAGCGGGTCGGACCCGGCGCCGGGAGGACCGGTGCGTGCACCGGCGCCGAGATCGTGCGCAGGCGGGATCCGACCATCACGAGGAGGTCACCATGGCGAAGAAGGCCCGCAAGAAGAAGGCCCGCAAGAAGAGCGGCGCGAACCACGGCAAGCGCCCCAACTCCTGACCGGCGGGCCGGGCCCCACGGCCCGGCGTCGACCAGTCGGCGCGGACGCCGGTGGCCCGGGTCGTCACGACCCGGGCCACCGGCGTCCGCTGTCTCCGGGGGCACCGACCTCGGTCGGCTGCCGCGCCCGGCCCGACCTCAGTCGGCAAGCTCCTTCGACTCGGTGGTCTCGAAGACGACCAGCTCGGTGAGGCGCAGCCGCAGCCGCTCCCGCAGCTGGTCGGGCGCGGTCTCGTTGCCGCAGCAGCGGGCCACCAGCGCCCGCACCTCCTGCTCGATGCCGTACTCGCGCAGGCACGGGCCGCACTCGTCGAGGTGGTGCCGGATCAGCGTGCGCCGCTCCTCGGCGCACTCCAGATCCAGGTAGAGGTAGACCTCCGCGATGACCTCGCGGCAATCCGTCTCGTGCGGATCTCCACAGCTCATGTCAGACCTCCCGGCCGGCGGAAGCGGTCGAGCCCTTCTTCGACGCCGCGGCGCTGAAGCCCCGCTCTGCGGCGTACTGTTCGAGCAGCTTGCGCAGGTTACGCCGGCCCCGGTGCAGACGCGACATGACCGTGCCGATCGGCGTGCCCATGATGTCGGCGACCTCCTTGTAGGAGAAGCCCTCGACGTCGGTGAGGTAGACGGCCAGGCGGAACTCCTCCGGCAACTGCTGGAGGGCCTCCTTGACGTCGCTGTCCGGCAGCCGGTCCAGCGCCTCGGTCTCGGCCGAACGCAGCCCGCTGGAGGTGTGCGACTCGGCCTCGGCGAGCTGCCAGTCGGTGATCTCGTCGGTCGGCGCCTGGATGGGCTGGCGCTGCCGCTTGCGGTAGGAGTTGATGTAGGTGTTGGTCAGGATCCGGTAGAGCCAGGCCTTCAGGTTCGTGCCCTGCTCGAACTGGTGGAAGGCGGCGTACGCCTTCAGGTAGGTCTCCTGGACCAGGTCCTCGGCATCCGCCGGGTTGCGGGTCATCCGCAGCCCGGCAGCGTAGAGCTGATCGACGAAGGGCATCGCGTCCCGCTCGAAGCGGGCCCTGCGCTCGTCCGTCTTCTCGGTCGTCAACCGCACATCCCCTCGCGTCGGATGCTTTCCCGCCGAGGATACGCGTACGGACGTGCCCGCAGATTCACTTCCGGCGGGTGTGCTCGTACTCACCGTGTGCGTGCTCACCGCGGCCGGGCCGACCGGCGGCACCACCGCGGGCCAGTCCGGGCCGCCCAGCAGCCGTCGCAACTGCCGCGCTCCCCGCTCGTCCCGTTCCCGGACCCGCGTCTCGGTCGGCACCGGTCTCCCCCCTCGCCAGAAATGTCGTCCCGGGGGGTGCAACGCCCCCGACGGGGCGGGGCATTCCGCTCACCTCCCCCGTTCCTGGTCCCGGCGCCGGCGGAGGCCGACGCTGGGACCAGGAAGGGCCTGGGAGGACCGGCGCCGCCCGCCCGAACCGGGCGTCCGGCGCCATCCGATGCAACGACCCGCCGCGGCAGGCGGACACGGCCCGCCGGAGCGCCCGGCGATGCGGCGGGGGCGGCGTTCAGCCTCGCGCCCAGCCCTGCCCGCGCAGCCAGTCGCGCACCACGGCGGCCGTGCCGGCCGGGTCCCCCCGCAGGTCGTGCCGCTCCCCCGGGCGGGTCACCACGTGCACCCCCGGCCCCGGCTCCGGCACCCCGAACGGGTCACGGTCGCCGTTGACCACGAGGGTCGGCAGGCCGGTCGCCAGCTCCGCCGCCCGCGACCGCTCCGGGCGGCCGGGCGGATGCAGCGGGAACGCGAGCGCGACGACCCCGGCGGCGCCCACCGCGGGCGCGGTGCGGCACGCCACCCGCGCGCCGCTGGACCGGCCGCCCACCAGCAGCGGTACGCCGGGATGCCGCTGCCGCAGCACGGCGAGCACGGCGGTCCACGCCTCGTCGAGGTGCCCCGCCGGTGCCGGCGCACGGCGTCCGGCGACGCGGTACGGCTGGGTCACCCGGGCCACCACCAGACCGGCGTCGACCGCCGCGTCCCGGAGCGCACGCAGGTCGGGAGCGTCGACGTCGCCGCCCGCGCCGTGCCCGAGCACCAGCAGGGCGCTCGGCGCACCCGCCGGCAGGTCGGTGTCGACCCGGGCGGGCCCGCGCGGGGTGGGTACGTCGTCGTCCTCGGGCATCGGCCCATTCTGCGGTGTCCGGGGCACGACGGGCAGCCGGCCCGCCGAGGTGGCGGGCCGGCTGCGACCGGTTCAGTCGACGGTCAGCTCAGCGGCACCAGGGTGAGCAGCCGGTCCCGGACCGGCGGACCCGCCTCGCGGGCGGCGTCCGGATCCGGTTGCACCTCGTCGCGCCAGGCGACCAGCATCGCCCGCCGTTCGCGCGGGGTGGTACCGCCCCAGACGCCGTGGCAGTCACCCACGTCCAGCGCCCAGGCCAGGCAGGATCCCTGCACGTCACAGCTGCGGCAGAGCGCGACGGCCGCGTCGGCCGGCTCGTTCGGCGCCGGAAAGAACGTTTCCGGGTCGACGTTCTGGCAGGTTCCCCTGGTGCGCCACGCCTCGTCCTGTCGCCGCTCCCGCAACGCCCGCAACAGCCGCGGATCCCGTCGTGCGGTGGCCACCTCGTGCGGCCGGGGCATACGTGCCCGTGTCATCCACCCACCTCCCCCGTGGGACCGGCAAGATCGGTGTGCGTCGTCCGCCCCGTGCGAGTCGCGCCCACTACCGGCGCTGTGTTGTATCGCACTTCCGGACACCGGGACAAGACTTCACGGCGAATATGGGTGAACGTCGGGGCGACGATTCGCCCGCAACTCTGGCAAATCACGCCCGACAATGTGTCGGACTGTCAGAAGAGCGTCATTTCCTCCGGCGCGGCGGCCCGGGCGAGCGGCACCCTCTCGGTCAACTGCGGCCCGTCGTTACGCACGTCGCCCACCGCCGTGCCCACCGGGCGGATCTCCAGCGCCGCGAGCCAGTCGGGCGGGGGCGGCGCGAGCAGGCCCTCCGGCTCGTCGGTCGACAGCCACGCCCCCCAGCGGTCGCGGGGCAGCAGCAGCGGCATCCGGTCGTGCACCTCGGCCAACTCGCCCAACGCGGCGGTGGTGAGCACGCTGAAGGTCAGCAGCGGGCCGCCGGAGCCGTCCCAGACCGACCAGATGCCGGCGAAGGCGAGCACCGAGCCGTCCGACGGGGTCATGTAGTAGGGCTGCTTGCGCCCGTCGGCCGCGCGGCCCCACTCGTACCAGCCGTCGGCGGGGACGAGGCAGCGGCGGCGGGCGAAGGCCCCGGCGTACGCCCGGCTGGTGGCGACCGTCTCGGCGCGGGCGTTGATCATGCGGGCGGCGCCCGCGGGCGACCTGGACCAGGACGGCACCAGGCCCCAGCGGCCGACCGACAGCGCGCGGTGGCCCTCCGGGCTGACCCGCACCAGCGGCACCGGATCGGTGGGCGCGACGTTGTGGTCGGGGCCTACCCCGTCGCCGGTCTCGTCCTGGGACTCGAACAGCGCGCTCAGGTCGCCCGCGCTCCGGGTCGTCGCGTACCTCCCGCACATGCCGCACACGCTAACCCGCCGCGCGCCGCCCGGCTGTCCCGCTGACCGGGAGGACGCGTGCCGGCCGGCGCCACCCGCCGTCGGACGCGGCAGAATGTAACCGTGGGGAACCTGATCGCGACCCGGCCGCCGCAGCCGTGGACCGCTCCGACCGCCTCCGACCCGGTCGCGGCGACGCTGCGCCTGCCCGGGTCCAAGTCGATGACCGCGCGCGCCCTGGTGCTGAGCGCGCTGGCCGGCGGACCGTCGACCCTGGCCGGGCCGCTGCGCGCGCGGGACACCGAGCTGATGGCCGCCGGGCTGCGCGCGATGGGCGCGCACATGTCGATCAGCGACGACGAGCGCTGGCTGGTCCGCCCCCACCCGCTGGTCGGCCCCGCGCACGTCGACGTCGGCCTGGCCGGCACCGTGATGCGCTTCGTCCCGCCCGTGGCGGGCCTGGCCGACGGGCGGATCACCTTCGACGGCGACCCGCAGGCGCGCACCCGGCCCCTCGGCCCGCTGATCGGGGCGCTGCGCTCCCTCGGCGCGCGCGTGGACGCGCCCGCCACCGGCAGCCTGCCGCTGACCGTGCTCGGCGCCGGGCGGGTGGCCGGCGGCGAGGTGGTGATCGACGCGTCCGCCTCCAGCCAGCTGGTCTCCGGGCTGCTGCTGGCCGCGCCGCGCTTCGACCGGGGCGTGGTGGTCCGGCACGTGGGCCCGCCGGTGCCCTCCGCGCCGCACCTGCGGATGACGGTGCAGATGCTCCGGGCCGCCGGCGCGGCGGTCGACGACGGCACCCCCGACGTGTGGGTGGTCGAGCCGGGCCCGCTGACGGGGCGCGGCTGGGAGATCGAGCCGGATCTCTCGGGTGCCGTGCCGTTCTTCGCCGCCGCCCTGGTCACCGGCGGCGAGGTGACCCTCCAGGGCTGGCCGCGCAGCAGCGCCCAGCCCGTCGAGCAGCTCCGCTCGCTGCTCCAGCGGATGGGCGGCGAGGTGACCCTCTCCACCGACGGGCTGACGGTCCGGGGCACCGGCGCGGTGCACGGCATCGAGGCCGACCTCTCCGACGTCAGCGAGCTGACCCCGGCGCTCACCGCGCTGGCCATGCTCGCCGACTCGCCGTCGGTGTTCACCGGCGTCGGCCACATCCGCGGCCACGAGACCGACCGGCTGACCGCGCTGGCGCGGGAGTTCGCCGCCCTGGGCGCCGACATCACTGAGTCCCCCGACGGGCTCGAGATCCGGCCCCGGCCGCTGCACGGCGGGGTGTTCGAGACCTACCACGACCACCGGATGGCGCACGCCGCCGCCGTGGCCGGCCTGGCCGTCCCCGGCATCGAGTTGAGCGACGTGGCATGCACCTCGAAGACCATGCCCGAGTTTCCGGCACTATGGTCGGCGTTGGTGACCGGCAAGAGCTGACACGACGGGGGCGGGTCCTGGCGACCAGACGGCGGGAGTACGACGAGGACGACGTCCGGGTGCGGCCCGGCAAGTCGTCGCGCCCGCGTACCCGCACCCGACCCCGGCACTCCGACGCGGTGGACGGCTTCGTGATCGCCGTCGACCGGGGCCGCTACACGTGCGTGCCGCCCGACGCCGAGCCGGACGCGCCCCTGGTCACCGCGATGCGGGCCCGGGAGCTGGGGCGCAAGTCGGTGGTGGTCGGCGACCGCGTCGGCCTGGTCGGGGACACCTCCGGCGCGGCCGGGGCGCTGGCCCGGATCGTCCGGATCGCCGAACGGACGTCGGTGCTGCGGCGCACCGCCGACGACGACGAGACCACCGCCGAGGGACGCCTGGAACGGGTGGTCGTCGCCAACGCCGACCAGCTGGTCATCGTGAGCGCGCTGGCCGACCCGCCGCCGCGCACCGGCTTCATCGACCGGTGCCTGGTGGCCGCGTACGACGCCGGCATCGAGCCGCTGCTCTGCCTCACCAAGGCCGACCTCGCCGGCCCCGAGGCGGTGCTCGACTACTACGCCGAGCTGGAGCTGCCGTACGTGCTGATCCGCCCGGACTCCGACCTCGACGCCCTGCGCGACCTGCTCGCCGGGCGGATCTCGGTCATGGTCGGGCACTCCGGGGTGGGCAAGTCGACGCTGGTCAACCGCCTCGTGCCGGACGCCGCCCGGGCGGTCGGCACGGTCAGCGCGATCGGCCGGGGCCGGCACACCTCCACGAGCGCGGTGGCGCTGCGACTGCCCCGGGACCCGGCGCACGGCGGGAACGCCCCCGCCGGCTGGATCGTCGACACCCCGGGGGTACGCAGCTTCGGGCTCGCGCACGTCTCCGCCGACAGCCTGCTGCACGGCTTCCCCGACCTGGTCGAGGGGACGGTCGACTGCCCCGCCAACTGCCCGCACACGCCGGACGAGACCGCCTGCGGGCTGGACGCCTGGATCGCCGCCGGCAAGGCCGACGCGCGGCGGCTGGCCTCGTACCGCCGGCTGCTGGCCTCCCGGTCGGGCGAGGGCGACGCGCGCGAACCCGACCAGCGGAATCCCGGCGACCCGCTCGCGGGGTCCTGACCCGGTCGCCGCTACCGTTTGGGCATGCCCGGGTACGCCGACGACCTCGCCCTCGCCCACCTGCTCGCCGACGCCGCCGACGCCGTCTCCACGGCCCGGTTCCGCGCGCTCGACCTGCGGGTCGAGGCGAAACCCGACCTGACCCCGGTCTCCGACGCGGACACCGCGGTGGAGCGGGAGATCCGGGCGCTGCTGGCCGTGCACCGGCCGGCCGACGGTCTGCTGGGCGAGGAGTACGGCGAGGAGCCCGCCAGCGGCCCGGACGGTCGCCGCTGGGTGGTCGACCCGATCGACGGCACGAAGAACTTCATCCGGGGCGTGCCCGTGTGGGCCACCCTGATCGCGCTGCTGGAGGGGGACCGCCCGGTCGCCGGACTGGTCTCCGCGCCGGCGCTCGGCCGCCGCTGGTGGGGCGCGCTCGGCGAGGGCGCGTACGCGGGGCCGGACGCCGCCGGTGGCACGCCGATCCGGGTCTCCGCGGTACGGGACCTCGCGGACGCGAGCTTCTGCTACTCGTCGCTGACGGGGTGGGAGTCCGCCGGGCGGCTGGACGCGATGCTCCAGCTCATGCGGGACACCTGGCGCAGCCGGGCGTACGGCGACTTCTACGGCTACATGCTGCTGGCCGAGGGCGCGCTGGACGTGATGGTGGAGCCGGAGCTGTCGCTGTGGGACGTCGCCGCGCTCGTGCCGATCGTCACCGAGGCGGGCGGGACGTTCACCGACCTGGCCGGCCGGCCCGCCCCCTCCGGCGACGCCGGCACCGAGAGCAGCGCCGTTGCCAGCAACGGCGCGCTGCACGCCGACATCCTCGCCCGGCTGGGTCGGCCAACCGAGCACTGACCTCCGACAGCCTCTATCCTCGCCAGGTGGTCTCCTCCGGTTGGTGCTTCCTCGCGGCCATGATCGTCGCGTACGGCGTCGCCAACCTGCTCCAGTCGGTGGCCGCCGCCCGCACCACCGTGCACCACTCCTTCGACCCGGGACTGCTGCTGCGGCTGGCGGGGCACCGCACGTACCTGGTCGGGCTCGGCTGCCAGGTCGCCGGGTTCGTGCTGGCCCTGCTCGCCCGCCGGGACCTGCCGCTGTTCCTGGTCCAGTCCAGCGTCGCCGCCGGGCTCGGGGTCACCGCCCTGCTCGGCGTGCTGGTGCTGAAGTGGCGGCTGCCGGCCGCCGAGGTGGCCCTGCTGGTGCTGCTGTTCGCCGGCATCACCGCGCTGGTGCTCTCCGCCGAGCCCGCGCCGGCCAAGCCGCTCGGCACCGCCGGCCTGATCGCCCTGGCGGTGGCGCTCGGCGTGATCGCCGTGATCGGCTTCTTCGCCGTACGCCTGCACGGGGCGCCCGGCTCGGTGGCGCTCGGCGCGCTGGCCGGGCTGGCGTTCTCCGCCGCCGCGGTGGCCGCCCGGCCCCTCGCCTCCGCCCCGACGCCGGAGGCGTTCGTCCAGGATCCGCTGCTCTACCTGCTGATCGTCCACTCGGTCGTCGGCCAGCTGCTGCTCGGCCTGGCCATGCAACGCGGCTCGACCACGGCCGCCGTGGCGGCGATGGACGCCGCCGGGGCGGTGCCCGCCGCGATCGTCGGCCTGCTCCTGCTCAACGACAAGATCTGGCCCGGGCGGGAGTGGCTCGCCGCGGTCGGGTTCCTGGTCACCCTCGCGGCGGTCATCGGTCTCACCCGGTACGCCGAACCCCAGCACCACCACGCGGTGGCCGGGGAACGCGACCGGCGCATGGTGGGCGTCGGAGCGCCCGGTCGCCCCCTCTGAACCGGGCGCGCGGGGGCGGCCGGCCCGGGTCAGGCCGCCTCGGACCGCCGGCCCCGGGTCAGGCCGCCTCGACCGGCTTGCGGCGGCTCACCACCCGCTCGTAGAGGCGCTCCAGCGCGCCCGCCGTCCGCTCCCAGGTGTAGCTGCACCGCACCCGGTCGACGGCGGCGTGCCCGTACGCGAACCGCCCGGCGTTGTCGGCGAGCAGCCGGCGCAGCGTCACGCCCAGCGCGCGGACGTCGCCCGGCGGCACCAACCGGCCGGTGACCTCGTCGACCACGGCGTCGGCGATCCCGCCCATCGAGTAGCCGACGACCGGCACCCCGCAGGCCATCGCCTCCAGCGACACCCGGCCGGCGGACGAGTAGTGCGGGGTGCAGGCGACCACGTCCGCCGAGCGGTACCAGGTGGCCATCTGTTCGTGCGGCACCGCGCCCACCAGCTTCACCTGGTCGGCCACCCCGCTGCGCTCGGCCAGCTCGCGCAGCCGCCGGGCCTCGGCGTGGTTGGCGAGCTGCCCGACGGGCGGGCCGCCGGCGATCACCAGCTCGGCGTCGCCGACCAGTCGCATGGCCCGGATCAGGTCCTCCTGGCCGTGCCCGGCCGAGAGCCCGCCGACGGAGAGGATCCGGGCCCGCTGGTCGCGGGGCGCGGCCTCGCCGTCGGGGTGGAACTGCGCGGTGTCGACGCCGGCCGGCACCATCGCCACGGAGGCGCGTTGCAACCCCATCCGGGTCAGCTCGTCGACCTCGTCGTTGCACTGGGCGACCGCGATGTCCACCGCCCGGGTCAGCGCCCGCTCCAGCGGGATCCGCTCCCCCGGCCCGTCGTACTGCCGGCCGAGGTGGCGCAGCTGCTCGACGCCGAGGGAGTGGAACGTCTGCACCACCGGGACGTCCGTCTCGCGGACCGCGTGCGCGGCGGCCAGCCCGCCGACCCAGTAGTGCCCGTGCACCACCTCGGGACGCCAGTCGCCCGTCCACCTCTCGGCCAGCCAGGCGCCGAACGCGGACACGTGCGGCACCAGTTCGGCGGTGGGCAGCGGGGCGGCCGGGCCGATCGGCACCCGCTCCACCCGGTAGCCCTCGACCGTCGCCGTCTCCGGCAGGGCCGGGTCGTCGCGGCGTTCGTACACCCGGACGTCGTGGCCCCGCGCGGCGAGTTCGGCGGCGACCCGGGCGATGTGCTGGTGGGTGCCGACGGTCAGGCCGTCGGTGCCCCTGGCTGGGCCGGCGTGCGCGCAGACGAGGCCGACGCGCATGGGTCACCTCCATGCGATCTTCTCAAGCGGTGGTCCTCGGTCAGAGGGTCCCATTAACCGAACCCCCGGGAGCCGAAACCTGGCAGATCGGGAAGAGCCCGGCGGGTGCTTGCGCGACGGCAACTGTTGCGGGGCGGGCGCCACCCCGACCCGGGGCCGCGAGTATCCGACCGGCGCCGGCCGCATGACCCCTGCCGACGGGGGTACGGGCGAGGAATGCCTCTCACCCGCAGCCTCGCCGACGCCACCGTCGTGCTCACCGGCGCCTCCAGCGGCATCGGTACGGCCACCGCGTACGCCCTCGCCCGGCGCGGCACCGCCGTGGTGCTGGCCGCCCGCAGCGAAGCGGCGCTGGAGGAGGTCGCCGTGCGGTGCCGGGAGCTGGGCGGGCGGGCGCTGGCGGTGCCGACCGACGTGACCGATCCGGCTGCCGTCGAGCGGCTCGCCGCCCGCGCGGTCGCCGAGTTCGGCCGGATCGACGGCTGGATCAACAACGCCGCGGTCGGCGCGGTCGGGCTCTTCGACGAGATCCCCGTGGCGGAGTTCCGCCGGGTGCTGGAGGTCAACCTGCTGGGCGCCGCGTACGGCACCAGGGCCGCCCTGCCCCACCTGAGCGCGGCGGGTGGCGGGGTGCTGGTCAACAACGCCTCCGTGCTGGCCGAGGTGGCGATGCCCTACCAGTCGGCGTACAACGCCACGAAGCACGGCATCCGCGGGCTGGCCGACACGGTCCGCCAGGAGATGCGGGTCACCGGGCGGGGCAACATCTCCATCTGCACGGTGCTGCCGGCCACCATCGACACCCCGTTCTTCCGGCACGCCGCCAACCACAGCGGCCGGGAACTGGTACCGCCGCCTCCGGTCTACCCGCCCGAGGTGGTGGCCGAGACGATCGTCCGGCTGCTGCGCCGCCCGCGGCGCGAGGCGTACGCCGGCGGCGCCGCCCGGCTGATCGGCCTCCAGTGGCGGCTCGCCCCGGCGTTCGCCGAGCGGGTCCTCGGCTGGTACGCGCACCGCACCCAGTTCGGGCCCGCGCCACGGCCGGAGAGCACCGGCAACGTCTTCCACGCCGACGCGGCGGCGCAGCGCGAGGGCGGCTGGCACGGCCGGCGGCGGCACCTGGTGCGGATGACCGCCGCCTTCGGGCTGGCCGCGGCGGGGACGGCCGTCGGGACGGTGGCCGCGATGACCCGCCGCGCGGGAACGAGACGCTGATGCCGGGGGCCGAGCGGTCGGGTGCGCGGTCCGGGCGGACGGTGCACGGTGCGCTGCCTGGCCCGCAAGGCGGGACGGAGCCGATCATGTCCACCGACGCGGGCTGCCGGGTGGAGGCGGACGGGGCGTCCGGCGTGCTCCGGCTGACCGGGACACTCGACCGGTCCGGCGTCGGCGTGGTGCGCGACGGCCTGCTCGCTCAGTTCTGTTGCCGACCCGGCCCGGTCCTCGCCGACCTCACCGCCCTGCGGGTGACCGACCCGGCCGCCCGGGACGTCTTCGCCGAGGTGTGCCGGGAGGTACGCGACTGGCCCGCCGCCGACCTGCTGCTCTGCGATCCGACCGGCGCCGTCGAGGGGGTGCCCGCCTGGCCGACCCTGGCCGGGGCGCTGGCCGGGCTTGCCGCCGCGCCGCTGGCCGCAGTGGCCGAGACCGACCTTCCCCCCGCCGTCGGGGCGGCCCGGCAGGCCCGGCAGCTCGTGACGGAGGGCTGCGGGCGCTGGGACCTGCCCGAGCTGATCGAGCCGGCCGGCATCGCGGTCACCGAGATGGTGAACAACGTGGTCGCCCACGCGCACACCCCGATGACGGTCCGCCTGGCACCCCGGGGCGGCGCGCTGCACCTGGCGGTACGCGACCACTCGCCGCGTCAGCCGGCGTTCACCGGACAGCCGCCGCTGGACACCGCGGGCGGGCGCGGCCTGCTGCTGATCCACACCGTCGCCCGCAGCTGGGGCAGCAGCCGGGTGCCGGACGGCAAGGTCGTCTGGTGCGTGCTGCACGCCGACGACGAGACCACCGCCCACCCCGGCTGAGCGCCGCCCCGATTCCTGCCCCGGCGTCCCCCGACGTGCCCCTTCCGCCCGGATGGCCACGGGCGGCACCGGTTATGCCGGGAGGGCAGTGGGTAGTGATCAGCCATGCGCGACGACGAGTACCCGACCCCCGTGTCCGACCCCGAGGCGGAGGGCCTGCCCGACACCGCCGACGACGACTCGACCGCCAACGACGACGTCCTGACCGGGCGCGAGGCGGACGGTCCGGAGCCCGCCCAGCTGCCGGGCGACCGGACGCCGGTCGCGGTGGACCGGTACGGGAACACCGCCGAGGAGCAGCTCGACGGCGAGTCGCTGGACTACAAGCTCGACCGGGAGCAGCACGAACGCCCGGCCGACGACCCGCTCGCCGGCCCCGTCGACCCGGACATCGCCGCCGAGGCCGACAGCCAGGAGGCGGCGGCGCAGGCCCAGCTCGACGCGGACGTCATCGATCCCGGCCCCACCTCCGACCCGGACTCGCCGGTGTCGCTCTACGACCACGGCAAGCTGGGCAGTGTCAGCGACGGCCAGGTCGGCCGGCTCGTCGAACCGGACGAGGGGGCGCACACCGACCAGGAGACCGACTCGGTGGCGTACGACGCCGGTTCGGCCGGCGGCGGCGCGAGCGCCGAGGAGCTGGCCATCCACGAGACGCGTCCACCGCACTCGGTCTGAACCGGCCCGGAGGGCCGTCGGGGAACCCTTCGGGGGCGGTTCCCCGGCGGCCCCTCAGTCGTCGAGCCCCCGTTCGATCGCGTACCGGGTCAGCTCGACCCGGTTGTGCAGTTGGAGCTTGCCGAGCGTGTTCTGCACGTGGTTCTGCACGGTGCGGTGGGCCAGCCCGAGCCGCTCGGCGATCTGCTTGTAGGACATCCCCTTGGCGACCAGGCGCAGCACCTCGGTCTCCCGGTCGGTCAGGCGGGGCGCCGGGCCGGCACCCCGGGCGTCGCGCCCGCCGGCCTGTCCGGCGCCGTCCGGGTCGGCCGCGAGCCGGCGGTACTCGCCGAGGACCAGCCCGGCCAGGCCGGGCGTGAAGACGGGCTCCCCCGCCGCCGTCCGGCGCACCGCCTCCAGGAACTCCGCCGGGGCGGCCGACTTGACCAGGTAGCCGGTGGCGCCCGCCTTCACCGCGTCGAGCACGCTCTGCTGCTCGCCGCTGGCCGAGAGCATCAGCACCCGCACCTCCGGCAGCACGGCGCGCAGCCCGCGGACCACCTCCACCCCCGAGACGTCCGGCAGTTGCAGGTCGAGGATCACCACGTCCGGCCGGGCGGCGGCGGCCACCCGCAGCGCCTGCCGACCCTCTCCGCTGGCGGCGACGACGACGTGGCCGGCCTCGGTGAGGTCCCGGGCCACCCCCTCCCGCCACATCGGGTGGTCGTCGACCACCATCACCCGTACGCCTGTCACGGTTGTCCCTCCCTCGGAACGGTCAGTTCCAGCTCGGTGCCGGCGCCCGGCGCGGAGGTGATCCGCACCGTGCCCCCGAGGTCCGCGAGGCGGCCCCGGATCGACCGGGCGACGCCGAGCCGGCCCTCGGCGGCGGCCTCCTCCAGCCGGCCGTCCGGGAACCCCGGCCCCTCGTCGCGGATCGACACGGTCACCGTCGCCCCCTCGTCCTCGACGAGCACCCAGGCCCGCCCGTCGGTGTGCCGGGCCACGTTGTCGAGGGCGGCGGCGGTCGCGGCGGCCAGTTCGTGGGCGACCCGCCCGGGCAGGGGCACCGGGGTGGCCGGCGCGGACAGCGAGACCGTCGCCGAGGCGTACCGGCCGAGCAGCCCACGCAGGTCCACCGGCCCGCCGTGGGCGGTGGGCGCGACCGGCGTGGCGCCGCCGATCAGGGCGCGCAGCGCGGCCTCCTGTTCCCCGGCGAGCCGGGCCAACTCCCCTGCCTCGCCGTCCAGGTGGGCGCCGCGCCGCTGCACCAGCGCCAGCACCTGGAGCACGCCGTCGTGGATGTCCCGGGCCAGCCGCTCCCGCTCCCGGGTGGCGGCCTCCAGCTCCACCGCCCGGTGCAGCCGCTCCTCGGCGGTCACCGCCAGCCGGGCGACGTGCCCGACCACCACGCCGGCGAGCAGCAGCAGGATCGTCCCGGTGAGCGACGACTGGCCGATCCGTTCGCGGGTGGCGAGGTCCACCGCGCCGAGCGCCAGCGCGGCGACCGTGCCCCGGCGTCGACCGCCGGAGACCGCCCAGGCCAGCACCGGTCCGGCCAGCCAGGCCACGGTGAGGCTGGGCACGCCGGCGGCGAGCGCCGGCCGCCCGATCACCCACGGGGTGGCCAGCATGATGCCGACGACGACCCCCAGGTCCGCCAGGAGCAGCGGCCAGCCTCGGCGGGCCGGGTGGGCGTAGTTGACGGCGGTCACGCCGGTCCAGGCCGCCATCAGCAGGACCAGGCCGCCGGCCGCGAGCGGATGGGCGTACCGGTCGGCGTCCCGGAGCGCCAGCACGCAGACGTACGCCAGGGAGGCCACCCGGAACACGGCGATGGCGCGCCAGAGCGGGACCTCGAAACCACCGGGCGGCGTCGACACGCCCGTCACGATGCCACAGCCGCCAGGACGGTCCCGTGGGCCGTCGGATGCGGCCGGAGGAACCCTGACGTACGGTGGAAATGCCGCGAAACATCCACGATCCGCTGTCGGGACGGGGCCATGACGAATGCGGAACCCGGAGCACAGCGTACGGTTGTGCCCATCGAACCTTCCCTTCTCATCGCCGAGGCCTTCGACCAGGCCCAGGTGACCGGGCTGCGCCACTCGGTCACCTCCTGCGCGCACGCGGCGGGCCTCAGCGGGCAGCGGCTGGACGACTTCGTGCTGGCGGTCAACGAGTTGATCACCAACGCGGTCCGGCACGGCGGCGGCCGGGGCTGGCTGCGGCTGTGGCGGCAGTCGGGCCAGCTGTTCTGCGAGGTCTCCGACCACGGGCAGGGAATCAGCACGCAGCGGCTGGGCGACCGGAGCCGCCCCGCCGCCGACACCGCCGGCGGATGGGGTCTCTGGCTGGCCCGGGAGCTGAGCGACAGCATGGACGTGGAGACCGGCGCCCGCGGCACGACGGTCCGCATCAGCACCGCCGTCGCGGCCCCCCAGCACACCGGCCGCCACCGCCACGACTGACCCCGGCGGGACCTGCGGCCCGGGGCGGGTCAGGCGAAGAGGGCGCTCACCGATTCGCCGTTGTGGATCCGGCGCATCGCCTCGGCCAGGGCCGGCGCCACGGACAGGATCTCCAGCTTCGGCACCCGCTTGTCGGCGGGGATCGGCACCGTGTTCGTGCAGACGATCTCCAGCACGCCCTCCTGCTCACTGAGCCGCTGCAAAGCGCCGCTGGAGAAGAGGCCGTGGGTGCAGGCCAGCCGGATCGAGCGGACCCGGAGCTCGCGCAGGTGCTCCATCAGCTCGATCACCGTACTGCCCTTGGCGATCTCGTCGTCCAGCACGATCACGTCCCGGTCGGTCACGTCGCCGATCACCGCGCTGATCTTGACCCGGTCGTCGCTGAACCGCTGCTTCGCCCCGGCGGCCACCGGGGTGCCGAGCCGCCGCGCGAACGCCGCCGCCTCCTTGGCGTTGCCGAGATCCGGCGAGACCACCACCGTGTTGCTCAGGTCGTAGCGGGTGAAGTGCTCGGCCAGCTCGCGCAGCGCGTGCAGGTGGTCGACCGGCACGCTGAAGAAGCCGTGCACCTGGGGCGAGTGCAGGGTCATCGCCAGCACCCGGTCCGCGCCCGCCGAGGTGAGCAGGTCGGCGACGAGCCGCCCGCCGATCGAGATGCGCGGCGCGTCCTTCTTGTCGGAGCGCGCGTACGCGTAGTGCGGCAGCACCACGGTGATCCGGCCGGCCGAGGCGCCCCGGGCCGCGTCGATCATGAGCAGCAGCTCGACCAGGTTCTCCTGCACGGGCGGCACCAACGGCTGGATCAGGAAGACGTCCCGCTCCCGGCAGTTGGCCTGCAACTGCACTTCCAGGCAGTCGTTGGCGAACCGGGAGACCCGCACCGGGTGCAGCGGCACGTCGAGGTGGGTGCAGATCTCGGCGGCGAGGTCGGGGTGGGCGGTACCACTGAAGACGGCGATGTCACGCACGTCCGCACATCGTACGGACGTGATCGGGACCCGTTCCGCGGCGGGGCCCGCCGCCGGCCGGCGAAGATCGGTCGGGCCGGGTACGGTGCTGCCGTGACCCCCCAGTACGTCGCCGCCATCGACCAGGGCACCACCTCCTCGCGGTGCATCGTCTTCGACCGGGCCGGGGAGATCGTCTCCGTCGCCCAGCGGGAGCACCGGCAGATCTTCCCCCGGCCGGGCTGGGTGGAGCACGACGCCGAGGAGATCTGGGACAACGTCCAGCGGGTGGTCCGGGAGGCGCTGCACGCCGCCGGCACCGACGCCGCCGGGCTCGCCGCCGTGGGCATCACCAACCAGCGGGAGACCACGCTCGTCTGGGACCGGGCCACCGGGCGGCCGGTGGCCAACGCGATCGTCTGGCAGGACACCCGCACCGCGCCGCTGCTGCGTGAGCTCGACCAGGCGTACGGCGAGGAGCGGTTCCGCTCCCGCACCGGCCTGCCGCTGGCCACCTACTTCGCCGGGCCGAAGCTGCGGTGGCTGCTGGATCACGTCGACGGGCTGCGCGGGCGCGCCGAGGCCGGCGAGGTGCTCTTCGGCACGATGGACAGCTGGCTGATCTGGAAGCTCACCGGCCGGCACGTCACCGACGTGACCAACGCCAGCCGCACCCTGCTGATGGACCTGAGCACCCTCGACTGGGACCCGGAGCTGCTCGACGCGATGGGGGTGCCGGCCGCGATGCTGCCGGAGATCCGCAGCTCCGCCGAGGTCTACGGGGAGGCCACCGGCGTCCTGGCCGGGGTGCCGGCCGCCAGCGCGCTCGGCGACCAGCAGGCCGCCCTGTTCGGGCAGACCTGCTTCCAGCCGGGCGAGGCCAAGTGCACCTACGGCACCGGCAGCTTCCTGCTGCTCAACACCGGTGCCAGCCCGGTCCCCTCCACCCACGGCCTGCTCACCACGGTCGCCTACCGCATCCAGGGCCAGCCCGCCGCGTACGCGCTGGAGGGGGCGATCGCGGTCACCGGCTCGCTGGTGCAGTGGCTGCGTGACAACCTCGGGCTGATCTCCACCGCGCCCGAGGTGGAGGAGTTGGCCCGCACCGTCGACGACAACGGCGGCTGCTACGTCGTGCCGGCCTTCTCCGGGCTGTTCGCCCCGCACTGGCGCAGCGACGCGCGCGGGATCATCGCCGGGCTGACCGGCTACATCACCAAGGGCCACCTGGCCCGGGCCGCGCTGGAGGCGTCCGCCTGGCAGACCCGCGAGGTGGTCGACGCGATGAACGCCGACTCCGACGTGGCGCTGCGCCGGCTGCGGGTCGACGGCGGGATGACCGCCAACGGGCTGCTGATGCAGTTCCTCGCCGACGTGCTCGACGTGCCGGTGGTCCGGTCCCGGATCACCGAGACCACCTGCCTCGGCGCGGCGTACGCGGCCGGCCTGGCGGTCGGCTTCTGGCCGGACCTGGCGACGCTGCGTGGCCAGTGGCGCTCCGACGCGCAGTGGGAGTCGACGATGGAACCGGCGCACCGGGAGCGGGAGCTGCGCAACTGGCGCAAGGCCGTCCAGCGCACCCTCGACTGGGTGGACTGACCGCCGCGCCGCCCGGAACCTCGTCGAGGCCGCCCGGCATCGGTCGAGGCCGCCCAGCCCGTTGGGCACCGGCGGCCCCCCGCTCAGTCCCAGCGGTTGCCGGTCAGCTTCTCGTAGACGTCGACGTAGCGGGCCCGGGTCGCCTCGACCACCTCGGCCGGCACCTCGGGCGCCGGGCCCTGCCGGTCCCAGCCGCTCTCCACCGCCCAGTCCCGGACGTACTGCTTGTCGTAGGAGAACTGCGCCCGGCCCGGCTGGTACGACTCCGCCGGCCAGAACCGGGACGAGTCGGAGGTGAGCAGCTCGTCGCCGACGGTCAGCGTGCCGTCCGGCGCCCAGCCCAGCTCGATCTTGGTGTCGGCGACCAGGATGCCCCGGTCGGCGGCCAGCTCGGCCCCCCGGCGGTAGACGTCGAGCGTGATCCGGCGCAGCCGCTCGGCGGTCTCGGCGCCGACCTTGTCCACCACCTCGGCGAAGGTGATTGGCTCGTCGTGCTCGCCCACCGGCGCCTTGGTCGACGGGGTGAAGATCGGCTCGGGCAGGATGGACGCCTCGACCAGCCCGCGCGGCAGCTCGACGCCGGAGACCGCGCCGGTGCGCTGGTACTCCTTCAGGCCGCCGCCGGTCAGGTAGCCCCGGGCGACGCACTCCACCGCGACCATCTCCAGCCGCCGGCAGCGGATCGCCCGACCGGCGAACTCCGCCGGCACGTCGGTGGCGGAGATGACGTGGTTCGGCACCAGGTCGGCGAGCTGCTCGAACCACCACAGCGAGAGCGCGGTGAGCAGCTTGCCCTTGTCGGGGATCGGCGTCGGCAGCACCACGTCGTAGATCGAGATGCGGTCGGAGGCGACCAGGATCAGGTCCTCGCCGTCGGCGTAGACATCCCTCACCTTGCCCGAGTGCAGAAGTTCCACGCGCCCTAGTACACCATGCGGGCCGGCCACGGCCTCCGCCGGTGGCTGCGGGCATCGATGCGTACGCCTGGGATGTGGTGGTGTGGCCGGACGTACGTTGACACCCTCGCGCGCGCCTGCGTGAATGATCCGGCCGCCCGCCCCACCGGTCCGCCAGGAGTTCTTCGTGCCCGTTGCCCGATCCCCGCTGCCCCGCGCCGAAGCGGATCCGGGCCGACGTCGGGTGCTCGCCGCGATGCTGGGTGCGCCGGTGCTCGCGACCGGCGGGCTCACCGGGTGCACCGAGGGCCGGACGGCCCCGGTGGAGACCGGGCCCGTCGAGCTGTCGGTCTTCTGGTACGGCGGGGCGAAGCGGGCCGAACTCACCGAGCGGGTGCTGCGGCTCTACACCGACCGCAATCCCCGCGTCGGTTTCCGGATCACCTGGCAGGGCGCCGGCGGCTACTACGACCGGCTGGCCACCCAGGCCGCGGGCGGCAACGTGCCCGACCTGATCCAGCTCGACGACAGCATGCTCGCCGAGTACGCCCGCCGCGAGATCGTCCTGGACCTCAGCGGGTACGTCGCCGACCACCGCCTGGACCTGCGCACCCTGCCCCAGGGCCTGGTCCGGTACGGGCAGGTCGACGGCCGTACGGTCGGCGTCGCAGCGGCACAGACCGCCGCCGCCGTGGTCTACGACCGCACGCTGCTGCGCCGGCTGCGGCTGCCCGAGCCGAACACGGGAATGTCCTGGGCGGAGTACGTCGCCTGGGCGCGACGGGTCACCCGGGCGAGCGACGGCCGGGTGGCCGGCACGATGGACCCGTCCGGCGACTACCGGGCGCTCTGGCTCTGGCTGCGCGGCCAGGGCGGTGAGTTCTACCGCGGTCGACAGCTCGGCTTCGACGCCGACGCGCTGATCGAATGGTTCGACCTGTGGCGGCGTGCCCGCTCCAGCCGGGCCACCCCGAGCGCCGCACTCGTGGAGCAGGCCGACGGCGGCGAACCCATCCAGCAGCTCGTGGTCACCGGCGCGACGGCCGCCTCGTTCGCCTGGTCGCACCAGCTACCGGAACTCCAACGCCTCACCGACGCCGAGCTGGGCCTGGCCGCCATGCCGGGTCCCCCGGAGGCCCAGTGGCACCGGGCGTCGATGTACTGGGCGGCCTTCCGCGGCACCCGGCACCCCGACCTGGTCGCCGACGTGATCAACTTCCTGACCGGCAACGGCGAGGCGGGCAGCGTGCTCGGTCACGAGCGCGGGCTCAGCCCCAGCCTCGCCGTGCGCAGCTACGTCGAGGGCAGCATCACCGAGCCGGCGCAGCGGCGCGCGGCCGCCCTCGGCACCGCACTGGCCGCCCGGCTGGGACCGGCGCCCAGCCCACCGCCGCAGGGCCACCCCCGGGTGCGGGCGCTGCTGCTGGAGGCCGCCGAGAGCATTCGCGGCGGCCGGACCGGCCCTCGGGCGGCGACGACCCGCTTCATGGCCCGGGCGGACGCGGCGCTGGCCGGATAGGGCCGGTCACCACGAGGCCGCCACCGGCGGGGGTGCCGGGTCGGATGTCCTGCCTCGGCCGAGGCAGGGCAGGGCACCGTCGCGCTGCCGGAACACCGGCGCGCCAGCGGGCCGCCTCAGCGCGGCGGACCCGCCTCAGCGCGGCGGACCGCCTCGGCGGTTGCGCATCATGCGCATCAGGAGGAAGACGACGCCGGCCACCACGACCAGGCAGCAGAGCAGGCCGATGAAGCCGAAGCCGCCACCACCGCGCCGCCGCCGCGCGGCCTCCACCACGAGCTCACCCGTGCCGGTGGACGCCCAGGCCGCAACGGGCACGAACACCGACAACACGACCGCACCGAAAACGGCGGTCAACCGGCCCCACCACTTACCGAAAGAAGACATGCCCACATCTTCGCCGACAACCGCAACCTCGGCACGTCGGTCAACGAGCAACGCGCGCCGCGCCCGGGCACCCCCTGGCCCAGTTCCGTGGGTCGCCCGCGCCCCGCACCGCGAGCACCCGGAGCACGAGTCGCGGATGTCCCAGGCCCGGCACTCCCGCCGGCCGGCCCGCATGTCGGCGGGTGCGTCGTAGTCCGGGGGTGATGAAGCCCGTCGTCGACCGATGCGACACGTCGACGCCGGAGGCAAGATGCGAAGAGGCCCCGGAGAGAATCTCCGGGGCCTCTTCGACGTGGTAGCGGGGACAGGATTTGAACCTGCGACCTCTGGGTTATGAGCCCAGCGAGCTACCGAGCTGCTCCACCCCGCGTCGGCTCGTTAACTCTAGCGCACCCGACGGGCGATGATCAGCGGACCCCCGATCCTGCGGTAAACCCTGCCCTGACCAGCGCAAACCGGCGCCGGAGGCCGGCACGAGGCACCCGACGCCCCAGCCCGACTCACGCCGCGCCCGGCCGCAGTGGCGGTAATGACACATCTCGGTCCGCTTCCGGGCTCCCGGCCACCTCCGGGCTCCGGCCCGCCTCCGGGCTGCCTCCTTTGGTGCGCACGCTGCCTTCTCGCGCGAGAATCCGGTGATCAGGACGCCATGGACGTTATCCGGGCTTTTTAAGGTCCATGGAGTCCTGATCACGCCGCCGCACGCCCGCCTGTCCGGTCGTTCGGCCGTGCGTCCGTCGCCAGTGGTGGCCGTTGGCGTTCCTGCGCGACCGGTCGCGGTTCTCGCCGCCGTGTTGTCGCCCCCGCCGATGTCCGCCGACGGATCGCGTGACGTCAGTCACTCCGCCTCCGCACTGACGCAATGCACAACCGCCGGTCCAGCCAACGGGCAGCGGGCAGCGGGCAGGCATGCAGCAAACAGGTGGGCAGCGGCAGGCGACGGCAGGCAGGCATGCAGCGGCGAGCGGCGGCGGCAGCCGACGGTGGGCGGCAGGCGGCGGGCGGCACGGAGCCGGAGCCGGAGCCGGAGCCGGAGCCGGAGCCGGAGCCGGAGCCGGAGCCGGAGCCGCGTGATCGTCGGGCAGCGGTGGCCCGGAAATGCGGAACGGCCCCGGATTGAAGTCCGGGGCCGTTCCGACGTGGTAGCGGGGACAGGATTTGAACCTGCGACCTCTGGGTTATGAGCCCAGCGAGCTACCGAGCTGCTCCACCCCGCGTCGGTTCGTATACCGTATCCCACCGACCCCCGTCGCCGCAAAACGACCCCGGGGACACTCCACGACAACCACGACTTGACGGTGTCTGCGGGCACCTACGTCTCCCGGGCGATGGGGCGGCAACGACGACTGGCTGCTCGCGGAGCGCCCCCGCACTGGTACTGACCGCACCGACATGTCGAGGCGGTAGTACAGGGCGAGCGCCTGCCGCTGGGCGTCCGGCAACCGGCGCAGCGCGCCCGCCAGCAGCACGCCGTCCTCGTTCGGCGGCGGCACCGGTTCAGGCGGCCCGGTGGGTGCGGCTCAACGCCACGTGTGGCGCGCGCCCGCCCCACGCCCCACGCCACGCGCCACGCGCCACGCGCCAACGCTGCAATCGCGCCACCGGTCTTGGGCAGCCGGGCGACCACCAGCCGCAGCCACGCCTCCGGCGCCGGGTGGGCGGCCGGTCCGGCCCACAGTGCCGCCAGGTCCGGGCGTACGCCTCCTCCACGGCGACGTGGGACGGCGGGTTGCGGTGCCCGGCCGGTGGTCGCGAACGCGACAGCGCCCCCGGTGTCGGGACCGGAACGGTCCGTCGGCCGGGGGCGCTGTGAGGGCGGTGCGGGTCAGCCGCCCGGGGTGGGTGAGGCGCTGCCACCCGGTGCCGGGGACGCCGGGGCGCTGGGCGTCGGGGACGCGGGAGCGCTGGCGCCGGGTGCCGGGGACGCCGGGGTGCTGGCGGCCTGCTGGGCCCGCTGGAAGGCGGTGAGCGCCTCGTCGAGCGCCTTCAACGCGCGCCCGTACCGCTCGAAGTCGCCCGAGGTCTGCGCGGCCCGGACCTCCGCGATGGCGGTCTGTACGCGGTTCGCCGCCTCGGCCAGCTCGCCGGTCAGCGGAGGTGCGGTCCCACCCGGCGGCGTGCCCCCGGCCGGGGGCGGGGTGCCGCCGGCGGGCGGCGGGGTGCCCGGGGCGGCGGCCTGCTTGCCCTGCTCGACGAGCTGCTTGATGCCGTCGGTCACGTTGTTGGCCAGCACCACGTAGGAGCCGCCGTCGCCGTACGACATCAGCACCCGCTGCAACAGCGGCGGCGCGTTCTGCGCGGCGGTCTTCACGTAGACCGGCTCGATGTAGAGCATGCCGTCGCCGAACGGCAGGGAGAGCAGGTTGCCGTACTGCACCTGGGCCTGCTGGGACTGGAGCAGGTTGAGCTGCTGCCGGATGTTCGCGTTGTTGGTCATCGACTGGTGCACCTGCACCGGGCCGGAGACCCGGGTCTGGTCGGGCAGGTCGAGCACCTCCAGTCTCGGCTGCCCGTCCACGTACGACCCGGAGATCAGCGCGGCGAGGTTCTCCCGGCCGTTCGGGGTGACCGCCGAGGTGAGCTGGAAGCGCGCCGACTCCTGGCCGGGGAACTGCGTGTAGAGGTAGTAGGGCGGCTGCTTCTGGCCGGTGTCGGGGGCGTCCGGCACGTTCGGCACCTGCCAGAAGTCCGTCTCGGAGTAGAAGGCGCCGGGGTCGGTCACGTGGAACCGGGTCAGCAGGTTGCGCTGCACCTTGAACAGGTCGGCCGGGTAGCGGAAGTGCTCGGCCAGCTCGGCCGGGATCTCCGACTTCGGCAGCACCAGGTCACCGCCGAACGCCTTGTTCCACGCCTTGAGCACCGGGTCGGTCTCGTCGAACTCGTAGAGCCGGACCGTGCCGTCGTACGCGTCGACGGTGGCCTTCACGGAGTTGCGGATGTAGTTGACGTTCTCCCGGGCGAGCTGGAAGGTGCCCCGCCCGGTCAGCTCGTCGGCCGTCTGCTCCTGGAGGTTGACGCGCTCGGCGTACGGGTAGGTCGCCGCCGTGGTGTAACCGTCGATGATCCACTGGATCCGGCCGTCGACCACCGCCGGGTACGGGTCGCCGTCGAGGGTGAGGAACGGGGCGACCTTCTCCACCCGGTCGCGGGGGTTGCGCACGTAGAGCAGCTTCGAGTTGTCGTTGACCGCGTCGGAGAGCAGGAAGTTCGACTCCTGCTCCTTGATCGCGTAAAGCAGCCGCCGGGTGAACGAGCCGATCTCGACGCCGCCCTCACCGGTGTAGGTGTAGGACTCGCCGCCCTCGCCGACCGGGCGGTCGAACTCCGCCTTCCGCGCCGGGTCGCTCTGGCCGACGATCGCGTAGTCGCTGGCGTCCATCCGCTCGCCGTAGTAGACGCGGGGCTGCTTCGCCGCGATCTGCTCGGTCTGCGAGGCACACTGCTCGCTCGTCTGCTGGCCCTGCTCCTTCTGCTGCTCCTGCGGGTCGCCGAGGAAGCCGGAGACGAAGAAGGGCTGACCGCCGCAGACCACCCGGTTGCCGGGCGCCGCCACGAGCCCGTAGCCGTGGGTGTAGACGGTGTGCCGGTTGATCCAGGTGTTCTGCTGGGGGGTCAACTGCCGGTAGTTGACCTCGCGCAGGCCCACCACGTAGTCCTGCACCTTGCCGTTGACGCCGTACCGGTCGACGTCCAACTTCTCGCCGAAGTCGTAGAACTGCCGGACCTGCTGGCGCTGGGTGTACGTCTCGGAGACCAGTTGCGGGTCGAGCAGCCGGATGTTCGGCACCACGGAGGTGTCCGTGGCGAGGGTCGCCGGCGGGGTCAGGTTGCTCGCCGCGTACGGCGTGGTGGTGGCCGCCTCCAGGCCGAACGCCGAGCGGGTGGCCTTGATGCTCCGCTCGATGTACGGCGCCTCCTTCTCCTTCGCGCTGGGCTTGACCTCGAAGGTCTGCACCGCCCAGGGGTAGACGCCGCCGATGGCGACGGCGGAGACGCCCAGCAGGGCGAGCGAGATGCCCGGCCAGACCAGGTTCCGCATCCAGGCGTTGGAGAAGACGATGATCGCGATCGCCACGACGATGGAGATGTAGGCGAGGATCTCCTTGGCCGGCAGCAGCGCGTTGACGTCGGCGTAGCCGGCGCCGTAGACGGGGCCGTTGCCGTACTCCAGCAGCATCGCGCGCCGGTCCAGCACGTACGCGAGCGCCTTGAGCAGGACGAAGACCGCGACGAGCGTGCTCAGGTGGGCCCGGGCGGCGTTGGTCATCCGGTCGCCGACGCCTTGGAGGCGGACGCCGCCGAAGACGTAGTGCACGGCGAGCGCGCCGATCACGGAGAGCACCACGGCGGTGAAGCCCACGCCGAGCAGGTAGCGCAGGAACGGCAACTGGAAGACGTAGAAGCCGACGTCGATGCCGAACTCCGGGTCCTTCACGCCGAAGTCCCCGCCGTTGCGGAAGAGCAGCCACTGGTTCCACCGGCTCTGCGCCGACAGCCCGGCGAAGAGGCCGACCACGGTGGCGACCAGCGTGATCCACAGGCCGAGCCGGGGGCCCAGCAGCATCCGGTAACGCTCCAGGGTGGCCTGCTCCGGCGAGTGCGGGCGCATCCGGGGGCGCAGCCGCTGGGCCAGCCAGAGGTTGCCGCCGACTATCAGCGCCATGCCGAGGCCGACGGCGAAGAAGAGCAGCAGCCGGGTCGTCAGCACCCCCGTGAAGACCCCGGTGTAGCGGACCTCGTCGAACCACAGCCAGTCCGTCCACGCCCGGACACCCCAGCCGAGCAGGGTGAAGAGCACGAACACCCCGACCAGGACACCGATCGTGACGCGTCCGCGTCGGCTCATCCTCGGCAGGGGGCTGCTGCTCTTCATGACCACTGTTGGCTCCGCACGCTCGATGTGATCGGCTCCGACCAGGCACCCAGAGTACGGGGTGTTCCTGAACGCGTCGGTCCAAGGTCACACGGCGTCGCGCCGCGCGGCGGAGGCGTCGACGGACGGGCGGCCGGTGCGGGCCCGTCACGTACGCCGGGAACGCCCGCGCCCATGGTCAGCAACGGGTCGGCTGACCCCCGGCGCGCAGCGTCTCCAGCGCGGTCAGTGCCTCGTCCAGCGAGCCGACCTTCAGCAGCGGCAACCCGGGCTGCGGGTTGCGTACGGCCTCGGCGCAGTTCGCCGCTGGCACCAGGAACGCCACCGCGCCGGCCTCCTTCGCGCCCACCAGCTTCTGGGCGATGCCACCGATCGGCCCGACCCGGCCGGCGTCGTCGATCGTGCCGGTGCCGGCGATGACCTTCCCGCCGGTCAGGTCCTCCGGGGTCAGCTTGTCCACGATGCCGAGGGCGAACATCAGGCCGGCACTCGGCCCGCCGATGTCCTCCAGGTCGATGCTCAGGGTGAACGGGTGCGGCTGCTGCTGCTCGATCTCCACCCCGATGCGGGGTCGCCCGTCCTGCTCCCGGCTGGTGACCGCCGCCGTCGCGGCGGCGCCCTCGCGGGTGTAGCCGATCCTCAGCGCGGTCCCGGCCGGCTTCGCCCTGATCAGGTCCGTGAGGCGCGTGGCCAACGGGACCGGTTCCCCGTCCACCGAGGTCAGCACGTCGCCGGGCTTGAGTACGCCGGCCGCCGGACCGTCGGCGGCGACGGTCTTGACCACCACCTGCACCGGGAAGCCCAGCTCCCGCAGCGCCGCGGTCTCCGCGCTGGTCTGCGAGACCCGGAAGTCCTCCGCGTTGCGCTCCTCGACCTGCTTGCGGCTCTCCCCCGGCGGGTACACCAGCTCGCGGGGTACCACCGCCTCGTCGTCGGAGAACCAGCCCTGGATCGCCGAGCGCAGCTTGACCGAGGGCTGCACCCCGACCGTGGTCAGCCGGAGCTGGCCGGCGGAGGTGGACGTCTCCCGGCCGGTGACCTGGATGACCTCCTTGCCGTTCTCCTTGCCGAGCGTGTTGACCGTCGGCCCCGGGCCGAGCACCACGTACGGGATGGGCGCGCCGAGCACGCCGATGCTGAGCAGAGCGGTGAGCAGAGCACCGAGCAGGACGGTCACGCCGCGACGTCTCATGCGGCAGAGCGTACCGACCAGGATCGGGGCCTCCGGCGGGTGAATCGCGACTTCGCCCTCAGCGCAACGCCAGCGGCAGCTACCTGGGGCGCGGCGCGCGTACCGTAGACGTCGTGCCTGATATTCCGTTCGGTTTCGCGCTCCCGGGTGGGCAACCACCAGACCCCAACGATCCCGCGCAGATGCAGCAGTTCATGTCGCAGTTGCAGCACCTGCTCTCCGCGTCGGGCAGCGGGCCGGTCAACTGGGACCTGGCCCGGCAGGTGGCCGCCAGCCAACTCGCCGCCGCGGGCGACCCGGCGGTGTCGCCCTTCGAGCGCAACGCGGTGGAGGAGGCGTTGCGGCTCGCGGACCTGTGGCTGGAGCCGGCCTCCGCCCTGCCCTCGGGCATCCAGACCTCGCTGGCCTGGAACCGCAACGAGTGGATCTACAAGACGCTCGACGTCTGGCGCAAGCTCTGCGACCCGGTCGCCAGCCGGATGGTCGGCGCGATGGGCGACCTGGTGCCGCCGGAGGCGCGCGCCCAGCTCGGCCCGATGCAGTCGATGGTCGCCACCCTCGGTGGCGCGCTCTTCGGCGGCCAGCTCGGCCAGGCACTCGGCTCGCTCGCCGCGGAGGTGCTCTCCGCCGGCGACATCGGGCTGCCGCTCGGCCCGGCCGGCACGGCCGCGCTGATCCCGGCCAACATCCGGGCGTACGGCGAGGGCCTGGAGCTGCCCGAGGACGAGGTGCGCCTCTACGTCGCCCTGCGCGAGGCCGCCCACCAGCGGCTCTTCCAGCACGTGCCGTGGCTGCGCGGGCACGTGCTCAACGCCGTCGAGATGTACGCGGCCGGCATCCGGGTCAACCGGGAGGCGATCGAGGAGGCGATGGGCCGGGTCGACCCGACCGACCCGGAGTCGATGCAGGCGATCGCGCTGGAGGGCATCTTCACGCCGGAGGACAGCCCGGCGCAGAAGGCGTCGCTGGCCCGGCTCGAGACCGCCCTGGCCCTGGTCGAGGGCTGGGTGTGCCACGTGGTCGACAGCGCGGCGAGCGGCCGGCTGCCCAACGTGGTGAGCCTCGGCGAGGCGTTCCGCCGCCGCCGGGCCGCCGGTGGCCCAGCCGAGCAGACCTTCGCGGCGCTGGTCGGCCTGGAGCTGCGTCCGCGCCGGCTGCGCGAGGCGGCGGCGCTCTGGGCGGCACTGACCGAGCACCGGGGCATCGCCGGCCGGGACGCCCTGTGGGGCCACCCCGACCTGCTCCCCTCCGACGACGACTTCGCCGACCCCGTGGCCTTCGCGATGTCCGAGTGGGACCTCGGTGAGTTGGAGAGCTTCGACTTCAGCGCGCCGGGCGGCCCGGAGGAGAAGGCCCCGGGCGAGCCGGAGCAGCGGCGCCCGGACGACGACCCCGAGGGCGGCGACGCCAGCCGCCCCTGACCGCGTCGACGACGAGGGCCGCCCGACCCCTGGTGGGTCGGGCGGCCCTCATCGCACGGTCGGGCGGCCCTCGCCGCGGTCAAGCAGCCCAGGTTGCGCGGTCGGGCCACATCGCGGAGTCGGCCCACGTCGCACGGTCGGGCCACGTCGCACGGTCGGGGCCACATCGCGAGGTCGGGCCACATCGCGAGGTTGGGCCACATCGCGAGGTTGGGCCACATCGCGAGGTCGGGCCACATCGCGAAGTTGGGCAGCCCGCGTCGCGGGGTCGGGCGGCTCACGTCGCACGGTCGGGTCGCGCCGCAAGGTCGGGCGGCCGCCCGTCTTCGCGCGCGGCGCTCGTCGCGGGGTCGGGCTGCCGTCGCGAGGTCAGGCTGCGTCGCGGGGTCGGGGGCCCGGCCGTGGTCCGGAGGGGGCCAGTGCGGGTCGCTTCCGGCCCGCGGTCGGCTCAGCGGGGCTGCGCGGTGCCGGAGAGCAGGGCGCGGGTGGTCTCCCAGCCCTCCACGGCCGGGTCGAGGAACGCCAGGTCGCCCGGCCCACGCAGGCGCCGCCAGGCCGGGGTCACCGCCAGGTCGCCGGGTCGCGGCGCCGCCGCGCGCACGGCCGCGGGTCGCGCGGTGTCCAGGTCCAGCGCCGGCAGCCACGCCGGTACGGGCAGCCGGGTGGCCACGCCGAGCAGCCCCGGTCCACCGCCCTCGACCGGGGCGACCGCGACCGGCCGGGTGGTGAGTGGGCGCAGCAGCTTGCCGATGGTCAGGCCCGGCACGTCGGGCGCGTCGCCGGCGATCACGGCCACCTGGTCGTAGCCGGTGTCGGCGAGAGCGGCGAAGACGGCGTTCGGGGTCGCCTCGGGGACCTCGTACACGGTCGTGCCCGGCCAGACCACCGCGTCGGCCAACTCCCGGTCCGCCGGGGTGACGGCAACGGCCGTCTCCACCTCGTTGAGCGTGGCGAGCAGGTCGACCACGTCCTCGGCGAGCGCGGCCCGCCAGTCCACCGGGTCGGTGCCGGGCGGCGCCCAGGTCACCGGTCCGAGCAACGCCACCACCACACGTCGGGCCACCCCACGACCCTAGCCGGGCACGTCACGAGCCACGACCCACGGGCGCGGGAAGGCGGCGTCCACCCGCTCGGCGACGTCCGACATGAGCAGCCGGCTGCCCGAGTCGCGTCGAGATCTTGGCAGGAACGTGCCCCTGGAGGGGCCGTCGCGTACCAAGATCTCGCCGGCTCCGTCCGCCCCGAAGCCGGCGCGGCAGCGCGGACAGCGCGGATTAAACCGGCGCGGGCAGCAGGCGTTGACGGAGGTCGGGACGGCGGGTGGCCGGCGGCGGCGCTGACGGGGTCAGTCGGTCAGCGGGGTGCCCGAGGCCGCCGCGACGCCCTCCAGGTAGCCGCGCGCCCGCTCGGACTTCGGGTAGCGCGCGACGAGCGCCCAGAACCGCGCGTTGTGACTGGGCACGATGAGGTGCGCGAGCTCGTGCAGGAGCACGTAGTCGATCACCCAGTCCGGCAGCCCCTGGACGCGGTGCGAGATGCGGATCGTGCCGTCGTCCGGGGTACAGGATCCCCACCGGCCGTTCTGGTTGGTGACCCAGCGGACGCTCGTCGGTACGGCCTGCGCGCCGTGTTCGGCGAGGTAGAGCTTGATCAGCCGGGTGGCCCGGGCGAGCAGCTCGGCGTCGGACCGGGCGAGGCGCCCCTCCCGGGCGGCGAGCCGGGCGAGCATCCGGTCGACCCACTCGCTCTCCTCGGCGCGGGAGAACTGGTCCGGGATGAGGACGACGACCCGTTCACCGTCGCGATACGCGGACACCGTGCGTCGCCGACGCTGGCTGCGCCGCACTTCGACGACCGGCTTCCGCGCCCCTGCCATCAGCGGGCCGCGCAGCCTCGGATTCCTGTCACGAAGGAAAGCTAATGCGTACTGACCAGGGGTCCGCAAGGGTCAACACCTCGACACCCGCCCGGAAAATGGTGATTGGTCGGCAGGAGTCCCAAAAAATCTTTTGCCGGGCCACGGTGAATCGTCGCCGTCACCCTTCGTGGCGGCCGTCCGCGGGTGCGGAGGTGTCGCACCGCTGGCCTCCGCCGGGGTGCGGCGGGCACACCCCCACGTTAGGTGATCTCCGTGGCAGGCGCAGCTCGGGGTCCCCGCACGGGGCATCTGGCCGGGTTCGGTCGGCGTGTCCCCGCCAAACTGACTTATCCGACGTAATTCGCCATGCACACTCTCGACGTCGACTTGCTCACAGTGACGAAGCACAGCTGACATGGAACCGCCCACACCTGGGTAGGGTCCGCGGACCAGCGGTCACGAGCGTGGCCGTGGGAGAACGACCCAGCGCCGGTGCCCGAGTGGCCCGCCGCCGGGAACCCCCGCCGGGACGGCATCGGCCGGCGGACGAGACGAGGAGGGCACCGTGGCCGACCAGGCCCAGACCTACAACGGTTACTGCGTCAAGTGCAAGGAGAAGCGGGACTTCGAGGGCCGCGTCGAGGTCTCGAAGACCGGGATGAACATGGCCAAGGGCAAGTGTCCGGTATGCGGCACAACAGTGAACCGCATCCTGGGCAAGGCGAAGGTCTGACCCGTACGGATGCGTCGGAGGGGGCGGCCGTCGGCCGCCCCCTCCGGCATGACCGCGCCTCATCCGCCGGCGCACCCGGTCGCGCACTGTCGGCTCGCCGACATGGTTACCGGCGGGTTGTGGATATCCCGGCATTTCCTGTGGACAGCCCTGGACAGGGCACCGCGCACCTGTGGACAACGATCGACGGTGAGCACGGACACGGTCACGATCGGTGTCATGCGCCGAGCCACGCTGCCCCGTCCCGTCCTGCTGCCGGGCCTCACCAGACTCTGGCGGGACCGTCACACCCTCCAACTCGGCGTCGAGCCGGGCCGCGCCGTGCTGCTGGAGATCGCCGACCCCCGGGCCGCCCGCCTGCTCGACCTGCTCGACGGCACCCGTAGCGAACGGCTGGTCCTGGCGCACGCCGTCGCCGCCGAGGTGGCCCCCGACGAGGCCCGCGCCCTGCTCGACGCGCTGCGGGCCGCGGGCCTGGTCGTACCCGCGCACACCCTGCTGCCGAAGGACCTGGCCGGCCCGCCCCGGGCCCGGCTCACCGCCGAGGCGGAGGCGCTCGCCCTGGCCTCGGCGCGGCTGCCCGGAACGCCCGCCCAGGTGCTGCGCCGGCGGCTGGCCGCCCGGGTGGTGGTCAGCGGCACCGGCCGCCTCGGCGCCCCGGTCGCCCTGGCGCTGGCCCAGGCCGGGGTGGGGCACGTGCACCCGGACCTGGCCGGGCCGGTGCGGCCGGCGGACCTGGTCGGCACGGGCATCCCGGCCGCCGCGCTCGGCCGTCCGCTCGCCCGGGCGGTACGCGACGCCGTCGAGCGGGCCGCCCCCGGCACGGGCACGGGCCCGCTCCGGCGGGGCCGGGTCGACCTGGTCGTCCAGCTCGGTACGGACCGACCGGCCGCCCTGCTCGCCGCCGGTCACGCCCAGCGCCGCCAGCCGCACCTGCTGCTCGGCCTCCGGGAGGGCGTGCCCGTGGTCGGCCCGCTCGTCCGCCCGCCCGCCGGCCCCTGCCTGAACTGCCTCGACCTGCACCGGGCGGACCGGGACCCGGACTGGCCGGCGCTGGCCGCCCAGCTCGCCACGGGCGCGGGCGAGCAGGCGTGTGCCACCGCGACCCTCCTGGCGGCCGGGGCGTACGCGGCGGCCGAGGCGCTGGCGCAGCTCGACGGGGGCACCCCGGAGACCCTGGGCTGCGCGGTGGAGATCACCGGGGCGGGGCGGTTCCGCCGCCGGATGTGGCCGCCGCACCCCTCCTGCGGATGTTCGCGACGGCGCCGGTGACGCCCCCGAAGGCGGGGACGGGCACCCAGCCCGGCGGCAGAGCAGCCGCGGGCCCCCGGAGTCGGTAACAATGGCCGGGTGACCGACATCCCGCGCCGGGCCGTGTCCCGGACCGCCAAGCTCGCCGCTCTGCCGCTCGGCTTCGCCGGTCGGACCGTCCTCGGCATGGGTAAGCGCGTCACGGGGCTCGCCTCCGACGTGATCTCCGCGGAGATCCAGCAACGCACCGCCGAGCAGCTCTTCAGCGTGTTGGGGCAGCTCAAGGGCGGTGCGATGAAGTTCGGGCAGGCGCTGTCGGTCTTCGAGGCCGCCCTGCCCGAGGAGATCGCCGCCCCCTACCGGCAGGCGCTGACCAAGCTCCAGGAGGCGGCGCCGCCGCTGCCGGCGGCCAGCGTGCACAAGGTGCTCGCCGAGCAGCTCGGCCCGGACTGGCGGGACCGGTTCGTGGAGTTCGACGACACCCCCGCCGCCGCGGCCAGCATCGGCCAGGTGCACCGGGCGGTGTGGCGGGAACCGGGCTACGGGCCGTCCGGCGCGCCGCAGACCCGCGACGTGGCTGTCAAGATCCAGTATCCGGGCGCCGGCGACGCCCTGCTCGCCGACCTCAAGCAGCTCTCCCGCCTCGGTGGGATGTTCCGGGCGATCCAGCCCGGGCTCGACGTCAAGCCGCTCCTGGCGGAGCTGCGGGAACGGATCACCGAGGAACTCGACTACGAGCTGGAGGCCGAGTCGCAGCGCGCCTTCGCCGCCGCGTACGCGGACGATCCGGAGATCCACATCCCGGCGGTGGTCTCGGCGTCGCCCCGGGTCCTGGTCACCGAGTGGGTCGAGGGCACCCCACTGGCGGAGATCATCCGCGAGGGCACGGAGGAGCAGCGCGACGAGGCCGGCCGGCTGATGGCCATCCTGCACCTGTCCGCGCCGCAGCGGGCCGGGCTGTTGCACGCCGATCCGCACCCGGGCAACTTCCGGCTGCTGGCGGACGGTCGGCTCGGCGTGATCGACTTCGGCGCGGTGGCCCGGATGCCGGAGGGCACGCCCGAGCCGATCGGCCGCATCGCCGCGCTGGCGCTGCGGGGCGACGCCGATGAGGTGGTCGCGGGCCTGCGCTCGGAGGGCTTCATCGGTTCCACCGAGGAGATCGACGCCGAGGCGGTACTCGACTTCCTCCGTCCGATGCTGGAGCCCATCGCCGCCGAGGAGTTCCGGTTCACCCGGGCCTGGCTGCGCACGGAGGCGACCCGGTTGGCCAGCCCCCGCTCCCCCGCTTACCAGTTGAGCCGGCAGCTCAACCTGCCGCCGTCGTACCTGCTCATCCACCGGGTGACGCTCGGCTCGATCGGCGTGCTCTGCCAACTGGAGGCGAAGGCGCCCTACCGGGGCATCCTGGAGCGCTGGCTGCCCGGCTTCGCCCCGTCGGCCGGCCAGCCCTCGGCGGGCGGCTGAACGACGGCCGCGCAACCGGACGCGGCGCGCGGCGCGAAGAAGACGGCGCAGCGCGCGGAAGACGGCACGCGCGCGGAAGACGACACGGGGCGGGGGAACGCGACGAGGGGCGGTGGCCGGATTCCGGCCACCGCCCCTCGTCTATTGGTGGGGTACTAGAGAACGCCCAGGTCGCGCGCCGCTCGGTTGCGGCTGTTCATGGCGACGGTACGGGCGGAAAGGGTTGCCTCAGTGCTCGTGGTGGTACGACCGGCCTGAGGCCGGCGCATTCGAGCCCGGGACAACGCTTCGTGAAGTAGTTGCATCTCGGCGACTCCGTCAAGAACGTTCAGCATGGTGGTCAGCTCTCTCGTCGCCGGCGTGACACCGGCGTGGGTGGGTTGGATCGGGTGCATGTCAGGCCGCCAGCCGGACCGTGGTGCGCGACTCGGACAGCCCACTGGCCGCCAGTCGTGCCTCGGCCTCGACCCGGAGCGCCGCGTCGCGGGCGAGGTCCTCCTTGCGCGGACGGCCACGGGGCCGCTTGCGCGGGACGACCGCGCCACGCTCGAAGATCTCGCCGCCCCAGACGCCCCAGGGCTCGGCCCGCTCCACCGCCCCGGCCAGGCACTCGACGCGCAGCGGGCAGTCCCCGCAGAGCGACTTGGCCAGCTCGAGCTCGGCGGGCGAGTCGGAGAACCACAGGTCGGGGTCGAACTTCCGGCAGGGCAGGTTCGCCTCCACCTCGACGCTCACGTCGAGTGGGGCCAACGCCAGACTCATCGCCCGGTCACCTCTCTCTCACTTCGATCTCGTGGATCGCATTTCCGACGTACTTGGCGGGCAAAAAACTGAGGCCGCGGATCCCGGTAGCGGGTTCCGCGGCCTCGAGGTGAGCCGGTGTCTGAGAATCAGACCGGTCTACCTCGAGGTGGAACTCCGCGGGCGCCCATGTAACGCTTGACAGCATCGACGCCCTTGCCCGTGAAGCCACTGGTCCCCTGGTTTCCGTTTGGCGCGGTGGCGAGAATCAGCTCGGCCTGAGCCTCGACACGGTGCACCTGGGAAACCGACGGTCGCGCAGTGGCGAGGGCCACCCGGACAGCCGACAACGGAGCGACGACAGCGGGCAGCGCCGCCGGACGCTCGTTGATGTAGACGATCTCCATCGGGACCACCTCCTCTGACGTTCACTCGTGCCGATACGGTCTCTACCCCTCGTGAGCAGCCCGAATGGCGCCGCTCGCGAGGTGTGTCATGAGGCTATTCCTCGCCACGGGGCGAGGGCAAACGAATTTACGGCGAGATTTCGAAAGTTTTCTCCGGGCAGACGTCGTCGACCGCCGCGCCCGCCACCAGCGCCAGGACCGCCTCCCCGTAGAGGCCGAGTTTCCGGGGCCCGATGCCGGCGATGGCGATCAGTTCCTCCGCCCGGCCGGGCCGCCGCTCCGCGAGCGCGACCAGAGTGGCGTCGGTGAAGACCACATAGGCCGGTACCCGCTGCCCGCCGGCCACCCGCTGGCGCCACTCGTGCAGCCGTTCGTGCAGCTCCTCGTCGATGTCCGAGGGGCAGGTGGGGCAGCGGCCGAGCTTGCGGTCCGGCCCCGCGAGCAGGGTGGCGCCGCAGATCCGGCAGGAGACGATCTGGGTCCGGCGGCGCTCGGGCCGACGCGCCGCCGGAGCGGCCCCGGCCCGCTCCGTCCCGCCCGAGCGGTCGAGCTGCGGCAGGAACCGCGAGGGCCGCCGGGCCCGCCCGCCCGGCGAGCGGGCCGAGGCGTACGACAGCCAGAGCCACTCGCGCGCCCGGGTGACGCCGACGTAGAGCAGCCGGCGCTCCTCCTCGACCTGTTCGACGGTCTTGGCGTACGTGGTGGGCAGGGTGCCCTCGGAGAGGCCGACCAGGAAGACCGCGTCCCACTCCAGGCCCTTGGCGGAGTGCAGCGAGGCCAGGGTCACCCCGTCGACCGTCGGCACGTGCTGTGCGGCGGCGCGACGGGCCAGCTCGTCGTTGAAGTCGGCCAGGGTGGCGGGGCGCTCGACCGAGGCGGCGGGCCCGATCGGCACCACCTCCGGGGTGGCGGCGTACTCCTCGGCGAGTTGCACCAGCGCGGCGAGCGCCTCCCACCGCTCGCGGGCGGCGCCACCGGCCGGGGCGGCGTCGGGGGCCCAGCCGACCGCGGTGAGCGCCTCCACGACGGCGGCGGGCAGCGGGGTCTCCCCGGGGATCGACCGGGTGGCGGCCCGCAGGGCGACCATCGCCTGCCGCACCTCGGCCCGCTCGAAGAACCGCTCCGCCCCCTGCACCACGTACGGCACCTGCGCCTCGGTCAGCGCCTTCTCGTACGCCTCGGACTGCGCGTTGGTCCGGAACAGCACGGCGATCTCCTTCGCCGGGGTGCCGGCGTCGACCAGTGCGCGGCAGCGGGCAGCCACCGCGTTGGCCTCGGCCGGCTCGTCGGTGAAGATCCGCAGCTCCGGTTCGGGGCCGGGCGGGCGCTGGCCGACCAGCTCCAGGCGCAGCCGGGCCTCGGTGCCCCGCGCCTGGGAGATGACCGCGTTGGCCAGCCCGACGACCTGCGGGGTGGAGCGGTAGTCGCGGACCAGCCGGACCACCGTCGCGCCCCGGTACCGGCGCGGGAAGTCGACCAGGTACGACGAGGTGGCCCCGGTGAACGAGTAGATCGTCTGGCTGGCGTCGCCGACCACGGTCAGGTCGTCCCGCCCGCCCAGCCACGCCTGGAGCAGCCGCTGCTGGAGGGGGTTGACGTCCTGGTACTCGTCGACGACGAAGTGCCGGTACTGGGCGCGGACCTGCTCGGCGACGTCCCGGTGCTCCTCGATGCCCCAGACCGCGGCGCGCAGCATGTCCTCGAAGTCGATCACCCCGTTGGACCGCTTGAGCCGCTCGTACGCCGCGAAGACCTCGGCGACGCGGGCCGGCTCGTGCGGGGTGTCCCGCATCGCCTTCGCCGCCGCGACGACGTATTCCCCCGGTTCCACCAGCGACGACTTCGCCCACTCGATCTCGCCGGCGAGGTCCCGGGCGGCCGCCCGGTCGGTACGCAGGCCGGCCTTGGCCGCGGCGAGGGTGACCAGCCGGACCTTGCTGTCCAGCAGCTCGGGCATGGCCCGCCCCTGGAGCAGCCGGGGCGCGAAGTAGCGCACCTGGCGCAGCGCCGCCGCGTGGAAGGTGCGCGCCTGGACGCCACCCACCCCGAGCGCGGTGAGCCGGGCGCGCATCTCGGCGGCGGCGCGGGCCGTGAAGGTCACCGCGAGCACGTGCCGGGCGGAGATCTCCCCGGAGAGCGCCCGGTGGGCGATCCGGGAGGTGACCGCGCGGGTCTTGCCGGTGCCGGCGCCGGCCAGGATGCAGACGGGGCCGGCGGGGGCGGTCACCGCCGAGCGCTGCTCGGGGTCGAGCCCGGCGAGCACGCGTTCGGATGCTGAGTGAACCACCACAGCGAGGAATTGTCTCAGCTCCGCCAGACGTTGCAGCGGTTAGCCTGGGCTTGATCGGCAAGCCGCCACGCGGACCGTTGGAGGATCTGACCATGCTGACGATGTACTCGACCCCCTGGTGCGGCTACTGCCACCGGCTGAAGTCGCAGCTCGACCGGGAGGGCATCGGCTACGAGGTGGTCGACATCGAGCAGGACGCGAAGGCCGCGGAGTTCGTGATGAGCGTCAACGGCGGCAACCAGACCGTCCCGACGCTGCGTTTCGCCGACGGCAGCGCCCTGACCAACCCCTCGATCATCCAGGTCAAGCAGCACCTGGCCACGATCGACGCCTGACCGGACGCAGCACCGCCGACGAGCGGCCGCCCACCCGGGCGGCCGCTCGTCGCGTACCACGGGGGGTCCTGACGACGCGGCGGCTCAGCGCGCCGGGCCCGGTGGGGTCGTGCCGACCACCTCCTGGCTCGCGGCGGCCGGGTCGACGGCGGCGGCCCCTTCGGCAGGCCGGCGGGGGGCGGGGATCCGGACGGGTGGCGGTGGGCTGAGCGTGCGGCCGTGCCAGAGGTAGCCGCCGGCGAGCAGGGTGGCCACCCCGATCAGGGCGAACAGGACGCGGTAGTCCAGCACCCCTACGAGCAGCGCCCCCGCGCCGATCGAGAGCGCCTGCGGGCCGCTGACCACGGCCTCCGAGGCCGCGGCGACCCGGCCGAGCAGCGCTTGCGGGGTACGCCGTTGGATCAGCGTGTGCAGCCCGACCATCGTCAGCGGCAGCGACACCCCGGCCAGCAGTACCGCGACGAAGCCGAGCCAGAGGTTCGGGTACACCAGCGCCAGCGAGGCCGGCCCGAAGAACGCCACCCCGGCGGCGAGCGTGCCCACCTCGCCGGCGCGGCGCACCACGGCCGGGGAGAGCAGCCCGCCGACCAGTCCGCCGATGCCCTGCACGGTGACCAGCACGCCGACGAACGCGGCGTCCCGGCGCAGCCCCTGGTCGACGTACGCGAAGATCAACGACTCGCTGAAGCCCATCGCCAGCGATCCCAGCCCGTAGCCGAGCAGCGCCCGGCGCAGCGCCGGCTCCCCGGCCAGGTGACGCAGCCCGGCGCTCACCTCGGCCGGCCAGCGCAGCCCGGGCCCGGCGGGCGGCGTTTCCGTCGTGCGGAGCAGGCCCACCACGACGGCCGCCGACAGGAAGCCGACCATCCCGATCACGGCCAGCATCCAACCGCCGACGGCGGCGTAGAGCCCGGCGCCGGCCAGCGGGCCGACCAGCCGCAGCCCCTGGCGTACGGTCTGGAGCACGCCGTTGGCCTCGGCCAGCAGTTCCACCGGCACGAGCTGGCGGATCAGGCCGCTGAGCACCGCGCTGAGGGTGATGTACGACAGGCCGTAGAGGGCCGCCACCACGTAGATGATCCACACGTCGGTCCGGTCCCGCACCACGAGGAGCGGGGTGAGCAGCACGGCCGTCACCAGGTTCGCCGCCACGAAGAACGGGCGCCGGGGGTAGCGGTCGACGATCCACCCCACCAGTGGGGCCAGGGTCATCGGGGCGATGACCGCGAAGATGGTGGCGCCGGCCAGCCCGTCCGACCCGGTCAGGTCCTTCACCCAGATGGCGAGGGCCAGCAACAGGATCGACTCGGCGGCCATGCTGGCGAGCAGGCCGCCGAAGAGCAGGCGGAAATCCGGGCGGCGCAGGACGGTGCGCATGGGGTCCCTCCGGCGGGGGTGGTGCGCGGCGTGGCGCGGTCTGGGGTGGCACGGTCGGGCCGACGGCGTCGTACCGGACGCCGTGCCCTTCCACGGTCCTCTTTTCTGCGAGACACGCCCCCACCGGGACCTCCGGCGGGAGGCGCGCCGTCCATACTGACCGTGGGGGGCGAATTTCATACAGTTACCGTCGCGTCTGCGGCGGTCCACGGGAAAAGAGGACGTCGTGCCTCCTGCCTCACCCAGCCCGATCCTGCGCCGCCGCAGGTTGGGCACCGAGCTGCGCCGGCTGCGCGAGGCCGCGGGTCTCACGGGAGACCAGGTCATCGAGCGGATCGGCTGGGCGTCCGCGTCCAAGTTGTCCCGGCTGGAGAACGGCCGCAGCCGCCCGGACCCGGACGACGTACGCGTGCTGCTGGATCTCTACGGCGCCGACGAGGCGCTGCGGCGGGAACTCCTCGGTATCACCGAGGAGGCCGGCGACATCCGCGGCTGGCTGCGCAACTACCCGGTGATGACCCAGCAGCAGCGCAGCTTCGCCGAGCTGGAGGCGGGCTGCGCGGAAATCTCGGAATACAACCCCGTCCTGGTGCCGGGCCTGCTCCAGACGCCGGACTACGCGTCGGTGCGGATCGCCTCGGCCCGGCAGGTCGACGAGGAGGCCGGCGACCCGGAGGCCGGTGAGGACATCGACACCGAGGTGCGGGCCCGGCTGGCCCGGCAGTCGCTGCTCACCCGCTCGACCGACGCGCCCCGCTACACGGCGGTGCTGGAGGAGGCGGCGCTCGGCGGCCGGACCGGGCCGCCGGAGGTGCTGCGCGCGCAGCTGGTGCAGCTCTGCGAACTGGCGATGCTGCCGAACGTCACGCTGCACGTCCTGCCGCGTGACACCCAGATCGGCGACTGGTACCTCCCGCCGACCGCGTTCTCGGTCTACCGGTTCGCGGATCCGCTCGATCCGGAGACCCTGGCCATCGAAGGGGGGTTCACCGACGTCATGTCGACCGAGGTAAACGCCCTAAATCGCTATAAAGTGGTGTTCGAGTGGCTATGCACGGCGGCGCTCTCCGAATCGGACACCCTCTCCTGGCTGATCGAGGCGACGGGGCGGCTGCCCGGCACGGCGACCGCGTCCACGGTGGCGTACGGGCCGGCAACGGCGCCGACCCAACGCCGCCGGCATTCCGGGCGCCTGACGGACCGGTGAGCACGGGGGCCCACCGTCGGGTCGTGCGGCGCCACTCGTTCCATCGGAGCAGTTCACCTCAGGAGTGGCACGATGAACGAGATCCGCAACACGCCGTCCGTACTCGCCCAGCTCGCCGACGCCCCGTGGCGTAAGAGCACGCGCAGCCAGACCTCGAACTGCGTCGAGGTCGCACCACTGAGGACCGGGCCGGTCGCGGTGGCCCTGCGCGACAGCAAGGACCAGGGCGGTCCGGTGCTGCTGTTCAACCGGGCCGGCTGGCTGGGCTTCATCGCCGGCGCGAAGAACGGACAGTTCGATCTGAACTGATCCGTCGACCGTCGCGGGGCCGCCGGCAGCGTGCCGGCGGCCCCGCCGCGTCTGCGCCCTGCCACCCCGCCGACCAGGCATCCGCTGATCGGATGAGCCTCCGGACCAATCGTCGCGTTTCACTTGATGAGACGACCGCGCGGCGTAACATGACGACAGAGTGACGTGGAACTTCCACCCGTTCCCCACCCTCGCGATTCATCCGGAGACCCGCATGCGGTTCCTGATCGTTCGCACCGACATCCGCGCAGCCGCCGACGTGGACATCGCCGCCGCCTGGGCGTGCGGTGACCGACTCCGCGACGAGACCACCACGCCCGAGCCGCGCCGCCAGATCGTGCACGCCGAGGAGCGCGACGCCGCGCTGCTGCTGGCCCGGGCCCTCGCCACGGTCGGCGCGGTCCGCTCCGGGAAGCAGCGGGTCAAGGTGCTCCCGCTCGACGAGCCGGGCCGCGGACGGCGGGCCGCACCCGACGACCGAGGCAGCTGACCCGCACCCAGACGTCCGTCGTGGTCGGACCGGCTCCCCCGCCGTGCTCCTTTGCCCCAGCCGACCACGGCGGCCCGTGTTCCCGGTCCGTGACCGCCGCGGCAACGGCGGCCACGGGCCGGGACCGCACGGCCCCCGGCCACCGGCGCGCCCGCGCGCGGCGGGACCGGCTCAGCAGTGCCCGTCGAGCCAGCGGTGGATCAGGAAGAGCGCGATCGACGACGGCGGCGGCAGCACCAGGCGGGCCCCGCCGACCTCCACCGGCCGTCCCGCCAGGGCCGCGCCGATCTCCCGGCGGGAGAACCACCGGGCGAACGCGATCTCCGTCGGATCCACCTGCACCGGATGCTCCGGATCCGCCGTGGCGAGGAAGCCGAGCATCAGGGAGCCGGGAAACGGCCACGCCTGACTGCCCGCGTACGCGATGTCGTCGACCGGGACGCCGACCTCCTCGCGGACCTCGCGCAGCACCGCGGCCTCGGCCGACTCCCCCGGCTCGACGTAGCCGGCGAGGCAGGAGAACCGGCGCTCGCCGGCGGTGTGCGGCCAGGTGGCGTTGTTGCCGAGCAGGCACCGCCCGTCCAGGCCCGGAACGCCGTCGTGCACCAGCACGATCATCGCGGGATCGGTACGCGGCCAGATCCGCTCCCCGGCCGGGTCGACCCGGGACCAGCCGGCCTCGTCCACCTCCGTCGGGTGCCCGGTGGCCGACGAGTAGCGGTGCCGCAGGTGCCAGTTGACCAGCGCCAGCGCGGTGGTGAACAGCCCGGCGTCGCGGTCGCCGAGCAGGTGCCCGACCTCGCGCAGGTGCGCCGCCCGGGCCCCGGACACCGCCGGCAATGGGGCGTCCACGGCGAAGACCGGCACCCCGTCCGGCTCGACGCCGAGGAACATCGGCGACGTCGGCTCGGGCAGCCCGGCCGGGTCGACAAGCACCAGCTTCGGTGGCGACGTGTCGGTACGCACCAGCGCCCGGCCACCGTCGGCGGAGTCGAGCACCAGCACCCGGGCCCGGCTCCACGCCTGCGCCAGCCACCCGGGGTCGGTGCGCCGGTGGGCCGCCCGGTCCAGGGTGGAACGGGCCAGCGGCGGCGCGGGCTCACCGCTCACGGTCGTGCCGGCTCGGTGGTGACCGGGGCCAGCGCCGCCACCTGCGGCCCGATCCGTTCGGCGTCGCCCAGCACCACGGTGACCGCCTGCGCCGGGGCGAGGTAGCGGGCCGCCGCCTCGGCCACGTCGGCCACGGTCGCCTTCGCCAGCCGGGCGGCGTGCTCGGCCAGGAACTCCAGGCGCAGCCCGCTGCCGGCGTACGCGCTGGTCAGCGAGGCGAGCCCGGCCTGGGTGGACATCCCGAGCTGGAGGGTGCCGAGGGCGTACTGGCGGGCCTGCTCCAGCTCGTCCTCGCGGGGCGGGAGGGAGGCCAGCCGGCCGAGTTCGTACGTCGTCTCCAGCAGCGCCGGCCCGGTGACCTCGGTGGCCACGTCGACGGCGGCGACCAGCACCGACCCGGCCACCGAGTGCTCGACGAGGGAGTGCCCCCCGTACGTGTAGCCCTTGTCCTCGCGGATGTTCTCCACCCAGCGGGAGGAGAAGTAGCCGCCGAAGATCAGGTTGGCCAGTTGCAACGCGGCGTGGTCCGGGTGGGTGCGGGGCACCGCCGGCAACGCGATCCGCAGCGAGGACTGCACCGCCCCCGGGCGGTCGACCAGCAGCAGCGGCCCGGGCTCCAGCGGCGGGGCGGGCGGCAGGTCGGCGGTGTGCCCGGCGCCGGTCCACCCGGACAGTGCCTTCTCGGCGGCGTCCAGCGCCCGGTCCGGCTGCACGTCACCGACCAGCACCAGCACGGCGTCGGCGGGGTGCACCCGCTGGGCGTGCAGGGTTCGCAGCACTCCCGGCCGGACCGCCCGGACCGCCTCCGGTTCGGGGGTCTGCACCGCGTACGGGTGGCTGCCGTAGACCCGCCGGAGCAGGGCGGTGCGGGCCAGGTGTGCCGGCTGGCTCCGCGCCACGTGGATCCGGTCCACCAGCCGGTCCCGCTCCGTGGCGACGTCGTCGTTCGGGTAGGCCGCGTCGGTCAGCACCTCGGCGAGAATCTCCAGCATCCGGTCCAGCCCGGTGACCAGGCCGGCGCCGGAGAGCATCAGCCGATCCGGGTCGATCCCGGCGGAGAGCCCGCCGCCGACCTTCTGCAACTCGGCCGCGATCTGCACGCTGGACATCGTCCCCGTGCCGGAGAGCAGGGTCTGCGCGAGCACGGCGCCCCGGGCGAGGTGGGTGCGGCCGAACGGCATCCACAGCCGCACCTCCACCAGCGGCACCGCCGGCCGGCGTACGGCGATCACGGTCAGCCCGTTGCCCAGCGTGCGCTCGGCCTGCTTCGGCAGCTTGAGCCTGCGGTTCGGGCCGAGCGGCGGCAGCGCCCGGGGCGCGGCCGGTGCGGTCACGCTCACTGTGTCTTCTCCGTTCGCGACTGCGGGGCTCGCAAGACCGGCTCACTCCTCGCGCTCACCGAATCCACCTTCGTTCGCGACTGCGGGGCTCGCAAGACCGGCTCACTCCTCGCGCTCACCGGGCCCCTCCTGGGATGACCTCGATGGACGCGCGGCGCTCGGGCCGCAGGGTGGCCGCGGCGGCGCGGACCTGCTCGTCGGTGACCTCGCCGACGAGCCGGGGCAGGTCGTTGAGCAGCCCCGGCTCGCCGCGCTGCTGCTCCAGCACGGCCATCTGCAACGCCCGGCCGAGCACCGCGTCGGTGTCGCGCAGCAGGTGGGTCGCCATCCGGGCCTGGGTGCGGGCCAGTTCCCCCTCGGCCACGCCGTCGGTGGCGAGCCGGTCCAGCTCCTCGTCGATGGTGCGCAGCACCTTGTCCACGTCCCCGCCGGGGGGCAGGTGCGCCTGGAGCAGCAGCGCCGTCGGGTCCCGCACGTCGAACGGGTCGCCCATGAAGCCGACGTAGCCGCCGAGGCTGGTCACCGCCCGGTCCCGCTGGACCAGCCGCTCGACCAGCCGGGACGCGTCGCCGTCGGTGAGCACCTCGGCCAGCACGACGTACGGCAGGTAGGCGGCGAAGTCGGTGATCGGGTCGGGCACCCGCCAGGCGCCCGCCACCGCCGGCAGCGGGGCCAACTCGTCGGTGTACGAGGTGCGCCGCTCCTCGGTCAGGTCGGGCTCGGTGAAGTCGGGCCGCTTCGGGGCGGGACGCGCCGGCACGTCGCCGAAGTGCCGCTCGATCAGCGTGGTCGCCTCGGCTACGTCGATGTCGCCGCTGACCGCCAGCACCGCGTTGCCGCTCGCGTAGTAGCGGCGGAAGAAGTCGGCGGCGTCGGGGACGGTGGCCGACTCCAGGTCGACGAAGGAGCCGTAGCCGTCGTGCGCGTTCGGGAAGGTGTCGAACATGACCGGCGGCAGGGTCAGCCAGGGAAAGCCGCCGTACGGGCGGTTGAGGACGTTGACCCGGATCTCCTCCTTGACCACGTCGACCTGGTTGCGCAGGTTCTCCTCGGTCAGCCGGGGGCCGCGCATCCGGTCGGCCTCCAGGAACAGCGCCCGCTCCAGGGCGTTGCTCGGCAGGGTCTCGAAGTAGTCGGTGTAGTCCAGGTGGGTGGAGCCGTTGAAGGTGCCGCCCGCCCCCTGCACGTGCCGGAAGTGCGCCAGCTTCTCCAGGTTCTCGGAGCCCTGGAACATGAGGTGCTCGAAGAGGTGGGCGAAGCCGGTACGCCCCTCGGGTTCGGAGCGGATGCCGACGTCGTAGACGACCGCCACCCCGATCACCGGGGCGCTGCGGTCGGGGGTCAGGACCACCCGCAGGCCGTTGTCGAGCGTGAACCGCTCTACCGGGTACTTCGTCGCTGGAATTCTCGATCTCCGCGCCGCCACGGGATCGACCCTAGCGCGTCGGCACCCCCGCCACCGGCGACCTCTCGCCTGCCGCCCCGACCGGCGCCCGGGGCGTCGCACGCAGCCGCCCCGGCGGCCGGCGACGGCGCCGGGAACACCGGCCGCAAAGCACATCCAATCAGTAGAGATTGCCGCTTTTTCTGGGACGCAGATCCCGGCATGTGGTTGGCCCTTGACGCCAGTTCACCGCCTGCCCCAGTCTTCCTACCAACTAAGTAGGAATACTGCGGATTGGATGGACGATGAGACGGCTCCCCATGCGTCGGTGGGTCTCCCTGGCCACCCTCGCCGTCGTCGGCGTGGCGACCCTGGGCACCGCCGCCGCCTGCGGCGACGACAGCGAGGGCGCAGGCGGCGGCTCCGGCCCGACGACGCTGCGGCTCGGCTACTTCCCCAACATCACCCACGCGCCGGCCGTGGTCGGCGTGGAGAAGGGCATCTTCGCCGAGAAGCTCGGCGGCGACGTCAAGCTGGAGACGAAGACCTTCAACGCCGGCCCCGCCGCCATCGAGGCGATCTTCTCCGGCGCGCTCGACGCGACGTACATCGGCCCGAACCCCACCGTGAACGCCTTCTCGAAGTCGAAGGGCGAGGCCGTCCGGGTCGTCTCCGGCGCGGCCTCCGGCGGCGTCGCGCTCGTGGTCAAGCCCGAGATCACCTCGGTGGAGCAGCTCCGGGGCAAGAAGATCTCCACCCCGCAGCTGGGCAACACCCAGGACGTGGCCATCCGCTACTGGCTCAAGGAGAAGGGCCTCACGACGACCAAGGAGGGCGGCGGCGACGTCAAGATCGTCCCGCAGGAGAACGCCCAGACGGTGGAGACCTTCAACAGCGGGGCCATCGACGGCGCCTGGGTGCCCGAGCCGTTCGTGTCCCGGCTGGTCAACGCGGGCGGCAAGGTGCTCGTCGACGAGCGCGACCTCTGGCCGGACCGGAAGTTCGTGATCACCAACCTGATCGTCAGCACCAAGTTCCTCAAGGAACACCCGGACGTGGTCAAGAAGCTGGTCGAGGGTCAGGTGGCGGCCAACGAGTTCGTCAACACCAAGCCCGACGAGACGCACCAGGCCATCTCCGACCACATCGGAAAGATCAGCGGCAAGCCGCTCGACCTCAAGCTGATCAAGCAGGCCTGGCCGACGCTGGAGTTCACCAACGACCCGATCGCCACGTCGCTGAAGACCGGGCTCGACCACGCCGTCGCGGTCGGGCTGACCCAGCCGGTCAGCCTCGACGGCCTCTACGACCTCACCCACCTGAACGAGGTGCTCAAGGGCCAGGGCAAGCCCGAGGTCGTCCAACCATGACGTCGACCACGACGACGCCACGCAGCGCGACCGGCTCGGTCGCGCTGCACGGCGTCACCAAGGTGTACGGGCGCGGGGCGAACGCCGTCGTCGCCCTGGACGGGGTCTCCCTCGACGTCGCGCCCGGCGAGTTCGTCTGCCTGGTCGGGGCCTCCGGTTGCGGCAAGAGCACCCTGCTCAACCTGGTCGCCGGCCTCGACCGGCCCAGCGGCGGGCGGATCACCCTCGACGAGGGCGTCGACCCGGGACTGATGTTCCAGGAGCCCGCCCTCTTCCCCTGGCTCACCGTCGAGGGCAACGTCGAGGTGCCGCTGAAGTTGCGCGGGCTGCCCCGGGCGGCGCGGCGGGAGCGGGTCGCCGAGCTGCTCGGCACGGTCCACCTGGCCGACTTCGGCCGCAAGCGCCCGCACGAACTGTCCGGCGGCATGCGCCAGCGGGTGGCGCTGGCCCGCACCCTCGCCCTGGACACGCCGGTGCTGCTGATGGACGAGCCGTTCGGCGCGCTCGACGCGATGACCCGGGACATCCTGCACGACGAGCTGGAACGGATCTGGACCGAGCGGCGACTCACCGTGCTCTTCGTGACGCACAACGTCCGCGAGGCGGCCCGGCTCGCCGACCGGATCATCCTGCTCTCCAGCCGGCCCGGCCGGATCATCTGGTCCACCCCGGTCGACGTGCCCCGGCCGCGCCGCATCGACTCCCCCGAGGTCGCCGCGATCGCCGCCGAGGTCACCGGCCGCCTGCGTACGGAGGTGGGCCGCCATGGCCGGTGACACCCTCGCCGCCGTCCCGCGTACCGACGCGGAGATCTCCGGGCTGGACGCCCTGGAGCTGGCCGGTCGGGAGAAGAGCCGCACGCGGGCCAGCCGGTTCTGGGCGGCGACCTGGCCGAAGCTGGCCGCGCTCGTCCTCGCCGTCGGCGCCTGGCAGGTCGTGGTCTGGACCGGCTGGAAGCCCGAGTACTCGTTGCCGGGCCCGGTGGCCGTGGGTCAGGAGCTGCTCCGGCAGGTCAGCGGCGTCCAGCTCTGGGAGGGGCTGGTCACCACCCTGCGCCGGGCGGCCCTCGGCTACGTCTTCTCGGTCGCCGTCGGCCTGCTGCTCGGCCTCGCGGTGGCCCGGTCGCGGATCCTGCGGGCCGCGATCGGCTCGATGATCACCGCGTTGCAGACGATGCCGTCGATCGCCTGGTTCCCGCTGGCGATCCTGCTGTTCGAGCTGAGCGAGAAGGCCATCTTCTTCGTGGTGGTGCTCGGCGCCGCGCCGTCCATCGCCAACGGCGTGATCGCCGGTGTGGACTACGTGCCGCCGCTGCTGCTGCGCGCCGGCCGCAACCTCGGCGCCCGAGGGCTCAACCTGTACCGGTACGTCATCGCGCCCGCCGCGCTGCCGGCCATCGTGGCCGGCCTCAAGCAGGGCTGGGCGTTCTCCTGGCGCAGCCTGATGGCCGGCGAGCTGATCGTGGTCGGCATCTCGCAGACCTCGCTGGGCGCGCAGCTGACCTACTCGCGGGAACTCTCCGACTCGCCCTGGCTGATCTCCACGATGATCGTGATCCTGGTGCTGGGCCTGGCGGTGGACGCCGCGTTCGGGGCGGCGGACAAGGCGATCCGGCGTCGGTGGGGCGTGTTGGACCAGGCGGGTCAGTGACGTGTACGTCTCCGCGCGCAGTGACTACGCGCTCCGGGCCATGCTCGCCGTCGCCGCCGCGGCTCCGGTCGGCGGCGGCGAGCTGGTCAAGGCGGGGACGCTGGCCGACAGCCAGGGCATCCCGCTGAGCTTTCTCCAGGGCATCCTGGTCGACCTGCGCCGGGCCGGCCTGCTGGTGAGCCACCGGGGCACCGAGGGCGGGTACGCCCTGGCCCGTCCCGCGGTGGAGATCAGCGTCGGCGACGTGCTCCGCGCGATCGGCGGCTCCCTGACGACCGTCCGCGGCCTGCCGGCCGAGCGGGCCGGCTACGTGGGTGTGGCGACCGGCCTGCGGGACGTCTGGCTGGCCGTGCACGGCGCGATCGCCCTGGTGGTCGACCGGACCACCCTCGCCGACCTACTGGGGGCGGAACATTCTGCGGCCGGCGCCGGGGAGACCCGCGCCCGCTGACCGCGCACCGGCTCCTCCGGCGACGGGCAGGCGGGCCAGCGACGGTCAGCCGACTGTGGGCACCGGCCGCTCCGTCGGGCTGCGAAGCTCGACCGGAGCGGCTGGCGCGGCCCCGTCCGGGGTGGCGTGCCACGGCGTGAACACCGCGACCACGGCGAGCAGCAGCCCGGCCAGCGCCACCGCGAGCACCAGCAACAGTTCCCGCGCCGCGCCCGAGCCGGCGTCGCCCGCCATGGTCACCCCTCCCATGCCGGGCGGTCCCGCCCGGATCTTCCCCCGCCCCCAGCTTTCACCACCCCCGGCGGCGGAAACAGTCGCCGATCGGACGTAACGTTCGCTGATTCCAGACTCAGCCGTCGGCTCCGGGCACGGGTGCCCGGAGCCGACGGAGAGCGGAACGCGGAGGGGTTGGTCAGGAGGCGTGCGGGGTGCGGGGGCGCCGCGAGCGGCGGGGCCGCCCCGAGGCGCGGTGCGGAGCCCGGCCGCCCTCACCGGCGCGGCCGACCGACCGGCCGCCGGCAGACCCGGCGGAGGCGGCCTGCGGCGCGGGCGGCGCGATCGTCACCGGCACGCCGGACGGCTCCCGGGCGCCGGTCACCCGGGCCAGGGCCTCGTCGCCGGAGCGCACCTGGACGGACTCGGGACGGATGCCGGCGGTCGACATCAGCCGGGACACGTCCCGGCGCTGCTCCGGCAGGACCAGGGTGACGACCGTGCCGGACTCCCCCGCCCGGGCGGTACGCCCACCACGGTGCAGGTAGTCCTTCGCCTCGGCTGGCGGGTCCACGTTGACCACCATGTCGAGCCCGTCGACGTGGATGCCCCGGGCCGCCACGTCGGTGGCGACCAGCGCCGTCACCTGCCCGGTGCGGAACTGCTCCAGGATCCGGGTGCGCTGCGGCTGCGACTTGCCGCCGTGCAGCGCGGCCGCGCGTACCCCCTTGGCCAGCAACTGGCGGGCGAGCCGGTCGGCGCGGTGCTTGGTGCCCATGAACAGGATGGTGCGGCCCTCGCGGGCGGCGATCCAGGTCAGCGCGGTGGGCTTGTCCACCGCGTCGACGTGCAGCACGTGGTGGGTCATCGCGGTCACCGTGGCGGTGCCCGGGTCGACCGAGTGCGAGACCGGGTTGCTGAGGAAGCGGCGCACCAGCTTGTCCACGCCGCCGTCCAGGGTGGCCGAGAAGAGCATCCGCTGCCCGTTCGGGGCGACCTGCTCCAGCAGCTTGGTGACCTGCGGCAGGAAGCCCATGTCGGCCATCTGGTCGGCCTCGTCGAGCACGGTGATGCCGACCTGGTCCAGCCGGGCGTCGCCGCGGTTGATCAGGTCGTGCAGCCGGCCGGGGGTGGCCACGACCAGTTCGGCGCCGGCGCGCAGGGCGTCCGCCTGGCGTTGCAGCGAGAGCCCGCCGACGACGGTGGCGCAGCGCAGCCCGACGGCGCGGGCGTACGGGTCGAGCGCGGTGGTGACCTGCTGGGCCAGCTCGCGGGTGGGCACCAGCACCAGGGCCAGCGGTCGGCCCGGGCGGGCCCGGCGGCCGGCGGTGCGGGACAGCAGGGGAAGCCCGAAGGCGAGCGTCTTGCCGGAGCCGGTGCGGCCCCGACCGAGCACGTCCCGGCCGGCGAGCGAGTCCGGCAGGGTCGCCGACTGGATCGGGAACGGCTCGGTGATGCCCTGGGCGGTCAGCTCGGCGAGCAGCGCCGGGGCCAGCCCGGTGAGGGCGAAAGAGGGTACGACAGTGGTCATGCGGAAGCCTTCCTCGACGCGGCACGTGTCGAGGGAGGGCGCCGGAGGCGGCGCTGTCACCGGCGGACCAGGCCGCGGGTGACTCACAAGCACGAACCGAAAGGGGTACGGGCCCCGGCCCGCCGCCGTTCGCCGCCTGCTCACGCAGGTCGACGGTGCGGCGGGCCGGTCCCGTCACCGCACCCGGAGGGCGCGGTGGGTGTTACTGGAAGATCCGAAGATCAGAGCGGGCGGATGTTCTCCGCCTGCGGGCCCTTCTGGCCCTGGGTCACCTCGAACTCGACCCGCTGGTTCTCGTCCAGGCTCCGGTAGCCGGAGGACTGGATCGCCGAGAAGTGGGCGAAGACGTCGGCGCCGCCGCCGTCCGGGGTGATGAAGCCGAAGCCCTTGTCAGCGTTGAACCACTTGACGGTGCCAATAGCCATTTTTGTTTCGTCTCCTTGACGGAACGTCGAACCCGCACTTGTTGCGGGCTCGAAGAGGAGCGCGCCACGCGGAACTGCCTGGCTCGCTTGTCGCTTCTGGTCGCCCCGCCCGGAGAACTCCGGACACAACAAAGAGCGCCTGGGCCACAATCCTCCAGGCGCACACAGAGTCTCTGGGAACCATAACTGCAACGCGACCAACCTATCATGGATTCGTCCCGGCACCACCGTCTGCCGGAATTTCCGGTACGGAGGCGATCAGCGCGGTCAGCCCGTCCGCGTCGAGCAGGTCCGCCGGCCGGACCGTGACCCCGTCCCGCACGTAGTGGAACGCCGCGCCGACCCGCTCCACCGGCACGCTGGCCAGCTCCGCCCAGGCCAGCCGGTAGACCGCGAGCTGCACGGCGGCCACCTCGGCGGCTACGCCGGCGGGCTGCCGGCCGGTCTTCCAGTCGACCACGTCGAACCGCCCGCCCGGCCGGGCGAAGACGGCGTCCATCCGCCCCCGGACCACCACTGCGGCGATCACTGTGGCGAAGGGCACCTCCACCTCGACCGGCACCCGGTCGGCCCACTCGCTGGCCAGAAAGCGCTCCTGGAGCTCGGCCAACGCCTCGTCCGGCGCCGCGTCCGCGTCCGCCGCACCCGGCAGCTCGTCCAGGTCGAGCAGCCGGTCGGCGCCGAACCGCTGCTCCAGCCAGGTGTGGAAGGCGGTGCCCCGGCGGGCGTACGGATTGGGTTCGGTGGGCACCGGGCGGCGCAGCGCGCGGGCCAGCGCCGCCGGATCCCGGCGCAGCGCCACCAACTGGGTCACCGACAGCTGGCCGGGCAGGGCCACCTCGACGGCACCGGACTGCCGGGTCAGCTCAGCCCGCTCGGCGAGCAGCAGGTCGGCCTCCCGCCGCCACCGCGCCACGTCCGCGTCGTCGGCCGACGGGTCCGCGCCCACCCCGGCGGTGTCGTCGCCGCCGGACGGCGTCCGTTCGGCCGTCTCGCCGCCGGGCAGCGGGCGGGCGGCCGCGTCCCCGTCGGACAGTGGGCGGGCCGCCGGGTCGCCGTCGGCGAGGAAGCGGCGGACCAGGGCTGCCGCCTCGGCCAGCGCCGGCCGGCGGGCGCCCAGCGGGTCGGCCGGCCACTCGGCGCGCAGCACCACCTCGGTCGTCGGGTTGACCGCGTCGCCCGGCGGCTCCGGCGCCCACTCGTCCACCAGGTGCCCGGCGCGGGCGTCCAGGCAGGCGTCGTGCACCTCCCGCAGCAGCACCGACGGGCCGCGCGGCCGTTTGGTGCCCTCCCCCCACCAGTAGCCGGAGCAGAGCAGCAGCCGCCGGGGCCGGGTCACCGCCACGTACGCCAGCCGGCGCTCCTCCCGCTCGTCGTGCGCCCGCCAGGCGTCGGTGAAGTCCTCCAGCGCCCGGGCCACCCCCCGCTGGTCCTCAGCCTCGGCCAGGCCCAGCTCCGGCAGCCCGTCGGCGTCGCCGCGCAACGGGAACGGCAGCACGCCCAGCCCGCCGAGCCAGTGGTCGGAGTTGCGCACCGGACCCGGCCAGACGCCCCGGCTCAGGCCGGCCACCGCGACCACGTCCCACTCCAGGCCCTTCGCGGCGTGCGCGGTGAGGATCTGCACCGCGCCCTCGACCACCTCCACCTCGCCCGGCGTGAGGCCGCGTTCCTCGTCCTCGGCGGCGGCCAGGTAGGCCAGGAACCCCGACAGGGTGGCGCCCGGCGTCTCCCCGCTGAAGCGGGCGGCGACGTCGCCGAGCGCGTCCAGGTGGCCCCGCGCCAGGCCGGCGTCCCCGGCCCCGTCCCGGCCGGCCCGCACCGCCACCTCCACGTCCAGGCCGATCGTCCGCTCGATGTCCGCGATCAGCTCCGGCAGGGACTGGTCCAGCCGGTAGCGCAGCAGGCCCAGCTCCCGGGCGTACGCCCGCAGCCGCGCGTAGCCCTCCGCCGAGTACGCCTGCGCCGGGCCCAGGTCGGCCAGCGCCTCCACCAGGGTCGCCTCGTCGAGCAGGTCCGGGCTGATCTCCGGGGTGCCGTCGTCGGCGAGCCTGCGCCGGGCCGCCGCGATGGACTTCGCCCGGCGGTGCAGGGCCACCAGGTCACGGGGCCCGATCCGCCAGCGCGCGCCGGTCAGCAGCCGCAGCAGCGCGGCGCCGTCCGTCGGGTCGGCCAGCACCCGCAGCGTGCACACCACGTCCCGCACCTCGGGGGTGTCCAGCAGGCCACCCAGGCCCACCACCTCGACCGGCAGGCCGCGCTCGCGCAGCGCCGACTCGATCGCCGGAATCTGGCTGCGCAGCCGCACGAGCACGGCGGTCGTGGGCCGCAGCGGCACCGGGATGTGCTCGGGCAGCACGCCGGGCATCCCGGCCGCGCCGCGCCAGGCGTGCAGCACGCTGTCGGCGATCCAGTCGGCCTCGTCGGCGTACGTCCGCAGCAGCGCGCAGTGGACGGTGCCGCCGGCGGCGCCGCGGGCGCTGCGGTGCGGGACCGGCTCCTTGACGCTCATCGCCGCGCGCAGCTCCGGCACCCGGGCGCCGGCGGCCCGCAGCGGGGTGGCCAACGCGTTGGCGACACCGAGGATCTCGGGCCGGTTACGCCAGCTCGTGGTGAGGCTGAGCACCTCGGCCGGCGCACCGCCTGCGCGGGCGAACTCCGTGGGGAAGCGGTCCAGGGTGCCGGCGCTCGCCCCGCGCCAGCCGTAGATCGACTGGCAGGGGTCGCCGACCGCCGTCACCGGGTGCCCACCGCCGAAGAGCGCGTTGAGCAGCACCACCTGGGCATGGCTGGTGTCCTGGTACTCGTCGAGCAGCACCACCCGGAACCGGTCCCGCTCGATCTCGCCGACGCCCGGGTGGTCGCGGGCGACCCGGGCCGCCCGCGCGAGCTGGTCGGCGAAGTCCATCGCCTCGAAGTCCTCCTTGCGCCGGGCGTACGCGCGCACCAGCGGGAGCAGCTTCAGCCGGATCTGCTGGAGTTGCAGCGCCTTGCGCACGTCGGCGTAGACCCGGCCGGGGCGCACCTGCACCTCGGCGAAGAACCGGCCCGTCCACGCGGCCAGCGCGTCCGGGTCGACCAGGTGCTCGTCGAGCTCGCCGGCCAGCGCCAGCACCGCGTCGGTGATCGTGCTCGGCATCCGGTCCACCCCGGACATGTCGCCGTCGTAGTTGCGCACGAGCAGGTCGACCAGCTGCCAGCGGGACGCCTCGGTGAGCAGCCGGGTGGACGGCTCGTAGCCCGCCCGCAGCCCGTGCTCGGTGACGATCCGGCCCGCGTACGAGTGGTAGGTGGAGACGGTCGGCTCCCCGGCCAGCGGGTCGTCGAGCGGGTCGCGCCCCCGCCGCCCGAGCCGCCGTACCAACTGGTCGAGCCGCGTACGCACCCGGTGCGCCAGCTCCCCGGCGGCCTTGCGGGTGAAGGTGAGCCCGAGCACCTGCTCCGGCCGCACGTACGAGTTGGCGACCAGCCAGACCACCCGGGCGGCCATCGTCTCCGTCTTGCCCGACCCGGCGCCCGCGACCACCAGCAGCGGCTCGACGGGGGCGGCGATGATCGCGGCCTGTTCCCGGGTCGGCGCGGGCAGCCGCAGCAGCTTCGCCAGCTCCACCGGCGTGTAGCGGGGACCGGCGTCGGCGACCCGGGGCGCAGGGGTCGCGCTGCTGAAGAGGGCGGGCTGCGTCAAGGCGTCTCCGGACGACGGGTGGTCGGCGGCTCGACCACCTGGCGGCCCTGCCCGGACACCGGGCAGCTCGTACGCACCGGGCAGACCCGGCACTTGGAGTTGGCGACCGCGGCGAAGGTGGCGGCGGCCATCGTATCCGCGGTACGCCGCACCAGCGCGGTCGCCCAGCCGGCCTCCGGGCCCTCCCCCGCCGGCGCCTGGCTCTGCTCCTTCGCGTCCTTCGCGCCGGTGCCGAGCTGCACCAGGGCCGCGCCGCCGGACTCCTCGCCGAAGTCGGCGAAGGCCCCCGCCTCCACCGCCGCCTGGTAGGCGCCGAGCTGTGGGTGCTCGGCGAGGTCGTTGGCCGTGACGGCGGTGGACTTGCCGGTCTTCAGGTCGATGACGACCAGCCGGCCGTCCTCGTCGACCTCCAGCCGGTCGACCCGGCCGACCAGCTCGACCGGCCGGTGCGGGTCGTCGAGGCGCACCGCGAACTCGTGCTCGATGGCGAGCAGCCGGCGCGGATTCGCGGCCAGCCAGCGGAGCAGCTTGTCCACCATCGCCTCGGCGCGGCTGTGCTCCGGACCGACCATCCAGCGGGCGGCCAGCTCGATGACGTCGAACCGGGCGGCGACGTAGTCCAGCAGCGCCCCCCGGTCGGCGCTGGCGTCCTCGGCGAGCATCGCGGCGGCGTGCACCAGGTTGCCGACGCCCTGGGCGGCGCTGGCCGGCGGGCTGCCGCCGTGCCGCTCCAGCAGCCAGCGCAGACTGCACCGCAGCGCGCTCTCCATCGCCGACGGGGTGACCCGGACCGGCTCCCCCTCGTCGACCAGCGGGCGGTCGTCGGAGAGCTGCCGCAGCCCCCACCAGTCGTCCGGGTGCGCGCCAGCCACCCCGGCGGCGGCGAGCCGGGCCAGCTCGGCAGCCGCCGCCTGCCGCCGGGCGTAGGTCACGGCCGGGTCGCTGACGGCGGTACGCAGCTCCGCCACCAGCGCCGGCAGGGTCAGCGCCCGGGGCGGCCGGCTCACCGGCAACGCCCCCGGCCGGTCCGGCTCCTCCTGGTCGGTGGGATCCGTCGGGCCGGTCGGATCCGGCGGATCGGTGGGATCCGTCGGGGCGGACGGGTCGGTCGGGTCGGTCGGGTCGGTGGGGCCCAGCTCGTAGAGGAAGCGGCTCGGCTGCTCCTCGTGGTCGTCGCCGCCCACCGCGGCGGAGGCGACCGCGCTGACCAGCAGCCGTCGCCGGGCCCGGGTGACCGCGACGTGGAACAGCCGGCGCTCCTCGTCGAGCAGCGCCGAGGTCTGCCCGACCAGGGCCGCCACCACGCCCGCGCCGGCCGTCCGGCCGGCGAGCACGTCGACCAGGCGCTCCGAGCCGAGCAGGCTGCCACGCAGGCGCAGGTCGGGCCAGACGCCCTCCTGCACCCCGGCGACCGCCACGAGATCCCACTCCAGCCCCTTCGCGGCGTGGGCGGTGAGCAGCCGCACCGTCTCCCCCCGGTCGGCGGTCGGGGCGAGGGTGTCGGCCGGCAGGTCCTGACCGAGGACGTGGTCGAGGAAGACCTCCGTACGCGCGCCGGGCAGCCGGTCGGTGAACCGGGCCGCCGCGTCGAAGAGGACCATCACGGCGTCGAGGTCGCGGTCGGCCGCCTCGGCGCGGCGGCGCCGCGCGACGTCGCCCTCGCCGGTCACCGTCTGGCCGCGGCCGGTCGCCGCGGACCACAGCTCGGCGAGCCCGGTGGCCCGCCACACCGCCCAGAGCACGTCCTCCGCCGTGGCGCCGGGCCGCGCGGCGGACTCCCGGGCCACGGCCAGCAGACCGGCCACGGTCTGCGCCGGCTCCGCCCAGTGCCGCTCGATCCCGGCCAACCCGGCCGGGTCGCGCAGCGCCTCCACGATCAGTTCGCCCGAGGGCCGGCGGTCGCCGCCGGCCAGCGCCAGGGCGCGCAGCCCCTGCCGCAGCCGCCGCTCGGCCAGCGGATCGGCGCCGCCGAGCGACGAGTGCAGCAGCGCCACGGCGGCCTCCTCGTCGAGCCGCTCGGGCTCCAGGGCGCAGCGCAGCAGGAGCAGCAGCGGCGCGACCGCCGGTTGCAGGTGCAGCGGCAGGTCCTCGCCGTGCACGACGGTGGGCACCCCGGCGGCGTGCAGGGCACGTTGCAGCGAGGGCAACTGCCGCCCGGTGGAGCGCACCAGCACGGCCATCTCCGACCAGGGCACGCCGCCGAGCAGGTGTGCCTCGCGCAGGGCGTGCGCCAGCCAGGCCGCCTCGCTGGTGGCCGAGCGGAAGGTGCGTACCTCGACCGCGCCGGGCGGCGCGTCGGGCAGCGGGTGCAGCCGGCGGTGCGCAGCCGGACCGCGCAGCCGTCGCGCCAGCCGGCCGGACGCGGCGAGCAGCCGGGCACCGGCCCGGTAGGAGGTGGTGAGCACCACCTGTGCCGCGGGCGCTCCCGAGGCGGTGCGGAAGCGGTGCGGAAACGTGGCCACCCCCGCCGGGTCGGCGCCCCGGAACGCGTACGTGGAGGAATCCGGGTCGGCGAACGCGACCAGGGGCTTGCCGCCTCCGGCCACCGTCGCGAGCAGGTCCTGCTGGGCCGGGTCGGTGTCGGCCAGCTCGTCGACGTAGACGTACGCCAGCCGCCGGCGCTCGGCCGCGAGCAGCTCGGGGTCGTCGAGCAGCATTCCGGTGGCGGCCCGGACCAGCTCGGCCGGGTCGTACGCGACGGAGCCGCGGTTGCTGACGTCGCGCAGGGCGAGCACGGCCACGTACTCCCGCAGGAACCGCGCGGCGGCGGGCCAGTCGGCGCGGCCGAGCTTCTCGCCCAGCCGGGCCAGCTCGACGGGACCGACGCCCCGCTCGGCGGCGCGCATCAGCAGGTCGCGCAGCTGCGCCGCGAAGGCCCGGGTGCGCAACGCGGGGCGCAGGTCCTCCGGCCAGCCGACCGGGTCGTCGTCGGGCGCCTCGCCGACCACGTCGAGCAGCTCGCGGATGATCAGATCCTGCTCCGGCCCGGTGAGCAGCCGGGGGGACGGCTCGCCGCGCTCGGCCGCCGCCCGCCGCAGCAGCCCGAAGGCGTACGCCGGAAGGGTGCGCACCAGCGGCTCGCGCAGCACGCGGTGCCCGCCCTCGGCGACGCGGGCCTCGATCCGCTGGCGCAGCGCGGTGGCGCCCCGGCGGCCGAAGGTGAGCACCAGGATCCGCTCCGGGTCGACGCCCTCGGCCACCCGCGCGGCGACGGCCTCGACCAGCGTGGCGGTCTTGCCCGTGCCGGGACCGCCGAGCACCAGCATCGGCCCGTCGGTGTGCGCCACGATCTCGACCTGGCGCGGATCGGCCAGCCGCGCCGCCCCACGGTGCGCGTCCCCGTCGGCCGGCCCTCCGGACCGCCGCTCACCCTCCGTCGGCCCTCCGGACCGGCGCTCACCCTCGGTCGGCCCTCCGGACCGACCGTCCCCCCGGGCCGGCCCGCCGGGCCGGTGGTCCCCCCGGACCGCCTCCGCAGGCCGGCGCACCAGCCGGTACGCCTGCATCCGTCCATCCCACCACGCCGGTACGACACCCCCACCCCGCCACCCCGCCGGGGACCAACCCGCACTCCCCCGTCAGAGGAGTTGGAGTTCCAGGGTGTCCAGGGCGGCGGGGACCGTGTCGGTCACGGTGAGCAGGCCCAGGCCGGCGGGCTTGAGGAAGGTCTGGTCGGCCAGCGCGCCCAGCCAGTCGAGCACCGGGCGGTAGAAGCCGTCGGTGTCGACCAGCACCATCGGCTTGGCGTGCAGGGCCAGGGTGGCGGTCGTCCACACCTCGAACAGCTCGTCGAGGGTGCCGAGCCCGCCCGGCAGGGTGAGGAACGCGTCCGACTTGTCGATCATGAGGGTCTTGCGGCTGGCCATCGAGTCGGTGACGAGCAATTCGTCCGACGCCAGGTCGGCGACCTCCAGGTCGACCAGCGACTGCGGGATCACCCCGACCGTCCGGCCGCCGGCGGCCCGCGCCCCGTCGGCCAGCGCGCCCATCATGCCGACGCACCCGCCGCCGCTGACGAGGGTGTGCCCGCGCCGGGCGATCTCCGCGCCCGTCTCGGCCGCGAGGTCCAGCCAGCGCTGGTCGAGGGTACGGGAGGAGGCGCAGAACACGCAGATCGCCGCCATGTCAGCGCTTCCGGTTCTCGTCGCCCGCCTCGGCGGCGGCCTGCTGGTCGGCGGCGGTGACGGCGACGGCCTCCTCGCGGACCGCCTCCTGCTCGACGTTGAGGGCGACCTCGGCCTCCACGATGTGCCGGACCGCCGCGTCGACGTCGTCGGTCACGCAGATCAGCTCCAGGTCGACGGGGCCGATCTTGCCGTCGGCGGCCATCGTGTCGCGCAGCCAGTCGAGCAGGCCGCTCCAGTAGTCGGCGCCCATCAGCACCACGGGGAACCGGGTCACCTTGCCGGTCTGCACCAGGGTGAGCGCCTCGAAGAGCTCGTCCATGGTGCCGAACCCGCCGGGCAGCACGACGAACGCCTGGGCGTACTTGACGAACATGGTCTTGCGGGCGAAGAAGTAGCGGAAGTCGATGGCCAGGTCGACCCAGTCGTTGAGCCCCTGTTCGAAGGGGAGCTCGATGCCGAGGCCGACCGACAGCCCACCGGCCTCGCTGGCGCCCCGGTTGGCCGCCTCCATCACGCCCGGCCCGCCGCCGGTGATCACCGCGTAGCCGGCCCGGGCCAGGGCAGCGCCCAGCGCCTCGGCCAGCTGGCACTCGGGGCTATCCGGGTGGCTGCGGGCGGAACCGAACACGCTGACCGCCGAGGGCAGGTCGGCGAGGGTGTCGAAGCCCTCGACGAACTCTGAGAGGATGCGCAGCGCCCGCCAGGCGTCCTTGGTCTTCCAGTCCTCACGCCCCCGCGAATCGAGCAGGCGCTGGTCGGCGGTGCTGCCCGTCATCGCCTGCCGCCGCAGCGTCACGGCCCCCCGGTGCCGTTCCTGTCCCGGCTCGCGGCCGGCCTCCCGCCCGTTGCTCTGACCCATGGGAGCAACCGTAGTGGAGCCGCACCCGCCAGGTGCGCGCACCGTGAGCCGGGCCGCCGCAGGTGACGGGCGAGGCGACAAACGACGCCACCCCCGGGCGACGGGCAACGCGGCCTCGGACGTCGACGGCACGGCCCCCGGCGGCGGACGGCACGGCCTCGGCGGCCACCTCGGGCGACGGGCGGAGACGGGCCGGGCGACGATCGGAAATATTTTTCCGGATCTTGGGCAACTAATTCGGTCGCACGGGCGTCTTACTATTCACATACCGGGTATGCCCCGGCGCGCGCCTTCGGGGGAGGAGTCAGCGTGATCAGCAACAGCGAGATGATCCGGATCCGGCGGCAGATGCAGCGCCGCATCCGCGACGTGGTGGCCGAGCGCCGCCGCGCCCGCCTGATGGAACCGTCCACCGACCAGGGCGGCCAGACCGACGCCCGGCCCGCCGCCGACGCGTCCACCACCGTCTGACCGCACCGACGACACCGTGCACGGAAGGTCCGCGTCCTTCGACGCGGACCTTCCGTCCATCCGGGGCACGCCCCGCGCGGGGAGCTTCAGGAAGACGCGAGCCAGCGGCGCAGGGTGACGGCGCCCTCCCGGATCTTGCTGATCTCCACGTGCTCGTCGGGGTGGTGGGCCAGGTTGGGGTCGCCGGGGCCGAAGTTCAGCGCCGGGATGCCCATCGCGGCGAACCGGGCCACGTCCGTCCAGCCCAGCTTGCCGATCGGCGCGGCACCGACCGCGGCGAGGAACTCCTTGGCGGGTGCCGCCTCCAGCCCGGGCGGGGCGCCGGCGGCCGAATCCGTGACCCGCACGTCGAAGCCGGCGAAGACCTCGCGCAGGTGCGCCTCGGCCTCGGCCGGGGTCCGGTCCGGCGCGAACCGGTAGTTGACCTCGACCTCGCACCGGTCGGGCACCACGTTGCCGGCCACGCCGCCGTGGATGCGGACCGCGTTCATGCCCTCCCGGTAGTCGCAACCGTCGATGGTCACCCGCCGCGCCTCGTAGTTGGTCAGCCGGTCGAGCACCTCGCCGGCCGCGTGGATCGCGTTCACCCCGTGCCAGGAACGGGCCGAGTGGGCGCGTACGCCGGTGGTGGTGACGACCGCGCGCATGGTGCCCTGGCACCCCGCCTCGACGATGCCGTGCGTCGGCTCCAGCAGCAGCGCGAAGTCGGCCTCCAGCCACTCCGGGTACGCGTCGGCGACCAGGAAGAGGCCGTTGTACTTCGACTCGATCTCCTCGGCCTCGTAGAAGAAGTACGTCACGTCGTAGCGCGGGTCCGGCAGGCTCACCGCCAGGTCCAGCGCGAACGCCACCCCGGACTTCATGTCCGAGGTGCCGCAGCCGTACATCAGGTCGCCGCGCGTGGTCGACGGGAAGTTGTTGTTCAGCGGCACCGTGTCCAGGTGACCGGCGAGCACCACCCGCTGGTCACGGCCCAGGTCCGTCCGCGCCATCACCGTGTTGCCGTGCCGGTACGTGGTCAGGTGCGGTACGCCCCTCAGCACCTCCTCCACGCAGTCGGCGATCGCCTTCTCGTTGAGGGACACGGACTCCATGTCGACCAGCGCGCGGGTCAGCGCCACCGGATCGGCCAGGACCTCGGGGGTCAGCGGGTTCTCCATGGTTCGCACGGTACCGTCAGATCCGGCGAGCGCGTGGAGCGAGCGTTCCGGGGCGGCCCGCGCGGGAGGCGGGGCGCGGAGGGCTCGCCGGCCCGCAGCACGAACGAGAGGTGAATCAGTGACGTCCGAATCCGCCTGGGGCATCGGCCTGGCCACCGTTACCGCTGACGACCAGGTGCTCGACACCTGGTATCCGACGGGCAAGCTGGGCCTCGGCGAGCTGCCGCTGGTCGCCGGCGAGGACGAGGCGGACGTGCTGGACCTGCCCCCGGGGGCGGTCGGCGACCGGGCGCTGCCCGGGCTGCGTACCGTCCAGGTGGTCACCGTGATCGGCTCGCTGGACGAGCCGATCAAGGACGCCGCCGACGCGTACCTTCGGCTGCACCTGCTCTCCCACCGCCTGGTGCGACCCAACGAGCTCAACCTCGACGGCATCTTCGGCAAGCTGGCGAACGTGGCCTGGACCTCCGCCGGGCCGTGCCCCCCGGAGCGGGTCGACGAGCTGCGGGTCATCGAGCGGGCCGCCGGCCGCCACCTGGCCGTGTACGGGGTGGACAAGTTCCCCCGCATGACCGACTACGTGGTGCCGTCGGGCGTGCGGATCGCCGACGCCGACCGGGTGCGCCTCGGCGCGCACCTGGCGGCCGGCACCACCGTCATGCACGAGGGCTTCGTCAACTTCAACGCCGGCACCCTGGGCACCTCGATGGTCGAGGGCCGGATCGTGCAGGGCGTGGTGGTCGGCGACGGCTCCGACATCGGCGGCGGCGCCTCGATCATGGGCACCCTCTCCGGCGGCGGCACCGACCGGGTCCGCATCGGCGAGCGCAGCCTGGTCGGCGCGAACGCCGGCGTGGGCATCTCGCTCGGCGACGACTGCGTGGTGGAGGCCGGCTGCTACATCACCGCCGCCTCCAAGATCACCCTGCCGGACGGCCGGGTGGTCAAGGCCCGCGAGCTGTCCGGGGTGGACAACCTGCTGTTCTGGCGCAACTCGGTGACCGGTGCGCTGGAGGCGAAGCAGCGCAGCGGCAGGGGCATCGAGCTGAACGCCGCGCTGCACGCCAACGACTGACGGTCGCCCCGCCGGGCCCGCGGTCGGCCGCGGACCCGGCGGGGGTACGCCTCAGCGCAGGCGGTACGCCTGGATGACGCGCTGGGTGACCGTGTTGCCGGCGGTGTCCCGGGCGGTGGCCCGCAGCGAGACGTGTCCGGTGCCGGCCGGGTGCCGCACGGTGGCCGTCCAGCCGTCCCCGCCGCCACGGATCCGGGCCCGCTGCCAGGTCTTCCCGCCGTCGTAGGAGACGTCGACGGTCAACGCGGCGACCCGGGCCGAGGGCGCGCCCGGCTGCCGCTGCACCGTCACCGGGATCACGAAGCTCCGGCCCGCCGGGGCGGCGTTGTCCCGGTCCAGTCGGGGCGTGAACCGGATCGCCGACGCCGGCAGCGCGGCCGGGTCGTCCCCGGCGACGTGCCGGGACCGGAACGTCCAGGTGGCCGACACCTCGGTCGAGAGGTCGGTGAAGCTCCGCTTCGACGACGTCTCCAGCCGGTAGTTGGCCGCGCCCGGCGGCACGTCGAACCCGCCGTACGCCGGCTCCTCGTTCTCCCCTACCAGCGTCCCGTTGCGGTAGAGGGCGGTGCGGGCGGTGTCGGCGACCGAGCCGCCGGCGTGCCCCTCGGCGTCACTGTGCAGCGGCAGGCCCACCTCGATGCGGTCGCCCCGGCGGACGATCCCCGCCTCCGGGAACGACGGCCCGTACGGCGCGCTGTTCCAGCTCTCCCGGTAGTGCCGCCCGGCGCGCAGGCTCCGCTCCTCGGAGAACAGGATCGCCTTGGTGTCGAGCCAGCCGTCGTCGGTCGGCACCCCGAAGTCCAGCTCGGAGGACCAGCGCACGCCCCGGGTGTTGTAGTGCTCGACCCGTTGCCCGGGAGTGGCGGTGGGCAGCCCGACCGCCCAGCCGCCGAGGTCGGGATCCCGGTGCGGGAAGACCAGGCGCATCGCGGCCAGCCCCGGGCTGCCGCCGTTGAACCGGTGGGTGACGGTGGCCAGGTCGCTCGCCCGGTAGTGCCGGACGAAGCCGGTCGGCATCCGGCCCGGCACGGCCTCGTTGAGGGCGTAGAGGTAGGGGCTGCTCGCTGCCTTCAGGTCGGCCCACTGGCCGCTGACCGTGGCGACGAACCGCTCTGCGGGCACCGGCTTCCCGAGCCCTGCGGTGAAGAGACCGTCGAAGTCGGAGTCCAGCAGGCCGAAGGTGTAGCTGCCGTTCTCGGCGAGGAAGCCGGCCTCGGTGACGGCGAGCGCCGGGGTGGCCGAGCGCTGCGGGACGCTCATCCTGACCGGCTTGCCCCGTCGGGCGTCGAGGGTGATCCGCGTGTCCCCGCCGACCACCAGCTCCGGCTGGACGAGCTGGGTGGCCCCGGTGAGCTCGTCGCCGTCCACCTCGAACACGTAACTGACCAGCCCGTACCGGCCCTTGGGGACCCGCAGCTCGACGGTGCCGTCCGGGTCGTACAGGTCGTACGGGTGCAGCTCGTCCAGGGAGACCAGCGTGGTGCTGTGCTCGCCGGAGAGCGCGCCGGCGCGGTTCAGGTGCCGGGCGGTCACCGTGTAGCTCTCCACCTCCCGGTGCACCGCCAGCGGGATGCCCGCCGGGAAGTTGTCGCCGCGGACCACGATCCGGCCGGTGTAGTGGCCGTCCGGGCCGTCGACACGGGTGTTGGCGGTGACGGTGGTGCTCGCCGTGCCGCCGGCCGGCACGCTGAGCCGGGTCGCGCCGAGAGTGAACATGCCGGCCGGGGCCGGCCTGCCGTCCGGGCCGGTCGCCTCGACGGCCAACTCCAGGTCGGTCGCGGTCCCGCTGTCGTTGCGCCAGGTCACCGTGCGGGTGACCGGGGCGTCGTCGCCGTGCGGCCAGAGCGTCCGCCCGAACGACACGCTCGGCGGGTCGTTGGTCAGCGACTGCCAGGTCGCCTTGGCCAGGTCGACCCGCCCGGCTCCCTGCTCGTACGCGGTCAGCTCGGGATTCGGCTTCGCCGAGGACATCAGGAGTGCCTTGATCTCGCCGGCCTTCGAGCCGGGCCGCATCTGGGCCATCAGCGCCGCCGCGCCGCTGACGTGCGGGGCCGCCATCGAGGTGCCCGACATCGCCACGTACCCGGTCCCGGCCGGGTCGCCGATCACTCCGTCCCGGCTGCGCGCCGCCACGATCCCCACCCCCGGAGCGGTGATGTCCGGCTTCAGCGCGTCGTCACCGGTGCGGGGACCACGGCTGGAGAAGTCGGCGAGGCTGTCGTCCCGGTCGACGGCGCCCACCGAGAGGGCGGCGTCGGCCGTGCTGGGGGAACTGACCGGCGCGAACCGGCCGGAGTTGCCGGCGCTGATCACGAACAGGGCGCCGGTCTGCGCGGTGAGCGTGTTGACGGCCGCCTCCAGCGGGTCGACCTCCGGGGTGTCGAAGCCGCCGAGACTGAGGTTGATCACGTGGGCCCGCTGCTCGACCGCCGCCCACTGCATGCCGGCGAGGATCGCCGATTCCGGGCAGCCGTACGTCTCGCAGACCTTGCCGTCGAGAAGTGTCGCGTCCGGGGCCACGCCCTGCATCCGGCCGCCGGAGGCGGCGCCGCTGCCGGCGATGGTCGAGGCGACGTGGGTGCCGTGCCCGACGACGTCGCCCGGCGCGGACTCCTCGGTGAAGTTGCGCGTCTGCGCCACCCGGCCGGCCAGGTCCGGGTGCGTGGCGTCGATCCCGGTGTCCAGCACGGCGACCCGGATGCCCCGGCCGGTCCAGCCGTTCCGGTGCGCCTCCGGTGCGCCGATCTGCGGCACGCTGCGGTCGAGCGTGAGCTGCCGCCGGCCGTCGAGCCAGATCCGGTCGGCACCCCCTGCCGCGCCGACCCTCGCACCGGCGGCGGTGACCGCCGCCCAGACCTCGGCGGCCCGCCGCTTGCTCGCCGTGGCGGCGAGCCCGCCGGCGGCGGGCAGCTCACGGGTGACCGTCACCCCGGCGGGCACGGCGGAGCGCCGGGCCGCGCCGGCACTGCCGGTGATCAGCAGGGGCAGGTCGTCGCGCCGGGCGTCGTCGTAGCCGGCGGCGACCAGTTCGGTGACGTCGAACAGCCGCCGGTCGATCCGCCCGTCCCGGATGGGCGCCACGGCGTCCTCGGGTACGACGGAGACGTGCCCCCGCTCCCGTCGGGTCAGGAAGCGGACGTCCTCGCGCCCGGGTGCGGGTCGCACACTGGCCTTGGTCCCGCTGACGGTGACCCGGTCGCCGGTGAGCAGGGTGACGGTGACCGGGCGGCTGGCGTCACCCACCCGGGACGGCGGGGTCGCGTCGGGACGGACGGTCGGTTGGGCGGGCTTCTGGGCGACGGCCATGCCGGGGGTGCCGAGCACCATGCCGAGCACCAGACCGAGACCGACCAGTTTTCTTCTTCGCTGCAACGGATCCTCCTCGTCGGGCGTTACTACCTGTAGGGAGAGACGCATTGACAGTCATCAGAGTTGCATACCGAGTATGCAAAGTGAAGACACAAAGATGACGGAGCAGCCAACGAACAGGACCGATCCTCGGAGATGATCGACCGGTGACATCCATGAAGGAACGCATGCTGGCCGGCGAGCCGTACATCGCCGACGATCCGGAGATCGGCGCCGACCTGGACCGGGCCACGCGGCTGATGGAAGCCTTCAACACCAGTCCGGCCGCCGACCCCGAGGCCCGGCTCGCGGCCCTGCGCGCCCTGCTCGGCGAGGTCGGCGAGGGGACCTACGTCCGACCGCCGCTCTACGTCGACTACGGCTGGCAGGTCCGGATCGGGCCGCGCAGCTTCGTCAACTTCAACGCGGTCCTCCTCGACGTCGCCCCGATCACCATCGGCGCCGACGTCCAGATCGGACCGAACGTGCAGCTGCTCACCCCCACCCACCCCGTCGAACCCGGGCCCCGCCGCGACAAGTGGGAGGCGGCCAAGCCGATCACCATCGGCGACAACGTCTGGCTCGGCGGTGGGGCCATCGTGCTCGCCGGCGTCACCGTCGGGGAGAACACGGTCGTCGGCGCAGGCGCCGTGGTGACGAAGGACCTGCCGGCGAACGTGGTCGCCGTGGGCAACCCGGCCCGCGTCGTACGCCAGCTCGACTGACAGCGTCAGTCCGCCGGACAGCCTCCCGAGGGCCGACCCGTCAGAGCGGCGGCGGCTCGGCGAGCCGGACGACCAGGTCGGCGCGGTGCGCGGTGCCGGCCACCAGGGCGGCGTTGGCCTCGTCGCTGCCCGTCGCCCACGCCCGGGCCTGCTCCGCCGACCGCCCGTACGACTCGTGCCGGGCGGTCAGCCGGCGCAGCCGCAGCTCGGCGTCCAGGTCGAGGAACCACGCCTCGTGCAGCAGCGGCCGCACCTCGTCCCAGGGCGTCCCGGTCAGCAGCAGGTAGTTGCCCTCGGTGACCACCAGCCGCACGGACGGCGGCACCTCGATCGAGCCGGCCACCGGCTCCTCCAGGTCCCGGCGGAACGCCGGCGCGTAGACCGCCGTCGGCTCCAGCCGGTGCAGGCGACGCAGCAGCGAGACGTAGCCGTTGGCGTCGAAGGTGTCGACGGCGCCCTTGCGCTCCGCGCGGCCCAACCGGCACAGCTCGGCCTGCGCGAGGTGGAAGCCGTCCATCGGCACCAGCCGGGCGGTGGGGCCGACCGCCTCGACGATCTGCTCCGCCAGCGTCGACTTGCCCGCGCCGGGCGCCCCGGCGATGCCGAGCAGCTGCCGCGGGCCGGCCCCGGCGAGGGCCCGCGCCCGCGCCACCAGCTCGTCGGTGCCGACGACCCGGGCGCCGGCCATCAGCCGAGTACCGGCTCGCTGATCGCGAACCGCGCCTGCACCGCGGCGTGCACGGTCTGCGGCTGCGGGTCGAGTTCCAGCTCCGGCGGGCCGCTCTCCGCGCCGTCGCCCATCGCGTACGCCATCCGGCTCATCATCGGCTGCTCCGCCGCGCCCGCGTCGGCCAGCTCGATCAGGGCGGTCACGCGGGCGCCGAGGGCCTCCGCGTACTCGCGGGCACGCAGCAGGGCGTCGGCGAGCGCGGCGTGCCGGGCCTCACGGTGGGCCGGGCTGTCCGGCCGCAGCGACCACCACGGCCCGGCCACCTCGATCTGGTCCTGGTCGGCGAGGCGCAGCATCAGCTCGCCGAGCGCGGTGAAGTCGCTGACCGTCACGGTGGTGGTCACGCTGCCGCTGTACGCCACCACCCGCTCGCCGGAGCGCCGGGTCTCCGGCCTGACCTGGAGCTCGCCGGTCTCCCGCCGGTCGATGCCGGGGCCCTCGCCGTCGAGCAGCACCCGGACGGCGGCGGCCCGTTCGGCCAGCCGTGTCAGGGTGGCCTCGCGGTCCCGGTCGCGCGCCCTGGCCGTCACCGCGAACCGGGCGATCTCCGGAGCCACCTCCCGGTACGCCTCGCCGCGCACCGCCACCACCGGCCCGTCCACCATGCCCTCACCCTAACCGCGCGCCCGCCGGCCCGCCCGCCGTCCGACCGCACGTCGACCGGGGTGCGGTCGGCGGCCCGGTGCGCACGCCCCGGCCGGTCCGGATCAGGCCGAGTGGGCCGTCGCCGGGAGGTGGCCCGTGTAGGCGACCCGGTCGCCGTCGACCCGGCACTCGGTGAGGTAACCGCCGGCGGCCCCCAGCTCCAGCAGGAACTCCACCTCGGCGCGGTGGTCGCCGTCGGCGGGGAACTCCTGCCGGTGGGCGAGCAGGTCACGGTCGAACAGGACGGTACGCAGGTCCCGCGCCCCCTCGAAGTGACCGACCAGGGCGTCGATGTCCTGCTCGCGCAACGCGGTGGCGAGCCCGTCGAGGAACGCGGCGACCTGGCCGAGCTGTCGCACCACCTGCTCGCGGTTGTCGAAGAGCATGTCGGCCGTACGCCGGGCCGGGGTGCCGGCGACCCGGGTGCCGTCCCGGAAGCTGCCCGCGGCGAGGCCCAGCACGGCGTCCCGGAGGTCCGACTTCGCCACCGCGCCGGCGAGGCTGCCGGCGAGCAGGTGGGGGATGTGCGACGAGAGCGCCACCACCGAGTCGTGCACCGCCGGCGACATCGGCACCACCCGGGCGGCGAAGACGTCCACGATGAGGTTGGACAGCATCCGGAACGGCCGGATCCCCTCGGCCGCCGGGCAGAGCACCCACGCGGCCCCCTCGAACAGCGCCGGCACGGCGGCGGCGAGCCCGGAGCGTTCGGTGCCCGCCATCGGATGGCCCGGTACGAACCGGTCGGTCAACCCGTTGGCCGTGGCGAAGGCGGCCACCGCGCCCTTCGTGCTGCCCACGTCGGTGAGGACGCAGCCGTCCCCGGCGTGCTTGGCGACGGTGAGCAGGGTCTCCGGCAGCCTCGGCAGCGGGCCGCAGAGGAACACGACGTCACGGTCGCGGACGGCCCCGCCCAGGTCGTCGGGGAAGGTCATCCCGCGTGCGCGCCCGTCCGCCCGGGTGGCCCGGTCCGGGTCCCAGCCGGCGACCTCCAGCCCCGCCTCGTGCAGCCGCAGCAGGACCGAACCGCCGATGAGGCCGGTGCCCACCACGGCGACCCGGGGTCGCCCTCGCGAACTCTCCACCATCACGCGCCTCGGCGGTCACTCAGGCGCGCAGCCGGCCGGCAACCGCCGCCACGTGCTCGTCGGACTCGGTCAGCGCCACCCGGACGTGCTGCCGGCCGCCCGGGCCGTAGAAGACGCCGGCAGCCGCGAGGATGCCCCGCCGGGCCAGCCAGTCGACCGTCTCCCAGCAGTCCTCGCCCCGGGTCAGCCAGAGGTAGAGCCCGGCCTCGGAGTGCTCGACGGTGAAGCCGGCGTCGGTGAACGCGGCGTGCAGGGTGTCCCGCCGGGCCCGGTAGCGCTCCCGCTGCTCGTCGGCGTGCCGCTCGTCGCGCAGCGCGGCCACCATCGCCGCCTGCACCGGCGCCGGCACGATCATCCCGGCGTGCTTGCGGACCTTGAGCAGCTCCGCCACCAGTGCCGGGTCGCCCGCCACGAATCCCGCCCGGTAGCCGGCCAGGTTGGACCGCTTGGAGAGCGAGTGCACGGCCAGCACCCCGTCGTACGACCCGCCGCAGACCTCGGGCGAGAGCACCGAGACGGGCTCGGCGGCCCAGCCCAGCGGCAGGTAGCACTCGTCGCTGGCGACCACCGCGCCGCGCTCCCGGGCCCAGTCGACCACCTTGCGCAGGTGGGCCGCCGGCAGCACCCGGCCGGTCGGGTTGCCCGGCGAGTTGACCCAGACCAGGCGCACCCGGGAGGTGGGGCCGACGGCGGTCAGCGAGTCGGCGCGCACGACGGTGGCGCCGGCGAGCCGGACCCCGTCCTCGTACGTCGGGTAGGCGATCGAGGGCACCACGACGACGTCGCCGGGACCGATCCCGAGCAGGGTCGGCAGCCAGGCGACGAGTTCCTTGGAGCCGATCGTCGGCAGCACGCCGAGGCCGTCGACGCCGGCGCCGCAGGCCCGTGCCACCCAGGCCGCGATCGTCTCGCGCAGCACAGGCGTGCCAGCGGTCAGCGGGTAGCCCGGCGCGTTGGACGCGTCGGCCAGCGCCCGCCGGATCACCTCGGGCACCGGGTCGACCGGCGTACCCATGGAGAGGTTGATCAGGCCCTCAGGGTGCGCCGCGGCCAGTGCGGCCGCGGCGTCCAGGGTGTCCCAGGTGAACTCCGGCAGCCGTGACGAGACCGGCGCGGGCCGGTTCAGTGGCCCTCGCCGCGCGGCGGCTGCGCGGCGACGAAGGTCGCGTCCTTCTCCACCTTGCCGATCTTCGAGGCGCCGCCGGGCGAACCCAACTCCTCGAAGAACTCGTAGTTGGCGCCGGTGTAGTCCTTCCACTGCTCCGGGACGTCGTCCTCGTAGAAGATCGCCTCGACCGGGCAGACCGGCTCACAGGCCCCACAGTCGACGCACTCGTCGGGGTGGATGTAGAGCATCCGGTTGCCCTCGTAAATGCAGTCGACCGGGCATTCCTCGATGCAAGCCTTGTCGAGCACATCCACGCACGGCTCGGCGATGATGTAGGTCACCGGTCTTCTCCTCCGCAAGACACGCCGCGATCACCCGCGACGGTTAGAGCCTAGTATCTCGCCGGGGAGGGGGTCGATCGTGCTCCGACAGCAGGATGTGGGACACCGGATCGTGGTTCGCCGAATCGTGGGGATTCGCGAGGGTCGGCCGCTCTTCTCGGACGCCCTCGGCGAGCTGGTCGAGCTGAGCGAAACCCATCTCACACTCGCCACCGCGCAGGGCCGGCTCCGGATCCCCGTGGCCGAGGTGCACCGGGCCAAGCGGGTGCCGCCGGCCCGTCGCCCCACCGCGGCGGCCGTGGTCGAGCTGGAACTGGCCGCCGACGAGGCGTGGCCCGCCGCCGTGCGGGGACGGCTCGGCGACTGGCGGCTGCGCGCGGCCGACGGCTGGACCGGTCGGGCCAACTCGGCGCTGCCCGTGGGCGACCCGGACCGGCCCCTGCCCGCCGCGCTCGACGCGGTGGAGCGCTGGTACGCCGACCTCGGTCAACCGCCGATGGTCAACACCCCGCTGCCGCTCGCCGCCCCGGTGGGCGCGGAGCTGGACGCCCGGGGCTGGGTCGGCAGGCCGCCCGTGCTGGTACAGACCGTGCCGCTGGCGGGGCTGCCGCCGGCCGCGCCGGAGCCCGCCGGAGCGCCGCCGGTCGAGCTGACCGCCGAGCCGTCGGACGACTGGCTCGCCGTCGCCGCCGGCCGCAAGGGCGGCCTGCCGGACGCCGCCCGGCACGTGCTCACCGCCGTGGACCAGGTCCGCTTCGCCCACGTGTACGCCGACGGCACGCTGCTCGCCATCGGCCGGGGCACGGTCACCGGGCAGGGCCGCTGGCTCGGGCTCAGCCTCGTCGAGGTGCTGCCCGAGGCCAGGCGACAGGGCCTGGCCGGCCGGATCATCCGCGCGCTGGCCGACTGGGGCGCCGCGACCGGCGCCTCGCGCGCCTTCCTCCAGGTCGAGCAGCGCAACACCCCGGCGGTGACCCTCTACCGCACCCTGGGCTTCACCACCCACCACACCTACCTGACCCGCACCCCACCCCCCTGACCGCCCCGCCCACCACAGCGTTGATCATGAAAATGTTGCCAGCGGAAAGCGCTTACAGCGGCAATAACTTCATGATCAACGAGGTCAGGGGGTGGAGTGGGGGGGTGGGTGGGGTCGGGGTGGGTTAGCGGCGGACTACTCGGCGGGGCTTGGTGGCCCTCAGTTCGGCGTAGCGCTTGAGGGACTGCGAGCGGTGGTCCAGGCCCAGCGCCGTGAGGAGCAGGTAGCCGAGCAGCACACCCACGCCGGCTGCCGCGAGGTAGAGCCAGATCTGGGCGAAGAAGGTGCCCGCACCCCCGCCGAACGGGTCGTTGCCGACCAGCAGCGGCCCGACCAGCACCGTCAGCAGCAGCGCGATGCCGACCGCGGCGGCCAGGTCCGCGCTCCAGGCCGAGACGGGGCGACGCCTGCCCCACACGAAGGCGACCGCCGCCAGGACCAGCCCGATCACCACGAACATCCCCAGCGACACCCGGTCGGCGGCGGCCGTGTCGTCGCCGTCGAAACCGAACCGGGTGACCAGCCGGGCGACCACGTTGACCGCGAACAGCGCGACCGCGAGAACCCCGATCGCGCGCCACCGCTCACTCATCGCACGCCTCCCGCCGTACCGCCCGCCGAAGCGGCGGGCCTCCTGGCAGGAATGTCTACCACCGGAACCTGTGCTCCGTCAGTCCCCCGACCGGACCGGTGGCGGTGCCAGGATCTGCCGGAAACCCATCACCGCGAAGGTCATCGCGCCGGCCACGATCATCGCCAGGCCGACCCAGTTGTCGCCGGTGACGAGCAGGTCCCCCTCCGCGGTGCGGACCGCCGCCACCGACATCAGGACGAACCAGGGCGTCGCGGGCAGCACCACGGCCCACCGGCGACCGACGGCCTCGTGCGCGAACCAGCTCAGCGCGATGTTCGCGGCGATCGCGACGAGCACCGAGACGCCGATCAGGTGCCCGCCGACCCGGAGCGTGGCCAGCAGCAGCTCCAGCACCGCGGTGAGCGTCCCGGCGAGGACGGCGACCAGTCCGCCGGCCACCCGCAGGGCGAGGTCGAGCAGCCGCCGGGACGGCCCGGACGGCGGCGGGACGGTCTCCTGCGGGGCGGTCGACATCGACGCGACGGGCAGGGTCACCGGTTACCGGCCGCCGAGACCGGGGACCGGTCCGGACCGTCGGCGGCGTCCAGCCCGGCGAAGAGGTCGTCCTCCCAGCCGTACGGGCCGCTGCCGGGTCCCCTCCCGCCCACCGCGAGGGTGTAGTACTCCACGCCCATGAACTCGCTGCCGAAGTTGCCGGCGATCGAGTAGAGCCAGGAGGCGTCGGGAATCTGGGTGGCGTGCGCGCGCATCGCCGCCTCCTTGGCGGCGTGCTGGTCCGTGGCGTCGATCCGGGCGGCGATCTGCGCGTCGGGGGTGCCGAAGGGCAGCTCCGAGATGTCCTGGATGCCGGCGAACGGGTTGTCCGCCGACTCGGCGAAGTGGGTCAGGCCGGCCTCCAGCACGCTGAGCGGCATCGCCGTCCAGTAGACCTTCGCCGGGGCGAAGCCCTCCGCGTCGGCCAGCTCGTACGCGCGCATCGCCACCCGGTGCGCCTGGATGTGGTCCGGGTGCCCGTAGAAGCCGTTGTCGTCGTACGTGACCATGACCTGCGGGCGTACCTCCCGCATGATCTCCACCAGGTGCCCGGCGGCCTCGTCGAGGTCGGCCTGCCAGAAGGCGCGGGGGTGCTCGTTGGTGGCGAGGCCCATCATGCCGGAGTCGCGGTAACGGCCGGCGCCGCCGAGGAAGCGGTGGTCGGTGACGCCGAGCGCGGCGCAGGCGGCGGTCAGCTCGGCGATCCGCCAACCGCCGAGCTGGTCGGCCTCGGCCGCGGCGAGCTGGGCGAGCGCCGGCACGTGGATCTCGCCCTCCTCGCCGAGGGTGCAGGTCACCAGGGTGACGTGAGCGCCGGCGGCGGCGTAGTGCGCCATCGTCGAGCCGGTGCCGATGGACTCGTCGTCGGGGTGCGCGTGGACCAGCAGGAGGCGGCGGTCAGGCAGCGTCGTCACGCCGGTCACTCTATCCGGCGGTTCTCCTCCGCCGACCCCGACGCGTCCGCGCAGGTCGGCCACATCACCCCCGGTCCCCGCTCTACGATCTGGACTGTGGACTTTCCGGAGCTGGCCGCCCGCACCCGCCGGTTCAGCCGCGGAGCGCCGCGGGCGGTCACCGTGGCCGACGACGGCTCCCGGGTGGTCTTCCTGCGCTCGGCCGGCCCGGAGGACCCGGCCGACGCGCTCTGGCAGCTCGACGTGGCGACCGGCGAGGAGCGGCTCGTCGCCGACCCGGCGGCGCTGCTCGGGGCCGACGCCGACGCCGGCGCGCTGAGCCCGGGCGAGCGCGCGCTGCGCGAGCGGCTGCGGCTGAGCGCCTCCGGCATCGGCTCCTACACGCTGGACGGCGCCGGCCGGGTGGCGGTCTTCGCGCTGGCCGGGCGGCTGTTCCGGGCCGACCTGGTGCACGGCGACGTGGTCGAGGTGGCCACCGTCGGCCCGGTGCTCGACCCCCGGCCCGATCCCACGGGGCAGCGCCTGGCGTACGTCACCGACGCCGCTGAGGGGGTCCGACGGGGGCAGCTGCGGGTGGTCGAGCACGACGGCACGGACACCCTGCTGGCCGGCGAGGACTCCGGGGTGACCTGGGGGCTGGCCGAGCACATCGCGGCCGAGGAGTTCGACCGCTACCGCGGCTACTGGTGGGCGCCGGACGGTCGTGCGGTGCTGGCCGCCCGGGTGGACGAGTCCCGCGTGGAGCGCTGGCACCTGCACGACCCGGCCGACCCGGCGAGCCCGCCGACCACCGTCGCGTACCCCCGGGCGGGCACCGCGAACGCCGAGGTCAGCCTGCACCTGCTGGATCTCGACGACGGCTGGGTCGACGTGCACTGGGACCGGGAGACCTACCCGTACCTGACGGCCGTGCACTGGGCCGACGGGGGCCCGCTGATCACCGTGCTGCGCCGCTCCCAGCAGCACGGCCTGGTGCTCGCCGTCGACCCGCGCACCGGCGAGACCCAGGTGCACGCCGAGCTGGCCGACCCGCGCTGGGTGGAGCCGATCCCCGGCACCCCGGCGCACCTGCCGGACGGCCGGGTGCTCGTCGGCGGCGAGCTCGCCCACGACGGGTACGACGCCCGCTGCCTCTTCGCCGACGGCACCCTGCTCACCCCGCCCTCGCTCTACGTGCGGCGGGTGGTGGGGCGGCTGCCCGGCGGCAGCGGCCCGGCCGACCTGCTGGTGGAGGCGAGCGACGGCGAGCCGAGCGAACGGCACCTGTTCCGGGTGCGCACCACCATCGGCGGCGGCGTGGACGCCCGCCGGATCACCACCGACCCGGGCTGGCACACCGCCGCCGTGGGCGGGGACGTGCTGGTGGTGGGGTGCGCCTCGCTCGACCACGCGGGCGTCCGCTGGACGGTGCGGCGGGGCGAGCAGGAGGTGGCCGTGCTGCGCTCGCTCGCCGCCACCCCGCCGTACGCGCCGCTGCCGCTGCTGGAGCGGGTCACCGACCGGCGGCTGCCGACGGCCGTGCTCTACCCGGACAACTACGTCACCGGCCGGCGGCTGCCGGTGCTGCTGGACGTCTACGGCGGGCCGGGGCACCAGGAGGTGCTCGCGGCCCGCGCGGCGTGGCTGGAGCGGCAGTGGTGGGCCGACGCCGGCTTCGCGGTCGTCACCATCGACAACCGGGGTACGCCGGGGGTGGCCCCCTCCTTCGAGAAGGCGATCCACCGCCGGGTGGCCGACGTCGTCCTGCTCGACCAGGTGGACGCGCTCACCGCGTTGGCCGGCAAGCACCCCGACCTGGACCTGGAGCGGGTGGCGGTGCGGGGCTGGTCGTTCGGCGGCTGGCTGGCCGGGCTGGCGGTGCTGCGGCACCCGGAGCTGTTCCGGTGCGGCATCGTCGGAGCGCCGGTCACCGACTGGGCGCTGTACGACACGGCCTACACGGAGCGCTACCTGGGCCTGCCGGACGACGGCACGGACATCTACGCGCACCATTCGTTGGTGGAGCTGGCCGGCGAGCCCGTGCCGGCCGGGGAGGCGGCCCGGCCGCTGCTGCTGGTGCACGGCCTGGTCGACGACAACGTGGTGGCCGCGCACACGCTGCGGCTGTCGGCGGCGCTGCTGGCGACCGGCCGGCCGCACTCCGTGCTCCCGCTGACCGGGGCCACCCACATGGCCGCCGGCGGCATCGCCGAGCGCCTGCTCAGGCTGGAACTCGACTTCGTCCGCCGGCACCTCTAGCCGCGCCCCGGCGCGGCCGTCCCCGCCGCCGCGGGCCGCCCGGGTGGCGGGCCCGCCGAGCAGTCGCGGGTCGGCCGGGCGGTGGCGCCGCCGAGCGGTCGCGGGCAGCCCACCGACACGGCGACCCCCGGCCGACGACGTTGTCGACCGGGGGTCGGTCCGTGCGGTGTCACCGCTGGGGTGTCACCGCCTCACGGGCGTTGTCACTGCTTGACGTACGCGTCCACGAAGCTCGGCCAGCCGAAGATGCTGCCGATGAAGACGCCGCCGGCCTTCTCGCCGTGCGCGACGGAGACCACCTCGACGTAGAGCGGCACCGCCGGCGCCGTCTCCTTCATGAGCCGCTCGTCGATCTTGCTCCACTCGTCGGCCTGCTTGGCCGGGTCGAGCGCGAGGATCCGGTCGAACTCCGTGTTGAGCGCCTCGTTGTTGAGCTGCGAGGTGTTGCTGTTGCCCTCGGCCTTGATGCCACGGCCGTCGAAGAGCACCGGCAGGATCGACGCGCCGCTGGGCCAGTCGGCCGCCCACGAGTCGACCCAGATGTCGTACGGGTTGTCCTTCTTCTTCACCGTGTCGAGGTAGCCGTCCTCGGGGATCGTCTTGATCGTGACGGTGAAGCCGGCCTTCTCCAGCGCGTTCTTGATCTGCGTGGCCCGCTCCTGGGAGCTGGTCACGTCGGAGGTGAGCAGCACCAGGTTCTGCGTCTTGCCGGCGAGCAGTTCCTTGGCCTTCTCCGGGTTGCCGCCGTCGCCGGCCGGGTACGCGTCGAACTGCTTGTAGCCGAGCGTGGTGGGCGGCAGCAGCGTGGTCATCGGCACGGCGCCGTAGGGACCGCCGAGGTTCTTGGTGATGCTGGTGCGGTCGATCGCGTGGTTGATCGCCTGCCGCACCGACAGGTCGGTGACCCGGGCGGTGTTGATGCTCAGGCGGTACGCGTTCGGCGTGGCCGCGACGATCATCCGCTCCTTGAGCTTGGGGTCGCCGGTGACCTTGGCGAGCAGCTCCGACGGGACACCGCCGGTGGCGACCGCCGCGGCGTCGTTGCCGGTGCCGGCGAGCACCCGGTTGGTCTGGGCGGCCTGGTCCGCGCCCAGCGACCAGACGAACTTGTCCGGGTACTGGTGGCGCACGGCGTCGGTGGCCGCGTCCCAGTGCTCGTTGCGCTCGAGCACGATCTCGACGCCCGGGGTGTGCTTGGTGAACTTGTACGGGCCCGAGGAGAACGGCTGGTTGTCCAGGTTGACGCCGGTGTCCTTGTCGGCCGGCAGCGGCGCGGTGGCCGGCAGCGAAACGGCGAACGGCAGGTCACAGCGGGGCTTGTTGAACTCGAAGCGCAGGGTCTTCTCGTCGGGCGTGGTCAGCCCCGGCGGCAGCGAGGTCTTGTTGGCCTTGAAGTCCCACTTGGTGTCGTACTGCGGGCTGTCGACCAGCCACTCCTGGAGGTAGGTCGGGCCGCCGGTGAGGTCCGGGTCGAAGGACCGGGCGATGCCGTACGCGATCTCCTTGCTGGTGATCGGCCGGCCGTCCTCGAACTTCACCCCCTGCTTGACCTTGAACTCCCAGACCTTGCAGTCGTTGTTGACGTTGGTGCCGGGGGTCTCGGCCAGGTCGCCGACCAGGGTGACGTTGCCCTTGCCGTCGTCCTTGAAGGTGGTGAGGAAGCGGGCGTAGAGCTGGCTTCCCATCAGGCCGGCGAACGAGTAGATCCGCTGGGGGTCCATGTGGGAGATCTTGTTCTCCCGCAGGATGTAGAACGTGCCGCCCTTGGCCGCGCCGGGCACCTCCGGCGCCGGGCCGAGAGAGTCCTTGGGGTCGGTCGCGATGGCACCGGTGCGCGGCTTGGTGGTGTCCACCCCGCCGGTGTCGTCACCGGTGTTCTCGCTGCACGCACCGAGGGAAACCATCAGTGCGATCGCACCGCCCAGGGCGGTGACGCGTCTTGCTCGCATACTCACTCCTCCGGATCGCCGATGAAGGAAAGCTTCGCCTAGCCTTCAATGACGGTAAATTTCGAGCAGATAACGGGGCTACAACGATCGGCACCCGGCACGCCTCGGGTCAGCCGAGGCGCACCCGGGGGTCGATGAACGCATAGAGCAGGTCGACGAGCATGTTGGCGACGACCACGAACAGCGCGGCGATCAGCACCGTCCCCATGATGGTCGGCAGGTCCCCCTGGCTGACCGCCTCCACCGCCGTACGCCCCAGCCCCTGGATGCCGAAGGTGGTCTCGGTGATCACCGTGCCGCCGAGCGCCGTGCCCACGTCGAGACCGGCGATGGTGACGATCGGCGTGATCGCCGCCCGCAGCGCGTGTTTGCCGTACACCTGCCGCTTCGGCATGCCCTTGGCCCGGGCGGTACGCACGTAGTCCTCGGAGAGCGTCTCCAGCATCTGGGCCCGGGACAGCCGGGCGTAGATCGCGGAGAAGAGCAGCGCCAGGGTGACCCAGGCCAGCACCAGTCCCCGCGCCCACTCCACGGGATTCTCGAACAGCGACGTGTACCGCGGCGTGGGCAGGATCCGCAGGGTGTAGACGAAGATCAGCAACAGGACCGCGCCGACGAAGTAGAGCTGGAGCGAGGCGAAGGTCAGGGTGAGGCCGATCGAGATCCGGTCCAGCAGCGAGCCGCGCCGCAGGGCCGAGACCATGCCGAGCCCGACCCCGATGGCGAGCCACAGCACCGCCGCGGGCAGGACGATGCTCAACGTCACCGGCAGCACCCGGGCGAAGGTGTCGGTGACCGCCTCGCTGTTGACGTACGAGTAGCCGAGGCAGGGCGCCGCGCACTCGCCGCCCTGGGCGCTGCCCAGGTCACGGCCGACGAAGATGCCCTTCATGTAGTCGGCGTACTGCTGCACCTTCGGCTCGTTGAGCCCCAACTCCGTCCGCACCCGCTCCAGACGCTCGGCGTTGCAGTTCTTCGGGCACATGCCGGTCACCGGGTCGGCGGGCAGCGCGAAGAACAGCAGGAAGCTGACCACACTCACCGCGAACAGCACCGAGATCGCCAGCAGCACCCGCTTCACCAGGAAGCGCACCATGCGCAGTACCCCTTACCGTGACGACTTCGGGTCGAGCGCGTCACGCAACGCGTCGCCGAAGAGGTTGAACGCCAGCACGAGCGCGAAGATCGTGATGCCGGGGAAGAAGACGTAGGCCGGGTCGGTCTGCAGGTAGTCGATGCTCCGGTAGATCATCCGGCCGAAGCTGGGCACCGACTCGGGCAGCCCGACGCCGAGGAAGGACAGCGCCGCCTCGCTGGTCACGTACGACGGCACCAGCAGCGAGAACGACACCAGGATCGGGGCCCAGATGTTCGGCAGCAGCTGCCGGAAGAGCATGTGCCCCAGCCCCGCGCCGCTGGCCTTGGCCGCCTCCACGAACTCGCGTTCGCGCAGCGACACCACCTGGCCGCGTACCAGCCGCGCGGTGCTGGTCCAGCCGAACGCGGTGAAGACCACGATCAGCGTGGTGACCGCGAACCAGGTCGGCACCTCGTCGCGCGGGCCGTAGAAGCGCAGCGAGAACGTCGGGACCACGGCCAGCGCGAAGATCAGGAACGGCATCGCCAGCGCCACGTCGGTGATCCAGCTGATCACCGCGTCCACCACCCCGCCGAGGTAGCCGGCGAGGATCCCGAGGACCACGCCGATCGTGGTGGTGATCAGGGCCGCGCCGAGCGCGATCAGCAACGAGGTGCGGATGCCGTAGATCATCCGCATGAAGATGTCCCGGCCCAGGCCGGGCTCCAGACCGAACCAGTGGTCGCCGCTGATCCCGCCGACGTATCCCAGCGGCATCCCCGTGCTGTCCAGCAGCTCGCCGAACTGCTCGTTCGGGGTCACCCCGTAGAGCCGCTGGACCAGGGGCGCGCCCACCGCCAGCAGCACGAAGAAGACCAGCACCACGCCGCTCACCAGGGCCGTACGGTCGCTGCGCAGCCGGCTGCGGACGAGCTGACCCGGCGAGCGGCCGACCAGCGTCTTCCCCTCGCCGGCGTCGCCGCCGGATTCGATCTCGGCCAGCGCCGTGCCCTCGACCGGGGACAAGCTCACTTCGCCACCTCCTCGGCGGTCGTGCCGACCCCGGCCGACCCGGGGTCCACCGGCCGCGCGTCGTCGCCGGCCGGTCCCGTGGTGGCGCCGACCGGCCCCGTCTCGGGGAAGTGGCAGGCGATGGCCTGGGCGCCGCCGTCGCGCGACACCAGCGCCGGCTCCTCGGTGGCGCACCGCTCCTGCGCCTTCCAGCACCGGGTGCGGAAGCGGCAACCCGACGGCGGGTCCAGCGGCGTCGGGACGTCCCCGGAGAGCCGGATCCGGCCCGCCGCGCCGAGCTGGGTGACGTCGGGGATGGCCGAGAGCAGGGCCCGGGTGTACGGGTGCTGCGGCCGTTCGTAGATGTCGTCCCGGTCGCCGATCTCGACGACCTTGCCGAGGTACATGACGGCGACCCGCTGGCAGAAGTGCCGCACCACGGCCAGGTCGTGGGCGATGAAGACGAACGCCAGACCGAGGTCGCGTTGCAGGTCGCGCAGCAGGTTGACCACCTGCGCCTGGATCGACACGTCCAGGGCGGAAACCGGCTCGTCGGCGACGATCAGCTTGGGTTGCAGGGCGAGCGCGCGGGCGATGCCGATGCGCTGCCGCTGGCCGCCGGAGAACTCGTGCGGGTAGCGGTTGTAGTGCTCCGGGTTCAGCCCGACCAGTTCCAGCAGCTCCTGGACCCGCTTCTTCACCCCGCCCGGCGGGGTGATCCCGTTGACCTGCAACGGCATCGCCACGATCCGGCCCACGGTGTGCCGGGGGTTCAGCGACGCGTACGGGTCCTGGAAGATGATCTGGAGGTCCTGCCGCAGCGCCCGCAGCTCGCGGCGGCCCGCGTGGGTGATGTCCCGCCCGGCGAACTCGATGCTGCCCGCCGTGGGCTCCAGCAGGCGCACCAGCATCCGACCGGTGGTCGTCTTGCCGCAGCCGGACTCGCCCACCAGGCCGAGCGTCTCGCCCGGGCGCACGTCGAAGTCCAGCCCGTCCACGGCCCGGACCAGGCCGCTACGCCGAAGCCCGTTGCGCACCGGGAAGTGCTTGGCCAGCCCGCGCACCCGCAGCAGCGGCTCCACCGGCTCCTTGATCTCCACGTTCATCGGAGCCAACCTCCGTTCGCGACTGCGGGACTCCGCTGCGCTGCGTTCCTCGCGCTCACCGGAGCCCACCTTCCGTTCGCGACTGCGGGACTCCGCTGCGCTGCGTTCCTCGCGCTCACCGGGCCACTCCCACCTGGGCGATGTCCTCCGCGTACAGCCGGGTCCGGTCGTCGGCGGAGAGGTGGCAGGCCACCAGGTGGCCGGGCGCGCCCGCCGGGCGCAGCTCCGGGACCTCGGTGCGGGACCGGTCGCCGTTGCGGTCGGCGTAGCGGCAGCGCGGGTGGAAGGCGCAGCCGGACGGCAGGTTGATCAGGCTCGGCGGGTTGCCCTTGATCGGCACCAGGTCCGCGTCCGCGTCGCCGTGCAGCGAGGGCACGCTGGAGAGCAGACCCCAGGTGTACGGGTGCTGCGGCCGGCGGAGCACCTGCTCGACGCTGCCGTGCTCGACGGCCCGCCCGCCGTACATGACCAGCACCTCGTCCGCGACCTGGCTGACCACGCCCAGGTCGTGGGTGATCAGGATGATCGCGGAGTTGAACTCGGCCTGGAGGTCGGCCAGCAGGTCGAGGATCTGCGCCTGCACCGTCACGTCCAGGGCGGTGGTCGGCTCGTCGGCGATCAGCAGGTCCGGGTCGTTGACCAGCGCCATGGCGATCATCGCCCGCTGCCGCATGCCCCCGGAGAACTCGTGCGGGTACTGGTCGAAGCGGCGGGCCGGCTGCGGGATGCCGACCCGGCCCAGCATGTCCACCGCGCGCTGGCGGGCCTCGCGCCTGCCGGCCTTCGGGTGGTGCACCCGGTACGCCTCGGCGATCTGCCGGCCCACTGTGTAGTACGGGTGCAGCGCGGACAGCGGATCCTGGAAGATCATCGCAATGTCCCGGCCGCGCAGCCGGCGTACCTCCTCGTCCGGCAGGCCGACAAGCTGGCGGCCGCCGACGGAGATCTCGCCGGTGATGCTGGTCCGCTTGGCGCTGTGCAGCCCGAGGATGGCCAGCGAGGTGACGCTCTTGCCCGAGCCGGACTCACCGACGATGCCGAGGGTGCGTCCCCGGGCCACCTCGAACGACACCCCGTCGACGGCGCGCACCACGCCGTCCTCGGTGTCGAACCGGACCCGCAGGTCGCTCACCCGCAGGTAGGGGTCCTGGCCGGAGCGCTGCTCCGGCACGTTGGGGCGGTCCGGTTTCCCGGACGGTGCCGACTCCGGCCTGTCCACGACCGCCTCCCTCAGCGACGAAGAGAACTTACAGGAAAGCACTGAGGGTGAAAATAAGCTACATAACCGGAGCTGTCAGCGGGCCACAGCGTAACGACTCTGCAACGGGCGTGAACAGCCCTCACCTCGGCATTCACCGGCGTTGACCTCACGCCCCCGGACAGCGGGTGCGACGATGGGCGCGGCAGTCCCGCAAGGATGTCCCCCGGCACGAGGTGGAGGTGACGATGACCGCGGCGGTGTTCGACCACGACGGCCCGTGGAGTGAAGAGGAGTACCTCGCCCTCGGCGAGACGCAGCAGCGCGTCGAACTCTTCGACGGGAGCCTTCACGTGACCCCAGCCCCCACGCCCCGCCACCAGCGCCTCTCACGCAGGCTGGGCAACATCCTCGAACCCGCTGCCGAAGCCCTCGGGCTGGAGCTGCTGGAAGCGGTGAACGTCCGGCTCCGGCCGGGGCGCATCCCCATCCCGGACCTCGTCGTCACGGGCCCGATCGACCTCGACGACCCCTGGATCGAGGCGGCCGACGTGAGGCTGGTCTGCGAGATCATCTCGCCGGGCAACGCGGCCACCGACAAGGTGCTCAAGATGCACTACTACGCGGCGGCCGGCATCGAGTGGTATCTCCTGGTGGAGCAGGAGACGCTGAGCGTGCACGTCTACCAGCGGCAGGGCGCCCACTACGTCGAGCGGTCGGTGACCAAGGCCGGCGAGACGCTGGAGCTGACCGAGCCGGTCCGGGCCACGATCCGGCCGGCGGACCTGCTCGCCTGACGGGCCACCGCCGCGGGACGCTTTTCGGGTGAGCCGCTCCGGTACGCCGGACAGGCGCCGGGTGAGGTTCTTAACATCCGGACATCGATCATCGTGCGGGGCTTTCCACCGGCCGGGACACACGGGACACTGCCTTGCGCGGACGGCTCGCGAAGATCGGCGTAACGTGTGTCACTTAGCTGCGCCGTATCACCGGCGCGGTCGTTGGTGTGCGCATGACGTGGCAAGCGGGTGCGGGTCTGCCGGTCCGCGTTGCCGACCGGAACTTGATCCGCCCGTGAGGGTCCTGTCAGGGAGACGACTCTAATGACATCAACGGCAACGAGGCCGCGGGGAGCGCGGGCGCGCGCCGCCATCGCGGCGAAGACGTTGCGAACCGACCGCTGGTGGCTCGCCCCGCTGATCACCGTGATCGGGCTCAGCGCGTGGGTGGCGTACGCGACGGTCCGGGTCTTCATGCACAAGTGGTACTGGGTCGAGGACTTCCACTACCTGACCCCGTTCTACTCGCCCTGCGTGACCGAGCGGTGCGTGGAGGGCGCCTCCCACTTCGGACGGTTCCTGCCCGGCTGGTGGATCATCCCGGACGCGGCGCTGACGCTGCCGTTCCTGCTGCTGTTCCGGCTCACCTGCTACTACTACCGCAAGGCCTACTACCGGTCGTTCTGGCTGTCGCCGCCCGCCTGCGCGGTCCCCGACGGGCACAAGTCCTACGGCGGCGAGACCCGGTTCCCGCTGCTGGGCCAGAACCTGCACCGCTACTTCTTCTACGCCGCCGCGATCATCTCGCTGATCAACACCTGGGACGCGGTCCTGGCCTTCCACTCCCCCAAGGGGTTCGGGTTCGGGCTGGGCAACATCGTCCTGCTCCTGAACGTGGTCATGCTGTGGGCGTACACGATCTCCTGCCACTCGTGCCGGCACATCATCGGCGGGCGGCTCAAGCACTTCTCCAAGCACCCGGTGCGCTACCGGGCCTGGAGCTTCGTCTCCGCCCTGAACGTCCGGCACATGCAGCTCGCCTGGATCACCCTCGGCACGCTGGCCCTGACGGACTTCTACGTCATGGCGGTCGCGGCCGGCTGGTTCAACGACCTGCGGTTCATCAACTAGAGGGCCCCTGACATGACCAACACAACGCGAATCGAACGACACCACTACGACGTCGTCGTGATCGGGGCCGGCGGCGCCGGCCTGCGCGCCGCGATCGAGGCCCGTCTCGCCGGCAAGAAGACCGCGATCATCTCCAAGTCGCTCTTCGGCAAGGCACACACGGTGATGGCCGAGGGCGGCGCCGCCGCCGCGATGGGGAACGTGAACAGCCGGGACAACTGGCAGGTGCACTTCCGCGACACGATGCGCGGCGGCAAGTTCCTCAACAACTTCCGGATGGCCGAGCTGCACGCGAAGGAGTCGCCGCAGCGGATCTGGGAGCTGGAGACGTACGGTGCGCTCTTCGACCGCACCAAGGACGGGAAGATCTCGCAGCGCAACTTCGGTGGCCACGAGTACCCCCGCCTGGCGCACGTCGGCGACCGGACCGGCCTGGAGCTGATCCGCACCCTCCAGCAGAAGATCGTGTCGCTCCAGCAGGAGGACAAGCGCGACCACGGCTCGTACGACGCCCGGATCAAGGTCTTCTCCGAGACCACGATCACCGAGCTGCTGCTCGACGGCGACCGGGTCGCCGGCGCGTTCGGCTACTACCGGGAGTCCGGCGAGTTCGTCCTCTTCGAGGCGCCCGCGGTGGTGCTGGCGACCGGCGGCGTCGGCCGCTCCTACAAGGTCACCTCGAACTCCTGGGAGTACACGGGTGACGGGCACGCGCTCGCGCTGCGGGCCGGCGCGACGCTGATCAACATGGAGTTCCTCCAGTTCCACCCGACCGGCATGGTCTGGCCGCCCTCGGTGAAGGGCATCCTGGTCACCGAGTCGGTGCGCGGCGACGGCGGCGTGCTGAAGAACTCCGACGGCAAGCGGTTCATGTTCGACTACGTCCCCGACGTCTTCCGCAAGCAGTACGCGGAGACCGAGGAGGAGGCGGACCGCTGGTACACCGACCCGGACAACAACCGGCGACCGCCGGAGCTGCTGCCGCGCGACGAGGTGGCCCGGGCGATCAACAGCGAGGTCAAGGCCGGGCGGGGCACGCCGGCGGGCGGCGTCTACCTGGACATCGCCTCCCGCAAGCCGGCGGAGGAGATCCGCCGCCGCCTGCCGTCGATGTACCACCAGTTCAAGGAGCTGGCCGACGTCGACATCACCAAGGAGCCGATGGAGGTCGGGCCGACCTGTCACTACGTGATGGGCGGTGTCGAGGTCGACCCGGACAGCGGGGCCGCGTTCGGCCACGTGCGGGGGCTCTTCGCCGCGGGCGAGGTGTCCGGCGGCATGCACGGCTCCAACCGGCTCGGCGGCAACTCCCTGTCCGACCTGCTGGTGTTCGGCAAGCGCGCGGGCGGCCACGCCGCCACGTACGCCGACAGCCTCCCCGCGCGCCCGAAGGTGGGCGTCGCCGCCGTGGAGGCCGCGGTGGAGACGGCCCTGGCCCCGTTGCAGCGGGACACCGGCGAGAGCCCGTACACCCTCCAGCAGGACCTCCAGGCGGTGATGGGCGACCTGGTCGGCATCATCCGGCGCGAGGGCGAGCTGGTCGACGCGCTGGGCAGGCTGGCGGAGCTGCGGGAGCGGGTGGCGAAGGTCAGCGCGAGCGGCGGCCGGCGCTACAACCCGGGCTGGCACCTGGCGCTCGACCTGCGCAACATGCTGGTGGTCTCGGAGTGCACCGCGAAGGCGGCGCTGGAGCGGCGCGAGTCGCGCGGCGGGCACACCCGGGAGGACCACCCGGCGATGGATCCGGCGTGGCGTCGGGTCAACCTGGTCTGCTCCCTCGACGGCGACGCGGTGCGCCTGGAGCGCAAGCCGCTGCCGAGGATGCGCCCGGAGCTGATCGGCCTCTTCGACCGCGCGGAGCTGGCCAAGTACCTCACGGACGAGGAACTCGCCGAGTTCGACGCCCAGGTCGCCGACGTCGAGACCGAGAAGGAGCGCTGACGCATGGGTAACCAGAACCCCCAGGGGCCCGGGAAGCCGGGCGCGAAGCGCCAGTTCCGCATCTGGCGCGGCGACGAGAACGGCGGCGACCTCCAGGACTACATGGTGGAGGTCAACGAGGGCGAGGTGGTCCTCGACGTCATCCACCGGCTCCAGGCGACCGACGCCCCCGACCTGGCCTGCCGCTGGAACTGCAAGGCCGGCAAGTGCGGCTCCTGCTCGATGGAGATCAACGGCAAGCCGCGGCTGAGCTGCATGACCCGGATGTCCACCTTCACGGAGGACGAGACGGTCACGGTCACCCCGCTGCGCACCTTCCCGGTGATCCGGGACCTGGTCACCGACGTCTCGTTCAACTACGAGAAGGCGCGGGAGACGCCGGCGTTCGCGCCGCCGGCCGACCTGGCGCCCGGCGAGTACCGGATGCAGCAGGTCGACGTGGAGCGCTCGCAGGAGTTCCGCAAGTGCATCGAGTGCTTCCTGTGCCAGAACGTCTGCCACGTGATCCGGGACCACGAGGAGAACAAGCAGGCGTTCTCGGGGCCGCGGTACTTCATCCGGGCGGCCGAGCTGGACATGCACCCGCTGGACGCGAAGAGCGACCGCAAGGAGTACGCGCAGGCCGAGCAGGGTCTCGGATTCTGCAACATCACCAAGTGCTGCACCGAGGTCTGCCCCGAGCACATCAAGATCACCGACAACGGGATCATCCCCATGAAGGAACGGGTCGTCGACCGCAGGTACGATCCCCTCGTGTGGCTTGGTAGCAAGATCTTCCGGAGGGGTCAGGTGCCTCAGACCATCGTGACCAGCGAACACGCCAGCGGCGCGGTCCGCGGCAGCGCCGCCCACGGGGGCGTGCACTCGCACGCGGGCGGCTCCCACGACCCGCGGGCCGAGGTGCAGGCGCAGCGCGGCGTCAACTGGGACCGCGAGGTGCCGAGGCCGACCGCGCCCGCCGTCGACGACCACGGCAGGCTGCCGCTGACGGAGCTCACCTTCGACCGGGCGGCGGCGCCGTCGCCGTTCGGCGACGACGTGACCTTCCCGCTGCCGCCGGAGCACCTGAACTTCGCCCACCCGGAGCAGGACAAGCACTGACGTGCGCTGACGACGACGGGGGCCGCGGCTGATGCCGCCGGCCCCCGTCCTCTTTCGGCTCGGATGTCCGCTTCCGCTCAGGCGGCGGCCAGGATGGGCCGGAGGGCCGCGACGATGGGTGCGTCGGCCGGGAGCCAGGTGACGGTGTCCAACTCGTCGGCGGAGAGCCAGCGCAGCGCCGAGTGTTCGAGGGCCTGCGGCTGGTCGTCGTGCAGCAGGCGGGCCGCGTACACCTTGAGCACCGAGCGGCCGTGGGCCATCCGGACGTTGCGGCCCACCCGGTCGCCGATCTCCACGCGTACGGCCAACTCCTCGGCGCACTCGCGGGCGAGCGCGGCGGTCTCGCTCTCGCCCGGCTCCACCTTGCCGCCGGGAAACTCCCACATGCCCGCCACCTCGGGCGGGGCTGAGCGGGCGCAGGCGAGCACCCGGCCGTCCCTGATGATCGCCGCCCCGACGATCACCCTGAGGTCCCGTCGCTCGGCCTGCCCGCCGCCATTCGCCCGTTCGGTCCGCACGGGCGTCCAGCGTGCCAGATCAATCGGCGGTTTGGGTAGCGTGGCCGACCGTCAGGGCAGGAGAACCCGGAAGTGTGGGCGTGGACACACCCAGCATGCGAGGACAGACTAGAAGGCACCGACAAGACACGGGACGGCGACGATTTGGCCACAAGCCGGCAACGGCGCCTGGGAGGTGCGGTGATGCGCGCGCTGTTCAGCAGTCGATCCAAGCACGACTACCTCGACGACGCTCTCACCCTGCTCCCCGGCTGGATCCGCGAGGGTGAGCAGATCCGACGCACCCTCGTCATCGACGACTCGCAGCACGCCGCCCTCACCGAGCGGGTGAAGGTGGTCGCCGACGCGCTGCACCTGCGTCCGGAGATCAGCCGCCTGGCCGACCAGACCCGCATCCGGGTGGGACACGGCAACGCGCCGCTGACCGAGGGGGAGGTCCTGCTGGCCGCCCGCATCGAGGACGCCTACCGCGCGGTCACCCAGCCCTGACCCCGTTCCGCCCGGAGCCCCGGCCCGGGGCGTCGGCCGCTCAGGCGGCGTCCTGGGGATACCAGCGCAGCTCGACGGAGTTGCCGTCCGGATCCCGCACGTAGAGCGAGGTGGCGCTGCCCCGCGCGCCGAACCGGCCCACCGGCCCCTCGATCACCGCGAAGGCACCCGACGCGACGACCTCCGCCCAGTCCAGCGGCTCCACCACCAGACAGAAGTGGTCGACGTTGGATTCGCCCCGGTCCCGGCGCACGAGGTCGATGATGGTCCCCGCGTCGACCCGTACCGAGGGGAACGGGACCGCGCCGGCCCGCCACTGGTCGACCCGCACCGGGGCCAGGCCGAGCAGCCCGCAGTAGAAGTCCAGCGCGCGCTCCACGTCGGTCACGTTGAGCACCAGGTGGTCGAAGCCCGTGACCCGTACCGCGCTCACCTGACCTCCAGAGCGTGGGCCTGGCGCAGCCAGTCGGTGAACAGGGCGGGGTCGACGTCGGCGAGGGTGCGCAGCTTGACGGAGGCCATCTGCCGGGCGCCGGCGACCAGCCGCCCCGAGGGGTCGGTGACCTCGGCGCCGCGCCACAGCCCGAAGGTGACGTACGAGCCGTACGCCTTCACGAGGCAGACGGGGCGCCGCCCCGGCCGGTCGCCGAGACCCCAGACCGGGTGTGCGTGCCACATCGCCCCGGTCGCGCCCGGCAGGGCCGACTCGATGACGGGGCGCAGCTTCTCGCCGATCTCCCGCAGCGGGGCGTCGAGATCGGCCAGGTAGTCGGTGACTGTCGTCGTTTCCATGCCCCTCACGATCCGCCGGCCGGCGACGTCGACCAAGACGCGATCGCACTACCATCGTTGAGCCGGATTCAACGATGGGGCGGGACGTGCTGGAACGACACGAGCTGGAGACCTTCCTGACCCTCGCCGAGGAGTTGCACTTCGGCCGGACGGCGGAGCGCCTGCGGGTGACCACCGGGCGGATCAGCCAGGTGGTCAAGAAGTTGGAACGCCGCGTCGGCGCCCCGCTCTTCACCCGTACCAGCCGGGTCGTCCAGCTCACCCCGATCGGGCGGCAACTCGCCGAGGACCTGGCGCCGCTGGTCGCCGGCATCGACGACGCCGTACGCCGGGCCGTCGACGCGGGACGGGGCGTGACCGGGCGGCTGCGGGTCGCCTTCCTCGGCGAGTGGACCGCCCCGACGCTGCTCAAGGCCGTCGCCCTGTTCTCGCAGCGCCACCCCGACTGCCAGGTCGAGGTGCGGGAGGTGCAGCTCTTCAACTCCCGGCAGAGCCTGCTCGACGGCTCCGTCGACGTCCTGATGGCCGCGTACCCCTTCGACGGGATGGCCTGCGGTCCGGCGCTGCTGGAGGAGCGACGGTTGCTCGCGGTGACCGCCGGGCACCCGTTGACCCAGGAGGCGTCGGTCTCCCTGGAGACGCTCGGCGACCACCCGGTGGTGCAGTACCCGGCCGTGACCTCGGCGGAGTTCAAGCGCGACCGCACCCCCGAGCGGACCCCGTCGGGGCGGCCGGTGCCGAAGGGGCCGGCGGGCAACACGTTCTCGGAGATGCTGACGCTGGTCGCGATGGGGCGGGGGGTGCTGCCGGTGGGCGAGCACACGCGCCGCTACTACCCGCGCCCCGACGTGGCGTACGTACCGATCCGGGACGCGCCACCGATCCGGCGGGGCCTGGTCTGGCGGGAGAGCAACGGCACGGCCCGGGTCCACGAGTTCGTGCGGGCCGCGACCGACGCGAACACGACCTGACGGGGCCCGCCCGGACTGGCATGATCGACGCCGATGAGGCACGGAGAGTTCCGCCATCCACGGCTGGTCGAGGTCTACGACGCCGAGTGCCCCTGGTCGCGCGACGACGACTGGTTCCTCGCCGTCGTCGGCGAGACGCCCGGCGTACGGGTCATCGACCTGGGCTGCGGCACCGGGCGGCTCACCCTCGCCCTGGCCGAGGCCGGCCACACCGTCACCGGCGTCGACCCGGCCGGCGCGTCGCTGGACGCCGCCCGCGCCAAGCCGGGCGCCGAGCGGGTGACCTGGGTCGAGGGCACCTCGGCCGTACTGCCGGACCGGTCGTCCGACGTGGCGGTGCTGACCAGCCATGTCGCGCAGTTCCTCGTGGACGACGACGAGTGGGCGCGTACGCTCGCCGACCTGGCCCGGGTGCTGGTGCCCGGCGGCCGGCTGGCGTTCGACTCGCGCGACCCGGCGGACCGGCGGTGGGAACGCTGGAACCCGGTCGACTCGCGGCGACGGATCACGCTGCCCGGCGGCGAGGTGGTCCGGGCGTGGACGGAGGTCCACACGGTGGCCGGCGGGCGGGTCGACTTCACCCACCACTACCTCTTCGGCGACGGCGAGGAGTTGCTCAGCTCGGCCACCCTGCGTTTCCGCACGGAGGAGGAGCTGCGCGGTTCGCTGCGGACCGCCGGCTTCGCCGTGGACCGGATCCACGGCGGCTGGGGCGGGGAGCCGGTGGGCCGGGGTGACGGCGAGTTCCTCGTCCTCGCCCGCCGGCAGTGATCTTCGGTTGGCGCGCGCGGCCTACCGTGGGGGCATGGCGAACGCGACGTACGACCGCAAGGAGCAGTTCCAGCAGATCCAGAGCGGCCTGCTCCACGGAGAACAGATCATCGCCGTCTACGACGCCGTCGGCACCGGCACCGGCTTCATCGGCCTGACCGACCGGCGCGTCATCATCCAGGACCGCTCCTTCGTCGGTAAGCGGTACGCCATCACCAGCATCCCGTACTCGAAGATCACCAGCGTCAGCGTGGTCAGCAACAAGTCGTGGGGCGGCTCGTTCTTCTCCACCGGGGCCATCGCGATCCACGTCGGCACGCACACCTACGAGGTGGAGTTCCGGGGCGCCGACAAGAGCCACCACGTGCACAACGTGATCCTGCACCACATCAGCTGAGCTGGTCGGCGCGCTCCAGCAGGGCGCGGCGCTCCGCCCCGCGGTGGGCGTCGGCGGCCCGCCGGAACAGCGCGGCGGCCCGCTCGCGGTCGCCCTGCCGGGCGGTCAGTTCGGCCTCGGCGGCGACGGCGAGCGGGTAGCCGTCCAGCGCCCCGCCGGCCCGGGCGGCGGCCAGCAGCGCCAGCCCCGCCGCCGGCCCGTACGCGTAACCGTGCGCGACGGCGCGGTTCAGCTCGACCACCGGCGACGGCTGCCACTCGGCGAGCCGGTCGTACGCCTCGGCGATCGCGCCCCAGTCGGTGGCCTCGGCGGACGCGGCGGTGGCGTGGCAGGCGGCGATCCGGGCCTGGAGGGCGTACGGGCCGTCCGCCGGGACCCGCGCGAGGATGCCGACGCCCTCGGCGATCGCGGCGTGGTCCCAGCGGGCGCGGTCCTGCCGGTCGAGGGTGAGCAGGTTGCCGTCGCGGTCGCGGCGGGCGGCGCGCCGGGAGTGCTGGAGGAGGAAGAGGGCCAGCAGGGCGGCCACCTCGGGCTGGCCCGGCATCAGCCGGTCGAGCAGCCGGGCCAGGCGGATCGCCTCGTCGGCGAAGGCGGGCTCGCCGTCGGCGTCGTAGCCCCGGGTGAAGAGCAGGTACAGCACGGCGAGGACGCCGGGGAGCCGTTCCGCGAGCGTCGGGCCGGTCGGCACCCGGTACGGGATGCCGGCGGCGGCGATCTTCGCCTTGGCCCGGGTGAGCCGCCGGGTCATGGTCGACTCGGTGACCAGGAAGGCCCGCGCGATGTCGGCGGTCGGCACCCCGCAGACCGTACGCAGCGTCAGGGCGACCCGCGCCTCCAGCGCCAGGGCCGGGTGGCAGCAGGTGAAGACGAGCCGCAGCCGGTCGTCCACGATCTCCCCCTCCCCCGCCGTTCCCGGCTCGGGCTCCGCTCCGGTCAGCGTGAGGACTGCCAGCTCACGCAGCTTGCGCCGCTCGACCGAGGAGCGCCGGAGCACGTCGATCGCGCGGTTGCGGGCCACCGTCATCAGCCAGCCGCCCGGGTTGGCGGGCACGCCCTCCACCGGCCATCGGGCCAGCGCGAGCGCCGACGCCTCCTGGGCGCAGTCCTCGGCCAGGGTCCAGTCGCCGGTGACCCGGATCAGCGTCGCGACGATCCGGGCGTACGACCCGGTGCTCGCGGTGGCGACGGCGTCGGCCACCGCGAGCCGGTCGGTGGGGCCGTCAGCCACCCAGGCTGACGATCGGACGTAGTTCGAGCCGGCCCTCGCGCGCCATCGGGTGGGCGCGCGCCACCTCGATCGCCTCGTCCAGGTCGGCGCACTCCAGCAGGTCGAAGCCCACGATGACCTCCTTCGTCTCGGCGAACGGGCCGTCGGAGACCAGCAACTCCCCGTTGCGGACGCGGACCGTGGTGGCCGCCGTCGTCTCCGCGAGGGCGTCGCCCGTCAGCCGCCGGCCCCGGGCGTCGTTCTCCGCCACCCACGCCTCGATGTCCGGCCAGTCGGCCCGGTCGGTGTCCGGCTCGCTGTCGGTGCAGACGAACATCAGGTATTTCATGTCGCTCCTCGATGTCGGGTACTCACCAGGGTGACGAACGGGCGACCCGGTTCCGGACGACGTGCGACCGGCGGTCTCAGAATCTCGCGGGGCGGCGGGTGCACGGACCGTCGTGGTCGGCCCGCAGCAGGCAGCGCCGGCCCTCGGGCAGCAGCGTGTCACAGAAGACCCGGTGCCGCAGGTGCTGCGCGTCCTCGGCGGAGACCGTGGTCTCACCGGGGTCGGTCTGCGCGAGCACGCTCGCCCACCGCGCCACGACCCGCGCCAGGCGTACGGCGGAGAGCAGGTCCCTCGTGACCTCGTTGCTCCGGTCCGAGGGAGTGGTCAGCACGGTGCGGGGCCACGGCACCCACGTGCGGGAGACGCCAGCGCGCCGGCCGGTCGAAGTGCCTCCCGGCGCAACGGTGGTCGCACGGATGCCCACGGGCGAGGAGCGACGGAGCATGCAACTCGACGAGGGCGTGCCGGTGCTGGAGGTTCGCCACCCGGAGGGCACCACGGAGGTGCTGGCCGGCGACCAGGTCAAACTGACCCGCCCCACCGGCTGACCCACCACCCCCCGACGCGCGGCCGCGCGTCCTGCCACGCCGGCCGGGACGTCCCGCAGCGCCGCGACGCCGAGCAGCGAGTGGAACACCACGTGCGTCAAAGCGCCTGTTTGACACCCATGGCGTTCCACTCGTCCCGGCGGCGTTGGGCTATCGGGGCAGTCGGCAACGTCGTGGGCGTTGGCTCGGGCACCGGCCGAACCCCGACCGGCACCTGGCGCCGCGGAGCGGGTCGGTGGCGGCAGCGGTCACTGCTGGTCTAGCAGGAACGGTGTGTCCGGGCAGATCAGGCACACGAAGATGCGCAGCGCGCCGTGCCGGCCGACGACGACTCCGGTCGGCTCGTGCGGGTCGTGGTCGGGCTGGCCGTCCGTCCGCGTCGGCTGCCACCGGCCGGTGCCCCGCTCCGAGGAGGCGACGACGAGGGCCAGCGTGGTGGGGCCGGCGCAGCGGGGGCACGGCGTCGGGCGCAGGTCGGTGAGGCTCCAGTCGGCGTAGCCGCCGACCTTCCAGCCGGGCGCCATGAGGGTGTCGACGTAGTTGTTGTCGTCGTACTCGCCCTCCTCGTCCTGCTCGTCGACCAGTATCCGCAGGGCCTCCGGCAGTTCCTGCGGGTACGGGTACTCGACGACCTGCTCCGGGTGCAGCCGGCACGGCCGGGGCACGTACTCGTCGTTCCCGATCTCGCCGCGCGGCGGCTGGCCGAGGAGATCGGTCAGGTCCGCCTCCCGCCGCCAGCGCAGCTCCACCGTCGGCCCCCACGGGCCCTCGGCGTGCTCGAACGGGCACCACAACACCTGTAACAGGTCCGCCCCGCCGGGGCGCGGCAGGTCGGGGACGTCCTGCGCGCGCAGTTGCGCCAGTGGGACCATCGGGTTCGGCGCGGGGTGCGGTCGTGGCACGTACCGGTAGCCGACGACCGGGCCGCCATCGCGCGAGCCCCAGCCGGTGAAGCCCGGGCCGACCAGGGTGGCGATCTCCCGGTGCAGCTCGACCTCGCCCTCGGCCAGGACGTGCGACTGCGTGCGCCGACGCTCCGCCGCCCGCATCCGCTCCACCAGCTCGGCCGGGACCGGCACCTCCTCGTGCACCATGTGCGGCGCCTCGCAGGTGGGCCAGGGCTCGTCGGCCGGCCAGAGCAGCGGCCCGCCGACGTGGCTCCCGGCGGCCGTGACCGCCCCGGGGGCGCGGGTGCAGGCGGGTCGCCGTGCGCCCCAACTTCTCCAGGCCGGGATAGCGGGCGAGCACGTCGGGCGGGAGGGGCGGGGTGATCATGGCGAGATCGTAGGCGGTCGACGGTCGACCGATCAGCCGCCGCCGACCACGTCGCAGGGGTGGGTGTCGCCCGGGTCGTACGGCGTGTCCGCCAACTCGACGGCCTGGGAGTGCTCCAGGGCGAAGTAGACGTGGGCGCAGCGCGGCTCCACCGTGACCGCGTCGCCCGCCTCGATCGTCAGCTCGGTCCGCTCGCCGGAGTCCAGGTCGCGGAACACCGCCCGGAGCCGCCCGCTGATCACGTACAGCGTCTCCGTCTTGTGGGCGTGGTAGTGGTTGCCGCGCGGCCGGGCGGCGTCCGGCCGGAACTCCAGGTACGCCAGGAAGCGGTAGGTGCCGCCGTTGACGATCTGGGCCAGCTCGCCGGCCGGCGACTGGATCCGACCGCCACCTTCCGGGATCGGCGGTGACGTCACCGGAAGCCGGCGGAGGCGTACCTTCTGCACCGCCCGATCGTAGGTCCGACCCGGCGCCGCCCGGCCCGCGACGCGCGCAACCACCGGCCGCGTCAGCGGTGCCGCCTGCCCAGCCGCCAGCCCGCCGCCGTCCAGCACGCTCCCCAGAGCAGGAAGAACGGCGACCACAGCAGCAGGTCCCACCACGCCAGGTCGCGGGCCAGGGCGGCGTGCCCGACCGGCGGCGGCCGGACGCCGGTCAGCAGCAGCGCGTCACCGATGAGGCCGTGCCCCAGCACGCCGACCGACCGGGCGATCATCAGGATGCCGAGCGTCCAGGCGACCGCCAGCAGCAGCCTGCGCGGGAGGGCCGCCGGCCAGGGGCGCAGGGTGGCCAGCGCGACCACGACACCGACAACCGCGGCGGCGGCCAGGGCCCAGTGGCTCGCCACGAACAGCGGGTCGCGGGCGAGCAGCCGTTCGCGCAGCTCCGGCGGGAGCGGATCCTTGTCGGCCAGCGCGTTGGCCCCCAGCGCCTGCGCGAGCTTCATCGCCCCGTAGGCCGACGCGCATGCCGCCGCGCCGTACGCGCCCACCCGCGCCCGGTCAGTGCGCGACACGTCTCGTCACCACCACGTAGGACCGGATCATCGCCACGAGCAGCCCGATCATGACGAGCCCGAGGACCCCGTGGTGCCACTGCCAGCCCACGCCGATGCCCACGAACCCGTCCACCACCATGATCGTCGCGCCGGCCCCGACGGCCAGCAGCATGCCCGCCAGCGCCAGCAACATCAGGGGCCTCGGCACCCGGCGCCCCGGCGCCGTGACCGTGGCGAGGGCCAGGCAGGCGCCCGCCACCCCCGACGCGGTCGCCGACCACTGCGCGGTCGCCACGCCCATCACGTCGCGGGCGTAGCGTTCGTGCTCGGCGGCCGGGACGACCGGGCCGCCCGGGAAACCGAGCCGGGATTCGAGGGCGAAGGCGGCCTTGCCCACGGCGTACGCGAGGAAGAGCACCGCCACCGCGTAGGCCGGCCATCGCCGCGCACCGGAAGAAGCATCCATGCTCCCGACGCTAGGCCCGACGGACCCCGCGCCGACTCCCGAGCGCGAGGGGACGCCCTCCCCCGTGGGAGGGAGCGCGGGCGGCCGCGCGGCAGCGGCGGCGGTGGTGGCAGGGGCGGCGGTGACGTGCAGGGGCTGGCCGGTGGCACGTGCGGGCGCGCCCCCACCGGTGATCATCGCGGCGTGGAGGCGCGCCCTACCGACAGCGTCGGCCGTGGAGCGGATCCCGTGCGACCCGCTCCAGTTGCCAATATTCCGTAGTTGCCAAGAGTTTGCAATAAGGCATACTGATCGGAAGATCGTCCACTCGCGAAAGGGTCCCCATGGCCGTCTACAAGCTCCCCGACATGCCCTACGACTACGGAGCGCTGGAACCCGCCATGAGCGGTCAGATCCTGGAGCTGCACCACAGCAAGCACCACGCGGCGTACGTCAAGGGCAGCAACGACGCCCTCGACCAGCTCGCCGAGGCCCGCGACAAGGGCGACTACTCGGCGCTGGTCGGCCTGGAGAAGACCCTGGCCTTCAACCTCTCCGGGCACGTCCTGCACTCGATCTTCTGGAACAACCTCTCCCCCGATGGCGGCGACCGCCCCGACGGCGAGCTGGCCGCCGCCATCGGCGAACACTTCGGCTCGTTCGACGGCTTCGCCGGGCAGCTCTCCGCCGCCACGAAGAGCGTGCAGGGCTCCGGGTGGGGCGTCCTGGCGTGGGAGCCGCTGGCGCAGCGCCTCATCGTCGAACAGGTCTACGACCACCACGGCAACGTCGGGCACGGCTCCACGCCGATCCTGGTCTTCGACGCCTGGGAACACGCCTACTACCTCCAGTACAGGAACGTGCGCCCGGACTACGTCGACCGCCTCTGGGACCTGGTCGACTGGGCCGACGTCACCCGACGCTTCGACGCCGCGCGGGCCGCCGGCAACCCGCTCACCGTGACGCCCTGATCCGGCCGACCGCTGACCGGGTCGTGCTCCCGCTACAGTTCCCACCATGACGGTGGTGCGCTCGATCCTGCTGTTCCTGCTCGCCGCGCTCGCCGAGATCGGCGGGGCCTGGCTCGTGTGGCAGGGCTGGCGCGAGCACCGGGGGCTGCTGTGGGTGGCGGCGGGGGTCGTCGCCCTCGGCCTCTACGGCTTCGTCGCCACCTTCCAGCCCGACCCGAACTTCGGCCGGATCCTGGCCGCCTACGGCGGCGTCTTCGTCGCCGGCTCCCTCGCCTGGGGCATGGTCGTCGACAAGTTCCGCCCCGACCGCTACGACGTCGTCGGCGCGGCCATCTGCCTGGTCGGGGTCGCCATCATCATGTACGCCCCACGCAGCGGCTGACCGGCGACCGGTCGCAGGGATGACGGTGACTGCCACCTTCGGCGACGCGCCCGCAACATGGATGACGGCGGTCGCGGGAACGTCGCGCTCGCCCTCAGGCCGGTGACCGGGTCTCCGGAACCCGGGGAGGGCAGTCGACGGTCACCGGGGTGATCTCGCGGGGCCCGCTCCTCTCCCGAGTGACGTCGAAACGGACGCAGATGTTGTAGTGCGTCTCCTCGCCGAGCCAGGTGTCCGAGGCGGCGCCCACCATCGCCACCTCCACCCTGGCCAGTAGGCCCACGCCATGATCGTCAGGATCGTGGACCGACGAGGCGAGCTGCTCGCCCCCGGTCAGGGCGACGAGCCGGTCGAGCACTGACTCGTTGCTCGCCCAGCCGCTCAGGCTGTGCGAGTCGGTCGCCCACGCCTCGGTCTCGTGGGCGATCTGCCCGGCCCTCTCCAGGACGCGGTCCCGGGCCGCGTCGTGGCCCGAGCGGGCGCAGCCGACGCAGGACAGTGCGACGAGGCAGGCCAGCAGACCACCGCGCCCGACGTTGCCTGTCGCCCGCCGCAGGGCCGAACCGAACGCCTGTCGACCACCGCTGTGCCGTGACATGACGTAAGGAGATCAGCGATCCCGTCGTCAGGCATCCGTCCGGGTACTCAGAAGAAGCAGCGTCCCGCCATGCGCGACCCCACGGTCGGCATCCGGCCCGGCGGCAACGGCGTGCGCGCCCTCAGTACGGCTGGCCGCACACCTTCCAGGCCCCGTCCTCCTTCACCAGCCTGAACGTGTGCTGGTTGGTGAAGCCGCTGCCCAGCGTCAGGGCCATGTTCACCGTCGCCGACGTGCGGCCGTTGACGCTCGACACGTTGACGCCGTTGACCTTGTGACTGTGGATCCTCGGCTGCTGGGCGACACCCTGGGCGAACGCCTCCCTCGTGTACCCGCCGCGCGTGTCGCCGCACAACAGCTCGTACGCCGCATCCGGATCGCCGGCCTCCAGGTGGCTCACGAACGACTCGGCGGCCTGCCGCGCCGGGTCCGTCGCGCCCTTGACACCTTTGAACAGGAAGAAGCCGCCGATGCCGGCGCCGCCGCAGCACAGCACGACGACCACGCCGACGACGATCAGGACGGTGCGCAGCGTGCGCCGCTTCGGCGGTTGGGGCACCTGGTACGGGTGGGTCATGGCTCATGACGGTAGGGGATGCGAGCAATGGAGCACTCGTCTTCATGAGGTCTCCCCGGCGGGTCTGGCACGCCCGGATGGTCACCGCGCTGGTGAACCGACTGACGGATCAGGCACCGCCTGGCATCGAGGTCGACAGGGAGATCACGATTCGACTCGACAGATGGAATCGTCCCGAGCCCGATCTCCTGGCCACGAGGGCGCCTTACGATCCGTCCCGCACCTTCTACACGCCTGAGGAGACTCTTCTGGTCGTGGAGGTGGTCTCTCCGGAGTCGGCCCACCGCGATCGGACGGTCAAGCTGCGCAAGTACGCGGAAGCCGGCATCGCCAACTACTGGCGCATCGAGGAGGAGGATGGACCACCGGTGGTCCACGCCTACGAACTCGACGGTCCCACTCGGTCCTATGTGCCGACCGCAATTCATCGACACGAGCTGCGCACCACGACGCCGTTCACGATCGAGCTCGATCTGAATGGGCTGGTGCCCGGCCGCAAGAGCTGAGCCGGGCCCCGACTCCGTCAGAGGGTGAACCGGATCGTCACTACACGTTGAAGCGGAACTCCACCGCGTCACGTCGTGGAACAACGTCTGCGGCGGCCTCCGAATTCGACCGTATTGCGTCGTCGAGCATTGTCAGGAGGCACTCGGCTGGCGCCGCCGTAGCCAGTCCGGGCCAGGGGGCGGTGGGACCCGCAACGGTCCCCGCCGATCACGGATGTACGTCGGGTAGTCCGAGAAATGTCGACGGCGGCTCAGGTAGTGCGGGTAATGGTCGAAGTGCCAACGGCAGGCGTCGATGAACTCCGAGTGGTCATCGAGCCCGAGGCGGGCGCAGACGAGAGCGAACTCGTCCAAGCCGGCCAGCATCTCGGCGCACTGCGCGGGCGTTGCGCCATCGGCACCCCAGAGCACACCGGCCGGAAGCTCGTGAATCGAGTAATCCAACCATCCGCGGTCATCGCGGTAGCGCTCCCGATCGGCCTCAGCCGAGACGACCACCAGGCTACCCCTGCCTTCGGTCGTTTCCATCCCGTCCGGCAGCGCCACAGTGATCTCATCACCGTCGATGCTTTCGGCTTCCACCTCTATCCAGAGCATGATGGGGAAGCGCGAATCGGCCGTCACATGCAGAGACGTCAGGACGGGGACCTTCTCAATGATCCGGTGATCCTGCCCGCGGACGTCGCGGACAGAAATCTCAACCCAGCCAGGAAAGTCGTCCGAGTGCCAACACACCATCACCGCCCTAAGCTTCACCACATGGCGAAGTTTAGGCGGCAGACGTTGGACCGGAATCAGACATTGAAGCGGAACTCCACGACGTCGCCGTCCTGCATGACGTACTCCTTGCCCTCGATCCGGACCTTGCCGGCGGCCTTGGCCGCCGCCATCGAACCGGCCGCGACCAGGTCGCCGAAGGAGACCACCTCGGCCTTGATGAAGCCGCGCTGGAAGTCGGAGTGGATGACGCCCGCGGCCTCCGGCGCGGTCGCGCCGACCGGGATGGTCCAGGCGCGCGCCTCCTTGGGGCCGGCGGTGAGGTACGTCTGGAGCCCGAGCGTGCGGAACCCGACGCGGACGAGCTGGTCCAGGCCCGGCTCGTTCTGCCCGATCGACTCCAGCAGCTCGCGGGCCTCCTCGTCGGGCAGGTCCACCAGCTCGGACTCGATCTTGGCGTCCATGAAGACGGCCTCGGCCGGGGCGACCAGGGCGCGCAGCTCGTCGAGGAACTCGGCGTTGCCCAGCTCGGCCTCGTCGACGTTGAAGACGTAGAGGAAGGGCTTGGTGGTGAGCAGGTGCAGCTCGCGCAGGTGCTCCAGCTCGATGCCCGCGTCCTTGGCGCCCGAGTAGAGGGTGACGCCGGTGTCGAGCAGCTCGACGGCCTGCTTGGCGGCGGTGACGGCGGCGGCCCGGTCCTTGCGGAGCTTGGCCTCCTTCTCCAGCCGAGGCAGGGCCTTCTCCAGGGTCTGGAGGTCGGCGAGGATCAGCTCGGTGTTGATCGTCTCGATGTCGTCGGCCGGGGAGACCTTGCCGTCGACGTGCACCACGTTCGGGTCGGAGAAGGCCCGGACGACCTGGCAGATCGCCGAGGCGTCGCGGATGTTCGCCAGGAACGCGTTGCCCCGGCCCTGCCCCTTGGAGGCGCCGCGCACCAGGCCGGCGATGTCGACGAACGACACGGGGGCGGGCAGCACCTTCTGCGAGCTGAAGATCTCGGCGAGCGTGTGCAGCCGCTCGTCCGGCAGCCCGACGACGCCGACGTTGGGCTCGATGGTGGCGAACGGGTAGTTCGCCGCGAGCACGTCGTTCTTGGTCAGCGCGTTGAACAGGGTGCTCTTGCCGACGTTGGGCAGGCCGACGATGCCGATGGTGAGACTCACGACGGGCCAGCTTACGCCGATGCCCCACACCCTTGACGAGGCAGGCCGCCACGCCCGACTGATCTTGGTACGGAACGGCCCCTCCAGGGGCGCTCCCGTACCAAGATCGACACGGAGGGCCGGGCCGGCCCGGAGGGTCGGGCCGGGGTCGGGTGAGGCGGGTCAGGCGAGCAGGCGGGGGGTGATCGGGGTCTCCCGGGCGGTGCCGTCGTCGGCGCGGCTGACCTCGTACGCCGAGGGGCCCTCGCGGTCCGCGACCGCCTCGACCAGGCGGATGCCCCGGTAGAGCAGGCCGGTGCCGTCGTCGGTGCAGTGCGCGGTCGGCAGCACGCCGTCGGCGACCAGCTTGTGCATCAGCGGCCGGCGCTGCTCCTCGCTGTCGTAGTGCACGCCGTTGCCGTAGGGCAGCCAGCCCAGCCCGTCGGTGAAGCCGCGCAGGGTGGTGCCGAAGCTGTCGGTGGCCCCGCCGGCGTGCCAGCAGATCGAGCCGGCGGAGACGCCGCCGAGCACCACGCCGGCCTCCCAGCACTCGCGCAGGATCTCGCCGAGGCCGTGCACCCGCCAGACCGCGCAGAGGTTGGCGACGCTGCCGCCGCCGACCCAGATCACGTCCTGGGCGAGCAGGTGGGCGCGGACGTCGTCGACGTTCGGCATCGGGAAGAGCGCCAGGTGCGTCATCCGGAACCGGCTGCCGGCGAACGCCTCGTAGACCCGGGCGAGCGTGGTCGGCTGGTCCCCCTCGGCCTGGTTGAGGAAGCAGATCCTGGGCTCCGGCCCGGCCTCGGCCAGCTCGGCGGCGAGGTCGAAGACGGGGTTGACCCGCCGGGGCCCGCCCTCGTGGCGCGGCGCGTAGATGCCCATGCTGGTGGCGAGGATGGTCGGTTCACTGGCGGGCACGGTCGTCCTTCCGTCGGGGTCGACTGTGCCCATCCTGCCCGAGGCCGCTCCCCTGCCGCCCAGCGCCCGCCACGCGGGCCCGCCACGGACGGTCGCCGGCCCGGGCCGCCCGCCGCCGCCAGGTCCGTGCCGCCGGTCGCCGGCTCGGGGCTGCCGCCCGTCGCCGCCAGGGTCCGCGCCGCCAGTTCCGTGCCGCCGGTCAGCGTCCGCTGTCGGTGACCGCGCCCAGCAGCGTACGCAGCAGGTCGGCGAGGCGCCGCTGGTCCTCGGCGGGCAGCGCGTCGAGCAGGCGGCGCTGGACGGCCAGCCCCGCCTCGGCGGCCTCCTCCACCAGTTCGAGGCCGGCCGGGGTGAGCGTGACCTGGAGCCCGCGCCGGTCCGCCGGGTCGGGTGCGCGGCGGAGCAGTCCGGCGCGTTCCAGCCGGTCGAGTCGGCCGGTCATCCCGCCGGAGGTGAGCATCAGCGAGGCGGTGAGCGCCTTCGGTGCCAGCGTGTAGGGGGTGCCGGCGCGGCGCAGGGCGGCGAGCACGTCGAACTCGCCCCGGCTGATCGACCAGCGGGCGTAGGTGCGCTCCTGCTCGTCGCCGACGAGCCGGGCCAGCCGGTAGATCCGGCCGAAGACCGCCATCGGCTCGGGGCGCATTCCGGGCCGCTCGCGCTGCCACTGCTCGACGATGCCGTCGACGTCGTCCCGCTCGGTCACCCCCGGATTGTGCCGCACCTCGCACTCCCGCTTTCACTCGCCACGAAGTAGCTTAGTAGCAAGATACTTAGCAACAAGAGTTAGCGAGGAACCGTGGACCGACGCCGGCTCGACATCCTGCTCACCGCCGCCGCGCCGACCGCGTGGGGCACGACGTACCTGGTCACCAGCGAACTGCTGCCGCCCGACCGGCCGCTCTGGTCCGGCGTGATCCGGGCCCTCCCCGCCGGCCTGCTGCTGCTCGCGCTGACCCGGCACCGCCCGCACGGCGCCTGGTGGTGGCGCGCGGCCGTGCTCGGCGCGCTGAACATCGGGGCGTTCTTCCCGCTGCTCTTCTTCGCCGCGTACCACCTGCCCGGCGGCGCCGCCGCGGTGCTCGGCGCCACTCAGCCGCTGCTGGTGGCGGGGCTGACGGTGCTCGTGCTGCACGAACGGCCCCACCCCCGGGCGCTGGCCGCCGCGCTCGCGGCGCTCGCCGGGGTCACCCTGGTCGTGCTGCGACCCGACGCGGGCCTCGACCCGACGGGCGTCGCCGCCGGGCTGACCGCCACCGCCGCGATGGGCGCGGGCCTGGTGCTGACCCGTCGCTGGGGCCGCCCGCCGGGCGTCGGCACGCTCACCGCCACCGGCTGGCAGCTCACCGCCGGCGGGCTGATGGTGGTGCCGGCGGCCCTGCTGGTCGAGGGGACGCCGCCCGTGCCCGACCCGCCGGCACTGGCCGGCTACGCGTGGCTGACGCTCGTCGGAACGGCGCTGGCGTACGCGCTGTGGTTCCGGGGCGCGGCCCGGCTGCCAGTCACCCAGGTGTCGCTGCTCGGGGCGCTCAGCCCGCTGACGGCCGCCGTGCTCGGCTGGGCCGTGCTCGGGCAGGCGATGACCGGCTGGCAGCTCGCCGGCTTCGCCGTGGCGGTCGGCGCCACCGTGGCCGGGCAGCTGCCGGGACGCCGGCCCGGACCAGTGGGCACCGCGCCCGGCGGGCCGGCCTGGCGTCGGTCGCGGGGACCGGCGGGTCAGTCGCCCGGCCCGATGGGTCAGTCGCGGGGACCGGCCTGGCGGGGAACCACGGCCTCGATCGGCAGTGCGCCGGGAGCCAACTCCCCGGCGGCAGCCAGCGGCAGGGTGAAGCGGGCCTCGGCGGCGGGACCGGCCGCGTACGACTCGCGGAGCATCCAGCGCACCTCGTCGGCCGTCCAGCCCAGCCCGGCGCGGCCGGCGATCTCCCGGACCAGGCGCAGCGCCACCCGGGTGTCGTCGTCGTAGAACCGCATGCACCAGTGGTGCACCCACATGCCCAGCGCGCGGAGGCCGTCGGCGTCGAGCGAGCGCACCAGCCGGCCGCAGGCGGTGTCACCGAACGCCCGCCCCGGGTCGCCGGCCCGGTCCCGTTCGATCGCGCCGACGGCGGCCGGGGCGACCGCGCGCATCCGCTCGTAGAAGCGCTGCACCACCGCGCCGTCCAGCGGAGGGTGCCCGTCCCGTGTCGACGCCGCCCGCCGACCCGCCACGCTCGCCATCGCCGCACCCCTTCTTGAGTTGGTGGCCGGACGGTACCGACCACAACCGACACTTTCGGCGCCGGGCGTCCGGTTCAGGCCCGCACGGCCACGTCCGATTCCCGCGAGCCAGGGGCGCCTGGCAGGGGCATCATCGGTGACGTGGAGTTGGACTTCGAGCGGTGCTACCGGGCGGTCGACAGCCGCGACCAGCGGTTCGACGGCTGGTTCTACACGGGCGTCACGTCGACCGGGATCTACTGCCGGCCGTCCTGCCCGGCGACGACGCCGAAGCGGCAGAACGTCCGGTTCTTCCCCTCGGCCGCCGCCGCCCAGACGGCGGGGCTGCGCGCCTGCCGGCGCTGCCGGCCGGACGCCGCCCCGGGCTCCCCGCAGTGGGACGTGCGGGCCGACGTGGTCGGTCGGGCCATGCGGCTGATCGCCGACGGGGTGGTGGACCGCGACGGCATCCCGGGGCTGGCCGCCCGGCTCGGCTACACGGAACGGCACCTGCACCGGATGCTGCGGGCCGAGATGGGCGCCGGTCCCCTGGCCCTGGCCCGGGCGCAACGCGCGCAGACCGCCCGCACGCTGATCGAGACCACGGGGCTGGGCATGGCGGAGGTCGCGTTCGCCGCCGGGTTCGGCAGCGTGCGGCAGTTCAACGACACGGTCCGGGAGGTGTTCGGGGCGGCCCCGTCCGAGTTGCGCACCGCCGGCCGCCGGTGCCCCGCGCCGGGCGGGGCGGGCACGATCACACTGCGGCTCGCGTACCGCCCGCCGCTGCACGCGGAGGCGCTGCTGGACTTCCTCGCGCTGCGCGCGCTGCCCGGCGTCGAGGAGGTGCGCGACGGGACGTACCGGCGGGGCCTGCGGCTGCCGCACGGCGCGGGTGAGGCGGCCCTGACCCCGGCGGACGGGCACGTGACGGCGACGCTGCGGCTGACCGACATGCGCGACCTCGCCCCCGCCGTGGCCCGCTGCCGTCGCCTGCTCGACCTCGACGCCGACCCGACCGCCGTCGACGGCACGCTCGCCACCGACCCGGCGCTGGCCGGGGTGGTCGCCGCCGAGCCGGGCATCCGGCTCCCCCGCTCGGTCGACGGCTTCGAGATGGCCGTGCGCGCGGTCGTCGGCCAGCAGGTCTCCGTCCGCTCGGCCCGCACCACCCTCACCCGCCTCCTGGCACACCTCCGCCCGCCCGCCCGCCACACCCCGCCCCCCGGCCCCACCGGCGTTGATCAAGAGGTTTCGACAGCCGGGGAGCGTTCTCGGGAGCCGAAACCTCTTGATCAACTAGCCGAGGGGGCGGGGAGGGCGTGGCTGTCCGGTTTCCCCACCGCCGAGGAGGTGCTCGGGGTGCCGAACGAGGTGTTCGGGATGCCGGCCGGGAGGCGGGAGACGATTCGCGGGCTGGCCCGCGCCGTCGCCGACGGGTCGCTGGACCTGGCGCCGGGCGGGGACCGCGAGGAGACCGTCCGGCGGCTGCTGGCGCTGCCCGGGGTCGGGCCCTGGACGGCGGGCTACGTGGCCATGCGCGCCCTCGGCGACCCGGACGTCCTGCTCCCCACCGACCTCGCCGTACGCCGGGGCGCCGCCGCCCTCGGCCTCCCCGACGCCCCCACGACCCTCGACCCGTACGCCGACCGCTGGCGCCCCTGGCGCTCGTACGCGGTGATCCGACTCTGGAGAGCAGCATGAGCATGAACGACAGCACCGTCATCGACACCCCCGCCGGGCCGCTCAGCATCGTGGCCGGCCCGGACGGCGCGGTCCGGGCGGCGGGCTTCACCGGCGACCCGGAGAGCCTGCTCCCCCTGGTGCACCCGGCCCTGCGGGCGCCGCTGCGGCACCGGGCCGACCTCGGCCCGGTCAGCGTCGCCGTGGCGTCCTACCTGGACGGCGAGCTGGCCGCGATCGACGCCGTGCCGGTCCAGCAGCACACGGGGGGCGCGTTCATGGCACACGCCTGGCAGGTGCTGCGCGAGGTGAAGCCGGGCGACCCGGTGACCTACACCGGTTTCGCCGGGCTGGCCGGCCGCCCCGCCGCCGTACGGGCCGCCGCCGCAGCCTGCGCCCGTAACGCCGCCGCCCTGTTCGTCCCCTGCCACCGGGTGCTGCGCACCGACGGGACGCTCGGGGGCTACCGCTGGGGGCTGGACGTGAAGAAGTGGCTTCTCGGGCACGAGCGGCCATGACGGGAAGCCGACACCTGCGCCGGCCCCGTTTGAGGCTACCGTCGGGTAGTGCCTGCGGAAGGTGACGGCGACCCGGCCTGCCCGGTCGATGCCGGCCGGCACCCGCTGCACAGCCTCTGGCGACTGCGCCACTACCTGCGCCCGCACGCGGCCGAGTTCGGCTGGCTGCTGCTCGCCGGCCTCGCCGCCACCGGGGCCGGCATCGCCGTACCGCTGGTCGCGCAGCGGGTGGTGGACGGCCCGGTGGCCCGGCAGGACCCGGCCGGGCTGTTCCGGCTGGCCGGGCTGGCGCTGCTGCTCGGCCTGGTCGAGGCGCTGCTGATCTTCATCCGGCGCTGGGTGCAGTCGTCGTCCTCGATGCGGATCGAGGCGGCCATCCGCGAGGACGTCTACGCCCACCTGCAACGGCTGCCGACCAGCTTCCACGACCGTTGGCAGTCCGGCCAACTGCTCTCCCGGGTCACCAGCGACCTGTCGGTGCTGCGCCGGTTCCTCTCCTTCGGCCTCTTCTTCCTGATCCTCAACCTGGTGACCTACCTGGCCGTGGTGACGCTGCTGATCCGGCTGCACCCCGCGCTGGGGCTGCTGGTGGCGGCGAGCGCGGTGCCGCTGTTCCTGATCAGCCGCCGCTTCGCGCGGCACTACCACGCGGCCTCGCGGCGGATGCAGGACCAGCAGGGCGACCTGGCCACGCTGGTCGAGGAGACCGCGCAGGGGCTGCGCACGATGAAGGCGTACGGGCGGGGGCCGGAACTCGCCGCCCGCTTCGCGACCGGCGCGCGGGCGCTGCACGACACGGGGGTCGGCAAGGGCCGGCTGCTGGCCCGCACCTCCGCCCTGCTCGACCTGGTGCCCAACCTGACCCTCGGCGTGGTGCTGGTCGCCGGCGCGGCGGCCGCCGCCAGCGGGGTGCTGACCATCGGCGAACTGGTCGCCTTCGTCAGCCTCCAGCTCATGCTGATCTGGCCCGTGCAGTCGCTGGGCTGGATCATCGCCAACGGGCAGGAGGCCGCCACCGCCGCCGACCGGGTGCGCGAGGTGCTGGACACTCCGCCGGCCATCGTGGACGCCCCGCACGCGCTCGCCCTGCGCCGCGCCGACGTACGCGGGCGGCTCCGCTTCGAGCGGGTCTCGTTCCGTTACCCGGGCACCGCCGCGCCGGTGCTGCGGGAGATCGACCTGACCGTCGAGCCGGGCGAGACCGTGGCCCTGGTCGGGGCGACCGGCTGCGGCAAGAGCACCCTGCTCTCCCTGGTGCCCCGGCTGCACGAGGTGACCGGCGGGCGGATCACGCTGGACGGGCACGACCTGCGCGACCTGCGGCTGTCCGCCCTGCGCCGGCTGGTCGGGGTCGCCTTCGAGGAGCCGACGCTGTTCTCCATGTCGGTGTGGGAGAACCTCACGCTCGGCCGGCCGGAGGCCGGCGAGGACGAGGTCCGCGCCGCGCTCGCCCTCGCCCAGGCCGACTTCGCGTACGAACTGCCGTGGGGGTTGGCCACCCGGTTGGGCGAGCAGGGGCTGTCGCTCTCCGGCGGGCAGCGGCAGCGGCTGGCGCTGGCCCGGGCGGTGCTCGGCCGCCCCGCGCTGCTCGTGCTGGACGACCCGCTGTCGGCCCTGGACGTGCACACCGAGGCGCTGGTCGAGACCGCGCTGAAGCGGGTGCTCCGCACCACCACCGCCCTGCTGGTCGTGCACCGGCCCTCGACGATCGCCCTCGCCGACCGGGTGGCGCTGCTGGAGCACGGCCGGATCACCGCCGTCGGGCGGCACTCGGAGCTGCTCGCCGCCGTGCCGGCGTACCGCGCGGTGCTCTCCGCCGAGCCCACCCCCGCGCCGCCCGGCGACCGTGGCCTGGTGCGTTCGTGACCGGCGACACCGCCGGCCCCACGAGCGGGGCGGACCTCGCCCGGTGGCGCGGCGTCGCCACCGACCCGGACGCGGACCGCAGCCGCGCCGAGGACACCGACCCCGAGGCGGTGGCCCGGCTCCGGGCCCGCAGCCGGGTGCTGCTGCGCGACCTGCTGCGCCCGCACCGGCGCCGCCTCGCGCTGGCCGTCGCGCTGCTGCTCGGCCAGAACGCCGCCGCGATGGCCGGGCCGTACCTGGTGATGCTCGGCATCGACCGGGCGATCGCGCCGCTGCGGGCCGGCGATGCCGGCCCGCTGCTGGTCGTCGCCGCCGGGTTCGCCGCCGCCACCGCCGTCGAGTACACCGCCCGCCGGGGCTTCCTCACCCTCTCCGCGCGGATCGGCCAGGCCGTCCTGCTCGACCTCCGCCAGCGGGTGTACGCGCACTTCCTGCGCCTGTCGGTGGCGTTCCACGAGCGGTACACCTCCGGGCGGATGGTGTCCCGGCTCACCAGCGACCTGGACTCGATCGGCGAACTGGTCGGCGGCGGCATCGACGGCCTGGTGCTGGCCGTGCTGTCGATCCTGTCGGTCGCCGGCATCCTGCTCTGGCTGGACGTGCCACTGGCCGCGGTGACGCTGCTCGCGTTCCCGTTCCTGATCCTGCTGAGCCGCTGGTTCGCGCGGGCGTCGGCGGACGCGTGGCGGCGCACCCGGGAGACGGTGGCGCTGGTCATCGTCCACTTCGTCGAGTCGATGCGCGGCATCCGGGCGGTGCAGGCGTTCCGGCGGGAGCCGCGCAACCAGCAGATCTTCGGGGCGGTCAGCGACGACTACCGGCGGGCCAGCCGGGACGCGTTCCGGCTGATCGCGACGTACTCGCCGGGGATCAAGGTGATCGGCAACGTCACCGTGGCGGTGGTGCTCTGCTACGGCGGCTGGCGGGTGCTGGGCGGGGCGACCGGGATCGGCGTGCTGGCGGCGTTCCTGCTCTACCTGCGGCGGTTCTTCGAGCCGATGCAGGAACTGAGCCAGTTCTACAACTCGCTCCAGTCGGCCACGGCGGCGCTGGAGAAGCTCGCCGGGGTGCTCGACGAACGGCCGTCGGTGGCGGAGCCGGCGCGGCCCGTGCCGCTGCCCGCCGGGCCGGGGCGCGGGGCGGTCGCCTTCCGGGCGGTCACCTTCGGCTACCGGCCGGACGCGCCGATCGTCGCCGGGCTGGACCTCGCCGTCCCGGCCGGCCAGACCGTGGCGCTGGTCGGGGCTACCGGCGCCGGCAAGTCGACCGTCGCCAAGCTGCTCGCCCGGTTCCACGACCCGTTCTCGGGCGCGGTCACCCTCGACGGGGTCGACCTGCGCGAGGTCGCCGACGCGGAGCTGCGGCGGGCCGTGGTCCTGGTCACCCAGGAGACGCACCTGTTCGGCGGCACGGTCGCGGAGAACATCCGGTTCGGCCGTCCCGGCGCCGACGACGCCGCCGTGGAGGCCGCCGCGCGGGAGATCGGCGCGCACGACTTCATCGCCGCCCTCCCCGACGGGTACGCCACCGACGTGCAGCGGCGCGGCGGCCGGCTCTCCGCCGGGCAGCGGCAACTTGTCGCGTTCGCCCGGGCGTTCCTGGCCGACCCGACGGTGCTGATCCTGGACGAGGCCACCTCGTCGCTGGACGTGCCCACCGAGCGGATGGTGCAGCACGCCCTCGGCACCATCCTGGCCGACCGCACCGCGCTGGTGATCGCGCACCGGCTCTCCACCGTGGAGACGGCCGACCGGGTGCTGGTGCTCGACGCCGGGCGGATCGTCGAGGACGGCCCGCCCGGCCGGCTCGCCGTCGCCGGTGGCCGGTACGCCGCCCTGCACCGGCAGTGGCGCGACTCCCTGCTCTGAGCGCGCCGGCGGGACGCGTCCGGGCACGGGGCGAAACCACGTGGTCCGGCCCCCGGCCACTGCCTACCATCGACGGATGACCGACACGGAGCGGACGGCCCGCGCCGGCGTCCCCGAACGTCCGAGCCTGGACGGCATCGAGGAGACCTGGGCGCGCCGCTGGCAGGAGGACGGCACGTACGCGTTCGACCGCGCGAAGGCGACCGTTCGGGGGCGCAGCGCGGCGTCAGACGCGCCGAGCCCGAACGGTCGCAGCGCCGACGTGTACGCGATCGACACCCCGCCGCCGACCGTATCGGGCGAGCTGCACATGGGGCACGTCTTCTCGTACACGCACACCGACGTGGTGGCCCGGTTCCAGCGGATGCGCGGGCGCACGGTCTTCTACCCGATGGGCTGGGACGACAACGGCCTGCCCACCGAGCGCCGGGTGCAGAACGTGTACGGCGTGCGCTGCGATCCGGCGCTGCCGTACGACCCGGACCGGCAGGCCCCCGACACCCCGGTGAGCGAGGCCGCCCGCAAGGACCCGACCCCGGTCTCCCGGCGCAACTTCATCGAGCTGTGCGAGCGGCTGACCGTCGCCGACGAGCAGGTCTTCGAGGCGCTCTGGCGGCGGCTCGGGCTCTCCGTGGACTGGTCGTTGACGTACACGACGATCGGCTCGGCGGCCCGGGCGGCCTCGCAGCGGGCGTTCCTGCGCAACCTGGCCCGGGGCGAGGCGTACCAGGCGGAGGCGCCGACGCTCTGGGACGTCGGCTTCGCCACCGCCGTCGCCCAGGCGGAGCTGGAGGACCGGGAGCGGCCCGGGGCGTACCACCGGCTGCGGTTCGCCGGGCCGGGCGGACGGGAGGTGCTCATCGACACCACCCGACCGGAGCTGCTGCCGGCCTGCGTGGCACTGGTCTGCCACCCCGACGACGAGCGGTACGCCGACCTGGTCGGCGGCACCGCGCGTACGCCGGTCTTCGGAGTGGATGTGCCGGTGCGGGCGCACCCGCTGGCGGACCCGGCCAAGGGCACGGGCATCGCGATGGTCTGCACCTTCGGCGACCTGACCGACGTGACCTGGTGGCGGGAGCTGCGGCTGGACACCCGCGTGGTGATCGGCCGGGACGGCCGGCTGCTGCCCGAGCCGCCGGCCGGCGTGCCGGGGCAGCCGTACGCGGCGCTGGCCGGGCAGACCGTCAACGGCGCCCGGCGGACGCTGGTGGAGCTGCTGGCCGACGCCGGCGACCTGGTCGGCGAGCCTCGACCCGTCACCCACCCGGTGAAGTTCTACGAGCGCGGCGACCGGCCGCTGGAGATCGTCTCGACCCGGCAGTGGTACCTGCGCAACGGCGGACGCGACGCGGGCCTGCGCGACGAACTGCTGGCCCGGGGCGGGGAGCTGCGCTGGGTGCCGGAGCACATGCGGCACCGCTACGCGCACTGGGTGGGCGGCCTGACCGGCGACTGGCTGGTCAGCCGGCAACGCTTCTTCGGCGTGCCGGTGCCGGTGTGGTACCGGCTCGACGACGCTGGCGAGCCGGACTGGTCCCAGCCTCTCACGCCGGCGGAGTCCGCGCTGCCGATCGACCCGTCCATCGACGCCCCGCCGGGGTTCGAGGAGTCGCAGCGGGGCCGCCCGGGCGGCTTCGTCGGCGACCCGGACGTGCTCGACACGTGGGCCACCTCGTCGCTGACCCCGCAGATCGCCGGCGGGTGGGAGACCGACCCGGACCTGTTCGCCCGGGTCTTCCCGATGGACCTGCGCCCGCAGGGTCAGGAGATCATCCGCACCTGGCTCTTCTCCACGGTGGTCCGCTCCCACCTGGAGCACGGGGTGCTGCCCTGGCGGGACACGGTGCTCTCCGGCTGGATCCTCGACCCCGACCGGAAGAAGATGTCCAAGTCCAAGGGGAACGTGGTCACCCCGATGGCGCTGCTGGAGCAGCACGGCTCCGACGCGGTGCGGTACTGGGCGGCGAACGGCAAGCCGGGCATGGATCTCGCCTTCGACCCGGCCCAGATCAAGGTCGGCCGGCGGCTGGCGACCAAGCTGCTGAACGCGTCGAAGTTCGCCCTCGGGCTGGGCGCCGCCGACGCGCTGCGGGCGCCGGCCACCGAGCCGCTGGACCGCGCCATGCTCGCCGAACTCTCCGGCGTGGTCGCCGCCGCGACGTCGGCGCTGGAGGCGTACGACCACACGGCGGCGTTGCAGGTCGCGGAGGGCTTCTTCTGGCGGTTCTGCGACGACTACATCGAGTTGGTGAAGGAGCGCGCCTACGGCTCCGGGCCGGGTGCGGACTCGGCCCGGGCGGCGCTGGCCACCGCGCTCTCGGTGCAGCTGCGGCTCTTCGCCCCGGTGCTGCCGTACGTGACCGAGGAGGTGTGGTCGTGGTGGCGCTACGGCTCGGTGCACCGCGCGACCTGGCCCACCACGTACGAGGTGGACCGGGCGATCGAGGGCACCGGCCAGCCGGAGCTGCTGCGGCTGGCCGCCGACGCGCTCGGCCAGGTGCGCCGGGCCAAGTCGGAGCGGAAACTGTCGATGAAGGCGGAGGTGCCGCTGGCCGAGGCGCTCGGCCCGGCGGCCCTGCTGGAACAGCTGACCGTGATCGCCGACGACGTCCGGGCCGCCGGCCGCATCGCCAAGCTGGACCTGCTCCCCGACCGCACCCCGGAACTCGTCATCGCCTGCGCGTTCTGACCGGCCGGCCCCGCCGAGCTCTCACCGGGCGCGGCGGGGCCGGTGGGCCCAGCGGCGCGGCGGGGCCGGTTGGCTCAGCCGGCGCGGCGGGGGCCGGTTGGCTCAGCCGGCGTGGGCGGGGCTCACCAGCCGCGCAGGAGGCGCAGGCCGAGCAGGAAGGCGACGACGGCGGGGCCGACCAGCAGGGTGATGGCCTGAAGGCGGTACGGCATCCGGTGCCGGGTCAGCTCCACCGCGTTGCCCAGCACGATCACCCCCGCCAGCATCAGGAACGCGCCCCACATCGGCGCGGCATGGACGCCGACCAGGTCGACGCGGGTCAGTTGCAGCGTCCCACCGAGCAGCACGGCGCCGGCCAGCGCCAGCAGGGAGACCGCCCGGTGCAGCCCCCGGGCCAACGGATGGACCAGCCGCCAGCGGTAGGTGCCGGCGACCGCCAGGCACGGCAGGATGACCATCAGGGGCCAGCCCCGCCCGAACACGCCGAACATCAGCAGCGCCCCGACCGCGAACACCAGCGCGCCCAGGCAGGCGACCACGTAGCCGGCGAAGGCCCGCCCGCCGCCCCTGGCCAGCAGCGGCCCGCCGGTGGCGGCGATCAGCGCGCCGGGGATCAGCACGAACCCCGCCCACCAGTGGAAGTGCCCGGTGGCCTGCGCTGCCGTGGTGGTCGCCGCCGCCGCCAGCCCGGCCACCGCCAGGCTCACCATCCAGTGCCGGCCGGCACCCGGATAGGACCCCCGCGACATCACCAGCCCCGTCTCCGCGCTCACGCCGTCAGCCTCGCCCAGCCGCCCGGCCCGGTCCATCCGGGCAGCCCTACCATCGCCGGGTCGGGCTGCCCGGAGGCCGTCAGGTCGCGTCCCGGTTCCCGGCGGGACGGCCCGGCCTGTCGGGGATCAGCTCGTCTCGCCGGCCACGCTGAAGGAGCGGAGCCGGTCGATGGCGAGCAGCGTGAAGCCCGCGCTGATCAACGCGGCCATCACCGCCGCCACCGGCACCGAGACGCCGGCCTCCAGCAGCCCGGTGGGGGCCATCCGGTCGGCGAGGGCGATCACGTACTGCTGGATGGAGAGCACCTTGGTGCCGCTGACGACGTTGCCGAGCAGCCCCTCCCAGATCAGCACGTAGACCAGGCCGAGCAGCACCGGACGCCGGGTGAGCAGGCTGAGCGCCACGAACAGCGCCGAGTACGCCAGCGCGCCGACCGCCGACGCGGCGGCGAGCGCCAGGCCGAGTCGTACGGAGTGGGCCAGCACGCCCGCCACGTAGATCGGCACGGCGACGGTGACCGCGGTGACGCCGGCGGCCACCGCCAGCTTGGGCAGCACGATCTGCCAGCGCGGCAACGGCTTGGTCAGGATGTGCACGACGGTGCCGTCGTCGATCTCGGCCCCCAGCACGCCGGTGCCGACGATCAGGGCGACCACCGGGAGCACCACGGCCAGGCCGAGGCCGACCAGCACCGGCGGGCCCCACTCGCCCGGGTCCACCCCGAGCGAACGGGAGAGCACGGCGAGCAGCACCAGCACCACGGGCAGCGGCAGCAGCAGGAGGAACCGGCGACGCCCGAACAGCCCCCGCACGGTGATCCAGGAAACGGTAGACATGGGTTCAGGCCTCCACGAGGTAGGAGAAGACGCTCTCCAGGGATTCGTCCTCGGGCACCAACTGCCGCACCCGGATGCCCTCCGCCAGAGCGATCTTCGGCAGGACGCGGGTGAACGCGCCGTAGTCGCCGGCCCGCACGGTCAGCCCGGCGCGGCCCAGCTCGACCCCCGTCACCGACGCCTCGGCCATCAGCGCGACGGCGAGCGCCCGATCGTCGGTGGAGTGCACGGCGAAGACGTGCGGCCGGTTGGTCATCAGCCGGCGGATGGTACGGAAGTCGCCGGAGGCGGCCAGCCGGCCGGCGACCATCACCTGGACGGTGCCGGAGACCTGCTCGACCTCCTCCAGGATGTGCGAGCTGAACAGGATGGTGCGGCCGGCGTCGCCGAGGCGGTGCAGCAGCTCCATCATGTGCAGCCGCTGGCGCGGGTCCATCCCGTTGAACGGCTCGTCGAGCAGCAGCACCTGCGGCTCGTGCACCAGCGCCGCGGCCACCCGGGCACGCTGCCGCATGCCCTTCGAGTACGTGCCGATCCGGCGGTCCTGCGCGCCCTCCATCTCCACCAGGGCGATCGCCCGGCGGGCCGCCTCCGCCGGGTCCGGCAGCCGGTGCAGCTTCGCGCTGGCCAGCACGAACTCGTACGCGGTGAGGAAGGTGTGCACCGCCTCGCGCTCGCTGACCAGGCCGAGCCGGCGGTAGACCTCGGGGTTGCGCCAGGTGGGCCGGCCGTCCAGACTCACCGCCCCGCGCGACGGGGCCAGGAAGCCCGCCATCATGTGCAGCAGGGTGGTCTTGCCCGCGCCGTTCGGGCCGAGCAGCCCGGTGACGCCGGGGCCGAGGCTCATGCTGACGTCGTTGACGGCCACCACGTTGCCGTACCAGCGGGAGACACCTGCGAGGTCGAGGGTGCTGGCGGCGGCGGTCGGCGTCCCCGCCGCCTGGTCGACGCTGATCGTGGTCATCGGGCGGCCACCTTCCGGTATCGCAGCATGAGCAGGGCGACGCAGCCGGCCACGAGCAGCACGGCGGCGACCGCGTAGACCGGGCCGAAGTCGCCGATCGGCACTCCGCCCTCCCCCTCGAACAGCAGCAGGTCGCCGAGCGCCCAGGTGCCCACTCCGCCCACCAGCGTCGAGGGCGAGGCGAGGAAGGCCAGTTCGTTGACCGCCTGGGAAGGCATGATCGACAGGGTGCCGACGATCGGGGTGGTCATCAGGAACACGGCCACGATCCCGCCGGCCGCGAACGCCCGCTTGCCGGTGGACGAGGCGACCAGCAGCCCGACCGAGGCGAAGACCGCCGCCCAGAGCCCGGCGTAGAGCAGGCTGGGCAGCAGGTCGAGCAGCTCGTTCCAGACCCCGCGCATGCCGTCGCCGGTGGTGAACGCGGCGCCCAGGAACATCACCAGCTGCGGCCCGCCGAGCAGCAGCCAGAGCGCGGTGGCCAGCGCCAGCAGCTTGGCCAGCGGGTAGTCCGACCTCGGCAGCGGCCGGGAGAAGTAGAGCGGCAGCACCCCGCTGCGCAGGTCCCGCGAGACCAGCTCGGGGGCGACCGCCGCGACGAAGAAGATGACCAGCCAGCTCATGTTGTCGGCGAACTGGGCGTACGTCATCACCGACTCGCCGACCTGGCTGCGTACGGCCGCGAGCCCGGCGGCCACCACGGTGACGATGGCGACCACCAGCCAGGGGAAGATCTTGGCCTTCGCGCTGCGGCCCAGCCCGAACGCCGTCCGCAGGCCGTGCAGGTAGAGCGCGCCGAAGACGGCCCGGCGGCCCAGCCGGGGACCGGTGTAGCGCTGGTAGCCGATGTCGTGGATGACGCCGGTCGGCTCAGGCATGGCTGGGCTCCCTCGTGGCGAAGAGTTCGGCCACCCGGTGCCGGCGCTGGTCCAGCCGGTGCAGCGGCAGGTCCAGCTCGGCGACCGCGCCGAGGATCAGGTCGTAGGTGGCGTCGTCGGCGAGCTCGACGAGCAGCAGCCGGCCGTCCCGGCGTACCGGCAGGTCGAGCGCGGCCAGCCGGGCGGCCAGTTCGTCGGTGCCCTCGCTCACCTCGACGGCGAGCACGTCGGTGGCCGAGGTCATGGCGGAGATGTGGTCGGCGCGCAGCAGCCGCCCGCCGTCGATGGCGACGAGGGTGTCACAGATCCGCTCCACCTCGCCCAGCAGGTGCGAGCAGACCAGCACGGAGATGCCGAACTCGGTGCCGATGCGGTGCACCAGCGCCAGCATGGCGTCGCGGCCGGCCGGGTCGAGCCCGTTGGTCGGCTCGTCGAGCAGCAGCAGGTCGGGGTCGTGCACCAGGGCCTGGGCGAGCTTGACCCGCTGCTTCATGCCCGTCGAGTAGCCGCCGACCGGGCGGTAGCGCTCCTCGTAGAGCCCGACGTGCCGCAGCGCCTCGGAGGCCCGCTCCCGGGCGACCGTACGCGGCAGGCCGCTGACCCGGCCGAGGTGGGTGACCAGCTCGGCGGCGGAGAGGTCCGGCGGCAGGGCGTCGTGCTCGGGCATGTAGCCGACCCGGGCGCGGACCTGGGCGGAGTCGGTGGTCGGGTCGAGGCCGAGGACCCGGACCCGGCCGCTGGTCGGGGCGAGGAGGCCGAGCAGGATCTTGATCAGGGTGGACTTGCCGGCGCCGTTCGCGCCGACCAACCCGATGATCCCCGGCTCGACCGCGACGGTCAGGTCGGCCAGCGCGGTGACCCCACCCCCGTACGTCTTGGTCAGCGAGTCGGTCGCGATGAGTGTCACGTCGTACAGCGTAGGAGGCGAGGACCCCTGTGGGCAGCGGCTCGCCCCCGGGCGCTCCCCTGATCCTGGCGGCCCGCGTCCCCTAGGGTCCGGCGCGGTCCCCGGCGGTGGCGGGCGTGTCGGCACCGCCGGCACGTGTCGGCCTCCGCTACGTCCGCACGGGGCAGACAGGACGCGGCCCGGGCCGACACACTGTGGGCATGACCCGACTGTTCCGCGCGCCGCTGACGTGGGTGGTGGTCGCCGTCCTCGCCGCCGGCTCGGCGTTCGGGCTCTACTGGTTCCAGCCCTGGAAGCTGGTCACCGACGCCGAGGTCGACGAGGCGCTCTCGAGCGTGGCGGCCACGCCGGCGCCGACGGTCTCCGCCACGGGCGCGGTGCCCTCCCCCGCCGGGCCGGTCCTCGTCGGGCAGGGCGACTTCGTGACCCACGAGCACGACACGTCGGGCAGCGCGCGGATCGTCCGCGCCCCCGACGGGCGGCACCGGCTGGAACTCGTGGGCCTGGCCACCTCCAACGGCCCGGACCTGCGGGTCTGGCTCAGCGACCAGCCGGTGCGCAGCGGCACCGCCGGGTGGCGGGTCTTCGACGACGGCCGGTGGGTCGAGCTGGGCCGACTCAAGGGCAACCGGGGCGACCAGGGTTACGACATCCCGGCCGACGTCGACCTGACGGGCCTGACCAGCGTCTCCATCTGGTGCAAGCGGTTCGCCGTCTCCTTCGGGGCCGCGCCCCTGGCCCCGCCCCGCTGACCCGCCGGCCGCCACCCCCTACCTTCGCGTGCGGGGTGGAGTGGCGCTCTCGACCGATCGCCGGGCGGCTGAGAAACTGTGTGCCGGTCAGTGTCGTTTGGGGGATGGATGAGCAACAGCTGGGTGCTGCCCGACGAGGTGCTCCGGGACGCGCCGGCGTACACGCCACGCCCCGGCGAGCTGGCTGACCTGGAGCTGCTGCTGATCGGGGCGTACGCCCCGCTGGCCGGCTTCATGACCCGCGCCGACCTGGTCTCGGTGAGTCGGCGGGGCCGGCTCGCCGACGGCTCACCGTGGCCGGTGCCGGTGACCCTCCAGGTGCCGACGGCGCTCGCCCAGGGTCTCGACCCGCGCGACGAGGCACGCCGCACCCTGGTGCTCACCGACGGGGAGGGCGCGCCGGTCGCGGCGCTGGACGTCGCCGACGCGTGGCAGGTCCGCGACGGGGTGGCCGGCGTCGGGGGCACGGTCCGCCGGCTCGGCGACGGCGGTCACGGCCCCTTCCAGCGGCTGCGCCGCACCCCCGAGGAGGTACGCCCGCTGCTGCCGTCCGGTCGGGTGCTCGGAGTGATCGCCGACCGTCCGCTGCACCGGCCGCAGCTCGCCCAGATCGCCCACGCGGTCCGCACGCTCGGCGCCCACCTGCTGGTGATGATCCCGGTCGGCGAGGACGGCCTCGGCGGGTTGCCGCCGGAGTCGCTCGTACGCAGCGTCTTCGCCGCCCGCGACCGGATGCCGCCGGCCACGCTCGTCGCCGTCCCGTTGTCCCGCCGGCGCGACGAGATCAGCGACGCGCTGCTGCGGGCCCGGGTGTCGGCGGCGTACGGCGTCACGCACCTGCTCTCCACCGGCGAGATGCTCTCCGGCGCCGGCCTGCGGGTGCTGGTGCCGCGCGAGCTGGCCTACGACAACCGCGACGGGCAGTGGCGCTGGCGGGAGGACATCCCGCCCCGCAACCGACGCCTGGCGCTGACCCAGCCGGAGATCGACGACCTGCTGGACCGGGGTTTCCCGCTCCCCGAGTGGCACACCCCGCCCGCGGTGGCGAAGGAGCTGGCCCGGGCCCGGCCGCCGCGGCGGCACCGGGGCCTGGTCGTCTTCCTGACCGGGCTCTCGGGCTCCGGCAAGTCGACGATCGCCCGGGGCCTGGCCGACGTGCTGCGCGAGCAGGGCGACCGGAGCATCACGCTGCTCGACGGCGACGTGGTGCGCCGCGAGCTCTCCGCCGGGCTGGGCTTCAGCAAGGCCGACCGGGACCTCAACGTGCGCCGGATCGGCTGGGTGGCGGCGGAGATCGCCCGGCACCACGGCGTCGGCATCTGCTGCCCGATCGCCCCGTACGCCCAGGCCCGCGCGACCGCCCGGGAGATGGCGCTGGCCGCCGGTGCGGGCTTCGTGCTGGTGCACGTGGCGACCCCGCTGGAGGTCTGCGAGCAGCGCGACCGCAAGGGCCTCTACGCCCGGGCCCGGGCCGGCCTGCTCACCGGGATGACCGGCATCGACGACCCCTACGAGGAGCCGACCGACGCGGACCTGGTGGTCGACACCAGCGACATGACGATCGACGAGGCGGTCGAGGCCGTCCTGCACCACCTGAACGAGACAGGTTGGGTCGAACCCCGGCTCCAGTCCATCTGATCGGCCCTCCGCCTACCGGTGCTCCCCCCTTCGCGCTAGTGTTCACCTTTGTTCGAACACGTTCGACCGCGTGAGGGCGCGCGGCTGGCACGGAGGTGCGACGGATGCTCGCTCAGCAACGGCAGGCGGCCATCCTGGACCGGGTCCGCACCACCGGCGGCGTGCGGGTCACCGAGCTGGCCGCCGAGTACGGCGTGTCGGACATGACCATCCGTCGCGACCTGGAGGCGCTGCACGAGCGCGGCCTGCTGGCCAAGGTGCACGGCGGCGCCACGGTGGCCGGCCCCGGCTCGACCGACGAACCGGGCTTCCGGGCCAAGTCGGTGCGGCAACTGGCGGAGAAGGCGGCCATCGCCGGCCGCGCCGCCGAGCTGGTCCGCCCCGGGGCGGCGGTCGCCCTCTCCGCCGGCACCACCACCGCCGAGCTGGCCCGTCGGCTGGTCGACGTGCCGGGCCTGACCGTCGTCACCAACTCGCTGCCGGTGGCCGAGATCCTGCATGCCGGCGGCCGGTCCGACCAGACCGTGGTGCTCACCGGCGGGGTGCGTACGCCGTCGGACGCGCTGGTCGGGCCGCTGGCCGTCGCCGCCATCCGGTCGCTGCACCTGGACCTGCTCTTCCTCGGCGTGCACGGGATCACCGAGCGGGCGGGGTTCACCACCCCGAACCTGATGGAGGCGGAGACCGACCGCGCCCTGGTGGCCGCCGCCGACCGGCTGGTCGTGCTCGCCGACCACACCAAGTGGGGCACCGTCGGCATCTCCTCGATCGTTGAGCTTTCCGCCGCCCACGTGCTGGTCACCGACGACCGGCTGTCCCCCGACGCGCGGCGGGCGCTCGACGACCGGGTGGGCGAACTGGTGGTCGTGCCCCCCGCCACGGGCGCGGGACGGACGGCCACGACGACAGATGAGGGGATGGCGAGGTGAAGCGCACCGCGATCGCGCTGGCCGACGGCCGGGAGCTGATCTACTTCGACGAACGGGACGACGCCGTCCGCGACCAGCCGGACCGGCGCGAGCTGCCCCCGCCACCGCCCGCGTCGCAGCTGCGCCTGGACCCGCTGACCGACGAGTGGGTGGCCGTCGCCGTGCACCGGCAGACGCGCACCTTCCTCCCGCCAGCCGACCAGTGCCCGCTCTGCCCCAGCACCAACGGGCGGCAGAGCGAGATCCCGGCGCCCGACTACGACGTCGCCGTCTTCGAGAACCGGTTCCCCTCCCTCAGCGGCCGGGTGGCCGAGGAGCCCGCCGAGATCACCCCGTTCACCCCGGTCCGCCCGGGTCGGGGCCGCTGCGAGGTGGTCTGCTTCACCGACGACCACAACGCGTCCTTCGCGTCCCTCCCGCCATGCCGCGTGCGTACCGTCCTCGACGCGCTCGCCGACCGCACGTCGGCGCTCGCGGAGCTGCCCGGGGTGGAGCAGGTGTTCTGCTTCGAGAACCGGGGCGTGGAGATCGGCGTGACCCTGCACCACCCGCACGGCCAGATCTACGCGTACCCCTTCGTGACCCCGCGGACCCGGGCGCTGCTGGCCGCCGCCCGCCGGCACGCGGAACGCACCGGCGGGCGCAACCTCTACGCCGACGTGCTCGCCGCCGAGCGGGCCGGCGGCGACCGGGTGGTCGCCGCCAACGAGCACTGGACGGCGTACGTCCCGGCGGCGGCCCGCTGGCCGTTCGAGGTGCACGTGGCCCCGCACCGGCCGGTGCCGGACATCCCCGCGCTCGACGACGCCGAGCGGGACGCCTTCGGGCCGCTCTACCTGGACCTGCTGCGCCGCTTCGACGGGCTGTTCGACCTGCCGATGCCCTACATCGCCGCCTGGCACCAGGCGCCGGTACGCGTCGACCGCGAGCTGGGCCACCTGCACCTGCAGCTGTTCAGCATCCGGCGCGCGAAGGACAAGCTGAAGTACCTGGCGGGCTCGGAGTCCGCCATGGGCGTCTTCATCAACGACATCGCCCCGGAGCGCGCCGCCGAACTCCTCCGCGCCGCCTGAGCCCGACACCGCGCCCGATGGGGCGAGACGGCGACCGGCGTGCCCCCGCCGGTTCGACCGTCGCTGCCAGGTGGAGCGGTACCGGTGGGCGCGGACGGCCGGCGCCGGCGCCGGTGGCGGGGTGGAGACAGGGCGCGGGGGGCCCGGGACAGGGCCCCCCGCAGGGAAGGGACGGCTGGCTGTGCGCGACAGCCGGGAAGGCTGGCTGATCGGCACGCTTGCCGCGAGGCGACCGCGGTCAACCTTCCTGGACGCGACTGGCATCTCGTCCACCCAGGTCAACGAGGCGCGCCGACGTAGGTGACGCCGAACGGCGCGTCACCCGCCGACACGCCGCAAGCCGATCCGCAGGCGTCGCCGGATCCGGGCGAGCCGAGTAGATCTTGGTAGGAACAAGCCCCTGGAGGGGCCGTTTCTCACCAAGATCTCAGGTACTCGCCTGGCGACCACCGCCCGAGACCACGGAGCCCGCCGGCGGGTGCCGGCGGGCTCCTGGTGATGCGGCGGCAGCACCGTCAGGTGCCGCCGGATGGCGCGGAGAGGATCAGGCGGAGAGCTTGCGCGCCAGGTTCTCGTCGAGCGCGTTCATGAACTCGTCGGTGGTCAGCCACGGGGCGTCCCGCGAGATGAGCAGCGAGAGGTCCTTGGTCATCTGGCCGCCCTCGACGGTGTCGACGATGACCTGCTCCAGGGTGTTGGCGAACTCGGTGACCGCCGGGGTGCCGTCCAGCTTGCCCCGGTGGGCCAGGCCCCGGGTCCAGGCGTAGATCGACGCGATCGGGTTGGTCGAGGTCTTCTCGCCCTTCTGCCACTGCCGGTAGTGCCGGGTGACCGTGCCGTGCGCGGCCTCGGCCTCGACCGTACGGCCGTCCGGGGAGAGCAGCACCGAGGTCATCAGGCCCAGCGAGCCGAAGCCCTGCGCGACGGTGTCGGACTGCACGTCACCGTCGTAGTTCTTGCAGGCCCAGACGTAGCCGCCCTCCCACTTGAGCGCGGCGGCGACCATGTCGTCGATGAGCCGGTGCTCGTAGGTGATGCCGGCGGCGTCGAACTCGGCCTTGAACTCGTTCTCGAACACCTCGGCGAAGATGTCCTTGAACCGGCCGTCGTACGCCTTGAGGATGGTGTTCTTGGTGGACAGGTAGACCGGGTAGTTGCGGTCCAGGCCGTACCGGAACGAGGCGCGGGCGAAGTCCCGGATCGACTCGTCGTAGTTGTACATGCCCATGGCGATGCCGCCGCCGGGGAAGTTGGCGACCTCCATCTCCATCGGGGCGCCGCCGTCGGCCGGGGTGTAGGTGACGGTCACCTTGCCCGGGCCCGGGACGACGAAGTCGGTGGCCTTGTACTGGTCACCGTGGGCGTGCCGGCCGATGATGATCGGCTTGGTCCAGCCGGGGACCAGCCGCGGCACGTTGGACATGATGATCGGCTCGCGGAAGACGACGCCGCCGAGGATGTTGCGGATCGTGCCGTTCGGCGACCGCCACATCTTCTTCAGGCCGAACTCCTCCACCCGGGCCTCGTCCGGGGTGATGGTCGCGCACTTGACGCCGACGCCGTGCTCCTTGATGGCGTTGGCGGCGTCGACGGTGACCTGGTCGTCGGTCTCGTCGCGGTGCTGGATCGACAGGTCGTAGTAGTGCAGGTCGACGTCGAGGTAGGGCAGGATCAGCTGCTCCCGGATCTGCTTCCAGATGATCCGGGTCATCTCGTCGCCGTCGAGCTCAACGACCGGGTTGTTTACCTTGATCTTCGCCATCGGCCGGCGCTCCTCTCGGGGGACTCGTGCTCAAGCAGTACGAGCGTACTGGAAACTGATCGGCAGTCCCCAGCCGGCCTCGGTCGGGCCGGAACAAACGACGTGCACGGCGCACAGGACCGCTGGCATGATCGCCGGATGCCACCGAGCCGCATCCTCGGGTCTATCACGGTCACCGCGCTCACCGACGGCAAGGGACCGTTCTTCCAGCCCCGCGCGGAGGCATTCCCGGACGCCACGCCGGAGCACTGGCGCGCGGCCGACCTGCGTGACCCGGCCACGGTGACCGCCGACGGACGGTGGTGGCTGCCGTTCCGCAGCTTCGCCATCCGCGCCGGCGACGGGCCGGTGACCCTGGTCGACGCGGGGATCGGCCCGGCCGGCTCGCCCGCCGCGAGCTGGGCGCCGGTGCCCGGCCGGCTGCCGGCCGAACTCGCCGCCGCCGGCATCGACCCGGCCGACGTACGCACGGTGGTGCTCACCCACCTGCACAGCGACCACGTCGGCTGGGCGGTCACCGGCTCGCCGGGGACGCCGTACTTCCCGAACGCCGACTACGTGCTCCAGCGGGCCGAGCTGGCCGCCGTGGGGCAGCTCGCCCCGGGGCTGTCGGCCGGCCTGGTCGCGCCGTTGCGCGCCGCCGGCCAGCTCCGGGTGGTCGACGGCGAGGAGAGGCTGGATCCGACGGTACGGCTGCTGCCGACCCCGGGGCACACGCCCGGGCACCAGTCGGTGCTGCTGGAGGTGGGCGACGAGCGGCTGCTGCTCACCGGCGACCTGCTGGTGCACGCCGTGCAACTGGTCGACCCCGAGCTGGCGTACGCCCACGAGGAGGACGCCCCCGCGGCGCGTGCCTCGCGGGTGGGGCTGCTGCGCGACCTGGCCGCGCGCGGGCCCACGGTGCTCGCTACCCCGCACCTGGGCGAGGCGTTCATGACGCTGTAGGGCGGTACGACGAGGGGGCACGCCGGCGGACCGGCGTGCCCCCTCGACGGGTGGTGGGTCACATGGAGGCGACGTCGCCCTGCTTGGCGCGGACGGCCTCGGCGGCCTCCTTCAGGCTGGCCAGCTCGTCGGCGTCCAGGTCCGTCTCGACGACCCGCTTGACGCCCTCGGCGCCGATCGCGGCCTCGACACCCAGGTAGACGCCGGAGATGCCGTACTCGCCGTCGACCCAGGCGCAGACCGGCATGACCTCGCCCGAGTCCTCCGCGACGGCCTTGGCCATCCGCGCGGCGGCGGCCGACGGCGCGTAGTACGCCGAACCGGTCTTGAGCAGCGCGACCACCTCGGCGCCGCCGTTGCGGGTCTTGACGACCAGCTCCTCGATCTGCTCGGCCGGCATCGCCTCACGCAGCGGCTTGCCGTCGACCGTGCTCTGCGACGGCACCGGCACCATCGTGTCGCCGTGCGAGCCGAGGGTCAGCGTCTTGACCGACTTCACCGGTACGCCCAGCGCCTCGGCCACGAAGTTGGTGAACCGGGCGGTGTCCAGCATGCCGGCCTGGCCGAGGACCCGGTTCTTCGGGAACTGGGTGGCGAGCTGGGCCAGCGCGGTCATCTCGTCGAGCGGGTTGGACACGACGATGACGACGGCGTTCGGGGCGTACTTGGCGACGTTCTCGGAGACCTGGCGGACGATCTTCGCGTTCGTCTCGAGCAGGTCCATGCGGCTCATGCCCGGCTTGCGCGGCAGGCCGGCGGTGATCACGACGACGTCCGAGCCCTCGATCGCCTCGTAGCCCTCGCCGTTCGGACCGGTGGTCGCGCCGACCACCTTGGTCTCGAAGCCCTCGACGGCGCGCGACTGGTTGAGGTCCAGGGCGAGACCTGCGGGCTTGCCCTCCACGATGTCGGTGATCACGACGGTGTCGAAGACGTCGTACTCGGCCAGGCGCTGTGCGGTGGTGGAGCCGTAGAAGCCGGCCCCGACGACAGTGACCTTCTTACCCATGGTCGTCCCACTCCCTGCTACCAGTCGGTTTTCCGGACCGTATCAGTCATCCTGGCACCGATCAGGTCAGGGGAGGCGACCATCGCCGGGATGGGGCGAACGTCACGGCCGTCCGGCTCCGGGCGGGGCCCGGCGGGCGCTCAGTCGCGCTCGGCGCGCTCCACGACGTTGGTCAGCAGCATCGCGCGGGTCATCGGGCCGACGCCGCCCGGCATGGGCACCAGCTTGCCGGCCACCTCCGCCGCGTCACCGGCGACGTCGCCGGTGTAGCGGCCCTTGCCGTCCGGGCCGATGACCCGGGTGATGCCGACGTCGACCACGACCGCGCCCGGCGTGAGCATGTCGGCGGTGAGCAGGCCCGGTACGCCGGCGGCCACGATGACGATGTCGGCGGCCCGGGTGTGCGAGGCCAGGTCGAGGGTGCCGGTGTGGCAGAGGGTCACGGTGGCGTTCTCGCTGCGGCGGGTGAGCAGCAGGCCGAGCGGGCGGCCGACGGTGTTGCCGCGGCCGACCACGGCGACATTGGCGCCGCGCAGCGGCACGTCGTGCCGGCGGAGCAGCTCGACGATGCCGCGCGGGGTGCAGGGCAGCGGGGCGTCGTAGCCCAGGACGAGCCGACCGAGGTTGACCGGGTGCAGGCCGTCGGCGTCTTTGTCCGGGTCGATCAGCTCCAGCACCCGCTGGGTGTCGAGGTGGCCCGGCAGCGGCAGCTGGACGATGTAGCCGTGGCAGGCCGGGTCGGCGTTCAGCTCGGCGAGCACGGCGTCGACCTGCGCCTGGGTCGCGTCGGCCGGCAGCTCGCGGCGGATCGAGGCGACCCCCACCTCGGCGCAGTCGCGGTGCTTGCCGTTGACGTACGCCTGGGAACCGGGGTCCGCACCCACCAGGACGGTGCCGAGCCCCGGGGTGATGCCGCGTTCCGCCAGTGCCTTGACCCGTGTCCGCAGCTCGTCCTTGATCTCGGCCGCGGTCGCCTTGCCGTCCAGAAGCGTCGCCGTCACGCCCAGATCGTCTCACGGTCGGCGGCTGGCGATCCGACGACCCGCGCCAAGCCCGCAATGTGACCACTAAGAGTGACGTGCGGTTAATCACTCTGAGTGACGCACGGGCCGGCGACGCCCCGGCTGGAACCGGACTCCCGGGCCATCGGGGCGACGGACGGGCACGCCCGGATCGGGATGGCGCGAACGGGCGGAGCGGGCGCGACGAGCACCGACCGCGTCGAGAGTCCGCGCTGCCCAGCGCCGCATTCGCGGCGCCACGGCATTAGCAGACCCGGCCCGCCACGGCAAGGCTCCGACGGTGACTCCGTTATCGGTTCGCAACCCGCCCGTTGTCGATCGCCAGCCGACGACCTACCGTTGCCCAACGTTGCGCAGCGTAAACCCAGCGCCGGGCCTGACTGCGCAGCGTGAGGAGATGAGGAGGCTACATGCGTGTTCGTAGGCTCGCTGCCTGGACCGCCCTCCCGCTCGCGGTGACCCTGGGCCTGGTGGCCTGCGGCTCGGGCGGCGACGGTGGATCCGGCGAGAGCAACCCCGACGCGGCCGTGCGGATCGAGATCGCCGAGCCGCAGCACCTGGTGCCGACCAACACCAACGAGACGAGCGGCTCGCAGGTGCTCGCCGCCCTGTTCAGCCCGCTGGTCGACTACGACGAGGCCAACAAGCCCCACGAGGTGGCGGCCGAGTCGGTGACGTCCGAGGACAACACGACCTGGACGGTCAAGCTGAAGGACGGCTACACCTTCCACAACGGCGAGAAGGTCACCGCCGACAACTACGTCGACGCCTGGAACTACGGCGCCTACGCCCCGAACGGCCAGAACTCCAGCTACTTCTTCGAGAAGATCGCCGGCTACGAGGACATGCAGGGCGAGACTCCGAAGGCCAAGACGCTCAGCGGGCTGAAGAAGGTCGACGACTTGACCTTCACCGTCACGCTGTCGGAGCCGTACAGCGAGTTCAAGTCCGTGCTCGGCTACACCGCCTTCTACCCGATGCCGAAGGCCGCGTTCTCCGCGCCCGGCGTACTGGCCGAGGGCTACGAGCAGGCGCCGGTCGGTCAGGGCCCGTTCAAGATGAAGGGCGCCTGGCAGCACGACGCCAAGGTCGAGGTCGAGAAGTACGACGCCTTCCCCGGCGAGAAGCCGAAGGTGGCCGGCGTCGAGTTCCGGATCTACCAGCAGCCGACCGCCGCGTACGCGGACGTGCTCTCGGACAACCTGGACGTCATCAAGACCATCCCGACCGAGAACCTCTCGACGGCCGGCACCGACCTCGGTGACCGGTTCAAGCAGAGCTCCGCCTCGTCGCTCCAGGTGCTGGCCTTCCCGACGTTCCAGGAGGAGTTCAGCAACCCGGACGTGCGCAAGGCCATCTCGATGGCGATCGACCGGGACGAGATCACCAAGTCGATCTTCAAGGACTCGCAGCAGCCGGCCCGCTCGTTCGTCTCGCCGGTCGTCGCGGGCTACCGCGACAGCACCATCGGCGAGGCCGGCGAGTTCGACCCGGCCAAGGCCAAGAGCCTGTACCAGGCCGCGGGCGGCCCGGCGAGGATCGAGCTGTCCTACAACGGCGACGGCGGCCACAAGGACTGGATCGACGCGACCTGCAACCAGCTCAAGACCAACCTGGGCGTGGACTGCGTGGGCACCGCCGAGCCGAAGTTCGCGGACCTGCTGACCAAGGTGAAGGCCAAGCAGCCGGTCGGCCTGTTCCGGATGGGCTGGGTCATGGACTACCCGTCCATGGAGAACTACCTGGGCCCGCTGTACAGCAGCAACGGCTCGTCGAACTACTACGGCTACAGCAACCCCGAGTTCGACAAGCTGCTCGCCGAGGGCGCCAGCGCCGCGAACGAGGACGAGGCGATCAAGAAGTACCAGGCGGCCGAGGACCTGCTGGCGGAGGACCTGCCGGTGATCCCGCTGCGGTACGGCCAGAACAACTTCGGCCACTCCACCAAGGTGACGAACGTGGAGATGGATCTCTTCGACCGGATCGACCTCGTGAAGATCGAGGCCGTCAAGTAACACCACGGCAGGACGGGTCGGGCCATCGGCGGACGGTGGCCCGACCCGCCTTCCTCTTCGCACTTTTTCCGCCAGACTGCCAAGTATGTTCCGCTTCATCCTGCGGCGTCTGCTCCAGATGGTCCTCGCGTTCTTCGGGACCACGCTGATCGTCTACGCGCTGATGTTCGCCGGCCAGGGCGATCCCATCCAGGCGCTCGCCGGTGAGCGCCCGGTCACGGCGGCCCAGCGGGCATACCTGACGGAGAAGTTCCACCTCGACCGGACCGGGGTCGGCGGCTTCTTCTACCGCTACTTCGACTACCTCAAGAACCTGCTCCAGGGTGACCTCGGGCAGTCCCTCACCGGACGCTCGATCGGCGACATCCTGGCCGCCGCCTGGCCCGTCACGGTCAAGCTGGCGCTGATCGCCATGGCGGTCACCATCCTCTTCGGGGTCACCGCCGGCGTCCTCGCCGGCATCCGGCGGGCCAGCATCTTCGACAACTCGACCCTGCTGCTGACCCTGCTGGTGCTCGGCATCCCGACGATCGTGCTCGCGCCGCTGGCGCAGTACCTCCTCGGCGTCAGGTGGCAGCTCTTCCCGGCCACCGCCGGCGCCGACCCGGACCTGTACGCGCTCCTGCTGCCGGGCATCGTGCTCGGCTCGCTCTCGCTGGCCACCGCACTGCGGCTGACCCGGACGTCCGTGGCCGAGAACCTGCGCGCCGACTACGTCCGCACCGCCCGGTCGAAGGGGCTCGTGAGGCGGCGGATCGTCAGCGTCCACGTGCTGCGCAACTCCCTCATCCCGGTGGTCACCTTCCTCGGCGTCGAGCTGGGCAACCTGATGAGCGGCGCGATCATCACCGAGGGCGTGTTCAACATCCCCGGCGTCGGCTTCAACCTCTTCCGCGGCATCCGCACCGAGGACGGCCCGCTGGTGGTGGGCATCGTCAGCGTGCTCGTCGTGGTCTACCTCGTCTCCAACCTGGTGGTGGACGTCCTGTACGCCGTACTCGACCCGAGGATCCGCTATGAGTGAGCGCAGCGAACGAATCGGCAGCGCAGTGTTTCGTGCCGGCGCCGAGCGCAGCGAGGTGCGGGCATGAGTGAGCGCAGCGAAGCCAGCGAGGTGCGGGCATGAGTGACTTCGAGACCGTCGCGGCGAGCGAGAACCAGGCCGCGCGGCGGGGGCCGTCGGGTGAGCCCGGCGCGCCGAACCAGGTCGGCGTACCGCAGAAGCCCCGCAGCCTGGCCGGCGACGCCTGGCGCGACCTGCGCCGCAAGCCGATCTTCTGGATCAGCCTCGCCCTGGTGCTGCTGGTCGCCGCCATGGCCGCCGTGCCGGGGCTGTTCACCGCGAACGATCCGCGCGACTGCGTGCTGGCCCGTCAGCACGCCGGGCCGTCCGGCGGGGCGATCTTCGGGTACGACTTCCAGGGCTGCGACACGTACGCCAGGGCGGTCTACGGCGCCCGCGCGTCGCTGCTGGTCGGCGCGCTCTCCGCCCTGCTCACCGGCCTGATCGCGCTCGCCGTGGGGATGCTGGCCGGCTACTTCGGCCGCTGGGTCGACGCGGTGCTCTCCCGGGTGATCGACGTGGTCCTCGGCATCCCGCTCCTGCTCGCCGCGATCGTGCTGCTCAAGCGGGTCAACAGCGACAGCTCGGCGGTCCGGATCGGCGCGGTCATCTTCGTGCTGGCGATCCTCGGCTGGACCACCGCCGCCCGCGTCGTCCGCTCCTCGGTGATCACCGCCAAGGAGCAGGACTACGTCGCGGCGGCCCGGATGCTCGGCGCCGGCGACGGCCGGATCATGCTGCGGCACATCCTGCCCAACGCGCTCGCCCCGGCGATCGTGGTGCTGACGATCGCCCTCGGCTCGTTCATCGCCGCCGAGGCCACGCTGAGCTTCCTCGGCATCGGGCTCAGGGCGCCGACCATCTCCTGGGGCATCGACATCGACGCGGGCCGGGTGCACATGCGGGAGTCGGTCACCCCGCTGCTGGTCCCCTCGACGTTCCTGGCGCTGACCGTGCTGGCGTTCATCATGCTCGGCGACGCGATCCGCGACGCCTTCGACCCGAAGTTGAGATGACGGGCCCCGTGCGGCCCCGTCGTCGCGAGCGAAAGGCGTGCCATGCGAGCGCGAGGAGTGAGCGCAGCGAGCCCCGCAGTCGCGAGCGAAAGGCGTGAACCGTGAGCCAGTCCGCCGTCCGACCCACGCCGGCCTCACCCACCCCCGAGGGCGGGCACCTGCTGGACCTACGGGACCTGCACGTCGAGTTCCGCACCAGCGAGGGCGTGGCCAGGGTGATCAACGGTGTCTCGTACCACCTCGATCCCGGCGAGACGCTCGCCGTGCTCGGCGAGTCGGGCTCCGGCAAGTCGGTCACCGCCCAGGCGATCATGGGCATCCTCGACACTCCCCCGGCCGTGATCCGCTCCGGCGAGATCCTCTACCAGGGGCGGGACCTGCTGAAACTGCCGGAGGAGCAGCGCCGGCAGGTACGCGGCAAGGAGATCGCGATGATCTTCCAGGACGCCCTCTCCGCGCTGAACCCCGTCTTCGGAGTGGGCTGGCAGATCGGCGAGACGCTGCGCCAGCGCGAGGGCATGTCGAAGGCGGACGCCCGTGCCCGCGTCGTCGAGCTGATGGACCTGGTACGGATCCCCGCCGCCGCCAGCCGGCTCGGCGACTACCCGCACCAGTTCTCCGGCGGCATGCGGCAGCGCGTCATGATCGCGATGGCGCTGGCCATGAACCCGAAGGTGCTGATCGCCGACGAGCCGACCACGGCCCTGGACGTCACCGTGCAGGCCCAGATCATGGACCTGCTGGCCGACCTGCGCCGCGACCTCGACATGGCGATGATCCTGATCACGCACGACCTCGGCGTGGTCGCCGGCGTCGCGGACCGGATCGCCGTCATGTACGCCGGCCGCATCGTGGAGCACGCCGACGTCCGCTCGCTGTACCGGGCGCCGGCCCACCCGTACACGAAGGGGTTGCTGGAGTCGATCCCTCGGATGGACGTCCGGGGCCAGGAGCTCTCCACGATCAGGGGGCTGCCGCCCAACCTGATGCGGATCCCGTCCGGCTGCCCCTTCCACCCCCGGTGCCCGTACGTGCAGCAGGTCTGCGTCGACGTGGTGCCGCACGACCTGGTCCTGGGCGACGGCCGGACCAGCGAGTGCCACTTCGCCCAGGAGGTCCGTGATGACAGCGCCCGCTAGCCCGACCAAGGTGCGCGGCGAGACGATCCTCGCCGTCGACAACGTGGTCAAGCACTTCCCGATCCGCCAGGGCGTGCTCTTCCAGCGGCAGGTCGGCGCCGTCAAGGCCGTCGACGGGGTCAGCTTCGAGCTGCGCCGGGGCGAGACCCTCGGGGTGGTCGGCGAGTCGGGCTGCGGCAAGTCGACGCTGGCCCGGCTGCTGATGCGGCTGGAGACGCCGACCGCCGGCCGGGCCACCCTGGAGGGCCGGGACCTGTTCTCCGCCTCCGGCGCCGAGTTGCGCCGGCTGCGGCGCAACATGCAGATGGTGATGCAGGACCCGTACACCTCGCTGAACCCGCGCATGACGGTCGGCGACATCATCGGCGAGCCGTTCGAGATCCACCCGGACGCCGCGCCGAAGGGCAGCCGGCGGGGCCGGGTGCGGGAGCTGCTCGACGTCGTCGGCCTGAACCCCGAGCACATCAACCGGTACCCGCACCAGTTCTCCGGCGGTCAGCGGCAGCGCATCGGCATCGCCCGCGCGCTCGCCCTGCGGCCCGAGATCATCGTCTGCGACGAGCCGGTCAGCGCCCTGGACGTGTCGATCCAGGCCCAGGTGATCAACCTGCTGGAGAAGCTCCAGGACGAGTTCGGCCTGTCGTACATCTTCATCGCGCACGACCTGTCGGTGGTCCGCCACATCTCGGACCGGGTCGCGGTCATGTACCTCGGCAAGATCGTGGAGATCGGCACCGAGGACGAGATCTACGAGCGCGCGACCCACCCGTACACCCAGGCGCTGCTCTCGGCCGTGCCGGTGCCGGACCCGGAGGCCCGCGACCGGCGCACCATGATCCGGCTCACCGGCGACGTGCCGAGCCCGGCCGACCCGCCGAGCGGCTGCCACTTCCGCACCCGCTGCTGGAAGGCCCAGGAGGTCTGCGCCACCCAGGAGCCCCACACGGTCCTCCGCGCCGCGGACCCCCACCCCTCGGCCTGCCACTTCGCCGAACTCCGCCCCACCCCCTGACCCTCCCCCGGGAGGTCAGTGGAAGAAGTGGCGGGTGGAGGTCAGGTACATGGTGACGCCGGCCTGCTTGGCGGCGGCGATGACTTCCTCGTCGCGGATCGAGCCGCCCGGCTGCACGATCGCGCGGACGCCGGCGTCGATGAGGATCTGCGGGCCGTCGGCGAAGGGGAAGAAGGCGTCCGAGGCGCAGACCGCACCACGGGCCCGGTCCGCTCCGGCCCGGGCGACCGCGAGCTGCGCCGAGTCGACCCGGTTGACCTGGCCCATCCCGACGCCGACCGTCGCGCCGTCCCTGGCCAGCAGGATCGCGTTGCTCTTCACCGCGCGTACCGCCCGCCAGGCGAAGGCCAGGTCGCGCAGGGTCGCCTCGTCCGCCGGCTCGCCGGTGGCCAGCCGCCAGTTGGCCGGGTCGTCGCCCTCGGCGTCGATCCGGTCGGCCATCTGCACCAGTACGCCGCCGGTGACCTGCCGCCACTCGGCCGGCAGCGGGGCGTAGGCCGGCGCGTGCAGCAGCCGGATGTTCTTCTTCGCCTGGAGGACCTCCACCGCGCCCTCGTCGAAGCCGGGCGCCACCAGCACCTCGGTGAAGATCTCCGACACCTGCCGGGCCAGCTCGACCGAGACCGGCCGGTTGACCGCGATCACCCCGCCGTACGCGGACACCGGGTCGCAGGCGTGCGCCTTGCGGTGCGCCTCGGCCACGTCGGCGCCCACCGCGATCCCGCACGGGTTGGCGTGCTTGATGATCGCCACCGCCGGCTGGTCGGCGAAGTCGTTGGCCGCCCGCCACGCCGCGTCCGCGTCAACGTAGTTGTTGTAGGACATCTCCTTGCCGTGCAGCTGCTCGGCCTGGGCGAGCCCGGCCGGGCTGGACGGGTCGACGTAGAGGGCCGCCGGCTGGTGCGGGTTCTCGCCGTAGCGCAGCACCGCCTGCCGGCGCAGCGACAGCCCGGCGAAGTCCGGCCAGCCGTCCTCCTCGGGCGCCAGCGTGGCGGCGCACCACTCGGCCACCGCCACGTCGTACTCGGCGATGACGGCGAAGGCACGGGCGGCCAGCACGCGCCGCTGGGCCAGCGTGAAGCCGCCCTCGCCGAGCGCGGCGAGCAGGGCCGGGTACGCGGCCGGGTCGGTCACCACGGCGACCGAGGCGTGGTTCTTGGCGGCCGCCCGGACCATCGCCGGACCGCCGATGTCGATCTGCTCGACGCACTCCTCGACGCCCGCGCCGGAGGCGACAGTGGCCTGGAACGGGTAGAGGTTGGACACCAGCAGGTCGATACCGGCGATGCCGTGCTCGTCGAGCTGGGCGACGTGGGAATCCTTGCGCAGGTCGGCGAGGAGTCCGCCGTGCACCTTCGGGTGCAGCGTCTTGACCCGCCCGTCGAGGATCTCCGGGAAGCCCGTCACCGTCTCGACCGGGGTCACCGGTACTCCCGCGCCGGCGATGGCCGAGGCGGTGCTGCCGGTCGAGACGATCTCCACCCCGGCCGTGTGCAGCGCCCGGGCCAGCTCGACCAGGCCGGTCTTGTCGTAGACGCTGACCAGCGCCCGCCTGATCGGGCGGCGTTCGTCCTGAGTGGAACTCACGGGACCGTGACCTTTCTTCCGGTGATCGTCCAACCTTCGCGGACCAGGCGGCCCACCTGCTCGACGAGCTGGTGCCGCTCGGCTTCCTTGATGCGCTCGGTGAGCGTCTCGACGTCGTCGCCGTCGTGCACCGGCACGGCGACCTGCGCGACGATCGGGCCGGTGTCCATGCCGGCGTCGACGAAGAAGAGCGTCGCCCCGGTGACCTTCACGCCGTAGGCGAGGGCGTCACGCGGGCCGTGGATGCCGGGGAACGCCGGCAGCAGCGTGTTGTGCGTGTTCAGGTAGCGGTCGCCGAAGGCGGCCAGGAAGCGCGGGCCGACCAGCTTGAGGAAACCCGCGGAGACGACCAGGTCGGGCCGGTGCTCGGCGACGCGGGCGGTCAGCGCGGCGTCCCAGTCCTCGCGGCCAGGGTGGTCGGCGACCCGCTCGACGAAGGTCGGCACACCTGCCGCGGCGGCCCGGTCCAGACCCGCGATGCCGTCGCGGTCGGCGCCGACGGCCACCACCCGGGCCCCGTACGCCGGATCGACGCTCGCATCGAGCAGGGCCTGGAGGTTGCTCCCGGAGCCGGAGACGAGGACGACGATGCGGGCGACGGGCGCGGGCTCGGTCACCGGGCCACCCTATCGGGCCTGCCGCCGCTTCCATCCGCTGGGCATTGCGACATTCACCGACGACGCGAATGGTCCGGACCAGGTACGCTGCCGGTCGCTCGGGCCCGGCGCGCGTCGGCCCGCACCCGTCAGTGATCCGACGCCCCGCGGGGGTGTCGAGTGGAATGAGGAGTACGCCGAGATGCAGCCCGGATACCAGCCGCAGCAGCCGCAGATCAACAACAACATGACGATGTCGATCGTCGCCATCTTTCTCTTCTGGCCGCTGGCCATCCCGGCGATCATCAACGCCTCCAAGGTGAACCCGCTGCTCCAGCAGGGCGACTACGCCGGGGCCCAGGCCGCCGCCGCCGAGTCGAAGAAGTGGTCCAAGTGGGCGCTCATCGTCGGCATCAGCTGGTACGTGATCGTGCTGGTGTGCTGCCTGCTCGGTGGGCTCGCCGGTGTGATGGGCGGCGACACCTCCACCAGCAGCTACTGACAGATCGGACGAGGAGTCGCATGCAGCCCGGTTACCCCGGACAGGATCCGTACGGCCAGCAGCCGCACCAGGATCCGAACGCGCCGCACCACGACCCGTACGCCCCGCCGCCGGCGGCGCCGTACGGTCAGCAGCCCGCCTCCGGGCAGCCGAACGACCCGTACGCCGCGCCGCAGGATCCGTACGGCCAGCAGAACCCGTACGGTCAGCAGGACCCCTACGGCCAGCAGGACCCGTACGGCCAGCCGCCGACCTCGGGCCAGCCCTACGGGCAGCCGCCCACCTCGGGCCAGCCCTACGGGCAGCCGCCCACCTCGGGCCAGCCCTACGGGCAGCCGGCGCCGGGTCAGCCGTACGGGCAGCAGCCGTACCAGGACCCGTACGGCCAGCAGGCGTACTCGCAGCCGCCCATGTACCCCAACGCGGGATTCGCCGCGAAGGGGCCTGGGCAGCAGCAGAACACCCTCGGTCTGGTGTCCATGATCCTCGGCATCGCCTCGATCCCGATGGTCTGCTGCTACCTCGGCATCCCGCTGGGCATCGGTGCGCTGGTGACCGGGTGGATGGGCAAGCAGAAGGCCGCCCAGGGGCTGGCCGACAACAACGGTCAGGCCCTCGCCGGCCTGATCTGTGGCGCCATCGGCGTCGTGCTCGGCCTGCTCCAGATCATCTTCCTGGGCTTCAGTCTGACGCTGCCCAACCAGCCCTGACCGTCATGCGACAGGGGCGTCCCGGCCCGTCCGGGGCGCCCCTTCGGCGTCTTCCGGCCCCTCAGCGGGGCGCGCGGGACAGCACCCGGGTCGCGGCGGCGCCGATCAGCGCCCCGACCGTGACGACCGCGGTCGCCACCGCCGCCACCTGCCAGGCGACGGGCCCCACCTGGACCAGCCGGCCGCCGCCGAGCGATCCGGCGGAGGCGGCCGCGGCGGCGCCCAGCAGCAGACCGGCCACCGGGCCGGCGAGCGCCGCCGCCCCGAGCAGCGGCCCCCAGCGCAGCGGTGCCCGGTCGTCGGCGGCGAGCCGGAGCAGCCGGCGGGCCAGCAGCCAGCCCGCGGCCATCCCGGCGAGGACCGGCACCGCGAGCAGCCCGGCGCCGAGCCCGTCGACCGGCCCGCGCGGCAGCCCGGCCAGCAGCGGTACGGCCGGCAGCGCCCCCACGGAGACCTCGCTGGTGCGTACCGCCGTGTCGGTGCCGACGGCGAAACCCGGGCCGAGCAGGTAGCTGACCGACCAGATTGTGGCGTTGGGCGCGTAGGCGAGGCTGACCAGCGTGATCCCGGCCTGGCCGGCGACCCCGGTGCGGTAGGCCCCGATCAGGTCGGCGGCGTCCCCGCCCCCGGTGGCCACGGCGAGCCCCGCCGCGCCGGCCCCCGCGCCGAACAGCAGCAGCCCGGCGACGAGCCCGGTGCGGATTCCGTCGCGCAGCGCGTCCGGGGACCGCGCGGCGAGCAGGCCGGCCACGCGCGTCGTCCGGGCCGAGCCCACCAGGGCCCCGATCGTGCCGAGCACCAGGAGGGTCAGCCCGGCGCGCACCGGTGACGCGCCGGCCAGCACCGCGCCGAGGACCCCGAGCAGCGCGTACGCGACGCCGACCGCGCCGGCGGCGAGGAGCGCCTGCCGGGGTGACCGGCCGCCCCGCGCGCCGATGGCCCGGCTGGCGTGCACGCCCGCCCGGGTCAGCCGCCAGACGACCAGGGCGGTCAGCGCCAGCGGGGCCAGCCCGAGCGGGCCGGCGGCGGTGTCCAGCGGCACGCCGTGCCCGAGCAGCCAGCCGGCCAGCCCGGCGCGCAGCGCACCTGGCACGGAGGCGGCACCCTCGCTGAGCTGGAACAGCCAGAGCACGACCACGACCGGCAGCCAGGAGGTGAGCGCCGCCCACCCGGCGGCGACCCCGGCGGCGACGACGAGCGGGGCGCGACTGCGGCGCGGCTCGCCCGCGCGCGGCGCGGGCACCCGCCGGCTCCGCCCGACGGGCGCGGCCGGCCGGGCGCCGGGGCCGACGTCGGCGCCGGGACGGCTGGGCTGATCAGGGGTGACGGAGGACATCGCGTCTACTCTGGCATGCCGGGCCGGCGGTGGCAGTCCGATACCGCCCCGCAGCGGCGACGAGTTACGTGATCCACCATCTCCGGCCCCCGATCCGGTCTAGCCTCGGCGCAGGGACGCGACCGCTGGGTCGCGGCACCGACGTCCGGAGGAGAGCCGTGAACACTCCGTATCCGCCGCCCCCGCCGGCACCGTCCGCGGCCGGTCGCGACCGCACGACGCTGTGGGGCGTGCTCGGCATCATCCTCGGCCTGCTCTGCTGCGGCATCCTGGGGATCGTCTTCGGTTACCTGTCGATCCGGGACGCCAAGCGCTTCGGCCAGTCGCCCGTGCTCGGCTACCTGGCGATCGCGTTCGGCGTGCTCAACATCATCGGCAGCGGCGTCCTCTGGGCCGGCGGCAACTACCCGCTCTACAACGACTGAGGCCGCCCGCGCCAAAACGACCGGGGCCGCCGCGACACGACGGCGGAGGGCCGACCGCGAACGGTCGGCCCTCCGGTCGTACGTCGCTCGGGCTCAGCCCGCGGACATGATCTCCCGCATGAGCTTGGCGGTCTCGGTCGGGGTCTTGCCGACCTTGACGCCGACCGCCTCCAGCGCGTCCTTCTTGGCCTCGGCGGTGCCCGCCGAGCCGGAGATGATCGCACCGGCGTGGCCCATGGTCTTGCCGGGCGGCGCGGTGAAGCCGGCGATGTAGCCGACCACCGGCTTGGTCACGTTCGCCTTGATGAACTCGGCGGCCCGCTCCTCGGCGTCGCCACCGATCTCACCGATCATGACGATCGCGTCGGTCTCCGGGTCGGCCTCGAACGCGGCGAGCGCGTCGATGTGGGTGGTGCCGATGATCGGGTCACCGCCGATGCCGACGCAGGTCGAGAAGCCGATGTCACGCAGCTCGTACATCATCTGGTAGGTCAGCGTGCCGCTCTTGCTGACCAGGCCGATGCGGCCGGTGCCGGTGATGTCGGCCGGGATGATGCCGGCGTTGGAGGCGCCCGGCGAGGCGATGCCCGGGCAGTTCGGACCGATGATCCGGGTCCGCTCCCCCTTGGCGACGTTGTACGCCCAGAACGCGGCGGTGTCGTGCACCGGCACGCCCTCGGTGATCACCACGGCCAGGTCGATCCCGGCGTCGATCGCCTCGACGACCGCGCCCTTGGTGAACTGCGGCGGTACGAAGATCACGGTCACGTCCGCACCGGTCTGCGCCATCGCGTCCGCGACGCTGGCGAAGACCGGCAGCTCGGTGCCGTCGAAGTCGACCGTCTGGCCCGCCTTGCGCGGGTTGACGCCGCCGACGACGTTGGTGCCCGCGGCGAGCATCCGCCGGGTGTGCTTGGAACCCTCGGAACCGGTCATCCCCTGGACGATGACCTTCGAGTCCTTGGTCAGCCAGATAGCCATTGTCAGACCCCCGCAGCCGCCAGCTCGGCGGCCCGCTCGGCCGCGCCATCCATCGTGTCGACCCGCTGGACCAGCGGGTTGTTCGCGCCGTCGAGGATCGCCCGGCCAGCCTCGGCGTTGTTGCCGTCGAGGCGGACGACCAGCGGCTTGGTGACCTGCTCGCCGCGCTGCTCGAGCAGGGCCAGCGCCTGCACGATGCCGTTGGCGACCTCGTCGCAGGCGGTGATGCCGCCGAAAACGTTGACGAAGACGCTCTTTACCGACGGGTCGGACAGGACGATCTCCAGTCCGTTCGCCATCACGGCGGCGCTCGCGCCACCGCCGATGTCGAGGAAGTTGGCCGGCTTGACGCCGCCGTGCCGCTCACCGGCGTACGCGACCACGTCGAGGGTCGACATGACCAGGCCGGCGCCGTTGCCGATGATCCCGACCTCGCCGTCGAGCTTGACGTAGTTGAGGTCCTTCTCCTTGGCGGCCTGCTCCAGCGGGTCCACCGCGGCCTGGTCGACCAGCGCCTCGTGGTCCGGGTGCCGGAACCCGGCGTTCTCGTCGAGGGTGACCTTGGCGTCGAGCAGCAGCAGCTTGCCCTCGCGGGTCTTGGCCAGCGGGTTCACCTCGACCAGCGTGGCGTCCTCGGCGACGAAGGCCTTCCACAGCCCCACGGCGGCCTCGACGACCTGGTCGGCGACCTCGGCCGGGAAGTTGGCGGCGGTGACGATCTCGCGCGCCTTCGCCTCGTCGACGCCGGTGTTGGCGTCGATCGGGGCCTTGACGACCTTCTCCGGGGTCTCGGCGGCGACCTGCTCGATGTCCATGCCGCCGGCGACGCTGGCGATGCAGAGGAAGGTGCGGTTCGCCCGGTCGAGCAGGTAGGAGAAGTAGTACTCCTCGGCCACGTCCGCGGTCACCGTGATCATGACCTTGTGGACGGTGTGGCCCTTGATGTCCATGCCCAGGATGTCGGTGGCGCGGGCCACCGTCTCCTCGGCGCCCTCGGCCAGCTTCACGCCGCCGGCCTTGCCTCGGCCACCGACCTTCACCTGTGCCTTGACGACCACCCGACCGCCTAGGCGTTCGGCGATCGCGCGGGCCTCCTCCGGGGTCGTGGCGACGCCGCCGGCGAGCACGGGCAAGCCGTGCCGTTCGAACAGGTCCCGCCCCTGGTACTCGTACAGGTCCACGTTTGCGCGTCCCGTCCCGTCTCCGCGGCGCGCCGTCGCGCCGCCACCAGCGTTATGGAAAACAGTTTGACGCCTGTCATCACTCGAAACAGGCCATTGGGCGCAGCCTAGCGAGGTGGACACCGCCGGCAACCGAGCGGGTGCACGTTGTGTGGTAATGCACAATCGGCGGCGTCGCGCGGCCTTTCCGCGACTTCGGCCCGATGTCAGCCGTCCGGGCGATGTTGCCGGGGGCGCGTAACCCGTCCGTGGGGGCGTCGTTGAGTCAGGTGTCGGAGCGCTGATGCAGCGCGACGACGGGAGCGGCCGATGCCCTGTCGGTCGAGGGGTGGCGGCGGGGCATCGTGCATAGAGGGGCCGGACGTGTGAGGGGTGCGTCCGGCCCCTCCCCCTGCCCGGATTCGGCCGCCGAGCGGCCCCGAGCCCGCGACCGCCGTCAGGCGACCGGCTGGGCGACGTTCTGCCGGACCCACTCGACGATCGACTGGGTCGTCGCACCCGGCGTGAAGATCTTGGCGACCCCGAGCCGCTGGAGCTCCGGGATGTCGGCGTCGGGAATGATGCCGCCGCCGAACACGACGATGTCGCGGGCGTCGCGCTCACCGAGCAGCTCCACCACCCGCCGGAACAGCGTCATGTGCGCCCCGGACAGCACGGAGAGCCCGACCGCGTCGGCGTCCTCCTGGATCGCGGTCTCCACGATCTGCTCCGGGGTCTGGTGCAGGCCGGTGTAGATGACCTCCATACCGGCATCCCGCAGGGCACGCGCGACGACCTTTGCGCCACGGTCGTGGCCGTCCAGGCCCGGCTTGGCGACGACGACCCGTACACGAGAGCTCATCAGCGCATCCCTTTCACCGGCTCCGCGGCTTCACTGAACGAACGGTAACCCGCCCGACCCTGCCCGGGAAATCCGGGCGGTGAACCTCACCCCCGCGAACCCGGCCGGACTCCCGTCGGCGCCGGTACGGCGGACCGCGCCAGCCCCCGGCGTCAAGCCGGACGACTCCGCCGTTCGGTCACCCTGCGCGACGAACGGGCAGTTAGGGGGGCACCGTTCGAGGGGTACGACCCATGACAATCACGGACGGAAAGAGACATAACGCGGTAGCAATTCGGCGCTTCGGCTTGTGACGGGACTGGTGGTTGGCTAACGTGTCCACGGTTGTCATCAGGTCCACGGACGGGTGACGACGCGGCCAGCCGGCGTTCACCCGAGCTTCACGGGCGTCGAGGAAGCCGCTTCGGATCCCCGACAACGGAGGGTGTGCGTGCGCCAGCGCCTGTCGTCTGAGCCCGATCGATATCGCGGTCGCCGCCGCGTACCCACCCCCCCGCGTAGCCGCTACGCAGCGGTGGTCACCACCGCGTTCGTCGGCGCCGGCATCGTCGCGATCGGCGCCGGCGCCCTGCCGGACGCCAAGAGCGTCAGCCCGTCGGTCCTCGACGAGCTCAAGGCCGCCTCGGCCGTCAACCAGGACGCCGCGGCCCGTGGCGACAACGCCGACCGCGCCAGCCGCGACAGCGACCGCGCCGGAGGCGCCGAGTCCGCCGAGCCCGAGGTCTGGCTGCTCCCCCTCCAGGGCTACGAGTTCAACTCGCCCTACGGCATGCGCTGGGGCAAGCTGCACACCGGCGTCGACCTGGTCGCCCCCGAGGGCACCCCCTACGTCGCCATCCACGAGGGCACCGTCACCAAGGCCGGCTGGTTCGGCGGCTACGGCCACACCGTGATCGTCCGGCACGCCGACGGCAGCGAGGCGATCTACGGGCACTCCTCGGCGCTGAGCGTCAAGGAGGGTCAGCAGGTGAAGGCGGGCGACCAGCTCGGCCTCGTGGGCAACACCGGCCACTCCTACGGCTCCCACCTGCACCTGGAGGTGCATGTCAAGGGCGAGCCGCTCGACCCGGTGCCGTGGCTCAAGGAGCGCGGAGTGGACATCAAGCTACAAGTCGAGGTGTACTACAGCGAGGTAGCCGCGTCCTGACGCTGCGTATCGCCCGTCGACCGCCCGGATCTGCCGATCCGGGCGGTTTTTCGTGTGCCACCGGAGTCGAAAGTGAGCCGGGTCACGCCGCCGACTGTGACCGGCGCCATCGCCACACATGATCACTTTTACGGTCGAACAACCCCGAACGGGGATGCAACGGGCGGATGCGGCCGTCACCGGTCCGCCCGGGCCCCGTCCCACTACCCGTCACGCCGCGTGTCGACACCAGTATTTCGAGGTCAAGTGCCCCCTCGATCAGTGAAGGTCCGCCGTGCAGGAAGACATTCGGAACGAGAACACCCCCGACGCCCCCGTCCGGCCCCGGAGGCGGATCGGCGGCCGCACCCGCGTGATCATCGCCGCAGCGGCCCTGACCGGCCTCGGCCTCGGCGGCGCCGCCTTCGCGGCCACCGGGAACGACGAGCCCGCCGTCCCGGCCGCCGCCGTGGACACGCAGGCCCGCACGGAGGCCGCCGACCGCGCCGACCGCTCCGCCCGCGAGACGACCGCCCCGGCCACCCCCTCGGCGAGCCCGACGCCCAGCCCGACGAAGGCCAGCCCGTCGGCGAAGCCCAGCCCGAAGGCGACCACCGCCAAGCCGAAGCCGAAGCCGAAGAAGACCAGCAAGCCGAAGCCCAGTTGGGTCATCCCGATGAAGGGCGCGGCCATCACCTCCTGCTACGGCCCGCGCTGGGGCACCCAGCACGCCGGCATCGACTTCGCGCTGCCCGCCGGCACCCCGGTCCGCGCGGCCTTCGGCGGCACCGTCACCAAGGCCGGCGACGTCGGCGACGGGTACGGCACCTCCGTCTTCGTCGACCACGGCAACGGCTACCTGACCCACTACGCCCACCTGAGCACCACCAAGGTGGGCGTGGGCGACAAGGTCGCCGCCGGGCAGACCATCGGCCTGGAGGGGTCCACCGGCGACTCCACCGGCCCGCACCTGCACTTCGAGGTGCACCAGGGTCAGATGTGGAACCAGATCGACCCCGCGCCGTTCCTGCGCGCCCGGGGCATCGACGTGGCCTGCTGACCCGCAGCGACCGGCGCGGCCCGGTCCGGCGTGCTGCCGGGCCGGGCCGCGCCGCCGCTCAGAGCTTGTCGATCGGGGCGTGCCGGAGCACCAGCCACATCGTCTGGTCGCCGAAGTCGATCTGCGCCCGCGCTCCCGGGCCGTGCCCCTCGACGGCGAGCACCCGGCCCAGGCCGTAGCGCTGGTGGTTGACCCGGTCGCCCGCGGACACCTTCGGCCCCTGCGGCAGCTCGCTCGCCGTGGTCAGGCGGCTCGCGTCGACCCCCAGCCGCTTCGCCAACTGCGCCGCCTTGGGCGTGCCGCCGTTGAAGCCCCCACGCCCGCCGGACACCCGGTCCGCGCGGCCACCCACGCCGCCGCCCCCGCCGGCCCACGAGGTGTACGACCCCTCGGTGCGCTCCCAGCGGACCAGCTCCGGCGGCAGCTCCTCCAGGAACCGCGACGGCGGGTTGTAGGCCGGCTGCCCCCACGCCGAGCGGGTGACCGCCCGGGAGAGGTGGAGGCGCTGGCGGGCCCGGGTGATGCCGACGTACGCCAGCCGACGTTCCTCCTCCAGCTCCCGGGTGTCGCCCAGCGAGCGCAGGTGCGGGAAGACGCCGTCCTCCAGGCCGGTCAGGAAGACCACCGGGAACTCCAGGCCCTTCGCGGTGTGCAGCGTCATCAGGGTGACCACGCCCTGGTGGTCGGGGTCGTCCGTGGGCACCTGGTCGGCGTCGGCGACCAGCGCGACCTGCTCCAGGAAGCCGGCCAGGGTGGCCCGCTCGCCCTCCTCGCCGACCGCCTCGATCCGCTCGGTGTACTCCCGGGCGACGCTGACGAGCTCCTGGAGGTTGTCGACCCGCCCCGCGTCCTGCGGGTCGAGGCTCTCCTCCAGCTCGGTGAGGTAGCCCGAGCGGGTCAGCAGCGCCTCCAGCACCTCCTCCGGGGTGCCCGTCTCGGCAATCTCGCGGGCGCCGTCGAGCAGGGCCACGAAGTCGGCGATGCCGTTGGCCGCCCGGCTGGAGATGCCCGGGGCGTCCTTCGCCCGCCGCAGCGCCGCCCCGAAGGAGATCCGGTCCCGGCTGGACAGCGCCTCCACGCACGCCTCGGCCCGGTCACCGATGCCCCGGCGCGGGGTGTTGAGGATCCGGCGCAGGCTGACCGTGTCGTCGTCGTTGACCACCGCGCGCAGGTAGGCCAGCGCGTCGCGGACCTCCTTGCGCTCGTAGAAGCGCACCCCGCCGACCACCTTGTAGGGCAGGCCGACCCGGATGAACACCTCCTCGAAGACCCGGGACTGGGCGTTGGTGCGGTAGAAGACGGCCACGTCGCCGGGGCGGGTCTCGTCGGCGTCGACCAGCCGGTCGATCTCGCGGGCCACCCAGTCGGCCTCGGCGTGCTCGGTGTCGGCCACGTAGCCGACGATCGGCTCACCGGCGCCCGCCTCGCTCCACAGCCGCTTCGGCTTGCGCGACGTGTTCCGGTCGATCACCGCGTTGGCGGCGTTGAGGATGGTCTGGGTGGAGCGGTAGTTCTGCTCCAGCAGGATCGTCCGGGCGTCGCTGAAGTCGCGCTCGAACTCCAGGATGTTGCGGATCGTGGCGCCCCGGAACGCGTAGATCGACTGGTCGGCGTCACCGACCACGCAGAGCTCCGCCGGCTCGATCCCCTCCGTGCCGGAGACCAGCTCCTTGATCAGCGTGTACTGGGCGTGGTTGGTGTCCTGGTATTCGTCGACCAGCACGTGCCGGAACCGCCGGCGGTAGCTCTCCGCGACGTGCGGGTGGGACTGGAGCAGGTGCACCGTCGTCATGATCAGGTCGTCGAAGTCCAGCGCGTGCGCCTCGCGCAGCCGTCGCTGGTAGAGCGTGTAGGCCTCCGCCAGCGCCCGCTCGTTGGGGCCCTTGGCGCGGCCCGCGAACGCCTCGGGGTCGACCAGCTCGTTCTTCAGGTTGGAGACCTGGGCGGCCAGCCCGCGCGCCGGGTAGCGCTTCGGGTCGAGGTCCAGCTCCCTGGCGACCATCTGCATCAGCCGGCGGGAGTCGTCCGCGTCGTAGATCGAGAAGGTCGACTTCAGCCCGGCGTGCTCGTGCTCGGCGCGCAGGATGCGCACGCACGCGGAGTGGAACGTCGACACCCACATCAGGCGGGCCCGGGGACCCACCAGGTGGGCCACCCGCTCCTTCATCTCGCCGGCGGCCTTGTTGGTGAAGGTGATCGCGATGATCTCGCCGGGGTGCACGTCCCGGGCGGCCAGCAGGTAGGCGATCCGGTGGGTGAGCACCCGGGTCTTGCCCGAGCCGGCACCGGCCACGATCAGCAGCGGCGAGCCGGCGTGGGTGACGGCGTCGCGCTGCGGCCCGTTCAGGCCCTCGACCAGGGCCTGCGGATCGAGCTGGACGGCCGCCGGCCTGGGCCGGTGCGGCGAGGCCGGGGCGGAGGCCGGCGCGGGCGGGGACGCGGGGATGTCGAAGAGAGGATGCATCGCACGGCGAGTCTATGCCGCCGGGCGGACACTTCCCCCGCCGCGCGTGCCCCGGCTCGCCCGAGCCGTCCCCCGGGCCGGTCGATCCGCCCGGTCCGCGCCGCCGCCGGCCGTCCGCCGCAGCGCGTGGTGGAGGGATCGTGCCCAGACTCGTCCGGTCGAGACGAAGATGTCACCCTGTCGTGTCTGGTGCCGCTGTCCCCCGTACAGAACGATGACGGTGAAAATCCGGCTCCTCCCCCGTACACGACTGGGAGAACGACCATGACTCAGCCGCGTTCGCGCGGTCGGGCGGCGCTGCGCCACCTCGCCGCGCCCACCCTCGCGCTGGCCGTCGTCGCCACGCTGTCCACCGCTTCCCGGCCCGCGCCGGCCCCCGCCGACGACCAGCAGGCCGGCCTCACCCCCGTCTCGGTCTCCTACGCCGCGCCCAGCGGCGGGGAGGTCAAGGGCAACTTCCTGAGCTACAACGACTTCCACGGCGCCATCGACCCGCCCGGCGGCAGCGGCGCGGCGGTCAACGGCACGCCCGCCGGCGGCGTGGAGTACCTCGCCACCTGGCTGAAGAAGCTGCGCGCCGAGGCCAGGGCCGAGGGGCGCGCCACGACCACCGTCGGGGCCGGCGACCTGATCGGCGCCACCCCGCTCGTCAGCGCCGCCTTCCACGACGAGCCGACCATCGAGCTGATGGACGAGATCGGCCTGGACGTCAGCTCCGTCGGCAACCACGAGTTCGACGAGGGCGTCGACGAGCTGATCCGGATCAACAAGGGCGGCTGCCACCCCGTCGACGGCTGCCAGGACGGGGACGGCTTCGCCGGCGCGAAGTTCACCTACCTGGCCGCCAACACCGTCAGCAGGAAGACCGGCCTGCCGATCCTGCCCCCGGTCGACGTGCGCTTCGTCGGCGGCGTCCCGGTCGGCTTCGTCGGCGTGACCCTGGAGGGCACCCCGGGCATCGTCAACCCGGCCGGCATCGCCTCCGTGCGGTTCACCGACGAGGTGCAGACCGCCAACAAGTGGGCCGGCGTGCTCAAGCTCTTCGGCGTCAAGGCGATGGTGCTGCTCGTGCACGAGGGCGGCGCCCAGTCGCCGCCGCCGGCCACGCCCGGCGTCTCGGACTGCGCCAACTTCTCCGGCCCGATCGTGGACATCGTCCGTGGCCTGCGGCCGGAGTTCGGGCTGGTCGTCTCCGGCCACACCCACCGCTTCTACTCCTGCTCCCTGCCGAACTCCTCGGGCGCGCGCAGCGTGGTCACCAGCGCCGGCAACAACGGCCAGCTGATCACGGACGTGGACTACTCGCTGGACCGGCGCACCGGCCGGTTCACCGGGATCACCGCCCGCAACGTCGTCGTCGAGAACGGCGTACGCAACCCGGACGGCACCTGGCGGGAGAGCGCGCCGGGCACGTACGTGCGCAACCCCGACCTGGTGGACCCGGGCGCGAAGGCACTGGCCGACAAGTACCGGGCGGCCGTCGCACCCATCGCCAACCGGGTGGTGGGCCGGATCTCGGCCGACATCGTCCGCGACGTCCGGCCGAACGGGGAGAGCCCGCTCGGTGACGTGATCGCCGACGCGCAGCTCGCGTACACCCGCTCCAGCGGGGCACAGATCGCGCTGATGAACCCGGGCGGCGTCCGCGCGTCCCTGTCGTACGCGGCCTCCCCCGGCGACGAGGACCCTGGCGAGATCACCTACGGCGAGGCGTTCACCGTCCAGCCGTTCAACAACCTGGTGGTCACCCAGACCCTCACCGGCGCGCAGCTGCGCAACGTGCTGGAGCAGCAGTTCGTGGGCTTCAACGGGCAGACCACCCAGCGCATCCTCCAGGTCTCCGCCGGGCTGACCTACTCCTACGACAGCACCGCCCCGGTGGGCTCGCGGGTGAGCGCCCTGGCGTTCGACGGCGCGCCGGTCGACCCGGCCGCGAGCTACCGGGTCACCACGAACGACTTCCTGGCCAACGGCGGGGACGGCTTCACCGAGCTGCGGGCCGGCACGGACCGGGCCACCGCCCCCGGCTTCGACGTCGATGCGCTGATCGCCTACCTGGGCGCCGGCGCTCCGGTCGCCCCCGGACCCGCCGACCGGATCACCCGCCTCGGCTGAGGCGCGGGCGGTCCCGGCGTCACGACGGCGCCGTGCCCGCCCGGCCGGGCACGGGTCGCGCCGAATCCTTGCGCCGGCCGGCCCGAGGTCGGCATACTCGACGACATGTTCGGGCAGCACTTCTACTTTTACTACGGCACCGGGAGTCCGGCAGCCGTAGGTCGCGCCTGATCGATCAGACCTACGAGAAAGCCCCGGGCTCCTGGAGCCCGGGGCTTTCTTCCGTCCCGGGATCCGGGCACCGGGCACCTGACGGCGAGGGGTACCCGATGATGACAGACGTGGTGGAGTCCAGCGGCAGCGTGACGCGACCCGAGGCGGGCCGGCCCGACCCCGGCGCCTCCGGGCCTCCGGCCGACGTGCCGGGCGGTGACGACGACGCGAAGCCGGCGGCGGGAACCGGCACCCCGGAGCCGGCCGCGGCCGCCCGGATCGTCGAGATCCGCGAGCGGATCGACGAGATCGACCGGGCGCTGATCGAGCTGTGGCAGGAACGGGCCCGGCTCTCCCAGGAGGTCGGCGTGACCCGGATGGCCTCCGGCGGCACCCGGCTGGTGCTGTCCCGGGAACGGGCGATCCTGGAGCGCTTCCGGGCCGCCCTGGGCGCCGACGGCACGCAACTCGCGCTGCTGCTGCTCCGCGCCGGCCGCGGCCCCCTGTGAGGCGTACGCCGGCAACGGACCCCCGCGCGGTCCACGCCCGGCCCCGGCCCCCTGCACGGGCGGGGGCCGGGCCGGGGCGGAAACGACGGAACCGCCTGCCGTCGTCGCGATGACGTCGGCAGGCGGTTCCGTGGGGGTCACGCCTCGTGCGTCTGCACGATCTCGCGCTTCTCCGCGAAGTGGCAGGCGCTCGGGTGGTCCGAGCCCGAGCGGATCTCCAGCAGCGGGACCTGCTCGGCGCAGACGTCCTGCGCCTTCCAGCACCGGGTCCGGAACCGGCAGCCCGACGGCGGGCTGACCGGCGACGGCACGTCACCGGTCAGGCGGATGATCGCCTTGTTGTCCCGCACGGTCGGGTCCGGCACCGGCACGGCCGAGAGCAGCGCCTGGGTGTACGGGTGGGTCGGCCGCTCGTAGATCTCGTCCTCGGAGCCGATCTCGGCGATCTTGCCGAGGTACATCACCGCGACCCGGTCCGACAGGTGCCGGACCACCGACAGGTCGTGCGCGATGAAGATGTACGACAGGCCGAGCTCGCCCTGGAGCTTCTCCAGCAGGTTCATCACCTGGGCCTGGATCGACACGTCCAGGGCGCTGACCGGCTCGTCGCAGACGATGATCTCGGGCCGCAGGGCGAGCGCCCGGGCGATGCCGATGCGCTGCCGCTGACCGCCGGAGAACTGGTGCGGGTACCGGTGGATGTGCTCCGGGTTGAGGCCCACCAGGTCGAGCAGTTCCCTGACCTTCTCCCGGCGGCTGCCCTTCGGCGCCACCTCCGGGTGGATCTCGAACGGCTCGCCGATCAGGTCGCCGACCGTCATCCGCGGGTTCAGCGAGGTGTACGGGTCCTGCATCACCAGCTGGATCTGCCGACGCAGCCGGCGCAGCGCCGGGCCGGAGAACTTCGAGATGTCCTGGCCCTTGTAGTGGACGCTGCCACCCGTCGGCTTCTCCAGGTTCATCAGGACCCGGGCCAGCGTCGACTTGCCGCAGCCCGACTCGCCGACCACACCCAGGGTCTCGCCGGCCTTGAGCTCGAAGGAGACCCCGTCGACCGCCTTGACGTGACCGATGGTCTTCTTGAACACCACGCCCCGGGTCACGGGATAGTGCTTGACCAGGTCACGGACCTCGAGGATGTTCTCAGTCACGGTTCACCAGCTCCTCGGCGAAGTGGCAGGCGCTGGCCCGGCCGGCGCCGACCTGCAGCAGCGGCGGGACCTTCTCCCGGCAGACCGGCTGCGCCATGGGGCAGCGCGGGTTGAACGGGCAGCCCGGCGGGATGTTCATGAGGTTCGGCGGGAGACCCTTGATCGTCCGGAGCTCCTGCCCCTTCTCGTCGAGCCGCGGGATCGAGTTGATCAGGCCGATCGTGTACGGGTGCGCCGGCTTGGCGTACAGGTCGTAGACGTTGGCTTCCTCGACGATCCGGCCCGCGTACATCACCGCGATCCGGTCCGCGACGTCGGCGACCACGCCGAGGTCGTGGGTGATCAGGATCATGCCCATCTGCCGCTCGCGCTGGAGTTCGGCGAGCAGGTCCATGATCTGCGCCTGCACCGTCACGTCGAGCGCGGTGGTCGGCTCGTCCGCGATCAGCACCTCCGGGTCCAGGGCGAGCGACATCGCGATCATCGCGCGCTGCCGCATACCGCCCGAGAACTGGTGCGGGTAGCTGCTGAACCGGCCCTTGGCGTTCGGGATCTTGACCTGGTCGAGCATCTCGATCGCGCGCTTCTTGGCGTCGGAGCGGCTCATCCCGCGCCGTACCCGGAACTGCTCGGCGATCTGGAACCCGACGGTGAAGACCGGGTTCAGCGCGGAGAGCGCGTCCTGGAAGATCATCGCGATGCCCTCGCCGCGGATGCGGCGCCGCTCCTCGAAGGACATGCCGAGCATGTCCTTGCCCTGGAAGCGGACCTGACCGCCGGTGACGAAACCGGGCGGCGTGTCGAGGATGCCCATGATGGTCTGCGCGGTGACGCTCTTACCGGAGCCGGACTCGCCGAGCACGGCGAGGGTCTCCCCCGCGTCGACGTGGTACGTGACCCCGTTGATGACCTTGGCGACGCCGTCCCGGGTGCGGAACTCCACCCGGAGGTCTTCCACCTCGAGCAACCTGCCCGAGGGGCGGCCGGACGCGCCGGCCGCGGACTGCTCGGACACCAGAATGTCGGACAACTGAATCTCCCCTAGCGGAGTTTCGGATCGAGGGCCTCGCGGACCGCCTCACCGAGCATCACGAAGCTCAGTACGGCGGCGACGAGGAACGCGGCGGGGAAGAAGAGCAGGTAGGGCGCGACGCGGAGGAGGTTCTGCGCCTCGTTGATCATGATGCCCCAGGAGACCACCGGGCTCTTCAGGCCGACGCCCAGGAAGGACAGCGTCGCCTCGGCGCCGATGTACGAGCCGACCAGGATCGTCCCGTAGACCAGCAGCGGCGCGAGGCAGTTCGGCAGCAGGTGCTTGAGGATGATCCGGCCGGTGCCGGCGCCCAGCGCGCGGGCGGCGACGATGTAGTCCGCCTCCTTGGTGGCCAGCACCGAGGAACGCATCAGCCGCATCACGACCGGCCAGCCCAGCACGATCAGCGAGATGCTCACCAGCGCCATGATCTCGGCCTTGCTGTTGCTCGTGCCCGACCCGTTGAAGGTCGTCAGGATGACGATGGCACCCAGCACGAACGGCAGCCCGAAGAAGACATCGGCGATGCGGGAGAGCAGTGCGTCCACCCAGCCGCCCCGGTAGCCCGCCACGATGCCCATCGCGCCGCCGAAGAGCAGCACGCCGAGCACGGAGAGCAGGGAGACCACGATCGACGCGCGGGCGCCGTAGATCACCCGGGCGAAGACGTCCCGGCCCTGGAAGTCGTAGCCGAACCAGGCGTCCGACGACGGGCCGACGAGGCTGTTCTGCAGGTTGCCGTTCTCCGGGTCGCCGGAGGTGAACAGCGAGGGGAAGGCGGTCATCAGCATGAAGAGGACGATGAACCCTGCGGAGATCCAGAACAGCGGCTTGCGGCGCAGGTCACGCCAGGCGTCGCCGAGCAGACCGCGCGGCTTCTCCTTGCGGGCGTTCTCCGGCAGGCCCGCGTTGGTCGGCGCGCCGATCTCGTCGGGAGCCTGCGCGGGCGGCGTGCTGATGATCGAGGCGGCACTCGGGTCACTCATGCCCGCACCCCACTCCGCTCGGCGCGGGCACTGGTGCCCGCGCACGCTGCAATGATGATTCGTTCGCTGCGCTCACTCATAGCGGATCCTCGGGTCCAGGGCGGCGTAGAGCAGGTCGACCAGCAGGTTCATCAGCAGGTAGACGAGCACCAGGACCACCACGATGGAGACAACGGTAGCGCTCTCCTTGGTGATGATCGCGCGGTAGACCTGTCGGCCGATCCCGTTGATCTGGAAGATGCCCTCGGTGACGATCGCGCCGCCCATCAGGGCGCCGAGGTCAGTCCCGAGCAGCGTCACCACCGGGATGAGCGAGTTGCGCAGCAGGTGGATCCCGACCACCCGGCGCATCGGCAGACCCTTGGCGATCGCCGTACGCACGTAGTCGGCCCGCCGGTTCTCCGCGATGCTCGTGCGGGCCAACCGGGCGATGTACGCCATCGAGGCGCTACCGAGCACGAAGCCGGGCACGATCAGCTCGGAGAGCCGCATCTCGCTGGAGACCGTCGGCTTGACGATGCCCCACTGCACGCCGAGCAGCCACTGGGCCACGAAGCCGATGACGAAGATCGGCAGCGCGATCAGGAAGAGGCTGGAGACCAGGACCAGGTTGTCCAGGAAGCCGTTGCGGCGCAGGCCCGTCAGCACGCCCGCGGTGAGTCCGATGACCGCCTCGATGGCCAGCGCCACCAGGGCCAGCTTCAGGGTGTTCGGGTAGGCCGTGGCGATGATGTCACCGATCTCCCGGCCACCGAACGTCTGCCCGAAGTCGCCCTGGAAGAGGTTCTTCATGTAGTTGCCGTACTGCACGATGAGCGGCTCGTCGAGCTTGAACTTCTCGGTCATCATGTTGACGAAGCTGTCGGGGCAGGGACGCTCGCCACACTTGCCCGCGAACGGGTCACCGGGCACCGACCACACGAGCCAATAGATCAGGAACGTCGTCCCGATGAAGACCGGGATGAGTTGGAGCAGCCGTCTCAACAGATAACGGCCCATGGGGTGGTCCTCCAGACAGGGGGCGCGCGTCGGACGGCCGACACGGGGATGACAGACGTGGCGAGGCGGTGTGGTGACACCACCTCACGGAACGGCCCGGGTCGGGCTCACCGGTAGGTGAGCCCGACCCGGGGTCAGACCGTTCGGATCAGAGCTCGACCGAGGTGAGGTCGAGTTCACCGACGTTGGAGAGCTCGATCTTCTTGATCTTCTCGGAGTGGCCGGACTGCTGACCACCGAAGTAGACCGGGATCGAGGGGACGTCCTGGTCGATGAGGGCGACCGCCTCGGCGTACTTGGCGTGCGACGCCTCCAGGCTCGGCGCGGAGGCGGCTTCCTTGGCCAGCGCGTCGACCTGCGGGTTGCTGTACTTGCCGTCGTTCGAGGAACCGCCGGTCACGTAGAGCGGGCCGACCCAGTTCTCCACGTCCGGGTAGTCCTGCTGCCAGCCGGCGCGGTACATGCCGGTCATCTTGCCGGCGTTGATGTTCTGGCGGAACACCGCGAAGGTCGGCACGCCCTCGGCGCGAGCGTTGATGCCGAGGTTCGTCTTGACCTGCTGCGCGACGGCCTCCATCCACTCCTTGTGGCTGGCGTCGGCGTTGTAGAACATGACCAGCTCACCGGTGAAGCCACCGGCCTCGGCGAGGAGCTTCTTGGCCTCGTCGACGTTGAACTGGCAGGCGGTGCAGTTGCCGGCCTTGGCGCCCGGGGTCAGCGGGTTGGCCCAGCTGTCGGCCGGCTTGCGCGAACCGAAGAAGATCTTGTCGCTGATCTCCTGGCGGTTGATCGACATCGAGACCGCGCGACGCAGCTTCGGGTTCTGGAAGCGCTTGTCGTAGATCGGGAAGGCGATGATGCCGGTCGACGGGGTGGTGGAGGAGATCGCCCGCTCGCCCAGGTCGTTCTTCCACTTGTCGCCCGCGATGGCGGAGACCGGAACCTGCTGCTGGAAGTCCAGGTTGCCGGCGAGCAGGTCGTTGTAGGCCGCCGTGTCGTCCTGGTACAGCTTGATGTTGACGTCCTTGATCTTCATCTTGTCGTTCAAGGAGTAGTCATCGAAGCGCGTCAGCTTGATCTGGACGTCGTCTTCCCACGACACGAACTTGATCGGGCCGTTGCCGATCGGCTTCTTGCCGAACGCCTCGGCGCCCTGGGTGAAGAACGCGTCCGGCAGCGGCATGAAGGTGCTGTAGCCGAGCTTGGTCGGGAACACCGCGGTCGGCGCGGCCAGGGTGACCTCGAAGGTCCAGTCGTCGACGACCTTCAGGCCGGACATCTCCTTGGCGGCGGGCTCGGGGGCCTTCTTCGGGCCCTCGGCGCCGTCCGGGTCCTCGGTGTGGACCTGGTCGAAGCCCTGGATGTCGGCGAAGAAGCTGCCGTTCTGCGCGCCGTTGGGCGAGTAGGCGCCCCAGTTCCAGGCGTCCACGAAGTTCTTGGCCTTGACGACGGTGCCGTCGTGGAACTTCGTGTCCTTCTTGATCTTGACCGTGTAGACCTTGGAGTCCGACGTCTCGATCGACTCGGCGACCGCGTTGCGCGGCGCGCTGCCGTCGTTCGGGTACTCGACCAGACCGGTCCAGATCCAGTCGATGATCGCCCCACCACCGGTCTCGGTGGTGTTCGACGGGACCAGGCCGACCTCCGGCTGAGTGCCGTCGATGGTGATCGCGCCGTCGCTGCTGGCGCCGGCGTCGCCACCGTCGCTGTCGCTGCTCGAGCAGCCGGACGCGACGAGCGCGAACGCCGCGCCCAGCGCGACCGCGCTACTTGCCCGCTTCGAGACTCTCATTCCGAGGGGCCTCCTCTTTCTGAACCTGGATCCGTCGTGGGTTTCACGCACGTATGGGGGGTGACACGTCCGGCGCCCGCAGTGCGGGAGCCGGTTTCACCGCAGTGAATTCGGGACAAGATTGATGTACCGATCCGCCGGGCCACCTCGCCCGTCGCGCTCGGCACCGCGCACACGAGACCACCACGGAGCACCGTCAACAGGCGGGTCCATGGTCGTCAGGCCGTACGGAGTGCCTCACATGAGGGGTGAGGTGCTGCCACTGTGACACCCACCGGCCCGTTCCGTGAAGGTGCCGTTATCAAGCCGTTAGTTGGTCGCCACGTTGCCGATACCCGAAAAAAGATCATGATGTACGCGGGTCGTACCGCTCTGAGCAGGAAAGACACGGTTCGGAGGGGGTCCGCCCCCCGGCGCGGGGTCGGCGGCTGTGAGCTTCCCCGCGCCCCCTCCGGCGCTGTCCGAGGTCGGCCGGGCGTTGGCCGTTTTTGCCCATCCGGACGATGCCGGCTTCGGCTGTGCGGGCACCATCGCCACCTGGGTGGCGGAGGGTGTCGACGCCTCGTACCTGCTCGTCACCCGGGCGACTGCGGAGAGTGCGGAGCACCCGCGCGCCGAGGTGGGCCGACCGCAGGAGGAAGAGCGGCGGCGACGTACGGCAGGTCGGTCTCCGCGACGGCGCTGGTATCCACGCCCGAGGCGTGCGCCGGCTGGCCCGGCGGCGAACGACTCCGGCCCCGGCACCGCGCGGGGCGGTACCGGGGCCGGGGCCGTTGAAGCGGGCGTCGATCAGGCGGTGAAGCGCAGCTTGCGACGACGGAACAGCAGCACGGCGACCGCGCCGGCGGCCAGCAGCGCCACGCCGGCGGCGATCGCGGCGGCGATCGGGGAGCCGGTCAGCGGCAGGTCACCGCCGCCGCTCGCGGGCGAGGTCGACGGGGCCGGGCTGTCGACCGGGGCGCTCGGCGACGGGGACTCCGCCGGGGCGCTGGGCGACGGGGACTCCGCCGGCGCGCTCGGCGACGGCGACTCGGCCGGGGCGGCGGCGAACGCGGCCTCGGCCTTGGCGCTCACGGTGGCGCCGGTGCTGCCACCGAGGATGAGCTTCTGCGCGGCGCGCTGGCCGGTGAAGAGGAACACCCGGCCGAAGGAGACCGAATCCTGTGCGGAAACGGTCACCTTCACCTCGCCGGCGCCGTCCGCGGCCAGCCAGAACTGGCCGCCGTTGGTGGTCTTGGTGACCGGCTTGCCCTCGGCGTCGACCGCCGAGCCGCCGTCGACCGCGACGGTGATCTCGCCCGCCGGGCCCTTGACGGTGAACGGGCCGGCCTTCTCGCCGACGGTGGCCTTGGCGCTGGCCGGGTCGACGCTCAGCTCGGCCTTCGGCTCGGGCTGGTCGGTGGCGTTGGCCACCAGGTAGTCGTGGACCTTCTTGACCACGTCGTACTGCTTCTTGCCGAGCAGCTTCGGGTTGTCGACCCAGTCACCCAGCTTGACGCCGTCGCTGAAGTTCCAGATGGCGGTCTGGGTGCCGAAGTAGAGCAGCTTGTCGGCGTCGGCCTTCGCCGGAGCGGTGGCGCCGGCGGCGGCCAGCAGCTTGGCGGCGTCGGCGTTCGGGTAGCCGTGGGTCAGCACCCACTGCACCTTGCCGAGGTTCTTCACCTGGGACTCGTCCCAGGTGCCCTCCTTGTACTTGCCGTCGATCGCCACGTTGGTGTGGTAGTCGATGCAGAAGGCGGGGACGAGCTTTCCGTCGATCTTGAGTGCCAGGGCACCGGTGCTCTTCGGCTGCCCGTTGAGCACGAGCGTGACGTTGCTGCCCTTGACCGACTTGGCGACGCCGGTCTTGTCGGCGGCGGCGGCCGGCGCCACCGCGCCGAGTGCCAGCGCGCCGCCGGCGACGGTCGCCAGGGCGATCCGCGCCCAGCGCCGTCCTCGTTGTCCGAACATCAGAATCGTGCACCTCTCCCCAGGGGTGACCCGCGCACGGCGGGTTGCGTGAAGCCGCCGTTCCCGCGGGATGTGCACCACCCGCACGCGAGAACGCGACGGGGCATTATGTGACGGGAGTTGATCGCTTGTCAGCCCCTGTGGGCCGCATTCGTCGGTTCCGTCCCATATGACGGGGAAAAGAATTGGATCACACGAGCCGACGGTCGGCCGCCCAGCGGGACAACTCGTACCTGTTGGACATCTGGAGCTTGCGAAGCACGTTGGACACGTGCGTCTCCACCGTCTTGATGGAGATGTAGAGCTCCTTGGCGATCTCCTTGTAGGCGTACCCCCGGGCGAGCAGCCGCAGCACCTCGCGCTCGCGGTTGGTGAGCTGGTCCAGCTCCGGGTCGGCCACCGGGGCGTCGGGACGGGCCGCGAACGCGTCCAGCACGAACCCCGCCAACCGGGGGCTGAACACGGCGTCGCCGTCGGCCACCCGGCGGACCGCGGCGGCCAGCTCCTCGGGAGAGATCGTCTTCGTGACGTAGCCCCGCGCGCCGGCCCGGATCAGCCCGATCACGTCCTCCGCCGCGTCCGAGACGCTCAGCGCCAGGAACCTGACCTGCGGGTGGGTACGCCGCATCGCCTCCAGCACCGCCCGGCCGCCGCCGTCGGGCATGTGCACGTCGAGCAGCACCACGTCGGGCAGCGTGGCGGCGATCCGGGTGACCGCCTCGGCGACGGTGCTCGCCTCGCCCACCACCTCGACGTGCGCGCCCAGCTCGGCGCGGACCCCCGCGCGGAACATGGCGTGGTCGTCGACGAGGAAGACCCGCAGCCGCTCGGCGCGGGCAGCCGCCCCCTCGACCGGTTCCATCGACTGCTCGGTCATCACTTGTCCCTCTCCGCCGTTGCCGGGTCGCGGGTGATCGGCAGGATCAACCGGACCTCGGTCCCTTCCCCCGGCTCGGAGCGGATCTCCGCCCGGCCGCCGTGTCGCTTCATCCGCCCGATGATCGAGCCCCGGACCCCGTGCCGGTGGTCCTCCACCGTATCCGGGTCGAAGCCCTTCCCCCGGTCCCGGACGAAGACGCTGACCTGATCCGGCTCGACCTCGGCGTAGAGCGAGACGGTCTGCACCCCGGCGTGCCGGGCGGCGTTCACCAGCGCCTCGCGGGCGGCCGCCACCAGCGCGCCGACCCGCTCGTCGGTCTCCCGGTCGCCGACCACCACCGCCTCCACTGTGATCGCGAACGTGTCCTCGACCTCGGCGGCGGCCTGCTCCAGGGCGGCGGCGAACCGCTCGGTGGGCGAGCCGGTGGGCTTGTAGAGCCAGTTGCGCAGCGAGCGTTCCTGCCCCCTGGCGAGCCGCTGGACGGTCTTCACGTCGCTCGCGTTGCGCTGGATCAGGGCCAGGGTGTGCAGCACCTGGTCGTGCACCATGGCGGCCAGCTCGGCCCGTTCCTGCTCCCGGATGCGCCCCTCGCGCTCCGACCGGAGCTGGTTGTACGTCCGCCACAGCACCGGCGCGGCCACCACGCCGACCCCGGCCAGCCCGACCAGGGCGAAGATCACGCCGTTGAGCACGGCGTCGAAGTTCTGCGCCGGGGAGTACACCGCGGCGACGCCGATGATGCCCACCGCGACCAGCACCCCGCCGCCGATGAACCGGAGCACGAAGGCCCGCCGGTCGCTCTCCTCCACCACCGCGCCCAGCCAGGGCACCGGCATGGAGTCGCCCCACTGCCGCCGCCGCTCCGGCGCCGACTGGTGCCAGATCACCCCGGCGCCGACCGCGATGATCGCGACCAGCCAGCCGGCGGTGCCCGCCGCCCCGACCGAGTCGAAGACCATCACCTGCACCAGCAGCACGCCGAGGCCGATCGCCACGAACGGCAGCAGCTGGGCGACGTCCCTGCGGGCCGGTACGGCGGTGTCGCCCGGGCGCAGCGGCACGACCGCCCAGAAGGCCGCGTAGAGCAGCAGGCCGAGCCCGCTCAGCCCCAGCAGCACCATGAAGGCGACCCGTACCCGCAGCACCGAGATGCCGAGGTGGTCGGCGATGCCGGCGGCCACCCCCGCGGCCATCCGGTGCTCGGGGGCGCGGTAGAGGCGGGGTGGCTGGGTCACGGCGCTGATCGGAGACTCCCTGGTCACGGCGGGCACGGAGCGGGCGACGGTCCGTTTCCGGTGTCGGATCGATCGTCACACGACGCACCGGGGCCCGACCACGGGGACGCCCCCGACATTCGGGCCGCCGGGATCTCAGGGTGGGGTCAGGGTCGGGTCCTGAGGCCGTCCGGCGGGTCGGGGCAGCAGGATCGAGGCATGACCGAGGAAGCTGCCCACCCCGCCGACCCCCGGGCCGCTCAGCCGGGCGGGCCACCGCCGACCGCGCCACCGCCCGCCGGCTCCGCCGCGCCGCCCCCCGTGGCCGCGCCGCCCCCCGCCGGGGACGCGGGCGGGACGCCACCGCCGGGCCCCGGACCGCAGCCGTCGTTCGGCGGCGCCGGCTTCACCTCGCGGTACGGCCTGGTGCGCCCCCGCGACGGCCGCTACCTGGCCGGCGTCTGCGCCGCCATCGGCCGGGCCACCAACACCGACCCGGTCCTCTGGCGGGTGCTGCTGGCGGTGCTCGGCTTCTTCGGCGGCATCGGCATCCTGGTCTACGTCACCGCCTGGCTGATCATCCCGGGCGAGGGGGACAGCGCCTCTCCCGTCGAGTCCATGCTGGGCCGGGGCCGGTCCAGCATGTCCCCGGTCACGGTGATCGTGCTGAGCATCCTGGTCGCGATCAGTTTCGGCTACATCGTCACGGACGCGTTCCGGGCGGTGCTGCTCGGCGCCACGATCCTGATCGGCGGCGCGCTGCTGCTGAACCGCGACAACAGGGCCGCCCAGGGCGCGCCGGTCGGCCCCGTCCCGCCCGTTCCGCCCACCGCCCCGCCCGGGCCGGTGCCACCGGTCGGCCATCCCGCCCCGGTCGCGTACGCGGCCCCGCCGACCGTGGCCGTGGCCCCCGGAGCGGGCCCGGTCCCGGCCCCGCCGGCGACCGTCGCCCAGCCCGCCTGGAGCGCCCCGGTCTCCCCACCGACCGCCGAGCTGCCCGCCTGGCCGCCGGCCGCCCCGGCCCCGCCCGCCCGTCCACCCGCGGGTACGCCGACCGTCGGCTGGCCCCCGGCAGCGCCCACGTCCGGCTGGCCCGCCGCGACCTCGGGCGCACCGGGACCGGGCCACCCGGTGCCCCCGCCCCGGCCCCCGGGCTACCGGCCCCCGTTCGCCCCGCACGGCCCGTACGCCGGGCAGACCGTCGTGCCGCCCGCACCGCGCAAGCCGCCGAAGCCGCCGAAGCGACCGAAGGAGCGCTCCCCGCTCGGCGCGGTGACGTTCTCGCTGATCTTCCTCGCCCTGGGCGTGGTCGCCGTCGTCGACCTGCTGGACGTCTACGCCATCGGGGCGTCGGCCTACTTCGCGGCCACGCTGGCCACCATCGGGCTCGGCCTGCTGGTCGGCACCTGGTTCGGACGGGCCCGCTGGCTCATCGCGCTCGGCGTGGTGGCCGCCGCCGCGCTCGGCGTGGCCACCGTGGCCGAGTCCTACGACCGGATCCGGGGCGTCGACGGCAACGTCACCTGGGCGCCCACCGACCACCGCGACCTCGCCCTGCGGTACGAGAACAGCTTCGGCGACACGGTCCTGGACCTGCGCGCGGTCGACTTCGACAAGAAGAACACCGAGATCACCGTCTCCGTCAACTTCGGCGAGTGCACGGTGGTGGTGCCGCCGAACGTCGACGTCACCACGGTCGCCGACGTCAACGCCGGCGACGCGGTCGTCTTCGGCAAGCACTCCGGCGGGCTGGCGGGCGAGCTGCGGGAGACGACCGACCTGGGTCCGGACGGCCCCGGCGGCGGCACGCTGCGCCTCTACATCCACGTCAACGCCGGCAACCTGGAGGTGACCCGGTGAAGGCCCACCGCACCGACATCGTATCCTTCGCCTTCGGGCTGATCTTCCTCGGCCTCGCCGCGTGGTGGCTGCTCGCCCAGTTGCTCGGGCTCGCCCTCCCTCCGGTCGGCTGGTTCCTGGCCGGCGCGCTGATCCTGATCGGCCTGCTGGGCCTGCTGGGCGCGCTGCGATCCGGGCGGTCCGGCGCCGCGCCCACGCCCGGCGACGCCCCCTCCGGCGACGCCCTCACCGACACCACCGCCTCCGACGCGGTCGCCCCGGACACCGTCGCGCCCGTCTCCACCCCGCCGGGCGCGGAACCGGCGGGCCGGGCCACGGACCGACAGGCCACCGGGATCGACCCGACCCGCTGGGACCTCGACCGGCCCGCGCCGGCCGACGAGCCGACGGCGTGGGGCGGCCGGCGCTCCGACTGGGGCGAGCCGACCGACTGGGGCACCCGGTCCGAGTGGGACGTCTCCGCGCCGACCACCGGCGCACCGACGACGGCCGGACTGCCGCCGAGCGGACAGCCGGCGGAGGAACCGACGACCGCCGGGCAGACGGCGGAGGTGCCCACAACCGGCGGGGCGACCACGGAGACGCCGGCGACGGTCGGGCAGACGGCGGAGGTGCCGACGACCGGCGGGGCGACCACGGATACGCCGGCGACGGTCGGGCCGACGACGGGTGGCCTGCGGGCCGGGGACGAGGCCGACGAGTGGCCGACGGAGGCCGTCACCGACGTCCGGCCCGAGGCGGTCGAGGACCGCGCCGCCGACGAGGACGCCCTGTCCCGGCGGACCGACGGGCCGTCGGCCGGTGGGGAGCACCCGCGCGGCTGACCACAGCGGTGCGGCCGTCGTCGGCGGCGGCCTATGCTGGCCGTGGAGAACTCGCCTCCGCCGGCCGGCCCGCGCCGACCTGGCCGCCGCACCGACCTGGCCGCCCGCGCCGGCCGGACGCGCCGCCGTGGCGGTCCCGCCGCGATTCCCGTCTCTACCCGTCAGGAGTCCGTCCGACATGACGCAGTCCCCCGCCGTGCGCACCTTCGGCCGGTCCGGTCCGGTCCGCATCGGCGAGCGAGCCGCCCGTACCCTCGTCTCCGAGCTCGCCCGGATCAACGATCCGAAGGCCGCGCTGCTGGTCGGCGCGACGCCCGAGTCCGCGGTGCTGACCGCGGCGATCGACGCGCTGCTGCCCGGCGACACCCTCACCCTGGTGCCCGCCGGGTCGGCCTCCCCGGCGGCCCTCCGGGAGCACGTCACCGCCCAGGGTCGCTGGGTGGCCGACCGGGTCCGCGTGGTCGACACCCTCGCCGAGGCCGAGCCGGCCGCGGTGGTCGTCGCCGCGGAGCCGCTCACCGGCACGGCCGACGAGACCCGCGCCGCCGTCGAGGGCCTGACGAAGTACCTCGCCGACGGCGCGGTGCTGAGCGTGGCCACGACCGCGACGCCGGGGCGTACCGCGGGCGCCGCCGCCGAACTGGACCGGCAGGGCGCGTTGTACGGCGTCGGGGTCGACCTGGTGCTGCGCAACACGCCGCCGCTGCGGGTGTACCGGCTCCGCTACACCCCGGCCGACGCCGCGTCGGCGGCCCGGCTGGCGCCGGCGTACCGCCCGTCCAGCGTCCCGCTGACCCGTGGGATGCACATCGACTCCAACGGGGTGGCCGCGGCCGGCATCGCGCTGGGCCTGGCCGCGGTGGCCCGGGCGACCCGGCCGAAGTCGAAGCTCTGGCTGCTCCCGGCCCTGGCCGCCGCTCCCGTGGCCGCCTTCTTCCGGGACCCGGAGCGCGACGTGCCGGAGGACCCGTCGGCGGTCGTCGCCTCGGCCGACGGTCGGGTGCTGTCCGTGCAGCGGCTGCACGACGAGCGTTTCGGCGAGGGCGAGTGGCTGCGGATCGCGGTCTTCCTGTCGGTGCTGGACGTGCACGTCAACCGTGCCCCGGTGGCCGGCAAGGTGGTCGACTACTTCGTCGCCGACGGTGGCTTCGCCAACGCGATGAAGCCGGCGGCGGAGCACAACGTGGCCGCGTACACGGTGCTGGACACCGCGCGCGGCACGGTGGTCGTGGCGCAGCGCACGGGCCTGATCGCCCGGCGGATCGTGCAGCGGGCGCCGATCGGCGCGCTGCTGGCCCGGGGCGAGCGCTTCGGCCTGATCCGGTTCGGCTCGCGCACAGACGTCTACCTGCCGGCGGACGCGGCGGAGCCGCTGGTCGGCCCGGGGGACAAGGTCGTCGGGGGTTCGACCGTCATCGCCCGCTGGCGCTGAGGCCCGGGCCGGACGACACGAAGAAGGGGCGCCGCGAATGCGCGGCGCCCCTTCTCGCGTACGTGTGTCAGGCGGTACGACGCTGACGCAGCCAGAGCACCGGGCCGCTGACCAGGTAACCGACCACGATCAGGGCGAAGGTGAGCCGGATGTCGATCAGCGCGCCGATCACCGGGGCCAGCCACAGCCACGGCGGCAGCTTCAGCAGCCGGGCGAGCTTCGCGTAGGGGAAGCTGGAGACCATGGCGAAGGCGAGCAGCGCCACGCCGGCGACCAGGACGATGCCCGGCACCGGCAGCCCGATGGCGACGGTCAGCGCGAGCACTGCGGCGGCCATGGTGGTGGGCACGCCGCAGAAGAACCGGCCGTCCTTCGGCGAGACGTTGAACCGGGCGAGCCGGATCGCCGCGCACGCCGCCACGAGGGCGCAGGCCACCGCGGCGGCCGGCGTGGAGACCGAACCGGCCAGCGAGGCGTAGACCACCACGGGGGCGGCGAGCCCGAACGAGCACATGTCGGCCAGCGAGTCCATCTGCGCCCCGAACGGGCTGGCCACCCCGAACTTGCGGGCGAGCGCGCCGTCGAGGCCGTCGAAGACGACGCAGGCGATCAGGCAGAGCGCGGCGACGCGCACCTCGCCCTGCATGGCCAGGAAGATGGCCAGCATGCCGAGCATCAGGCTGCTGAGTGTGCAGGCGTTGACCACCGCGAACTTCATCCGGCGGGCGACCGTCCGCTCGCCCGGAAGCAGCGGGATCGACATCGCCGAGTCGTCGTCGACCGGGGTCGTGGGGCCGAGCGCGGGGCTGACCGGGACGATCGAGGCGACGTCGGCGCGCTCGACCCGGGTGAGTCCGTAGCGGCGTCGCGGCCGGTCGGCGTAGCGGTGCTCGGACATCGAGAGGTCGCTGGTCGCGTGCAGGTCGCCGTCGCGGCGCCCCACCCGGACCAGCAGCACCTGCCGGGCGAGCGTGCTGCTGCGGCGCAACGGGCCCGCCCAACGACGCCCTGCGGGACGCGGACTGTCAGTGGTACGACGCCGGCGCCATGGGGCTCTCGGCACGTTTCCTCCATCACCGGATCGGTTTACCGTCGCGAGGGCGGCTGTCCGGCTGTCTCGTGCCGGACCTTTCTGGCCCGGCAGCCGTTTTGCGGAGTACACCATCGCATAGGGGAACGGGGATTGGCGATAGCTGCCGGCGGTACTTATATCTGGTCTAACCGCGCGTACCGCTCTCTTATTCCCATCTCGGGCTCCATCGCCCGTTTCCTCCACCAACCCCACATCGAATGTACCGGACCCCGTCTCCGTCGGCTCGGTGAGCGGGTGCCGGGGACACCGATGTCCGGTTACGGACGCTCGTCGGTAGGGGCATTGGCCAGCGCCAGTGCGGCGATCCCGCTCAGCGGCAGCCCGGCGAGTTGCTCCGGCGTGAACCAGCCCGCGCGGGCGGTGGAGCCGCCGGCGAGCTCGGTCACCCGTGGCTCCGTGGGCGCGTCCACCGCCACCCGGTAGAGCACCCGGATGCCGTGCCAGTCGAGCGGGCGCCCCTCCGGGCCCAGCGCGGCCGGGTTGTGCAGGTTGTCGACGCCGATCAGCTCGACCACCCGACCGAGCTGGCCGGACTCCTCGACCAGCTCGCGCAGCAGCGCGGCGACCGGCTGCTCGCCGTGGTCGGTCCCGCCGCCGGGCAGGTGCCACCGGCCGGCGCCCGGGTAGCCGTCGGCGATCATGGTGAGCAGCACCCGGCCGGCAGGGTCGGTGACCAGGCCGTACGCCCCGAAGCGCTGCCTCCGGTCGGACGGGGTGGCCGGACCTTCCGCCGGCGAGCGGGGCAGATCGGACGGCAGGGGCGACACGGGCACGCCGAGCAACTCGGCGGTGAACGGCATGAGCGGCACCGCCGCCGCCTCGTCGGTCGTGAACCAGCCCAGCTCGTCGGTGCCGCCGGCCGGCTCCGGCCGGGGTTCACCGCCCCGCACGGTGACGTCGAAGACCACGCGATCGGTGTGCAGCGCGACGTCGGCGGCACGGAAGGTCGTGACGTCGGCGGACACCGCCCGCAGCCCGGTCACCTCCACCGTGAGGCCGGTCTCCTCGGCGAACTCGCGGACCACCGCGTGCGCCGGGTGCTCGGCGTGTTCGAGGCCTCCGCCGGGCACCTGCCAGACGCCCGGGACCGGGCACGAGGCGGAACCCCGGACCAGCAACACCCGCCCGTCCGCGCCCCGACACACCCCGAACGCGCCGACCCGCCGCCGCTTCTCCACCCGCCCGCACTCCCCCGCCCGCGCCGACCCGTTCCGTCGATCATGAGGTTAGCCGCAGCGGGTCCGGCGTGCCGCCCGGTCGACCTCGTGATCAAGGAACAGGGGGCCGGGCGGTCAGGCCAGGCGGGCGGCCTGGACGGCTTCCGCCGTCACCTCGGTCAGGCGGTCGGTGGGGAGGGCGCCCAGTTCCTCGCGGCCGAACCAGCGGGCCTCACAGGTGGAGCCGCCGACGTCGGCGACGGTGGGCGGGGCCGGCTTGTCGACCACGACCCGGTAGAAGGCGCGGACGCCGTGCCAGTCGATCGGGTAGCCCTCGGGGCCGAGGGAGGCCGCGTCCCGGTGGCTGGCCACCCCGAGCAGCTCGACGAGGCGCCCGGTCTGCCCGGTCTCCTCGACCAGCTCCCGGATCAGGGCCGCGCCGGGCTGCTCGCCGTAGTCGGTGCCGCCGCCGGGCAGGTGCCAGCAGCCCGCGCCCGGGTAGCCGTCGGAGACCCGGGTGAGCAGCACCCGGTCGTCCGGGTCGGTCACCACGGCGTACGCGGCGAAGCGCTGGGCCCGGTGCAGCCCGTCGGGGCCGGGCACGGCGTAGAACGAGGGGAACTCCGGCGCCTCGTCCGGAACGATGTCGGCGGACGAGGCGGGCAGGCCCAGGGCCCGCGCGGTGAACGACCGCAGCGGCAGCTCGCGGGCCTCCGCCGGGGTGAACCAGCGAACCAGGTCGGTCGGCCGGTCGACCCGGTCGGCGAGCGTCCCGCCACGGACCGAGACCTGGTAGATCAGGCGGTCGGTGTGGATGGTGATGCCCCGCTCCGGCAGCGCCCGCATGTCGGCGAGCACGTCGTGCAGGCCGGCGACGGTGACGGAGAGGCCGGTCTCGGCGGCGGTCTCCCGGACGACGGTGTGGTGGGGATCCTCACCGTGGTCGACCGCCCCGCCGGGCAGCGACCACGTGCCGGGGGTGCCGGAGCGCTCCGATGCGCGGACCAGCAACACCCGGCCGACTGAATCAGCACAAACTGCGTATGCCGCGATCCTGCGGAGCGGCTCCAGCATGGTGGTCACGGGGGCAAATTCTCCCCGGCCCGGGTTACCTCCATCGAAAAGAGTCAGATTCCTGACTGAATGCTCGCGCCTCAGGGGCGGGTCAGGGTAGGGATCCGGGCGGTCACCGAGGACGGCCCGACGACGGGCGCGGACCGTGGAGACATGACCTACACCGCCCCTCCCCAGCCCCCGTACAAGCAGCTCCGTCGCCCCGTCACGGACCGGATGGTCGCCGGAGTGGCCAGCGGCCTCGGCCGGTACTTCGCCGTCGACCCCACCCTGGTCCGGGTGGTCTTCGCGGTCACCGGCCTGCTCACCGGCGGGCTCGCGCTGCTCGCGTACCCGATCATGTGGTTCCTGATGCCCGAGGAGCCGGCCGACGCGCCCGCCTGGCCGCACCCGGCGCAGGCCCCGCCGCCCACGGTGGCGCAGCCGACCGTGGCGCCGCCCACGCAGCCGACCTATCCGCCGGCGGCGTGAGGCGGGATCACTCCCACTCGATCGTGCCCGGCGGCTTGCTCGTGACGTCCAGCACCACGCGGTTGACCTCGGCGACCTCGTTGGTGATCCGGGTGGAGATCCGCGCCACCACCTCGTAGGGCAGCCGGGACCAGTCGGCGGTCATCGCGTCCTCGCTGGAGACGGGCCGCAGCACCACGGGATGCCCGTAGCTGCGGCCGTCGCCCTGCACGCCGACGCTACGCACGTCGGCCAGGAGCACCACGGGGAACTGCCAGACGCCCCGGTCCAGGCCGGCGGCGGTGAGCTCCTCGCGGGCGATCAGGTCGGCCCGCCGGAGCAGGTCGAGCCGCTCCTGGTCGACCGCGCCGATGATCCGGATGGCCAGGCCCGGGCCCGGGAACGGGTGCCGCCAGACCATCGCCTCGGGCAGGCCGAGCTGGAGCCCGAGCGCCCGGACCTCGTCCTTGAACAGCGTGCGCAGCGGCTCGACCAGCGCGAACTTCAGGTCCTCCGGCAGGCCGCCGACGTTGTGGTGGCTCTTGATGTTGGCGGTGCCGGTGCCGCCGCCGGACTCCACCACGTCCGGGTAGAGGGTGCCCTGGACGAGGAACTCGACGTCGCCGTGGGCGGCGACCTCCCGCGCCGCGGCCTCGAAGACCCGGATGAACTCCCGACCGATGATCTTGCGCTTCTGCTCGGGGTCGGTGACCCCGGCCAGGGCGCCGAGGAACCGGTCGGCCGCGTCGACCACCTTGAGCTTGATGCCGGTGGCGGCGACGTAGTCCTTCTCCACCTGCTCGGCCTCGCCGGCGCGCAGCAGGCCATGGTCGACGAAGACGCAGGTGAGCTGGTCGCCGACGGCCTTGTGCACCAGCGCGGCGGCGACGGCCGAGTCGACCCCGCCGCTCAGGCCGCAGATGACCTCCTTGTCGCCGACCTGCTCGCGGATTCGGGCGACCTGCTCGTCGATGATGTTCTCGGGCGTCCAGGTCGGCGCGATGCCGGCGATGTCGTGCAGGAAGCGGCGCAGCATCTCCTGGCCGTGCGCGGTGTGCCCGACCTCCGGGTGGAACTGCACGCCGGCCCGGCGGCCGGCCACGTCCTCGAACGCGGCGACCGGCGCCCCCGCCGACTCGGCGGTGACCGTGAAGCCCGCCGGGGCCTCGGTCACGCAGTCGCCGTGGCTCATCCAGACCGGCAGGTCGGCCGGCAGGTCGCGGAGCAGCACGCCCGGGTCGAGCAGGCGGGGACGCAGCGGGGTGCCGCCGTACTCGCGGTTGCCGGTGCGGGCCACCGTGCCGCCGAGCGCCTGGGCCATCGCCTGGAAGCCGTAACAGATGCCGAAGACCGGCACCCCGGCCTCGAACATGCCGGCGTCGATCTGCGGGGCGCCCGGCGCGTAGACGCTGGACGGGCCGCCGGAGAGGATGATCGCCGCCGGGTCCTTCGCCAGCATCTCGGCGACCGGCATCGAGTGCGGCACGATCTCGGAATAGACGTTGGCCTCACGCACCCGACGCGCGATGAGCTGGGCGTACTGGGCTCCGAAGTCCACCACGAGGACGGGGCGAGGCGTGCTCATGGCAGCAAATCCTACCGACGACGCCGCCGCGCCCCCCGCCGGTCCGCCCCCACGCCGCCGTCGCGGCGGAGGTGACGTCGCCCACCGTACGGGCGATCCGGCGCGCCACCGCCCTTCCGGCGGAAGTGATTAGGCCTGTATGCGCTTTTTGACCCGTATACGGTGTCCGTACCGCCCGCCGCCGGGGCACGCACGGGACCCGACGGGTCCGGGCGGCTGCCCGGCCGTACGCCCGGGTCGTCAGCAGCGGCGGGCGCGGGACGCCGGGAGCCGGCCGGGGGTGGGCATGACCGAGTGGTGGCTGTGGATGTACGTCGCCGCCATGGCGGGCGGAGTCGTGCTGTTCAGCCGGTGGCGCGCGGACCCGCGGGGAGTCCCGCGCAGCGAGTACCGGGTCGCGATCGCCATCCCGCTCTGGTCCGGCTCCTGGTACCTGCTCATGGCGCTGGGCGGCGGGCGCACGGAGGTGGCCGGCCACACGCTCTACTGGGCGCGGTACGTCGACTGGGTGGTAACCGCCCCACTGTTGCTGGTGGCCCTGATGCTGACCGCGACGCACTCCCTGCCCGGACGCTGCTGGCGGCTGATGGGCGTCCTCGCCGGGGCGAACGTGGTGGTGATCCTCAGCGGCCTGTTCGCCGACCTCACGGCCGACGGCGCGGCCCGCTACACCCTGTACGCGATCGGGGTGCTGGCCCTGCTCGCGGTCTACGCCCTGATCTGGGGACCGCTGCGCGCCCACGCGCACCGCCAGCCGGAAGAGATCGCGGGGGTCTACACGGAGGCCGCACTGCTGCTCAGCGCGCTCTGGGCGGGCTATCCCGTGTTCTGGATCCTCGGCCCATCCGGGGTCGGCCTGTTCAGTTCCGCCACCACCAGCCTGCTCCTCGTCGTGCTGTCCATCGTGTCGAAGGTGGGCTGGAGCATCCTCGATCTCGGCCGGCTACGCGCCCTGTCAAACCGTGGTCACCTCACCGTCGTCTGACCCGGCCACCGGAGCCGGCTCCCGGGTGCCGGCGTCGGACGACCGGGCGCCCGCCCGGACCCGACGACCGCCGGCGGGCACGACAACCGGCGCGGCGGAGGGCCCGGGGCGGCCGGACCGGCTGCTGCGGCGCGCCGGGACCGCCTCGCAGCTCGCGCTCGGCGGGCTGCTGGCGATGTCGCCGCTGATCGACGCCGCCGGGCCGGGCGGCTCGCCGGCCTTCCTGGTCGCGGGACTGCTCCTCGGGCTGCCGCACGGCGCGGTCGACCATCTCGTGCCCGCTCGACTGTCGGAGCGCGCCCGGCCGCTGGCGGCGCGCGTGGCGCTGCTGGTGGTCTACACCGCCGTGGCCGGCGCCGGGCTGGCGGCCTTCCTGGCCGCGCCGGACCTGGCGCTGGTCGGTTTCCTCCTCGTGTCGGTCGTCCACTTCGGCACCGCCGACGTGGCGTTCCACGCCGAGCGGGACCGCCGGCCGGTCCGGGCGAGGGTGACCGCCGTGCTCGCGCACGGGGGACCGCCGGTGGTCGTCCCGTTGGCGCTGTGGCGGGACCAGGTCGACCCGTTGCTGGCGGCAGTGGCACCTCGGGCACCGGCGCTGCTCACCGTCGAGGTGCGGGCGCTGGCGCTGGCCACCGTGCTGGGCGCGGTCGCGGTCACCGCGATCCGGTACGCCCGCGCCGGACGCGCCCGCGACGCCGTCGAACCCGTCCTCCTCGCCGGGCTGTTCGGCACCGTGCCGCCGGCCCTGGCCGTGGGGGCGTACTTCGCGGCCTGGCACTCCTGCCGCCACGTCGCCCGGTTGCTGCGGCACGACCCGCGTAACACGGCCGACCTGGCGGCCGGACGGGTCGGGCCGCCGCTGCGGCGCTTCGCCCGGCAGGCGGCAGCTCCCACGGCGGTGGCCGTCGCCGCGCTGATCGCCCTGGTCGCCTGGCCCGGCCACCGGTCGGACCCGCTGCCCGCGACGTTCGCCGTGCTGGCCGCGCTGACCCTCCCGCACGCGGTCCTGGTCGCCTGGACGGAGCGACGCGGGCCGGAGCCGTCAGGCTGGACAAGGTGACCACTGGGCCCTGGTCAGCTGCGCAGGGCACCGGGGGCGTCGGCCGGCACCGCCGGGAGGCGCGGTGGCACCGGCTCCAGCCGGCGGTACGGCTCACCCAGCGGCGGCCTCGGGTCCGCGTCGCCCCTGTTGGGCCAGAAGGACATCGCGCGTTCCGCCTGGGCGGTGATGGTCAGCGACGGGTTCACCCCGAGGTTCGCCGAGACCGCCGCGCCGTCGACCACGTGCAGCCCCGGGTGGCCGAACACCCGGTGCCACGGGTCGATCACGCCGTCGGCCGGGGTGGCGCCGATCACCGCTCCGCCGAGGATGTGGGCGGTCATCGGGATGTCGAACGGCTCGGTCAGGGCGCCGCCGGGTGTACCGCCGATCTCCTCGGCCAGCAGGCGGGCCGCCTGGTTGCCGGCCGGGATCCAGGTCGGGTTGGGCGCGCCGTGGCCCGGCCCGGAGACCAGGTGCCGGCCGAACGGGCCGCGCCGCAGCCGGGTGGTCAGCGAGTTGTCCACCGACTGCATGACCAGGGCGATCACCGTCCGCTCCGACCAGCCACGCACCGACAGCAGCCGGGCCGCCGTGCCGGGCTGGCGCAGCAGGATCCCCAGCCAGCGGCGGACCCGGCGCGGCCCGCCGTCGACCAGCAGCGACTGGAGCAGGCCCATCGCGTTCGAGCCCCGGCCGTAGCGGACCGGCTCGACGTGGGTCTGCGGGTCGGGGTGGAACGAGCTGGTGATCGCCACCCCCTCGGTGAAGTCGAGCCCCTGGGCGCGGGCCTGCCGGCGGGGCACCGAGGCGCCGAGGATCGCCTCCGAGTTGGTCCGGGTCAGCTCGCCGAGGCGGGGCGAGAGCGCGGGCAGGGCACCCTCCGCCTTCATCGCGTGCAGCAGCCGCTGGGTGCCGAGCGCGCCGGCCGCGAAGACCACCTGGTCGGCGTGGATCACCTGCCGCCGCGCGCGCAGCCAGGCCCCCGTGCGCACCGTGTGCACCGCGTATCCGTCGCCGGCCGGGCGGACAGCCGTGACCGTCGTCAGCGGGTGCACCCGCGCGCCGAGTCGCTCGGCCAGCCAGAGGTAGTTCTTGACCAGCGTGTTCTTCGCACCCTGCCGGCAGCCGGTCATGCACGCGCCGCAGTGCGTGCAGCCGGTGCGCTCCGGCCCGGCGCCACCGAAGTAGGGGTCGGTGGCCCGCTGGCCGGGGCGGCCGATGAACACGCCGACCGGGGTGGCGTGGTGGGTGTGCCCCACCCCCATCCGGTCGGCCACCGCCCGCATCGCCCGGTCCGCGCGGGTGACGAGCGGGTACGTGGTGGCGCCGAGCATCCGCTTCGCCTGGTCGTAGTGGCCGGCCAGCTCGTCGCGCCAGTCGGTGACGTCCCGCCACTGCGGGTCCGTGTAGAAGGCGTCCAGCGGCTCGTAGAGGGTGTTGGCGTAGACCAGTGAGCCGCCGCCGACCCCGGCGCCGGAGAGCACCAGCACGCCGCCGCCGGCCTTCCGGTCGGCCGGGCGCAGCAGGGTGAGCCGCTGGAGGCCGTAGCAGCCGAGGCGGGGCGCCCACAGGAAGCGCCGCAGCCGCCAGGAGGTCTGCGGGAACTCGTCGTCGGCGAAGCGACGCCCGGCCTCCAGCACCCCGACCGAGTAGCCCTTCTCGGCCAGCCGGAGCGCGGTGACGCTGCCGCCGAAGCCGGACCCGATGACGAGCACGTCGTACCGCATGACCGCATCATTACCGCTCGGTAGCCATCGCGCCAGCGCCCGATTTCGCGGGATCATGCTCCGGTCCACGATCCCGGAGGCGCCCGCCCACAACTCGGCGCCCCCGTCGAGGCGTTGTCATCACCGGGGGTGTCGCATGACTCAGCGGACAGGGGCGCCACGCCCGCGATGGGTGCTGGGGCTGGCCGCCCTGGCGGTCGTGGTCCTGGTGGCCGCGGGCGCCCTCGTCGTCACCCGGCTCGTCCGCGACGACGGGCCGCGGCGCGCGATCGGGCCGACGGGCGCCACCGGGACGCCGCAGGCGAGCCCCACCCCGAGCCCGAGCCCGACCGCGACGCCGGGCGCCGGCATCACCGGCCCGCTCAACCTCCTGCTCGTCGGGGTGGACACCCGGGTCAGCGTGCCGGGCTGGGAGCCGCACGGTGACGCCGTGCTGGTGCTGCACGTGCCGAAGGGACTCGACCGGGCGTACCTCTTCTCCCTCCCCCGCGACCTGCTGGTCGACATCCCGGCCTTCCCGAAGGCCGGCTACCGCGGCGGCAGGACCAAGCTCACCCACGCGATGAGCTACGGCAGCCGGGTGCCCGGCAAACCGAAGCAGCCGAGCACCGCCCAGGGCTACGAGCTGCTGCGCAGCACGGTCAGCGGCTACACGGGGCTGCGCTTCGACGCCGGCGCGGTGCTCACCTTCAACGGCTTCGACCGGCTGGTGGACAGCCTCGGCGGGGTGGACCTCTACGTCGATCAGCGGGTGGAATCGCTGCACCGCCGCCCCGACGGCCGGCACCGGGAGCCCGCGCCGGGCGGTGGCGGCTACACCGGGCCACAGATGGTCTACGAGAAGGGCGAGCGGCACCTCACCGGCTGGCAGGCGCTGGACTACGCCCGGCAGCGCTACGTCACCGGCGGCGGCTACGCCCGGCAGCGCCACCAGCAGCAGCTGGTCAAGGCGCTGGCCACGAAGATCCTCGGCGAGGACCTGGCCCGGCAGCCGGAGCGCGTCCAGCAGGTGGTCGACGCGCTCGGCGACACCCTGGTCTACGCGGGCGGGCCGCGCGTCGTGGACGTCGCGTACGCCCTCGGCGGGCTCACGCCGGAGAGGTTCGTGCTGGTCGACCTGCCCGGCGCTGGCGTCGGCAGGGGCAGCGCCTACCGGGGCGAGGAGCTCACGCAGACCGGGCGGAAGTTCCTCACCGAGCTGCGCGCCGGCCGGGCCGACGCCTACCTCGCCGCCAACCCGAAGCTGCGCGTCACGCGCTGAGCGTCGTCACACCCGCTCGGGACGGTCCGGCCGCTGCTTGCCGTACAGCCACGCCTCGAAGAGGTCGTCGAGCTGCTTGCCCGAGACCCGCTCGGCCAGCGCGACGAACTCGGCCGTGGTCGCGTTCGCGTCGCGCTTCTGCGCCGCCCAGGTCTTCAGGATCTCGAAGAACGCCTTGTCGCCGACGGCCACCCGCAGCGCGTGCACGGTCATCCCGCCACGCTGGTAGACCGACTCGCTGAACAGGTTCGCCACCCCCGGCTCGCCCGGCGGCGTCCGCCACACCTGGCCCGAGGAGCCCGCGTACCGGGCGTCGAACTCCTGCTGGGCGGTGCGCCCGCCGTCGTGCTCGGCCCACAGCCACTCGGCGTACGTGGCCAGGCCCTCGTTGAGCCAGATGTCCTGCCACCTCGCCAGCGACACGCTGTTGCCGAACCACTGGTGCGCCATCTCGTGGGCGACCACGGCCGTGTTCTCGCCGCGGGAGAAGAAGCTCGCGGAGTAGACCGGGCGGCTCTGCGTCTCCAGGGCGTACCGGATCCGGGCGTCGGAGATCACCACACCGCCGTACGCCTCGAACGGGTACGGCCCGAAGACGCTCTCCAGGTAGTCGGTCACCTTGACCGTGTCGGCGATCGACCGGTCCGCCGCGCCCGAGGGCAGGTCGGTGGTGACCGCGTGAAACACCGGCCGTCCCTTGTGCTCGCCCTCGGTGATCCGGAACTTCCCGATGACCACGGTGCTCAGGTAGCTCGCCATCGGGCTGCGCTCGGCCCACTTCCAGGTGGTCCAGTCGCCGGTCGTGCTCTTTCCCGCCGGCACACCGTTGCTGACCGCCGTAAGCCCCTTCGGCACGGTGATCTCGAAGTCGTAGGTGGCCTTGTCCGAGGGATGGTCGTTGACGGGGAACCACGTGCTCGCCGACTCGGGCTGGCCGAGCGCGATCGCCCCCTCGTCGGTGTGCAGGAAGCCGCCGCTGCCGAGGACCTCGTTGCGCAGGGGCTCCGGCTTGCCGTCGTACGCGATCTCGACGACGAAGCCGTTGCCGGCGATCAGGCCACGGGCCGGAGTCACCACCAGCTCGTCGCCCTTGCGGCCGTGCTTCGCCGGGGCCCCGTCCACCGTCACGGACCGCACGGTCAGCCCGGCCAGGTCCAGGTTGAACGCGGACAGGTCGCCGGTCGCCGCCGCCTGCACGGTGGTGGTTCCGGTCAACCGGTCCTCCGCCGGGTCGTAGCGCACCTTGACCGTGTAGCGGCTGACGTCGTACCCGCCGTTGCCGTAGGTCGGGAAGTAGGCGTCGCCGACGCCGGCCGCGCCGAGGAGGAACTGGCGCGGCGCGGCCGGCGCGGCGGTGCTCGGGGCCGGAACCGGTTCCTCGGCCGACCCGCAGCCGGCCAGCCCCAGCATCCCGGCCAGTAGCAGGCCGGTGCCCGCGCACAGCGTCCGCCGCGACAGCGTCATCGCCTCTTCTCCTCCCTGCGTCGCCGGCTGCCCCACCGACGAGCGTGGTGGACCCGCGCCGGCGGGTGCCGCCAGCCCTGCCGCACGGGGGCGGGCGGGCAGGCGGTGCCGCGCCGGGTCCGGCCGCAGCCTACCGATCGCCGGCGGGAGCCGCGTCAGGGCAGGGCGGGGGCGCTCCCGCCGACGAGCCAGGCGTCGAAGAATGGGCGCAGGGGCTTGCCGGCGACCCGCTCGGCCAGGGCGATCAGGTCGTCGGTGGTGGCGTTGCCGTCGCGCCGCTCGGCCGTCCAGGTCCGCAGGACGCGGAAGAACGCCTCGTCGCCGACCGTGCGGCGCAGCGCGTGCACGGCGAGCGCGCCACGCTTGTAGACGGCCGCGCCGAACAACCGGGACCGTCCGGGGTCGACGGACGGCCGGGACCAGTCGGTCGCGGCGTACTCCAGCTCGAAGTTGCGCTGCGCGGTACGACCGCCGTCGTGCTCCTCCCACAGCCACTCCGCGTAGCTGGCGAAGCCCTCGTTGAGCCAGATGTCGCTCCACCGGCTCAGCGCCACGCTGTTGCCGAACCACTGGTGGGCCAGCTCGTGCGCGACCACCCCCGGGTTGGGTCGCCCGCCACGGAAGAAGCCCGGCCCGTAGACCGGTCGGGACTGGGTCTCCAGCGCGTAGCCGATCCGGGCGTCGGTGACCACGACACCGCCGTAGGACTCGAACGGGTACGGCCCGAAGCGGCTGGCCAGGAAGTCGGCGATCTCGCCGGTGCGGGCCAGCGAGGCGGCCTCCGGCCCGTTCTCCGGCAGGCTCGCCGGCACCGCCGTGACCATCGGTTTACCGGCGTGCGTGCCGCTGCGCACCCGGTAGTCGCCGATCACCAGGGTCGTCAGGTAGCTGGCCATCGGCGACCGCTCGGCCCAGCGCCAGGTGGTCCAGCCGTCGGCGCTGGTCTTCTCCCCCGGCACCCCGTTGCTCAGCGCGGCCAGCCCGTCCGGGACGGTCACCTCGATGTCGTACGTGGCCTTGTCGGACGGGTGGTCGTTGACCGGGAACCAGGTGGCCGCCGACCAGGGCTGGCCGAGGGCGATCGCGCCGTCGTCGGTGTGCAGGAAGCCGCCGCTGCCGAGCTGCCCGTCGGCCTTGGCCGCCGGCACGCCGGAGTAGTCCACCTCGACGACGAACCGGGCGCCCCGGGGAAGGCCGTCGCGCGGGGTGACCACCAGCTCGTCGCCGTCGCGGGCGGACCCGGCCGGTCGGCCGTCGACGGCCACCCGCGACACGTCCAGCCCGGCGAGGTCCAGGTTGAACCGGGACAGCCCGGTGGTGGCGGTGGCCGTCAGCGCGGCCCGCCCGGCGAGCCGGTCGGTCGCCGGGTCGTAGCGCACGGCGAGCCGGTAGCCCGCGACGTCGTAGCCGCCGTTGCCGGCCCCCGGCACGTACGGGTCGCCGAGGTCGGTCGCCCCGGGCCGGAAGCCGCCCCGCTCGTCGCCGCTCGTGCAGGCCGGGGACACCAGGGCCGCGACGACGGCGACGGCGAGCGCGGGGCGGATCCGACGGCGGGTACGACGCACCGGCCGAGCCTATCGGCGCGGCCGGTGCGGGTGGTGCTGCTTGCGCAGGTCAGCGGTCGAGGACCAGGCCGACCTTCTGGAACTCCTTCAGGTCGCGGTAGCCGCACTTGGCCATCGCGCGGCGCAGGCCACCGAAGAGGTTGAGCTGGCCGTCCGGCTCGTCGGCCGGGCCGAAGAGCAGCTGCTCCATCGAGCCGAGCGGGTCGCCGGCGGTCTCGAAGGCGCCCCGGGGCAGCGACGGGTGGCTGGCGGCGGAGTGCCACCAGGCGCCACCGGCCGGCGCCTCGGCGCAGAGCGACAGCGGCTCGCCGAGCATCACCGCGTCGGCGCCGCAGCCGAGCGCCTTGGCGATGTCGCCCGAGGTCTCGATGTCGCCGTCGGCGATCAGGTGCACGTACCGGCCGCCGGTCTCGTCGAGGTAGTCCCGGCGGGCCGCCGCCGCGTCGGCGATCGCGGTCGCCATCGGTACCCGGATGCCCAGCACCGACTCGGTGGTGGACCACTCGTCGCCGCCGATGCCGACGATGACGCCGGCCGCGCCCGTACGCATCAGGTGCAGCGCGGTCTTGTAGTCGGTGCAGCCGCCGACGACGACCGGGAGGTCCAGGTCGGCGATGAACTCCTTGAGGTTGAGCGGCTCGTCGGTGGTCGAGACGTGCTCGGCGGAGACGATGGTGCCCTGGATGACGAGGATGTCGACGCCGGCGTCGAGGATCACCGGGGCCAGCGCCAGGGTGTGCTGCGGGGAGACCCGCACCGCCACCGTGCCGCCACCGGCGCGCAGCTCGCGGACCCGCTCGGCGATCAGGTCGGGGCGGATCGGCTCCGCGTAGACCTCCTGGAGCCGCTTCGTGGTGCGGGCGTCCTCGTCGAGCCCGGACAGCTCCTCCAGGACCTTGGTCGGGTTCTCGTAGCGGGTCCACAGGCCCTCGACGTTGAGCACGCCGAGGCCGCCGAGCTGGCCGAGCCGGACGGCGGAGGCCGGGCTCATCGTCGCGTCCGACGGGTGCCCGACGCAGGGGATGCCGAACTGGTACGCGTCGAGCTGCCAGGCGGTGGAGACGTCGTCGACGTCCCGGGTCCGGCGGCTCGGCACGATGGCGATGTCGTCCAGGTGGTAGCCGCGCTGCGCGGTCTTGCCCAGCCCGATCTCGACCACGTCACGCATGGGGGACTCCAGTTGTCGCAGGGGGATGGTCAGCGGGAGTGGTAGTTGGGCGCCTCGACCGTCATCTGGATGTCGTGCGGGTGGCTCTCCTTGAGCCCCGCCGCGGTGATCCGGATGAGCTGACCGCGGCGGTGCAGCTCGGGGATGCTCTCCGCGCCGACGTACCCCATCGCCGCGCGCAGCCCACCGGTGAGCTGGTGGGCGACCGCGGACAGCGGGCCACGGTAGGGCACCTGGCCCTCCACGCCCTCGGGGACCAGCTTGTCCTCGGCGAGCACGTCCTGCTGGAAGTAGCGGTCCTTGGAGTAGGACTTGGCCTGGCCCCGGGACTGCATCGCGCCGAGCGAGCCCATGCCCCGGTATGCCTTGTACTGCTTGCCGTTGATGAAGATCAGCTCGCCGGGGCTCTCCTCGCAGCCGGCCAGCAGGCTGCCGAGCATCACCGTGTCGGCGCCCGCGACGAGCGCCTTGGCGATGTCGCCCGAGTATTGGATGCCGCCGTCGCCGATGACCGGGACGCCGGCCGGCCGCGCGGCGCGCGCGGCCTCCATGATCGCGGTGATCTGCGGTACGCCCACCCCGGCGACGATCCGGGTGGTGCAGATCGCGCCCGGCCCGACGCCGACCTTCACGCCGTCGGCGCCCGCCTCGACCAGCGCCCGGGCGCCGGCGTAGGTGGCGACGTTGCCGCCGACGATGTCGATGGTGACGTCCTTCTTGAGCTGGGCGACCATCTCCAGCACCGCCCGCTGGTGGCCGTGCGCGGTGTCCACGATCAGCACGTCGACGCCCGCGTCCACCAGCGCCCGCGCCCGCTTGTAGGCGTCGTCGCCCACCCCGACGGCGGCGGCGACCCGCAGCCGGCCGGCGTCGTCCTTGGTGGCGTTCGGGTACTGCTCGCTCTTGGTGAAGTCCTTGACCGTGATCAGGCCGCGCAGCCGGCCCGAGTCGTCGACGATCGGCAGCTTCTCGACCTTGTGCTGGCGCAGCAGGTCGAGCGCGTCCTCCTTGCGCACCCCGACGGGGGCGGTGACCAGCGGGGTGCGGGTCATGATCTGGTGGACCGGGGTGGCCGGGTCGGAGACGAACCGCATGTCGCGGTTGGTGACGATGCCGACGAGCTGGCCCTCGCCGTCCACGACGGGCACCCCGGAGATGCGGTAGCGCCCGCAGAGGGCGTCCACGTCGCGCAGGGTGTCGTCGGGGCTGGCGGTCACCGGGTTGGTGATCATGCCGGACTCGGAGCGCTTCACCAGGTCGACCTGGAGCGCCTGGTCCTCCAGGGAGAGGTTGCGGTGCAGCACGCCGATACCGCCCTGGCGGGCCATGGCGATCGCCATCCGGGCCTCGGTCACCGTGTCCATCGCGCTGGACAGCAGCGGGATGCTCAGGCTGATGTTGCGGGTCAGCTTCGTCACCGTGTTGACCCGGCTGGGCACCACGTCCGACTCGCCCGGCTGGAGCAGCACGTCGTCGAAGGTCAACCCGAGTGGGACCACCCGGGCGGAGCCGGCGGGCAGCTCCGGCAGGTGGCCGCCCAGCTCGCCGTTGTCGGCGCCGGCCGGTAGATCGGTGCTGGGCGAAAATTCCACGATTGCTCCCCTGAGCTGCTCGGACGGGCTTCAGCGAGGTGGCGCGGGCGGGCACCGGCACACGCCGGGTGACGGGCGCGTCGTCCCATCGTACCCACCGGCACGGGCCGTCCCCGGGCGGTGGCAGCCCAGGTCACCGGTGGCGGGGGCGGACGCGGCCCTGGCGTTGGGTCTACGGTGAGGGGGTGCACGACGAGCCCATCGACCCCTTCAACGGCGACCCGGCAGATCCGGCCGCCGGCCTGCACGATCCGGGCGACGACGCCCCGCTCGACCCGCTGACCGACGTCGAGCGTCAGGACGTGCTGGAGGATCTCGCCGACCTGGAGATCTACCAGGCGCTGCTGGCGCCGATCGGGGTGCGCGGGCTGGTCATCGAGTGCGAGGACTGCCGGGAGCCGCACTACTTCGACTGGGACCTGCTGCGGGGCAACCTGCGCCACCTGCTCAGCTCGGGGCGTCCCCGGGTGCACGAGCCGGCCTACGACCCCGACCCGGACCACTACGTCACCTGGGACTACGCCCGTGGCTACGCCGACGGGGTGCACGACACCCTGACCGAGGGCGCCGACGAGGAACCCGACGCCGAACGCTGAGGCGGGCCGGGGCCGCACCGGCAGGGCCCGGGCCGTCCGCCCGGCTCCACGCCCCGAGGCCCCCGGCTCCACGCCCCGAGGCCCCCCGGCTCCCGCTCCGAGGCCTTCCGGGCGGCCGTGCGGCCGGGGGTGCGGTTCAGGCCTCAGGCCACCAGGCCGGCGCGGAAGCCGGCCGCCACCGCGTGCGCGCGGTCCCGCGCGCCGAGCTTGCGGAACAGCCGCCGGGCGTGGGTCTTCACGGTGTCCTCCGAGACGAACAACTCCCGGCCGATCTCGGCGTTGCTCTTGCCCTCCGCCATGCCCAGCAGCACCTGGAGTTCGCGTTCGGTGAGCCCGACCTGGGACCGGCCGCCGCGCGGGCCGGGCCCGGACCGCCGACCGGAGGGCGTGGCCTCGGCCGGCTCGTCGGCGGGCTCGGCCGGGTCGTCGCCGCGCTGCGACGGCACCACCGTCGGGGTGCCGCCCGGGCCGTCGGGGGCCGTCGCCTGCCAGCCGGGTCCCGGTTCGGCCGGCGGCCGGCCGGCCGGGCTGTTACGGGCGGGACCGCCGACCGCCGCGGTGTCCCGGGCCGGGTCGGTGGCCGGGCGTCGGGCTGCCCGGCCGGGCGAGGAGAGCAGCAGCAGGGCCTTGGCCACCGCGCTGGTCAGGTCCTGGTCGACGCCCTGGATGAGGCCCCGGGCACCCGCGCTGATGGTGGCCGCGGCGGCCTCCGACTCCTCCGTGCCGAGCAGCAGCACGGAGGCCTGCGGCGCGCGGGCGAGCACCCGCCGGACGAAGCCCGCGCTGTCCGGCCGGGTGAGGGCCGTGTCCGCGAGCACCACGTCGGCCGGGCGCTCGGCCAGCCGCAACATCACCTCGGGATCGGAGACGGCCGTCCGCACCACGGCGGACAGCCCGAGCCGTGCCGCCGCGGACGCCAGATGCTGCGCCGCGAGCGGTGTCCGAACGCACACGAGAACCGTACGCACAGTGGTCTCCTCTCCGTCCAGAAGCAGACCATGACCGGGTCGGGTCGCGAGGGGGTTCGGGCAATCCTCCGAACTTTTCCGACAAGTGGGGCATATGCCGCTAGTTGCCGGAAGTTTTCGATCACAGGTGTGTGAGCCGGCAACGGCCCGGGTACGGAGGTCCCAGGCCGGAAACGGCGCGCCTGCGCGGACCGTCGCCCGGACGCCGATTCACCAGGATCTGCGCGGTGCCGCGCGGGAGGAGGGGTGCTGATGTCGAACGTACGCAGACTGCCCGGACCCATCGTCGACCTCTGGGACTGGCAGCGGCTCGGTGCCTGCCGGGGCCGGGACAGCGCGCAGTTCTTCCACCCGGACGGCGAGCGTGGCTCGTCCCGCCTGCGCCGGGAGTCCGGCGCGAAGGCCGTCTGCCGCGCCTGCCCGGTGCGGGCCGAGTGCGCCGCCCACGCCCTCGCCGTGCGCGAGCCGTACGGCGTCTGGGGCGGCTTCAGCGAGTCGGAGCGGCTGCGGCTGCTCGCCGTCGGCTGGGAGGACCTGGCCGACCGCCGGCAGAGCCGGGTCGACGTGGCCCGGCTGGAGGCCCGCCTGGGCCAGCCGCACCGGTCGACCGTCCCCGCCCAGCGCAAGATCGCCTGAGCCGGCAACCTCCGCGATAGACCACACCGACGCCGCGTCCCCGCCCGGGGACGCGGCGTCGCGGCGTTCCCGCCCGGGTTCACGAGGCACCGGCCGGCCGACGGTCACGCCCCCGGCCCGCCGAAAGGCATCGGGGCGCACCGCCACAGGGACGGTGCGCCCCGACTGGGCGTACGGCGAGGGTCAGAAGCCCGGGCCGTGCTGGTGGCCGTGGCCGTGGCTGTGGCCGTGCCCACCGGCGGCGGCCGGCTCGGCCTTCTCCGGCTTCTCCACCACGAGGCTCTCCGTGGTGAGCAGCAGGCCGGCGATCGACGCCGCGTTGGTGACCGCGTTGCGGGTCACCTTCACCGGGTCGACGATGCCGGACTTCGCCAGGTCGACGTACTCGCCGGTGGCGGCGTCGAGGCCGTGGCCCCACTCCTTGCCGGCGACCTTCTGCACCACGACGTAGCCGTCGTGGCCGGCGTTCTGGGCGATCCAGCGCAGCGGCTCGACCAGCGACTTGCGCACGATCGAGACGCCGACCTTCTCGTCCCCGGTGAAGCCGAGGTCGTCGTCGAGCGCCGGCAGGATCTGCACCAGGGCGGCGCCGCCGCCGGGGACGGTGCCTTCCTCGACCGCGGCCTTGGTGGCGGCGATCGCGTCCTCGATGCGGTGCTTGCGCTCCTTCATCTCGACCTCGGTCGCGGCGCCGACCTTGATGACCGCGATGCCGCCGGACAGCTTGGCCAGCCGCTCGGCGAGCTTCTCCCGGTCCCAGTCGGAGTCCGAGGCCTCGATCTCCTTGCGGATCTGCGCGACCCGGTCGGCGACCTCGCTCGACTTGCCGCCGCCGTCGACGACCGTCGTGTTCTCCTTGTCGACCACCACGCGCCGGGCGGTGCCGAGCACCTCCAGGCCCACCTGGTCGAGCTTGTAGCCCAGCTCGGGCGCGACCAGCTCGGCGCCGGTGAGGATCGCCATGTCCTGGAGCATCGCCTTGCGCCGGTCACCGAAGCCGGGGGCCTTGACCGCGCAGACCTTGAGGGTCTTGCGGATCGAGTTGACCACCAGCGTCGACAGCGCCTGGCCGTCGACGTCCTCGGCGATGATCAGCAGCGGCTTGCTGTTCTGGAGGACCTTCTCCAGCAGCGGCAGCAGCTCCTCGATCGCCGAGATCTTCTGGGTCGTGATCAGGATGTACGGGTCCTCCAGGACCGACTCCTGCGACTCCATGTCGGTGACGAAGTTGGGCGAGATGAAGCCCTTGTCGAACTGGAGACCCTCGGTCACGTCCAGCTCGGTGTGCAGGGCGGAGCCCTCCTCGACGGTGATGACACCGTCGCGGCCGACCCTCTCCATCGCCTCGGCGATCAGCTCGCCGATCGTGGCGTCCTGCGCGGAGATCGTCGCGACGTGCGCGATCGACTTCTTGTCGGCGACCTCGACCGCGCGGCCGAGCAGCGCCTCGGAGACCTTGGCAGCCGCCGCGTCGATGCCCCGCTTGAGGCCGGCCGGGTTGGCGCCGGCCGTGACGTTGCGCAGGCCCTCGCGGACCATCGCCTGGGCCAGCACGGTGGCGGTGGTGGTCCCGTCGCCGGCGACGTCGTTGGTCTTGGTCGCCACCTCCTTGACCAGCTGCGCACCGAGGTTCTCGTAGGGGTTGGTGAGCTCGATCTCCTTGGCGATGGTCACGCCGTCGTTGGTGATCGTGGGCACACCGAACTTCTTGTCCAGGACGACGTTGCGCCCGCGCGGGCCGAGGGTGACCTTGACCGCGTCCGCGAGGGCGTTGACACCGTGCTCGAGCAGGTGCCGGGCGTCGTCCGAGAAGCTCAGGATCTTCGCCATGAATGTCCCTTCGAAGCGACGTCGCCCCGGCCCGGCGAGCCGGACCGGGGCGACGACACTGATCGGTTGCTTACTTCTCGATGACCGCGAGGACGTCGCGGGCGGAGAGCACCAGGTACTCCTCGCCGGCGTACTTGACCTCGGTGCCGCCGTACTTCGAGTAGAGGACGGTGTCGCCGACCTTCACGTCGACCGGCACGCGGTTGCCCTTGTCGTCGATCCGGCCCGGGCCGACAGCGAGGACGGTGCCCTCCTGCGGCTTCTCCTTGGCGGTGTCGGGAATCACGATGCCGGAGGCGGTGGTGGTCTCGGCCTCGTTCGCCTGGACCACGATGCGGTCCTCGAGCGGCTTGATCGCAACCTTGGTCGCGGTAGTCACGGGCATACCCTCCCGGGTACTTGGTTTCGTTACCGGCCGGCATGCCGACCAGCGTCAATCTGCCACATGCCACCGGGCGGGGCCGTCGTCGCGGGTGCCGGTCCGCCTGGCGTTCAGCAGCCGGACCATGGGGCCCGGAAGCTGGCACCCTCGGGGTGAGAGTGCTAATCGCAGGTTATTCCTCGGCTAGCACTCCGTCAAGGAGAGTGCCAACCCGCCGGCCGGCGCGTCGGGTCCGCCGACCACAATGACCGGGTGGATCTCGACCAATTCGCCGCCCTGCGTACGCCCGAGGGGTCGGCCGCGCTCGCCGCCGCCGCGCGGGTGGCCGGCGGCGATCCGCTGACCGCGGCGGCCGCGCTCCGCTCGACGGGACTGCCGGCCGACCTGGCGTCGGCCGCCCTCACCCAGGCCGAGCTGCGCCGCCGGGCAGTCGGCAAGTTCGGGCCGGCGGCGGCCGGGATGTTCCTCACCCGGGCCGGGCTGGAGCAGGCCACGCGGGGCGTCGTCGCGGCACGGCGGGCCGAGCGGCTGCGGGCCGCCGGGGTGCGCGTCCTCGCCGACCTCGGCTGCGGCCTCGGCGCGGACGCGCTCGCCGCCGCCCGCGCCGGCATCCGGGTGTACGGCGTGGAGGCCGACCCGCTGACCGCCGCGATGGCCGCCGCGAACGCCGAGGCTGTCGGGCTGGCCGAGCTGTTCACGGTGGAGTGTGGCGACGCCACGGCGTTCGGCGTGGACCGGGTCGACGGGGTGTTCTGCGACCCGGCGCGCCGGAAGGCGGGCACCGGGCGGCGGATCTTCGACCCGAACGCCTACTCGCCGCCCTGGGACTTCGTCGTCGGGCTGGCGGAGCGGGTGCCGCACACCGTCGTGAAGGTGGCGCCCGGCATCGACCACGCGCTGGTCCCGGCGGGCGCCGAGGCGGAGTGGGTGAGCGTCGACGGCGACCTGGTCGAGGCGGCCCTGTGGTGCGGCGAGCTGGCGCAGGTCCCCCGCCGCGCCACCCGGCTGCACGGCAAGGAAGGGCCCCCTGTCGACGCCTCCGGCAGCGGAAGGGTCCCCTGCTGGCAGTTGACGGGCTCCGGGGACGCCGAAGCACCGGTCGGCCCGGCGCGCCGCTTCCTGTACGACCCCGACCCGGCGGTGGTCCGCGCGCACCTGGTCGCGGAGCTGGCCGAGACGCTGGGCGCGACGCTGGCCGACCCGAGCATCGCCTACCTCTACGCGGACGCGCCGACGCCGACGCCGTTCGCCCGCTGCCTGGAGGTCACCGACGTGCTGCCGTTCTCGCTCAAGCGGCTGCGGGCGCTGCTGCGGGAGCGCCGGGTCGGGCGGGTGGAGATCCTCAAGCGCGGGTCCGCCCTGGAGCCGGAGAAGCTCCGCCGGGACCTGCGGCTGACCGGGGGCGAGGCGGCCAGCCTGGTGCTGACCCGGGTCGCCGGGGCGCCGACGGTGCTGGTCTGCCGGCCGGTCGGGTAGCGCGCGAGGGCGTCCGGCCTTTTCGGCTCGCGGGTCGTACGGGGCCGGGTTAGCTTGACCGTCATGGCGGGACAGGGCACTCCGGCGACCGCGCTGCTGACGAAGCGGAAGATCGCCCACAGCACCCATCCCTACGACGTCTCCCCGGACGCGCCCCACTACGGCGCGCTGGTCGCGGCGGCCCTGGGGGTGCCGCCGGAGCGGGTCTTCAAGTCGCTGGTCGCCGAGGTCGACGGCGCGCTGACGGTGGCGGTCGTGCCGGTCACCGGCGAGCTGGACCTCAAGGCGCTCGCGGCGGCGGTCGGCGGCAAGCGGGCCGCCATGGCCGACCGGGCGGTCGCCGAACGGGCCACCGGCTACGTGCGCGGCGGGATCAGCCCGCTCGGCCAGCGCCGGCGACTGCCCACGGTGCTCGACTCGTCGGCGCTCGACCATCCCACCGTCTACGTCTCGGCGGGCCGGCGCGGGCTTCAGCTCCAGCTCGCCCCGCAGGATCTCGTCGCCCTCACCGGGGCGGTCACGGCCCCGCTGTCGGCCCGCTGAGCTGCGCCGCTCCCGTCAGCCACGAGAGAGCGCTCCCCGGTGGACGACGGCCGGGTGTCAGGGACGTTGCTGAATTGTTACTGCCGACAACAAACTCGCCACCTCGGCGCTCTTGTGCCCACGGCGCGAACCGGAATACGTTGCCGGACACAACAAACCAACATCATCCCCCACCCCCGAAAGGACCCTGCTGATGCGCAAGGGCTTCCTCACCTTCGCCGCCGTGGGCCTGCTGGCCGCCGGCGGCCTGACCGCCTGCGGCGACGACTCCGGTTCCGATGCCGGCGGCTCCACCGAGAAGAAGCCGAAGATCGGCGTGATCCTTCCGGACAGCAAGTCCTCCGCCCGCTGGGAGGGCGCGGACCGAAAGTTCCTGACGGAGGCGTTCCAGGCGGCCGGCGTCGACTTCGACATCCAGAACGCCCAGGGCGACAAGACGGCGTTCCAGACCATCGCCGACCAGATGATCACCAACGGCGTGACCGCCCTGATGATCGTCAACCTGGACTCCGGCACCGGCAAGGCCGTCCTCGACAAGGCGAAGTCCCAGGGCGTGGCGACCATCGACTACGACCGGCTCACGCTGGGCGGCTCGGCCACCTACTACGTCAGCTTCGACAACGAGGTCGTCGGCAAGCTCCAGGGCGAGGGCCTGAGCAAGTGCCTGACCGACAAGGGCGCCAAGAACCCGGTGGTGGCGTACCTCAACGGCTCCCCCACCGACAACAACGCCACCCTGTTCAAGAACGGGTACGACTCGGTGCTCAAGCCGAAGTTCGACTCGAAGGAGTACACCAAGGGCCCGGACCAGAACGTGCCGGAGTGGGACAACACCCAGGCGGCCACGATCTTCGAGCAGATGCTGACCCAGCAGCGGGGCAAGATCGACGGCGTGCTCGCCGCCAACGACGGCCTCGGCAACGCGGCCATCTCGGTGCTGAAGAAGAACAAGCTCAACGGCAAGGTCCCGGTGACCGGCCAGGACGCCACCCCGCAGGGCCTGCAGAACATCCTCTCCGGCGACCAGTGCATGACCGTCTACAAGGCGATCAAGGAGGAGGCGAAGGCCGCCTCGGACCTGGCCATCGCGGTCGCCAAGGGTGAGAAGAAGGAGACCGGCCAGACGGTCAAGGACCCGGAGGGCGGCCGGGACGTCCCGTCGGTCCTGCTGACCCCGAAGCTGATCTTCAAGGAGAACGTCAAGGACGTCATCGCCGACGGCTTCGTCACCAAGGACGAGGTCTGTGCCGGGGCGTACGCCAAGCTCTGCGCCGACGCCGGCATCAGCTGACCCGTACCCGATTCCACGCGCACGCCGCCCGGCACGGACCCTGTGCCGGGCGGCGGTTCGCGCCGGACGGGATCCGAGACCTCCCCTCCACCTGAAGGAGCCCCCGTGTCCGCAACCCCCCTGCTGGAACTACGCGGGATCGACAAGAGCTTCGGTCCCGTCCAGGTCCTGCGCGACGTCGCCTTCACCGCCCACCCGGGCGAGGTGACCGCGCTGGTCGGCGACAACGGCGCCGGCAAGTCGACCCTCGTCAAGTGCATCAGCGGCATCCACCCCACCGACGCCGGCGAGTTCCGCTTCGACGGCCGGCCGGTGACCATCAACAGCCCCCGCGACGCCGCCGCGCTCGGCATCGAGGTCGTCTACCAGGACCTCGCGCTCTGCGACAACCTCGACATCGTGCAGAACATGTTCCTCGGCCGGGAGAAGCGCAGCGGCATCGTGCTCGACGAGCCGACCATGGAGCAGATGGCCGCCGACACCCTCGCCGGGTTGAGCGTGCGGACCGTCAAGTCGCTGCGCCAGCACGTCTCCAGCCTCTCCGGCGGCCAGCGCCAGACCGTCGCGATCGCCAAGGCCGTGCTCTGGAACAGCAAGCTCGTCATCCTCGACGAGCCGACCGCCGCGTTGGGCGTCGCGCAGACCGCCCAGGTGCTCGAACTGGTCCGCCGGCTCGCCGACAACGGCCTCGCCGTGGTGCTCATCTCGCACAACATGAACGACGTCTTCGCCGTCTCCGACCGGATCGCCGCGCTCTACCTCGGCCAGATGGTCGCCCAGGTGAAGACCACCGACATCACCCACTCGCAGGTGGTCGAGCTGATCACCGCCGGTCGCTCCGGCGGGCTCGGGCTCGCCGCCGAGCCGACCAACGGCGGCAACGGGAACGGCGCAGGGCCGGCCGGCAGCAACTCAGGAGGCGTCCGATGACCACCACCGTCGTGCACAAGGACGGCCCGGCGGCCGTCACACCGCCGGCCACCCTCGCCAGCCACGTCCGCAACTACGTCGGTCGGGTCCGTGGCGGCGACATCGGGGCGCTGCCCGCCGTACTCGGCCTGGTCGTGCTCTGCACGGTCTTCTCGATCATGCAGCCGACGTTCCTCAGCGCCGGCAACTTCGCCAACCTGTTCACCCAGGGCGCCGCGGTCACGCTGATCGCCATGGGGCTGGTCTTCGTCCTGCTGCTCGGCGAGATCGACCTCTCCGCCGGCTTCGCCAGCGGCGTCTGCGCCGCCATCCTCGCCAACGTGGTCACCGTGCTCGGCTACCCGTGGTACGTGGCCGTGATCGCCGCGATCGTCACCGGCGTGGCGATCGGCACCACCCTCGGCTTCCTCGTCGCGAAGATCGGCATCCCGTCGTTCGTGGTGACCCTCGCCGGGTTCCTCGCCTTCCAGGGCATCGTGCTGATGCTGATGGAGGAGGGCGCCAACATCTCGGTGCGCGACGAGGTGCTGGTGGCCATCGCCAACCGCAACCTCCCGCCCGTCCTGGGCTGGCTGCTGGCCGCGGTGGCGGTCGCCGGCTACGCGGCCGTGCAACTGCTCCGGCACCGTACGCGGGTCGCCCGGGGTCTGGTCACCGACCCGATCGCGGTGGTCTTCGCCCGCATCGGCGGGCTGGCGCTCGTCCTCGGCGTCGCGGTCTTCATCCTCAACCTGGAGCGCAGCCGCAACGTCGTGATCAGCTCGCTCAAGGGCGTGCCGATCGTGGTGCCGATCATCGCGGTGCTGCTGGTCTTCTGGACCTTCGTGCTCCAGCGCACCAGCTACGGCCGGCACGTCTACGCGGTGGGCGGCAACAAGGAGGCGGCGCGCCGCGCCGGCATCAACGTGGACCGCATCCGCATCTCGGTCTTCGTCATCTGCTCCTCGATGGCGGCCGTCGGCGGCATCGTCGCCGCCAGCCGGGCCAACTCGGTGGACCCCAACACAGGCGGCAGTGATGTACTGCTCTACGCGGTCGGCGCGGCCGTCATCGGAGGCACCAGCCTCTTCGGCGGCAAGGGCCGGGTGCTGGACGCCGTCCTCGGTGGCGCGGTCGTCGCGGTCATCGACAACGGGATGGGCCTGATGGGATACAGCTCGGGGGTGAAGTACGTGGTCACCGGCGTGGTGCTGCTGCTCGCCGCGAGCGTGGACGCGTTCTCCCGCCGGCGTTCCACCGCCACCGGCAACCGCTGACCGCGCGGCACCGGAAGTGACGACGGCGATGCGCGCAGGACCGAGCCAGGACGAGATCCGCCGGCAGAACCTGGGCGCGTTGCTGCGGTACGTGCACGTGCACGGGGCCACCACCCGTGCCGAGCTCACCACCACGCTGGGGCTCAACCGCAGCACCATCGGCGCGCTGACCGCCGACCTGGCCGGCGCCGGGCTGGTCAGCGAGGGGACGCCGAAGGAGACCGGTCGGGCCGGGCGACCGTCGCTGGTCGTCCGGCCCGAGTCGGACCGGGTGCACGCGTACGCGTACAGCATCGAGGTGGACCGGCTGCGCGCCGCGCGGATCGGTCTCGGCGGCGCGGTGCTCGACCGCCGGGAGCTGGACCGCCCCCGGGGTCTGACCGCCGCGGAGGCCGCCCCGCTGCTGGCCGGGGCGGTCAAGGACATGCAGCAGAGCGCGCCGGCGGACGCCGTCTGCGTCGGCGCGGGCGTCGCGGTCTGCGGCATGGTCCGCCGCGACGACGGGCTGGTCCGGCTGGGCCCGACCACCGGATGGGTGGACGAGCCGATCGGCGCGGCGCTCGGCGCCGAGCTGGGCTGCGACGTGCCGGTCACGGTCGGCAACGTGGCCGACGTGGCGGCCTTCGCCGAGCACGCCCGGGGCGCGGCGGCCGGCTGCGACAACGTCATCTACCTGTACGGGGACGTGGGCGTCGGCGCCGGCATCATCGCCGGTGGGCGGCGGCTGACCGGGCACGGCGGCTACGGCGGCGAGGTCGGCCACATGGTGGTCGTCCGCGACGGCGCGCCCTGCGAGTGCGGCTCCCGGGGCTGCTGGGAGACCGAGATCGGCGAGCACGCGCTGCTGCGAGCGGCCGGCCGCTCCGACGCGCGGGGCCGCGACGCGCTGCTGGCCGTCTTCGACGCCGCCGACCGGGGCGACCTGCGGGCGCAGACGGCGGTACGCCAGGCCGGCGACTGGCTCGGCTTCGGGGTCGCCAACCTGGTGAACATCTTCAACCCGGAGATGGTCATCTTCGGCGGCGGCATGCGGGACCTCTACCTCGCGGCGGCGGCCCAGGTGCGCAGCCGGCTCAACTCGATGGCCCTGCCCGCCTGCCTGGAGCACGTCCGGCTGCGCACCCCGAAGCTCGGGGACGACGCGGCGCTGATCGGCGCCGCCGAACTGGCCTTCGAACGCCTGCTGGCGGACCCCCTCGACGTCGGCTGACCGGCCCCGCCCCGCCCGCCCCGCCACCTGCCCCGTCCCGTGCGGTGCCGTCCCACCTGCCCCGTGCCGTGCCGTGCCGTGCCGTGCCGACGAATGGTGAACGGGTGCCGGAGCCGGTGGGCCGGTCCGGTGAACCGATCGGTCGGTCCGTCCGTACCAGTGCGCGGACGGGCGAAGGCGGAGGCGTCGCCCGGCCCGGACTCGTTTCGGACCGGACCGAGGAGACAGCACGGACATGACACCGCTCAGATCCGCCCGTCGCCGACAGGGACACCGCAGCAGTCGCCTGGCGGCGCTGCTCGTCACGATCGCCGCCGGGCTCGGGGTGCTGCCCGGCGTGGCCGTCGCCGCGCCGGGCGGTCAACAGCTCAACGCGGCCGACGCCGCCCTGCTCAACGGGGTACGCCTGGCCGGTCTCTGGGAGATGCCGGCCGGGCAGCTGGCCGCCGACAAGGGGCAGAGCGCGAAGGTGCGCGAGATCGGCGCCGGCATCGCCACCGAGCACGAGGAACTGGACCGGCTCACGGTCGAGGCGGCCAACAAGCTCGGAGCGAGCATCCCGAGCGACCCGACGGCCGAGCAGAAGGGCTGGCTGACGGAGATGCAGAACGCCTCCGGCGCCCGCTTCGACCAGATCTTCGTCACCCGGCTCCGGGTCGCCCACGGCAAGATCTTCCCGGTCATCGGGGCGGTCCGCGCCAGCACCCGCGATCCGGTGATCCGCAAGCTCGCCGACGACGCGAACCGGTTCGTCCTGCACCACATGCAGATGCTGGAGAGTACCGGGCTGGTGCGCTGGCCGGAACTGCCGCCGGCCGCCCTGCCCGCCCCCGGCGACGACGGCCTGCTCGCCGCCGCCTCCGCCAACTCCGGCCCGCCGATCGGGGTCAGCAGCACGGTGGTCTGGCTGGTCTTCCTCGCCGCGCTCGGCACGGGAGGCGTCGCCACGTACCGCATCCTGCGCCGCACCTGACCACGGCGGTCCTCCCGGCGGCCACGGGCCGGGAGGCCGTCGAACCGCAGGGAATCCTGCCGCTGGCGCCCTGGCGCCCTGGCGGTGGGCGGCTTGGCGATGTGGCGGCCTGGCGGCTTAGCGATGCGGCGGCTGGGCGGTGTGGCTGCCTGGCTGCTCGTGGCCCTGCTTTCACGGCCCTGCCGTCCGTAGCCGCCCACCGTCGTTACTTTCGGTAATCGTCAGGGGTGTCACGCCGTCGCCATCGGACACCCGCCTCGGCCCCTTTGCTCTGCAGCCATCCACGCACCAGCTACGGACGGTGGCTGGTGCGTCGGCGGCTGCAGAGCAAAGGGGGCGTGAGGGCATTCGGCCGGCTCGGCGATCGCGAGAAGAAACCGCTGGTCAGCCTGGCTAAGCGCTGAAACGAGGCCGCTCACGCTTGGAAGCCAGGCAAATTCGACTACCGTGCGTGACATTAGCGGCCCTCCGCAAGCATCGTCACGATGAGTTACCGGCGACGGGATCCGCTCAGCGGTCGGCTGCGTGCCGGCACGACGGCGCGGCCCGCGGGCCCACACGCCCGGCACGCCCGCGCGCCCCGCACACCCGGCAGGCCCGCACGCACGGCCCGCACGCACGCCCGGCCCGCCCGCACGCACGGCCGGCGCGACGGGCGGCCACGGCTACTCGTTGACCTCCGGGCCCAGCAGGCGAATCTCCTCGATGTCGAGGACGGCCTGCAGCTCCCGCAGGACGATGTCGTCGATCTCGTTCGTGTCCCGCAGCCTGGTGATCTCGCGCCGCTTGTGTTCGAGCACGGCCAGCCGCAGTCGCCGGTCGAGGTCCCGGGCCTGCTCCGCCGACCGGCTCTCCTCGTCGGTGGAGCGGACGTCGTCGAGGTGCTGCTCGTAGTCCGCCCGGATCCGGTCGACCGCGGCCGGCGCCGCGCCGAGCCGGTCCGCGACCTCGGGGAGCACCGCCAGCGCGGCCTCGGTGGCCCGCATCCGGGCCAGCCGCAGCTCGCCGACCCGCCGGGTGTCGCCGACCAGACCCGCCCACCCGACGACGGCGGGCAGCGTGGTGCCCTGGATCAGCATCGTCAGCAGGATGACCACGGCGGTGGTGAAGATGATCAGATCACGCTCGTGCACACGGGTGCCGGCGGGCGTGGTCACCGGCACCGCGAGGGCGGCCGCGAGGGAGACCGCGCCCCGGAACCCCGCCCACCCGGCCGCCGTGCGCACCCGCCAGTCGACCCGCTCGTCCTGCTCCGCCGCCCGGCGATCGACGACGAGAAAGGCGAACGCCGCCAGGTGGACCCACAACATCCGGGTCAGCACGACCACGCCTGTCACCACCACCGCGATGACCAGCGCCCGCATCACCGACAGGCTGGTCACGTCGCGCAGGGCGCGCGGGATCTGCATCCCCAGGAGCACGAAGAGTCCGCCGTTGATCAGGAACGTGGCGAGGTCCCAGAAGCCGTACGCCAGCACCCGGGAGCGGGCCCGGATGACCCGGGGGGCGGCGTACGCCAGCACGAGGCCCGCGACCACCACCGCCAGGACGCCACTGGCGTGCACGAGCTCGGCGAGGAGGAACGCGACGAACGGCGTGAGGACGCTCAGCGCGCCCTCGCGCAGCGGGTCGTCGAGCCGCCGCCGGAGCAGGATCACCGCCCAGCCGACCAGCAGGCCGGCGGCGATGCCACCGGTCGACGCAAGGACGAACCGCTCGGTCAGCCCGAGCAACCCCGGCTCGGTGCCGCCCACGATCAGGCCCAACCCGACGGAGAAGAGCACCAGCGCGGTGCCGTCGTTGATCAGGCTCTCCGCGTGCAGGGTGGTCAGGATCCGGCGTGGCATCCGCTTGGCCAGGCCGGCGACCGCCGCCGCGTCGGTCGGCGCGAGCACCGCGCCGAGCACCCAGGCGGCGGCCGGGTCCACGCCGAACCGCTGCACGACGAGCGACACCGCGACCATCGTCGCCACCACCAGCCCCACCGCGAGCAACGCGATCGCGAGCAGGTTCGTGCGGATCTCGCGCAGGCTGGTGGTGATGCTCTCCTTGTAGAGGATCGCCGGCAGGAACAGCAGCAGCACCACGTCGGGCTCCAGCACCACGTGGGACAGCGGCGGCAGGAGCGCGAGCAGCGCGCCCATCGTGATGAGCAGGACCGGGGGCGCCACGCTGTACCGTCCGCCGAGGGTCGTGCCTACCAGCACCGTGACGCCCAGTACCACGATCAGTTCGAGACCGCCCACGTCGCACCCCCGTCACCGGCCGACGGCACGGTGACGGGTACGCGCCGGTCGCCTGCCGCTCCACCATCGTGGTACGGCGGTCCGGCGCGGCACCCACGAACCCGGAAACAGACAACATGCCCGCCGGTGTCGACGGCGGCGGCCTCGGGCACGGCACGCCGCGCGGCGCGTCAGGAGCCGGTGCCGTGCCAGGAGCGCCAGAGGGCCGCGTAGGAGCCGTCGGCCGCGACCAGTTCGTCGTGCGAGCCGATCTCGGCGATCCGGCCGTCCTCCACCACCGCCACCCGGTCGGCGTCGTGCGCCGAGAAGAGGCGGTGCGCGATGGCCACGACCGTACGGCCCTGGAGGACGGCCGCGAGGGACCGCTCCAGGTGCCGGGCGGCGCGGGGGTCGATCAGCGAGGTGGCCTCGTCCAGCACCAGGGTGTGCGGGTCGGCCAGCACCAGCCTCGCCAGCGCCAACTGCTGCGCCTGCGCGGGCGACAGCGGGTGCCCGCCGGCGCCGACCACGGTGTCCAGCCCGTCCGGCAGCCCGTCGGCCCACTCCAACGCGTCGACGGCGGTCAGCGCCGACCTCACGGCCGCCTCGTCGGCGCCCGGTCGCACCATCGCCACGTTCTCCCGCAGCGTGCCGATGAAGACGTGGTGCTCCTGGGTTACCAGGGCGACGTGCGTACGCAGCTCGGACAGGGGCAGCTCGTCGAGTCGCCGGCCGGCCACCGTGACCGAGCCGGTACGGGGCGCGTGCACCCCGGCGAGCAGCCGGCCGAGCGTGGACTTGCCGGCGCCCGAGGGACCCACCATGGCCAGCTTCTCTCCCGGCTCCGGCAGCAGGGTCACCCCGTGCAGCACGTCCCGGCCCTCCCGGTACGCGTACCGGACGTCCCTGGCGGCGAGCCGCCGCTCCCCCGGTGGCGGAGGATCGGGCGGGCCCGCAGAGCCCGCGGCGGGCCGGGTCGGGGAGCCGGCCGGCGGGTCGGCGTCGGCCACCCCGAGCAGGCGCGCCATGGAGGCGCCGCCGACCTGCAACTCGTCCAGCCAGGAGAGCAGCCGGTCGACCGGGTCGATCAACGCCTGCACGTAGAGCGTGGCGGCGGTGACCTCGCCGAGGCTCACCCAGCCCTTCAGGTGGAACCAGCCGCCGATGATCAACGTGGCCACCACCGGCAGCACGTAGCCGATCTCGGCGATCGGGAAGAACACTGTGCGCAGCCGCAGGGTGTAGCGCTCGGCCGCGTACGACCGGCGGATGTCGGCGTCGGTGCGGGCCCGGCGGCGCGCCTGCTGCCGCAGCGCCTCCGTGGTCCGCGAACCCTCGACGGTCTCGCTGATGCCGTCGGTGATGTCGGAGTAGGCGGCGTTCTCCCGCAGGTAGCCGGCAGGCGCGCGGCGCAGGTACCAGCGGGTGCCCGCCCACAGCAGCGGCACCGCGAGCAGGCAGGGCAGCGCGAACAGCGGGTCGACGAGGAGCAGCGCGCCGACGATGAAGCAGCCGGTGACGATCGCGATCAGCGTCTCCGGCACCGCGAACCGGACCGTCCGCGACAGCGCGGAGACGTCCCGGGACGTCCGGGTGAGCAGGTCGCCCGTGCCGGCCCGCTCCACGGTGGCCAGCGGCAGCGCCAGGATCCGGTCGACGAACTCCTCGCGCAGCTCGGCCAGCACCCGCTCGCCGAGCCGGGCCGACGCCAGGTGGGCGAAGCGGACCAGCACCGACTGCACCAGCACGAACCCGGCGATCAGCAGGGCGATCCGGTCCACGGTGACGCCGGACGTGCCGCGGGAGATCCCCTCGACCAGGTCGCCGAGCAGCCACGGCGCGACCAGGCCGGCGGCGGCGGCCAGCGCGTGCAGGCCGAGCGCGGCTCCGAGCGCCCTCGGATGCCGGCGGGCCAGCGTGCGGGCGTAGCGGCGCACCTGGCGCCCGTCGGCGACCGGCAGAGCGGTGGCCATCAGTCCTCCCCCCGGCTGACCGTCGCCCGGTAGCGCGGCTCGCCGTCGAGCAGTGCGGTGTGCGACCCCTCGGCCGCCACCTTGCCGTCCTCCACGAAGATCACGTGGTCGGCGCGGTGCAGCACGAGCGGGCTGGTGGTGCAGACCAGGGTGGTCCGGCCCGCCCGGGCGGCGCCGAGCCGGTCCGCGATGCGGGCCTCGGTGTGCGCGTCCACGGCGCTGGTCGGCTCCACCAGCAGCAGGATCTCCGGGTCGGCGACCAGCGCCCGGGCCAGCCGCAGCCGCTGCTGCTGGCCGCCGGAGAACTCCCGGCCGCGCTCGGCGACCGCGCTGTCCAGCCCCGCCGGCAGGGCCTCGACGATGTCGGTGGCGCTCGCCGCCGTCAGCGCCGCTTCGAGCGTCGCGTCGTCGGCCCGGTCGCGCGGGTCCAGCTCCGCGCGGAGCGGGCCGGTGAACAGGTGCGCGTCGTTGTCGGCCACCAGGATCCGCTCCCGCACCGTCGCCAGCGCCACCTCCCGCAGCGGTACGCCGTGCAGCGTCGCGTCCGAGTCGACGTACCGGCCGAGGCGGTCCACGACCGCCGCCGCGTCCTCGGGGGCGGTGGCGGCGAGCGCGGTGAACCGGCCCGGCCGTACCGTCACGCCGGAGGCCACGTCGACCAGCTCGCCGGGGCCGTCCGGCAGGGCGGTCGGGCGGGCCGGGTCGAGCAGTTCCGGGGTGAGCCGCAGCAGCCGCACCACCCGCCGGGCGGCGACGTGCCCCCGGGTCAGCTTGTCCACCGCCTCGGTGAGCTGCCGCAGCGGGCTGACCAGGAACGCCGTGTAGCCGTAGAACGCCACCAGCTCACCGGCGCTGATCTCGCCGCGCAGCGCGAACCGGGCGCCCAGCCAGGTGACCAGCACCAGGAACGCCCCCGGGAGCAGCACCTGGGCCGCCTCCAGCAGCGACTCGACGCGGGCCACCCGCAGGCCGTCGGCGCGCAGCGCCTGCGACCGCGACCGGTAGCGGGCGGAGAGCACCGGCTCGCCGCCGACGCCGCGCAGCACCCGCAGCCCGGAGACGATGTCGCCGGCCCGGGCGGTCAGCGCCCCCTCCGAGTCCCGGTACGCCTGCTGCTGCCGGTGCAGCGGCCGGATGAGCAGCCCGACGACCGCCATCAGCAGCGGCACCCCGAGCACCACGACCAGTCCGAGCGGCACGGAGGCGCCGAGCAGGAGCACCCCGACGGTCACGATCGCCACGATCGCGCCGGTGCCCCGGGCGGTGATGTCGATGGCCGCACCGATCTGGCTGATGTCGGCCGTACCGATGCTCACCACCTCGCCGGCGGACACCCGCCGGGGCAGCGCGGCGCCGAGCCGGTTCGCCGCGCCCACGGTCAACTGCACCGTCCGGTACGCCCCGGCGAGGAAGTTGTGCACCGCGCAGTAGTGCCGCAGGATCCCCGCGGCCGCCTGGAACACGCCCAGCCCGAGCAGCACCAGCCCCCAGGTGAGCAGCGCCTCCTCGTCGCGGCGGGTGAGCCCGTCGACGGCCCGGCCGACGGCCGCCGGCACCAGCGCCTGGGCGACCATCCAGACGACGCCCAGCAGGATGCCGACGGTGAGCAGCGCCTTGTGCCGCCCGGCCAGCCACACGAGGTAGCGGGTCGCCGAGCGGATGTCGGGTACGCCGGGGTCACCGGCCGGTGAGAAGCGCATGGCCCACCGACGCTAGGTGGCGGGCCGGTCACCCCGCCAACCAATTACCGCCTCGGCGTGCCGTGGCTCACGTGTCCTCCGCCCTCGGCCGGCCGGCCCGGGCTCAGCGGTCGACCTGCGTGAAGTCCCAGGAGTGCGGCGGGCGGGCCAGCAGCGTCGCCGGGGGCTCCGGCAGCGGACGCGGGTTGCTGCGCCACTTGGAGATGACCACCACCCGGTGGTCGGTGGAGGAGAACACCTCGCTGGACAGGTGCATCGGGTCGTGCTCGAACTCGGGCAGCGCGGTGTCGCACACCCAGGTGATCAGGTCCGCGGCGCCGTACGGCTCCGCCCGCGCCTCCCACATCCGCACGATCACGTCAGCCATCCTCGGGGTTCAGACGCTGACTGTCGTCAGCGGCATGGCGGAGTCGGCGGGCAGGTCCAGCCGGCTCGGCGCGACACCCGAGGCGACCAGGTGCGAGCCGAGGGCGGCGACCATCGCGCCGTTGTCCGTACAGAGCCCGGGTCGGGGCACCCGGACCCGGATGCCGTACGCGGCGGCGCGGTCCTCGGCCATCACCCGCAGCCGGGAGTTGGCCGCCACGCCCCCGCCGATCACCAGCGTCTCGACGCCGGTGGACCGGCAGGCGTCCAGCGCCTTGCGTACCAGCACGTCGCAGACCGCCTCCTGGAAGGACGCGGCCACGTCGGCGACGGGCACCGGCTCACCGGCGCGCTGCCGCGCCTCGACCCACCGGGCCACCGCCGTCTTCAGTCCGGAGAAGGAGAAGTCGTAGCGGTGGGCGGCGAGGTCCTTGGGGGCGGTCAGGCCGCGCGGGAAGCCGATGGCCGCCGGGTCGCCGGCCCGGGCCTCCCGGTCGATGTACGGGCCGCCGGGGAACGGCAGCCCGAGCAGCCGGGCCACCTTGTCGAACGCCTCGCCGGCCGCGTCGTCGATGGTGGCGCCGAGCGGGGTGACGCCCCGGGCCAGGTCGTCGACGAGCAGCAGGGAGGAGTGCCCGCCGGAGACCAGCAGGGCGATCGCCGGCTCGGGCAGCGGGCCGTGTTCCAGGGTGTCCACGGCGACGTGCGCGGCGAGGTGGTTGACGCCGTAGACCGGCTTCTCGGCGGCGAGCGCGTAGCCCTTCGCGGCGGCCACCCCCACCAGCAGCGCGCCGGCCAGCCCCGGGCCGGAGGTGACCGCGATCGCGTCGATGTCGGCGAGGGTCACCCCCGCCTCCTTCAACGCCCGGCCCATGGTCGGCACGATGGCCTCCAGGTGGGCCCGGCTGGCCACCTCGGGCACGACGCCGCCGAAGCGGGCGTGCTGCTCGACGCTGGAGGCGAGCGCGTCGGCCAGCAGGGTGTGCCCGCGTACGATGCCGACCCCGGTCTCGTCGCAGGAGGTCTCGATGCCGAGGACCAGGGGTTCGTCAGTCATCGCTCACATCCTGCGTGCGCTGCATGACCAGCGCGTCGGTGTTGCTCGGTTGGTAGTAGCCGCGCCGCACGCCGATCGGCTCGAAGCCGTACGTCGCGTAGAGCTTCTGGGCGGGGGCGTTGTCCGCCGCGACCTCCAGCAGGACGCTGCGGACGCCGAGCCGGGCGGCCTCGGCGAGCAGGGCCTCCAGCAGGAGCCGGCCGACGCCGCGCCGCTGGGCGTCCCGGCGCACCGCGACGTTCTGCACCCACGCCTCGTCGGGCGGGGCCACGGCGAGCCCGGCGTAGCCGAGGAGGTCGCCGTCGTCGCCGGTGGCGACCAGGTAGAAGTGCCCGTTGGCCAGCTCGTTCCAGAACATCGCCGACGACCACTGCTCGGCGCCGAACAGGTCAGCCTCGATCGGCAGCACCTCGTCGACGTGCCACCACCGCAACCGCCCCAGCCGCACGCTCACGGCAACACCTCGGCTCGCGACTGCGGGGCTCGCAAACCCGGCTCACTCCTCGCGCTCACGGCGCCACCTCGGCTCGCGACTGCGGGGCTCGCAAACCCGGCTCACTCCTCGCGCTCACGGCAGCACCGGCTTGCGGGCCGTCGCCGCCACGGCGTCCGGGCGGCGCAGGTAGAGCGGGGTGAGCGCCTCCGAGGGGGCGCCGGCCCGGATGCGCTCGGCGGCCAGGGTCGCCAGCACGGCCGCGTCCGGGTAGCGGGGCTCGTCCCGCACGGGCAGGCCCAGCGCGTCCGCGTACCGGTGCGCGCCGTCGCCGACGGCGGCCGTGACGGCCAGGCCGCGGGCGCGCTCGGCGGCAACCGCCGGCGCGGACACCTCCGGGCCGACGATCCGCTGGCCCGCGCCGTCGTAGACCGCCCAGTAGATCTCCCGGCGGCGCGCGTCGCTCGCCGCCAACACCGGCTCGCCCGCGGCCGCCGGGTGACCGATGGCGTCCAGCGAGCAGACACCGTACGTCGGGACGCCCAGCACCTGGCCGATGGTGGCGGCGGTGACCAGCCCCACCCGCAGCCCGGTGAACGGGCCGGGGCCGAGCCCGGCGACGATCGCGCCCAGGTCGGCCGGGCGGGCGCCGGCCTCGGTGAGCACGGCGTCGACCTGCGGCGCGAGCAGTTCACCGTGGGCGCGGGCGTCGACCGTGCAGCGGTGCGCGCGGGTCGCGACACCGTCCGCCGCGACCGCCACCAGCGCCGCGGTCACCGCGGGGGTCGAGCTGTCCACCACCAGTACGAGCACGGTGAGCCAGCCTAGTCGCCCCTGCGGTCACCCCCGGTCACGCCCCGGCCGGGTGGGACGAGCAGCGAGGCCGACGGCGCGGGCGGCGGGCCGGGAACCGGGGACCGGTGGCACGGGCGACGGGACCGGCGGGCGGGACGAACGGCCGGGGTCAACTCGGGGTGCGGAACTTGCGCAGGAAGGCCGGCAGCAGCCAGGGGCGCCGCCCGCTGACGCGCACCTTGCCGGTGAGCAGCGCCCGGGCGCGGCTGACCCGGCCGAACATCATCAGGTTGAGCGTGCCGGGATCGTGGTCGATCCGGGCGTCCGCCCGGGCTCCGGGGTCGGCGAACGTCATCCGCCCCCGGTGCAACAGGAGCCGGACCGGGGCCGCGTACGCCGAGCGGAACTCGACCACGACGGGGCGTTCGCTCGGCGGCGCGCCGCCGTCGATGAGCCGCCCGTAGCCGTGCCGGACCACGCCGGCCACGAACAGCTCCATGAACAGCGCGGCGTCCCGGCCGGGGAGCGACCACGGCCGCCCGGCGACGCGGGCGACGTCGTGACCGTGGATGAGCAGCTCGTTGACCAGGTGCGCGCAGAGGCCGGCGAGGGGCACCCGGGCCCCGCCGAGCCAGGGCACCGTCTCGTCGGGGCGCTGCTCCGCGCAGACGGCCAGGAGCCGCCCGACGTCGGCCCGCAACCGGTCGGCCAGGGCCTGCGGCTCGCGCTCGGTGAGGTGCCGCAGCAGCACGTCGTTGAAGTCCGCCACCGTGTCGACGGTGACGTCCGGGAGCTGGCGGTGCAGACCCGGCACCGGCAGGGGCGGGTGGTCCGGGTCCACGAGGCACGCGTAGTACCACGCCAGGGAGCCCACGTGGGCCAGCGTGTCGGCCACCGACCAGTGGGCGGTGGCCATGGCCTCGGGTGGGGTGGCGCGGACCAGGTCGAGGAAGCGGTCCGTCTGCTCCGCCAGCGCCGTCCGCGCCACCCGCCACCGCTGTTCGCTGACCGTCGCCGCCATCGCCGCCTCCCGGCTCGCGTCGCTGCTCGGCGAGGTCGGCACCGCCACGGCGTACGCGCCGACCGACCGCTCGCAGCACAGGCTACAACGGACGGTCACCGCGCGGTGACCGCGAAAGTGCGCAGCTGTCAGCCGGCGGAGCGCTCCCAGTCGACCGTGGGCAGGCCGGCGTCGGCGAGCGCCTTGTTGGCCGCGCTGAACGGGCGGCTGCCCAGGAAGCCGCGGGGGTTCATCGGGCTGGGGTGCCCGGCCTCCAGCACCACGTGCCGCGGGTTGGTCACCAGGGCCGCCTTCTTGCGCGCGTAGCCGCCCCAGAGCAGGAAGACCACCCGCGAGTCCATCGCGTCGAGCGCCCGGATGGTGGCGTCGGTGAACTCCTCCCAGCCCCGGTTGGCGTGCGAGCCGGGCGTCGCCTCGCGGACGGTGAGCACGGCGTTGAGCAGCAGCACGCCCTGCGCCGCCCAGCCGCTCAGGTTGCCGCCGCGCGGCTTCGGCACGCCGAGGTCCTCGCCCAGTTCCTTGAAGACGTTGCGCAACGACGGCGGCACGCTCACGCCCTCCCGCACGCTGAAGCTGAGCCCGTGGGCCTGCCCCGCCTTGTGGTAGGGATCCTGCCCGAGGATCAGCACCCGGCAGTCGGCCGGCGCGCAGAGCCGGTAGGCCGAGAAGAGGTCCTCGACCGGCGGGAAGACGGTGCGGGTCGCGTACTCGCCCGCGACGAACTCGGCCAGCGCGGCGGTGCGGGCCGGGTCGAGGTGCGGGGTGAGCACGGCACGCCAGTCCTCCGGCAGCAGCGCCGGCAGGTCCAGGGTGGGGGCGTCGTCGGGCATCGGCAACCTTTCGCCTGTCGGGTCCGTCCCGCGCACTCTAGGCAGCCGGTACGACAGCGCTCACCCGAGGGCGGTCAGGCGCTGCGCCCAGTCGCCGCCGACCGGTTCCAGCTCGACCACCCGGGTGTCGTCGTCGCGCCGGTCGACGCGTACCCGCAGGTGGGCGTCGACGAGCTGCTCGACCAGGCCCTCGCCCCACTCCACCACGGTCACCGACTCGTCCACCGAGGCGTCCAGGTCGAGGTCGTCGATCTCGGCGCGCGGGTCGGCGGCGTCCCCCAGCCGGTACGCGTCGGCGTGCACCAGCGCCACCGTGCCGCCCCGGGCCGGGTCGGGCCGGTGCACCCGGGCGATCACGAAGGTGGGCGAGGTGACGTCCCCGAGCACCCCGAGCCCGGCCCCGAGGCCCCGGGTCAGCGCGGTCTTGCCGGCGCCGAGCGGCCCGGTCAGCAGCAGCAGGTCGCCGGCGCGCAGCAGCCCGGCCAGCCGCCGCCCGAACTCGTGGGTGTCATCGACGGTCGGCAGCTTCACGACGTGGCTCACAACGCCTCCAGGAACCGGACCAGCGCCTCGTTGACCTCGTCGGCGTGCTCCAGCATCACCACGTGCCCGCTGTCGGAGATCTTGACGAACTCGGCGTGCGGCAGTCGCCGGACGATCTCCTCGGAGTGCGTCACGGGGGTGATCATGTCCTTGTCGCCGACGACCACCAGCACGGGGGTGTCCGCCAGCGCGGCGAGCGCCGGGAACCGGGAGTGCGTGGCCAGCGTCCGCAGGTAGCGGGTCACCGTGTCGGCGGAGGTGCGGGAGTTCATCGTCTCGACGTACGACACCAGGGCCGGGCTGGGCTGGCGGGTGCCGAAGCCGTACTTGCGGGTGAGCAGCCAGGCCATGTTGGTGGTGGACCTGCGCGCCCGGTCGATCACCGGCCCGCCGTAGCGGGTGACGTTGCCGACCATGTGCAGCACCGGCGCGCCGACCCGGCCGAGCAGGGCGGGCGCGACCAGCTTGGTCTCGGCGATCAGGCCGCCCGAGGTGGCCATCAGCACGGTGCCCACGACCCGGTCGCCGAACAGCTCCGGAAACAGCTCGGCGAACGCCATGATGGTCATTCCGCCCATCGAGTGGCCGACCAGCACCAGCGGCCCCTCCGGGGCGGTCCGGTCGATCACCTCGCGCAGCGTCCGGCCGAGCGCGGTCAGGTCGTACTCGCCGGTCTCCAGCCGCCCCGACCGGCCGTGCCCGGGCTGGTCGTAGGCGACGATCCGGTGCTCGCCCCGCTCGGCGAGCAGCTCGCGCTGGAAGTGGAAGGTGCCCATGTCCAGGCAGAAGCCGTGCACCAGCACCACGGTCGGGTTGCCGGGCACGGGCCGGGTCGGCTCCACCACCTCGACGTGGATGTCGGTGCCGTCGGGCATCTCCAGCCGGAACGAATCGTCGTACCGCTGCTCGCCGAAGACCTCCCCGGCGTACCGGTCGGTGGGGTCGGCCTTGAGCTTGCGGACCAGGGCGCGTTCGGTGGCGACGCCGGCCGCGAGCCCGGCGGCGGCGACCCCGACGGCGGCCAACGCGCCGATGGCCGCCTTGGCGTGTCCGGTACGCGGCAGCGGGATGCGGGAACGGGTCGTCACGGGCGCTCGCCGTCGTAGACGCGGGGCACCCGGGTGCTGCCGAACCGCGTGACGATCTCGTAGTTGATGGTGCCGACGGCCTCGGCCCAGTCGTCGGCGGTGGGCCCGCCGTCGGCGCCGCTGCCGAAGAGGGTGACCTCGTCGCCGGCGGCCACCGGGTCGTCGCCGCAGTCGAGCACGAACTGGTCCATGCAGACCCGGCCCGAGATCGTCCGGCGCTTGCCGCCGAGCTGCACCGGGCCGCTGTTCGAGGCGTGCCGGGGCACCCCGTCGGCGTAGCCGAGCGGCACCACCGCGAGGTTCGCCGCCCGCTCGGTGGTGTAGGTGTGCCCGTACGAGACGCCGGAACCGGCGGGGACGCGCTTGGTCAGCATCACCCGGGCGCGGGCCGTCATCGCCGGGCGCAGCCCGTAGCGCTCGCCGGCCACCGGGGAGAGGCCGTACACGGCCAGCCCGGGACGGACCAGGTCGAAGTGGGTGTCGGGCCGGGTCAGGGTGGCCGCCGAGTTCGCCAGGTGCCGGTAGCGCGGCCGAAGGCCGGCCTGTTCGGCCATGCCGATCCCCTCGTGGAAGACGGCGATCTGACGGTCGATGGTCGGGTGGCCGGGCGAGTCCGCGTACACGAAGTGGCTCCACACCCCGACGACCTCGACCAGGCCGTCGGCCTGCGCCTTTGCGGCGGCGTCGAGCAGGGCCGGCCAGTCGGCGACGGTCGCGCCGCCCCGAGCCAGCCCGGTGTCGATCTTGAGGTGCAGCCGGGCCGGCCGACCGGCGGCGTGGCCCGCCGCGACCATCTCGTCGAGCTGGGGCAGGCTGGCGACGCCGAGGTCGACCCCGGCGGCGACGCCCTCGTGCAGCGGCAGCCCGGGCGCGAGGAGCCAGGCCAGCACCGGCGCGGTGATCCCGGCCCGGCGCAGCGTGAGCGCCTCGTCCAGCGTGCAGACCCCCAGCCAGTCGGCTCCGGCGTCGAGGGCGGCGCGGGCGGCCGGGACCATGCCGTGGCCGTAGCCGTCGCCCTTCACCACCGCCATCAGCTCGGCGGCGGTGCCGGACCTCAGCCGGCTCACGTTCTCGCGGATCGCGTCCAGGTCCACGCGTACCTCGGCCTGCCACATGCCCCCAGCCTACTTTCCACGCCGATCCCCCCGGCCGAGGCCGGCGCAGCCGGCAGGAGCCACCGCCGGCGCGGCCGGGTCAGCCGAGGCGGGCGAGGACCGGGCGGAGGGCGTCGGCCACGTCGGGCGCCGTCACCGGCCCGCCCCGGGCCGCCTCCCGGCCGGCCAGCCCGTGCAGGTACGCGGCGGCGGCCGCCGCCCGCTCCGGGGGCAGCCCGGCCGCGAGCAGCGAGCCGAGCAGCCCGGCCAGCACGTCGCCGGTGCCGCCGGTGGCCAGCGCCGGGGTGCCGGTCGGGTTGACGTACGCCCGGCCGTCCGGCGTGCCGATCACCGTGCGGTCGCCCTTGAGCAGCACCACCGCGTTCATCCAGGCGGCCAGCCGCAGGGTGGCGGCCACCCGGTCGGCACCCGGCTCCTCCCCGCAGAGCCGGGTGAACTCGCGGTCGTGCGGGGTGACCACGATCGGGGCGTCCCGCGTGCGCAGCCGGCCGGCGAGCGAGCCGTCGACCAGCAGCGTCAACGCGTCGGCGTCGAGCACCACCGGCACGGGGGCGGCGAGCACCGCCCGCAGCTCCGCGGCCGCCTCCTCGCCGGTGCCCAGGCCGGAACCGCAGACCCACGCCTGCACCCGCCCGGCGTCGGCGACCCGGCCGGTCGCGATCACCGACGGGTGCCGGCGCAGCACGTCGGCCCGGGCCGAGCCGGCGTAGCGGACCAGGCCGGTCGGGCCGGCCAGCGCCCCCGCGACGGAGAGCACGGCCGCGCCGGGGTAGGTCGCCGAGCCGGTCGCGACGCCCACCACGCCCCGGCTGTACTTCTCCGAGGCCGGGCCGAGCCGGGGCCACCAGTCGACGACGTCCGACCACTCGGTCACGCCCAACGCCGGGCTGCCCCGCAGCCACGGCTCCAGCCCGATGTCGACCAGCTCCACCTCACCGGCGAGCGCGGCGGCCGGGCCCACCACCAGGGCGGGCTTCAGCGCGCCGAACGCCACCGTCACGTCGGCCCGTACCGCGCTGGGGCGGCCCGACGCGGTCAACTGCACTCCCCCGGTGTCGACCGCGACCCCGCTGGGCACGTCCACGGCGATCACGGCGGCCGGTGCGCCGTCGCGCCCACGGTGCCGCACGAGGCTGGCGGCGAGCTGGTCGGCGGTGTCCCGCAGCCCGCCGTGCCCGCCGATCCCCACGATGCCGTCCAGCACCAGGTCGACGGTCCCCGGCGGCCGGTCGACGACCCGCCCGCCCGCGGCCCGCAGCGCGGCCAGCCCTTCCGCGTGCGCCCGGCCGGGGGCCAGCAGCAGCGCCGACACGGCGGCACCCCGCCGGGCCAGGTGCGCGCCGGCGAGGAGCGTGTCGCCGCCGTTGTCGCCCGAACCGACCAGCAGCAGCACCCGCGCGGCGTAGACGCCGCCCCGGTCGGCCAGCAGCAGCGCACAGCGGCGGGCCAGCCCGGCCGCCGCGCGCTGCATCAGCGTCCCGGGCGGCAGCGTGGCCATCAGGCCCGCCTCCGCAGCGCGTACGTCCGCGACCCGCCACACCGATCTCATGCCACCCCGTCCCGTCCGACTCCCGGCGCGCCGCGACCCGGCACGCCCCCGATCACCGCTCCGCGACCACCATCGCCGAGGCGATCCCGCCGTCGTGCGACAACGAGAGATGCCAGCGGTTGACCCCGCGCTCGGTGGCCGCCGCCGCGACCGTGCCGGAGACGGTCAGCCAGGGCCGGCCGTCCGGGTCCGGCACGACCTCGCAGTCGTGCCAGCTCAGGCCGGCCGGGGCGCCGAGCGCCTTGGCGACCGCCTCCTTGGCCGCGAAGCGGGCGGCCAGCGACTCGGGCGAGCGCGGGTTGCCGGAGCGGGTGCACCGCTCGGCCTCCGTGAAGAGCCGGTCGGCGAGCAGCGGTGTCCGTGCCAGGGCCTTGGCGAACCGCTCGACGAGGACGACGTCGATGCCGACAGCGACGATCACCCGCTCACCCTACCGGCGCGGGCGGCCGCAGATTAGCCCTCGGCACCGCGCGCGGCAACGCCTGTGGACGACGCGGCCGTACGCGGGCGGGCCGTCGTCCACAGGCCACGCGCGGGGGTGTGGACGACGCCTAGCGTCGCGGCCGTCGATGTTTTCGCGAGGCGGGGGGCCGAGGATGACCGAGGAGCCGTTGACCGTACGACCGGACGCGCTGCGCCGGGCCGCGCGGGGGCTCGACGACGACGCGTACCGGCTGGCGCACGGGCTGGCCGGGGCGTCCGGGCTGGTGGTGCCGGCCCCGGAGTGGTCGACCGGGGCGGCGTCGGCCGGGCTGGAGTCGGCCGTACACGCCTGGTTCGGCGGGCTCGGCGCCCGGGTGGCCCACACGGCCGGGGCGGTCCGTTCCGCCGCCGAGGCGTACGAGGCGGTGGACGACCGGGCGGCCGGCCGCCTCACCGCGCTGCCCCGGTGAACGCGCCGGCACCTTCGGCGCCGGGTCGGTCGGCCCCGGCCGGGCACGCGACGCACCCGGTCCCGCTGGCGCCCCCGGCACGCCCGACACCTCCGACGCGCCCGGTGCACCCCGCCGACCGCGCGGCGGACGTCGGCTACCGGCAGCTGTGGGCGGCCGATCCCGACGCGTGGCGGGCGGCCGGGGTGGCCTGGCGGGGGCTGACCGGCCCGGTGGCGCGGCGGGCCGACGAGCTGGCCGCCGGCGCGGCGATGCTGCGGTCCGGCTGGTCGGGCGGGGCCGGCGTCGCCGCCGACGCCCGGCTCGCGGCCCTGCGCACCGAGCTGACCGCCGTCTCCCCCGCCCTGATCGAGGCAGACCAGGTGCTGGCCGAGTTCGCCGGCCGGCTGGCCGCCGCCAAGGCCCGGCTCGCCGCCGCGGTGGCCCGCGCCGACACGGCCGGACTGCTTGTCGACCGGCAGGGCCGGGTCACCGCCGACCCCGCCCGCGCACCGGCGACCACACGCTCGGGGACGGGCACAGCCGGGCCGGGCGCGTCCGGGGCAGGCGCACCCGTGGTCCGCGCGCCCGGAGCCGGCGCGTCCGGAGCCGGAGCGGGCGGGGCTGGCACACCCGGAGCCGGGGCGGGCGGATCGGGCGGATCGGTCGGGGCGGGCGGCGCGGCCGGAGCCGGGGCGGGCGAGGTGAGCGCGGCGATCCGGGCGGCGCTGGAGCGGGCCGGCGCGGCCGACCGGGAGGCCGCGGGCCGGCTGGACGCGCTGGCCGACGCCGCCCGCGCGGGGTGGGCCGAGCGGCCGCCGCCCGGCCGCCCGAAGGCCGCCGCCGACCCGGCCTCGGTGCGGGCCTGGTGGGCCGGGCTCACCCCCGCGCAGCGCCGGTGGCTCGTCGCGCACGAGCCGGGGCTCCTCGGCCGCCTCGACGGGGTGCCGGTGGCCGCCCGCGACCAGGCCAACCGGCTGCTGCTCGGGGCGCGGCGGGAGGAACTGCTGGCCGCGCGGCGAAGGCTGCTGGAGCGGGTGCCGCGCGGGCCGGTCGAGCTGGCCGGGCTGTCGCGGATCGGGAAGTCCCTGGCCGGGCTGGACGCGCTGGCCGCCCGCCTGGCGGGCGACGAGCAGCCCCGGGCGTACCTGCTGGGGCTGGGCACGGGCGGCGAGGGACGGGCGGTGGTGGCGCTGGGCAACCCCGACCGGTCGGCCCGGGTGCTGACCTACGTGCCGGGGATGACCGCGGGCCTGCACGACGTGCCCGGCGAGTTGGGTCGGGCGGCCCGGGTGCTGGCCCGCTGCGCCGCCCTCGCCCCCGAGGAGGAGGCCGCCGCGGTGCTCTGGCTGGACTACGACGCCCCCGACTTCCTGCACGAGGCGGCGTGGCCGGGCCAGGCCCAGAACGCCGGCCCGGCGCTGCACCGGTTCCAGGAGGGGCTGCGGGAGACCCACGACGGGCCGCCGGGCCGGCAGACCGTGCTCGGGCACAGCTACGGCTCGCTGGTGGTCGGCACGGCCGCCCGCGATCACGGGCTGGCCGCCGACGCGCTGGTCTTCGTCGGCTCGCCCGGGGTGGGGGTCGCCCATGCGGGCGAGTTGGGCGTGCCGCCCGGGCAGGTCTGGGCGAGCACCGCGCCGGACGACGTGATCCGGTGGGCCCGGCCGCCGGACGAGCTGGCCCGCCGGTCCCTGCTGGGCGCGTCGCCGGTCGGCCCGGCGATCGGGGCGCTGCTCGGCGCGCCGGAGCGGGAGCTGTGGTTCGGGCAGGACCCGTCCCACCCGGGCTTCGGCGGGCGTACGTTCCCCAGCGGCCGGCACGGCCACACGGGCTACTGGGCGCCCGAGAACCCGGCCCTCGACGGGATGGCCCGGGTGGTGCTCGGCCGCTGACCTGCGCAACGCGGCGGGCGCCGCCCACCGGCGCGGGTGGACGGGGCCCGTCGTGGGGCGGTGCGGCCTACTCGACCGTGACCGACTTCGCCAGGTTGCGGGGCTGGTCCACGTCGTGCCCCCGGGCGGCGGCGATCTCGGCCGCCAGGACCTGCAACGGCACGGTGGTGACCAGCGGCGCGAGCAGCGTCGGCGTACGCGGCACGCGGATCAGGTGGTCGGCGTAGCGGACGACCGCCTCGTCGCCCTCCTCCGCGATCACGATGGTCCGGGCGCCGCGCGCCCGTACCTCCTGGATGTTGGAGACCACCTTGTCGTGCAGCATGCCCCGGCCGACCGGGGAGGGCACGATGCAGATCACCGGGGTGCCCTTGTCGATCAGCGCGATCGGGCCGTGCTTCAGCTCGCCGGCGGCGAAGCCCTCGGCGTGCATGTACGCCAGCTCCTTGAGCTTGAGCGCGCCCTCCAGGGCCACCGGATAGCCCACGTGCCGGCCGATGAAGAGCACGGTCGGCTCGGCCTTCAGGTCGCGGGCCAGCTCGCGGACGGGCTCGATCCGCTCCAGCAGCTCGCGCAGCTTGCCCGGCATCTCCTGGAGCTGGGCGACGACGGCGGCCACCTCGTCGGCGAACTTGATGCCGCGCACCTGGGCCAGGTGCAGGCCGATCAGGTAGCAGGCGACGAGCTGGGTGAGGAACGCCTTGGTGGACGCGACGGCGATCTCCGGCCCGCCGTGGGTGTAGAGGACCGCGTCGGACTCGCGGGGGATCGTGGACCCGTTGGTGTTGCAGATGGCCAGGACGCGGGCCTTCTGCTCCTTCGCGTGCCGCAGCGCCATCAGGGTGTCCATCGTCTCGCCGGACTGCGAGATCACCACGATCAGCGTGGACCGGTCGAGGACCGGGTCGCGGTAGCGGAACTCGCTGGCCAGCTCCACCTCGCACGGGATCCGGGTCCAGTGCTCGATGGCGTACTTGGCGACCAGGCCGGAGTGGTACGCGGTGCCGCAGGCGACGATGAAGATCTTGTCGACGTCGCGCAGGTCCTGGTCGCTGAGGCGGACCTCGTCGAGCATGATCTCGCCGGAGTCGGTGAGCCGGCCGAGCAGCGTGTCGGCGATGGCCTGCGGCTGCTCCTCGATCTCCTTGAGCATGAACCAGTCGTAGCCGCCCTTCTCGGCGGCGGAGGAGTCCCAGTCGATGTGGAAGTCCTTGCCGCTGGCGGGCTGGCCGGCGAAGTCGGTGATCTCGATGGTGTCGCCGGTGATCAGGACGATCTGGTCCTGGCCGAGCTCCACCGCCTCCCGGGTGTGCTCGATGAACGCGGCCACGTCGCTGGCGAGGTAGTTCTCGCCGTCGCCCCGCCCGACGACGAGCGGCGAGTTGCGCCGGGCGCCGACCACCGCGCCGGGCACCGCGGCGTCGACGGCGAGCAGCGTGAACGCGCCCTCCAGCCGCTGGCAGACCACCCGCATGCCGGCGGCGAGCAGCTGCGGCCCGTCGGGGTGGCCGGCGGCGCGCAGGTCGGCCAGCGCGGCGGAGAGCAGGTGCGCGGCGCACTCGGTGTCGGTGTCGCTGGTGAACTGGACGCCGTCGGCCTCCAGTTCGGCGCGCAGCTTGGCGAAGTTCTCGATGATGCCGTTGTGGATCACGGCGACGCGGCCGTCGGGGGCCAGGTGCGGGTGGGCGTTGCGGTCGGTCGGGCCGCCGTGGGTGGCCCAGCGGGTGTGCCCGATGCCGGTGGTGCCGTCCCCGATGCCAATCGGGCTGGCCGCGCAGGACGTGGGATCCTCGGCGGCCCGCTCGGAGAGCACCTTCTCCAGGTTGGCCAGCTTGCCGGCCTTCTTCTCGGTCAGCAGCGCGCCGTCGCAGACGATGGCGACGCCGGCCGAGTCGTAGCCGCGGTATTCCAGCCGCCGCAGTCCGTCGAGCACGATGCCGAGCGCCGGGCGCGCGCCGGCGTAACCAACGATTCCACACATGTCCCGCAGCCTAACCTAGTTCCACTCATCGCGCGTGCGCGAAAGCCGGGTAAACGATCACCCAACTTGAGCGATCGGAGGGGAAGCGGCACTCTCCGTGACATAGCTCCGCCGGGCGACGGTGCTGCCGGCGACGGTTCCGGGCGGTCGGGGCCGCCCTCGGCAGGGGTTGAAGCCGCGCCGGGAGTCCGTAGGCTGGCGGGCGTGACGACCGCCGACGTGGATCCGCTGGTGGCCCGGATGCGCCCGTTCGGGACGACCGTCTTCGCCGAGATGTCCGCCCTCGCCGTGCGCACCGGCGCGGTCAACCTCGGTCAGGGCTTCCCCGACACCGACGGGCCGCCGGAGATGCTGGCCGCCGCCGCGGAGGCGCTGCGCACCGGGCAGAACCAGTACCCGCCGGGCCCGGGCGTCCCGGCGTTGCGCGCGGCGGTGGCGGCGCACCAGCGCCGGTTCTGGGGACTGGAGTACGACCCGGACGGCGAGATCGTGGTGACGGCGGGCGCCACCGAGGCGATCGCGGCGGCCATCCTCGGGCTCTGCGAGCCGGGCGACGAGGTCGTCTGCTTCGAGCCCTACTACGACTCGTACGCCGCCTCGGTCGCGCTGGCCGGCGCGGTCCGGCGCCCGGTCACGCTGCGTCCCGCCGCCGACGGCCGGTACGCCTTCGACCCGGCCGCCCTGCGCGCCGCGTTCGGCCCGCGCACCCGGCTGGTGCTGCTGAACTCGCCGCACAACCCGACCGGCAAGGTGTTCACCCCCGACGAGCTGGCCCTGGTCGCCGAGCTGTGCCGGGAGCACGGCGCGTACGCGGTGACCGACGAGGTGTACGAGCACCTGGTCTTCGCCGACGCGTCCACCCCGCACGTCCCGCTGGCCACTCTGCCCGGCATGCGGGAGCGGACGCTGCGCATCTCGTCGGCCGGCAAGACGTTCTCCTGCACGGGTTGGAAGGTCGGCTGGGTGAGCGGGCCGGCGGCGCTGGTCTCGGCGGTGCTGCGGGTGAAGCAGTTCCTCACCTTCGTCAACGCCGCGCCGCTCCAGCCGGCGGTCGCGGTGGCGCTGGCCCTGCCGGACGCCTACTTCGCCGACTTCCGCGACGACATGCAGGCCCGCCGCGACCAGCTCGTCGGCGGGCTCACCGACGCCGGGTTCGAGGTGCTCCCGCCGGAGGGCACCTATTTCGTCACCGCCGACGTCAGCGCGCTGGGCGGGCGGGACGGGGTGGAGTTCTGCCGGTCCCTGCCCGAGCGGTGCGGGGTGGTCGCCGTGCCGACGCAGGTCTTCTACGACGACGCCGAGGCCGGTCGGCACCTGATCCGCTTCGCCTTCTGCAAGCGACCCGAGGTGCTGACCGAGGCCGTCACCCGGCTGCGCCGGCTGTCCGCGACCTGAGCTTCCCGGCGGCCGGCCGCGCTCGACGCCGTCCGCGCCGGTCCACGCGTACCCGAACGTCAGCCGGCCGCCCGGGTCGGGCCGGTCCCCCGCTCCGGCGGCACCGCCTCGGAGCGGGGCGCCCGGAGCCGGGCGAGCGCCGCGCCGCCGTCGGCGAGCAGCACCTGCTCGGCGTCGTCGACGAAGGCCAGGTCGGCCTCGACGTGTCGACTCGCCGCCGAGAGCAGCAGGCCGACCACCGGGTCGTCGGCTCGGCGGCGCAGCCCGTCGAGGTTGCGCAGCTCCCGCATCAGGTGACCGCGCTGGTTGCCGAGCACCGTGCGCACGGTCGCCGGCTCGCCGGAGCGGGCCGCGGCGGTCACCTTGAGGAAGAAGTCGTCCCGGAACCCACCGCTGCGCGGGCTGGGCTCGCCGAGCCAGCGCGCCAGCTCGGCCCGGCCCTCCGGGGTGATCTCGTAGACCACCCGGTCGGGCTTGACCGGCTGGGGCTGCCGCTCGGCCACCACCAGGCCGTCGCGGGAGAGCCGGTCGAGGATCTGGTAGAGGTGCCCGATGTTGAGCGGCCCCCACTGCGGGCCGACCGCCTCCTCGAAGGCGCCCTTCAGCTCGTAGCCGTAGCTGGGGCCGCCGGCGAGCAGGGCCAGGACCGCGTGCTGTATCGCCACCGTCTACTCCGATCCGACCCGGGGGCTCACCGCCGCCGGGCCTTGCATTGTCACAATGTATCGCGCACAGTGTGCTCAGCACACGGGGAGGCGCGACATGCTCGACATCATCTGGAGACAGCTTCGCGGCCGTGCGGGACGGTCGGTGGCGCTGCTGCTCGGCGTACTGGTGGCGACCACCGGTTTCGTCGTGCTGACCGGCGCCACCACCACCTCCCGCCTCGACGTCACGGGCTCCGTCGAGCGGAACACCGACGCCGCCTACGACATCCTGGTCCGCCCGAAGGGCACGCGTACCCCGCTGGAGGCCGAACGCAGGCTGGTCCAGCCCAACTACCTCTCCGGCCTGTTCGGCGGCATCACGATGGCGCAGTACGACCAGGTGAAGGCGGTCACCGGGGTGGACGTCGCCGCCCCCATCGCCATGCTCGGCTACTCGACCGCCCCCGTCCCCACCGCGATCGACCTGACCGACGCCGTCGACCGCTCGCTCGACCGGCAGGTCATCCGGATCGACCCGCGCTTCGTCGCCGAGCGCGGCCTCTCCACCGCCCCGGGCCACGCCCGGTACGTGTACATCACCACGCACCCGATCATCCACGCCCGTCCTGACATGCCCTCCAGCAGCGACGCCACCCCCTACACCGACGGCCGGAGCTACCCCTGGGACGACAAGTGTGGTCCCTCCCCGCGCGAGGTCCTGCCCGACGGCCGCACCCACTCGATCTGCGACCGGCGGCATTACATGGGCAGTCTGGGCGCCTACTCGGAGCGGGAGGACTGGACGGTGATGGCTGTGCGGCTGCTGCCCGACGGCCGGTTCGAGGCCCACGTCAACGTCCTCACGGACGGGGAGGGTCACGGGCCAGGTTACGTGACCACCTCGGACCGGCTCCAGATCAAGTACAACCTGACCGTGCCCTTCCTGCTGGCCGCGGTGGACCCGGCCGCCGAGGACCGACTCGTCGGCCTGGCCGGGACGGTGGTCGAGGGGCGGGCGCTCCGTCCCGACGACTCGGTCGTCGAGGGACGTGGGGGAGGCAACTTCACCGTCCCGGTCCTCACGACCAGCCGTCCCTTCCTCGACGAGGCGCTGCGCGTCGACGCCACGCGGCTGCCCGCCGCACGCCCGGGCGGCGTGCCGTTGGCCGATCTGGAGCGGGAGCTGCGGCGGGGGCCGGCGATCCCCGCCGGGGACGCCAGCGCCGACGTCGTCTCCGGTTGGCGTTCCCGGTTGAGCGGGGGCCTCTCCCCGACCGGCTGCTGCTTCGGCCAGCTCCAGGACATCGTGCAGGCCGGGCCCGCGGAGTACGACCGGTTCCCCGACGGCACCCTGCGGGTCCGTCCGCTCCCGCCGGCCGCACCCGAACTCTACGGTGGGCACCAGGACTTCAACCCGTACCCGCGCCCCTGGCTGACGGAGGACGTCGGTGCCCGCCCGCTGCGCGAGCTGCCGCTGAAGAAGTCGACCCCCAAGAAGCCCCTCTGGCGCGACTGGCGGGCGGTGGGGGTCTTCGACCCACAGAAGCTGACCGGGTTCAGCGACCTGGGCAAGGTCCCGCTGGAGACGTACGAGCCGCCGCGGGCCGCCGGCGCCGACGCCGCCAGCCGGGACGCGCTGGGCGGGCAGCCGCTGGAGCCGAGCGGCAATCCCGCCGGCTACCTCGCCGCCCCGCCGCTGCTGCTGACCAGCCTCGCCAGCGTGCCGAAGCTGCTGGCGGGCGGCGGCAGTCCGCAGCTCGCCGCCCCGATCAGCGCGATCCGGGTCCGGGTCGCCGACGTGGGCGGCTACAGCGACCGCGCCGCCGAGCAGGTCCGGCTGGTCGCCGAGCGGATCGCCCAGGTCACCGGGCTCGACGTCGACATCACCCTCGGCTCGTCCCCCGCCCCGCAGGCCGTGGAGCTGCCCGCCGGGTCGTTCGGCCGGCCGGCGCTGCGGCTGACCGAGGAGTGGTCGGCGCTCGGGGTCGCCTCGGTGATCACGAAGGCAGTGGACCGCAAGAGCGTCGCGCTCTTCGTACTGGTGCTGGTGGTCTGCGCGCTCTTCCTCGGCAACGCGGTCGCCGCCGCCGTCCGGGACCGCAGATCGGAGCTGGCGGTGCTCGCCTGCCTGGGCTGGCCCGCCCGGCGGATCGGCGCGCTGATCCTCGGCGAGGTGGCCGCCCTCGGGCTGGCCGCCGGTCTGCTCGCGCTGGCGCTGGCCGTCCCGCTCGGCGCCGCGCTCGGCATCGACGTGGGGTGGCGGCGGGCGCTGCTGGCCGTACCGGTGGCACTGCTGCTGGCGCTGGTCGCGGGCCTGACGCCGGCCCTGCGGGCGGCGCGCGCCCACCCGGCCGCCGCGCTGCGCCCGGCGGTGGCGACGGCCCGGTGGGTACGCCGGCCGCGCACCCTGGTCGGCCTGGCCCTGGCCAATCTGGCCCGTACGCCCGGCCGCACCCTGCTCGGGGCCGGCGCCCTGGCCATCGGGGTCGCCGCGCTGACCCTGGTCGCCGCCGCCGGGTACGCGTTCCGCGGCGCCATCGTCGGCAGCCTGCTCGGTGACACGGTGTCGCTGAGCGTGCGGGGCGCGGACACCATGGCCGCCGTCGCGACGGTGCTGCTCGGTGCCGCCGCGGTCGCCGACGTGCTCTACCTGAACATCCGGGACCGGGCCGCCGAGCTGGCCACCCTGCGCGCGGTCGGCTGGAGCGACGCCGCGCTGGGCCGCCTCATCGCCTACGAGGGGCTGGCCCTGGGTCTGCTCGGCGCGGTCACCGGCGCCGGCCTCGGGCTGACCGGGGCGGCCTGGCTGGTCGGCGCCCTGCCCGGCACGTTGGTCGCGGTCGCCGCGTCGGTGGCGGCGGCCGGTGTCCTGGTCACCTCGGTGGCCGCCCTGGTCCCGGCCGCGCTGCTGCGCCGGCTGCCGACCGCCCGACTGCTCGCGGAGGAGTGACGATGGAGACGACGACGGGCAGCACGGTCCGGGTCGCCGGGCTGGTCCGGCGCTTCGGGGCCGGCCCGCAGCAGGTGACGGCGGTCGACGATGTCTCCCTGGAGATCCCGGCGGGGGCGGTGGTGGCGCTGACCGGGCCCAGCGGCTCCGGGAAGTCGACGCTGCTGCACATGATCGGCGCGATCGAGCAGGTGGACGCCGGCACGATCACCGTGGACGAGCAGGAGATCACCGCGCTCGGCCGGTCCGCCCTGACCCGGTACCGGCAGCGGGTCGGCTTCGTCTTCCAGCGCTACCACCTGCTGCCCGCCCTCACCGTGCTGGACAACGTGGTCGTGCCGGTGCTGCCCCGCCGGGGGCGGGCCGACCACGCCGCCCGGGCCCGGGAGCTGCTCGACGCGGTCGGCCTGGCCGGGCGGGAGCGGGCCCTGCCGGCCCAGCTCTCCGGCGGCCAGCAGCAGCGGGTCGCGATCGCCCGGGCGCTGATGGGCTCCCCCGGGCTGCTGCTCGCCGACGAGCCGACCGGCAACCTCGACTCGGCCACCGGCGGGCAGATCCTCGATCTGCTACTGGACCTGCGCGACCGGCACGGCATGACGGTCCTGCTCGCCACCCACGAGCGGGCGGTGGCCGCCCGGTGCGACCGGCTGATCCGCCTCGGCGACGGGCGGATCGTCGAGGACGTGGACCTCACCGACGGCGAGGACCCGGCGGCCACCTTCCGGCGGGCCGCCGGCCTGCGCCTGTAGACCCGGCCGGCCGGGCCGGGCACCGTGGCCGGTCCCGGACGTCGGCGGCGCCATGGCCGGTCCCGGACGTCGGCGGTGCCGACGCGGGGGCTGCGCGGCACCCGGCCGCCGGACCGGTCCGGGAAAGGCGACGGCCCGGGCCGCCGATGGCGGGCCCGGGCCGATGCGAAAGGTCAGGCAGTCGGGCTGGCGGTGCGGACCTGCTCGGCGATGCGCTCCGCGACGCTTCGGGCGACCTGCTCGGTGGCCGCCTCGACCATGACGCGGACCAGCGGCTCGGTGCCGGACGGGCGCAGCAGCACCCGGCCGGTCTCGCCCAGCTCCGCCTCGGCCCGCTCGACCTCGGCCCGGACGGCGGGTGCGGCCGCGCCGACCGTACGGTCGCCGACGGGGACGTTGATCAGCACCTGCGGCAGCCTGGTCACCACGGCGGCCAGTTCCGCGAGGGACTTGCCGGTGGCGGCCAGCCGGGACATCAGGTGCAGGCCGGTCAGCACGCCGTCGCCCGTGGTGGCGTACGCGGGCATCACGATGTGCCCGCTCTGCTCGCCGCCCAGCGCGAGGCCGGACGCACGCAGCTCCTCCAGCACGTACCGGTCGCCGACCTTGGTCTCCAGGAGGCGGATGCCCTGCGCGGACATGGCCAGCCGCAGGCCGAGGTTGCTCATCACCGTGGCGACCAGGGTGTCGTCGGTGAGCGTGCCGGCCTCCCGCATCGCGAGCGCGAGGATCGCCATCACCTGGTCGCCGTCGACCTCGTCGCCGTCGGCGGTCACCGCGACGCACCGGTCGGCGTCGCCGTCGTGGGCGATGCCGAGGTGCGCGCCGTGCTCGACCACCGCGGCCCGCAGGGCCTCGAGGTGGTTGGAGCCGCACTCGTCGTTGATGTTGAGGCCGTCCGGCTCGGCGTAGATGGCGACGACCTCGGCCCCGGCCTCCCGGTACACCACCGGCGCCACCTCGGCCGCCGCGCCGTTGGCGCAGTCGACCACGACCTTGAGGCCGTCGAGGCGGTGCGGCAGGGTGCCGATCAGGTGCTGCACGTAGTGGTCCGCGCCGTCGAGCAGGTCGTGCACCCGGCCGACGCCGGCGCCGACCGGCCGCTCCCAGGCGGTGGTGGCGTTCGCCTCGACGGCCGCCTCGATCCGCATCTCGATCTCGTCCGGCAGCTTGTGCCCGCCGGCGGCGAAGAGCTTGATCCCGTTGTCGGGCATCGGGTTGTGCGAGGCGGAGAGCATCACGCCGAGGTCGGCCTTGGCCTCGGCGGTGAGGAACGCCACGGCCGGGGTGGGCAGCACGCCCACCCGGACCACGTTGGCGCCGGCGCTGGTGAGCCCGGCGACCACGGCGGCCTCCAGCATCTCGCCGCTGGCCCGGGTGTCCCGCCCGACCACGGCCAGCGGGGGATGGCTCCGGTCCGACTCGGCGAGCGTGTGAGCGGCGGCGACCGCCACCGCCAGCGCCAACTCAGGCGTGAGATCCGCGTTCGCCCGCCCGCGTACGCCGTCCGTGCCGAACAACCGGCCCATACCCGCCAACCTCCGATGAAACGGTCCAGGAAAGGCGAACGGCCGGGCCACCTCCCGTCGAGGGGAGGTGAACCCGGCCGTCCGTCAGAAGTACAACGCGCCGCTGATGATCAGCGCTTCGAGTACTGGGGAGCCTTACGGGCCTTCTTGAGGCCGTACTTCTTGCTTTCCTTGACCCGGGCGTCCCGGGTGAGGAAGCCGGCCTTCTTCAGCGCCGGACGGTCGTCCGGCTCGCTGACGATCAGGGCCCGGGCGATGGCCAGGCGCAGCGCGCCGGCCTGACCGGTGGTGCCGCCGCCACGCAGGTTGGCGATGACGTCGAAGGCCTCCGGCTTCTCGGCGGTGACCAGCGGGTCCTTGATCAGCTGCTGGTGCACCTTGCTCGGGAAGTAGGCCTCGAGGTCACGGCCGTTGCACGTGATCTTGCCGCTGCCGGGGACGATGCGCACCCGGACGATGGCCTCCTTGCGCCGACCCACGGTCTGGATCGGGCGGTCACCACGCGGCGCGCGGGCGACGGGCGCCGGCGCCTCGGTGGCCTCCTCGGGGGCAACCTCGGTCTCGGTGATGTCGGTCATGCTGTTTCCTTCGCCCGCGCTCACTGCGCGATCTGCTTGATCTCGAACGGCACCGGCTGCTGCGCGCCGTGCGGGTGCTCGGCACCGGCGTAGACCTTCAGCTTCTTGATGAGCTGACGGCCGAGCTTGTTGTGCGGGAGCATGCCCTTGACGGCCAGCTCGATGGCCCGCTCGGGACGCTTGGTCAGCAGCTCGTCGTAGCCGACCTGCTTAAGACCACCCGGGTAGCCGGAGTGGCGGTAGGCGACCTTGGTGTGACGCTTGTTGCCGGTCAGCGCGACCTTGCCCGCGTTCACGATGACGACGAAGTCGCCCGTGTCGACGTGCGGCGCGAAAGTCGGCTTGTGCTTGCCGCGCAGCAGCGTGGCGGCGTGGGTGGCCAGGCGGCCCAGCACGACATCAGAGGCGTCGATGACGTGCCACTGACGCTCGATCTCACCCGGCTTCGGGCTGTACGTACGCACAGGTATACCTTGTCTCGTCGTCGGTCTGGGGTCGCGCGCCGAGGTTACCGGGCGCGCACGAACGACCAAGCGTACCTCAGGCGGCACGCCTCTGGATGTCGTACAACAGCAGGCAACGATACCCGCCGCCCCGTCGGCAGGTCAAAACGGGGTACCGCCCCCGCCTGGCCCCACGAGGATACATGGCGGCGGTCACACGCCGGTCAGCCGGCGCGGGCCCGGCCGCAGGTAGACCAGCCAGGTCACCCCGAAACAGAGCGCGTACGCGACGATGAAGGCGACGTACGCCGCGTCCGCGCTGCCCCCGGTCAGGAACGACTGCCGGAAGGCGATGTTCACCAGCACCCCGCCGGAGGCCCCGACCGCCCCGGCGATGCCGATCACCGAGCCGGTCATCCGCCCGGCCCGGCGCTGCGCCGCGACCGCGTCCCGCCGACCGGCGGCCACCTGCGCCGTCGCCCGGGCCCGGAAGATCGCCGGGATCATCTTGTAGGTCGAGCCGTTGCCGATGCCCGAGAAGACGAAGAGCGACAGGAAGCCGAGCAGGTAGAGCCCGAAAGACCGCTCCCGGGCGGCGTGGAGCACCAACGAGGCGCCGGCCGCCATCGCGACGAAGTTCCAGAAGGTCACCCGGGCCCCGCCGAGGCGGTCGGCGAGGTGCCCGCCGACCGGCCGGACCAGCGAGCCGACCAGCGGGCCGAGGAAGGTGAGCCAGGCGGCGTCGACCGGGGTCGGGAAGCGCTCGGCGAACTGGAGCTGGAGCACCTGGCCGAAGGCGAAGCAGAAGCCGATGAACGAGCCGAAGGTGCCGACGTAGAGCAGCGACATGATCCAGGTGTGCGGGTCGCGGGCCGCCTCGCGCAGCGCGCCGGGCTCGTTGCGCGCCCCGGAGATGTCGTCCAACCCGCGCGCCGCGGCGAGCGCGGCCAGCACGATCAGCGGCAGGTAGACCGCCGGCACCAGGCGGGGGTACGCGGCCCCCGCCGTCGCCAGCACCGCCAGCCCGACCAGCTGCACCGCCGGCACGCCGAGGTTGCCGCCGCCGGCGTTGAGCCCGAGCGCCCGGCCCTTGAGCCGAGACGGATAGAACAGGTTGATGTTCGCCATCGAGGAGGCGAAGTTGCCCCCGCCGACGCCGGTCAGGCAGGCCAGCACCATCAGGGTGGAGTAGGAGACGCCGGGCTCCAGCAGCACCGTCATCGGCACGGCCGGGACGAGCAGCAGCAGCGCGCTGACGATCGTCCAGGTCCGCCCGCCGAAGCGCGCCACGGCCAGCGTGTAGGGCAGCCGCAGCGCCGCCCCCAGCGCCGCCGGCACGGCGGTGAGCAGGAACTTCCCCGCCGGGTCGATGCCGTACTCGGGGCCGAGGAAGAGCACCGTCACCGACCAGAGGCTCCACACGGAGAAGCCCACGTGCTCGGCGAAGATCGAGACCCGGAGGTTGCGGCGGGCGACCGGCGCCCCGGTCGTACGCCAGAACTCGGGGTCCTCGGGCCGCCAGTCGTCGATGCGATGCCGGCGGCCGGCGGCCGGCGGAACGACCTCGGCCGGGGGTGTGGTGGGGGCCAGTGTGCTCACGGCGACTCCTCCTCGTCGGGTGCGACCTGGAGGAACGCTAGGAATCCGGGATTACCCCGGGGTGCCCGTCGCGGGTCGGGCGGGAAACGGAGACCGCACCGGGGACGGATGCCGCCGGTGAGATTTCAGAGTTCCTGGAGGATGCGCAGCGCCCGGCCGACCCTGAGCATGGTCCCGGTGTCGGCGACGTCCACGCACTCGGTGAACCACTTCTTCATCGGCGAGGAGATCCGGTCGGGCATCACCACGTACGCGCCCATCGGCACCGCCAGGGGCGAGTCGCGCAGCAGCGCCTCCTCGACCACCTCGACCACGATCACGATCGGCACGTCGGTGGAGTTGTAGACGTCGGAGCTGATCACCAGTCCGAGCCGTTCCCGGGCGCCGTCGATGCGCCAGACCTCGCCCCTACGCAGCACGCGGGCGCCCGCCGAAGAGCGCGTCGTCGACCATGCCCACCTCGCGGGCGTCGGCGAGGGCGGCGGCTTCGAGGTCGAGTCCGGCCCGGCCGACGGCGGCGGCGTGCGCGGTGAAGACCTCGCGCAGCGCCTTCTCCCGGGCCGCCTGGTCCATCCACGCCGACAGGGAGAGCCCTTCACGCTTGGCGAACCGCCGGGCCTCCTCGATCGTCTCGTCCGAGAACGACAGGGTCACCTTGGCAGTCATGCCGTGGAGACTACCCACCGGTATGACCGGCAGTCATCCCGTCGACCCCGACTATTCGCGACGGCCGCCGAACACGGCAAACCGCCACTGCTTGAAGAAGCAGTCGACGTCGACCAGGCCGGCCTCGGCCAGCCAGCGGCACTGCGCGGCGACCGGCGCCGGCCGGTCGTACGCCATCCGGCCCTCGGCGGCGGCGATCTCGTCGGCGTCGGAGCCCAGCGCCGCGGCCTGCCCCAGCCACACCTCGTGGTACCGCCGGTCGAGCGCCGGGGTGGGGCCGGCGACCTGCTCGGCGTTGACGAAGACGCCGCCGGGGGCCAGCGCCGCCGGCACCCGCCGGTAGAGCTCGCGCTTGCCCGCGTCGTCGAGGTGGTGGATGGCCAGCGCGCTGACCACGGCGTCGTAGCGGCCGGCGGGCAACTCCCCCGCCAGGTCGGCCCGGACCGTCCGGTGCGCGACGCCGCGGGAGCGCAGGTGGTCGGCGGCGACGGCGAGCATGGCCGGCGCGGCGTCCACCAGGGTCAGCCGGATCCCCGGCACCGCCGCGGCGAGCAGCAGCGACAGCAGCCCGGTGCCCGCGCCCAGGTCCAGCACCTCCGGGGTACGCCCCGCGGCGAGCGCGGCCCGCAGCGGCGGCGCGGCCACCTCGACGGCGGTGCCGTAGAAGGCGTCGAAGCAGGGCACCAGGCGCCGTCGGGCCTCGTCGTAGCTGCCCGCGACCGCGTCGAAGGCCTCGGCCACGTTCATCGCGCCTCCCAAATGTCAGGATTGTTGTCCCATATTGTAAACGCGAGCCGGCCCGATGCCCGCATGCGGTGTGAGCGGCTCTTGACAGGACCGAAACAGACGGGACCCGGACCGGAAATCGCCCCCCGGCACGCTTTGCCGACATGACAGACGGTGCACACGCGGCGACCGGACCGGGGCGGACGCCCCGGGAGGTGGCGACGCACTGCCCGTACTGCGCCCTCCAGTGCGGGATGACGCTGCGCGAGGAGGCCGGCCGGGCGACGGTGCTCCCCCGGCAGTTCCCCACCAACCGGGGCGGCCTCTGCCAGAAGGGCTGGACCGCCGGCGAACTGCTCGACCACCCCGAGCGGCTGACCACCCCGCTGCTGCGGGACGCGGCCAGCGGCGAACTGCGCCCGGCGAGCTGGGCCGCCGCCCTCGACCGGATCGTCACCGGCCTGCGCACCGTCCAGCAGGGACACGGCCGCGACGCGGTCGCCGTCTTCGGCGGCGGCGGGCTCACCAACGAGAAGGCGTACGCGCTGGGGAAGTTCGCCCGGGTGGCGCTGCGCACGAGGCACATCGACTACAACGGACGGTTCTGCATGTCCTCGGCGGCGGCGGCCGGGATGCGCGCCTTCGGCATCGACCGGGGTCTGCCGTTCCCGCTGGCCGACCTGGGCCGGGCCGACACGCTGCTGCTGGTCGGCGCGAACCCGGCGGAGACCATGCCCCCGCTGGTGCGCTGGCTGACCGAGCAGCGCGAGCGCGGCGGCCGGCTGATCGTGGTCGACCCCCGGGTCACCGCCACCGCCCGCCAGGCCGACCTGCACCTGCAACCCCTGCCCGGCACCGACCTGGCGGTGGCGAACGCGCTGCTGCACGTCGCGCTCACCGAGGGCTGGATCGACCGGGAGTACGTGGCCGCCCGTACCACCGGCTTCGAGGCGGTCCGCCGCAGCGTGGCCAGCTGGTGGCCGGCCCGCGCCGAGGCGCTCTCCGGGGTGCCGGTGGCCGACCTGGAGGCGACCGCCCGGGCCCTCGGCACCGCCGAACGCGTGATCATCCTGACCGCGCGCGGCGCCGAGCAGCACGCCAAGGGCGTCGACACCGTCGCCGCCTTCGTCAACCTGGCGCTCGCCCTCGGGCTGCCCGGCCGCCCCGGCTCCGGCTACGGCTGCCTGACCGGGCAGGGCAACGGGCAGGGCGGGCGGGAGCACGGGCAGAAGGCCGACCAGCTTCCCGGCTACCGCAGGATCGACGACCCGGCCGCCCGGGAACACGTCGCCGGGGTCTGGGGGGTGCCGGCCGACGAGCTGCCCGGGCCGGGCGTGCCGGCGTACGAGCTGCTGGACTCGCTGGGCACGCCCGACGGGCCGAAGGCGCTGCTGGTCTTCGGCTCCAACCCGGTGGTCTCCGCGCCCCGGGCCGCCCGGATCGAGGGCCGGCTACGCGATCTCGACCTGCTGGTGGTCGCCGACTTCCTGCTCTCCGAGACCGCCGCGCTCGCCGACGTGGTGCTGCCCACCGCCCAGTGGGCCGAGGAGGACGGCACGATGACCAACCTGGAGGGCCGGGTGCTGCGCCGCCGCGCGCTGCGCCCGCCGCCGCCCGGCGTCCGTACCGACCTGGAGATCCTCGCCGACCTCACCGCCCGCCTCCAGGGTGGTGCCGGTGGGGCGGACGCCAGCGATCCGCGGGTCGTGTTCGCGGAGCTGCGGCGGGCCTCGGCCGGCGGGATCGCCGACTACGCCGGGGTGAGCTGGGAGCGGATCGACGAACGCGACGGGGTGTTCTGGCCCTGCCCGGCCGAGGGCGGCCCGGACACCCCCCGGCTCTTCGCCGACCGCTTTCCCACCCCCGACGGGCGGGCCCGGTTCCACGCCGTGGAGCACCGGCCGGCGGCCGAGGAGGTGTGCGCCGAGTACCCGCTGCACTTCACCACCGGCCGGGTCCTCGCGCAGTACCAGTCGGGCACCCAGACCCGCCGGGTCGCCGCACTGCGCCGGGCCGCCCCGGACGCGTTCGTCGAACTGCACCCCGACCTGGCCGGGTGGCTCGGCATCGGCGACGGCGAGCCGGTGCGGGTGGTCTCCCGTCGGGGCGAGTTCTGCGCGCCGGCCCGGTTCAGCACCGCGATCCGGCCGGACACCGTCTTCGCGCCGTTCCACTGGGGCGGCGGCGCGCGGGCCAACTCGGTCACCAACGACGCCGTCGACCCGGTCTCCGGGATGCCGGAGTTCAAGATCTGCGCCGTCCGGCTGGAGAGGGTGGAGCAACCATGAGCGAGCGAATCGTCCGGCAGGGCCCGGTGACGCGGCCGTGAGCGAACGCGTCGTGATCATCGGCAACGGGATGGCCGGTTCCCGGCTGGCCGGCGAGCTGCACGCCCGGGGCGGGGACCGGAAGGTCACCGTGCTCGGCGCGGAGCCGCACCGGGCGTACAACCGGATCATGCTCTCCACCCTGCTGGCGGGCAAGGTCGGCGAGCCGGACGTGGAGCTGGCCGAGGCCGCCGGGCAGGGCGTCGACCTGCGTACCGGCGTGACGGTCACCGCCATCGACCGCGCCGCCGGCACGGTCCACACCGACGACGGCGACCGCGTCGCGTACGACCATCTGGTGCTCGCCACCGGGAGCCGGGCCGTGGTGCCGCCGCTGCCCGGGCTGGACGGGCCCGGGCTGCCGGAGCGGGTGGTGCGGTTCCGCACGCTTGACGACTGCCGCCGGATCCTCGCTGTGGCCGACGGCGCGCGCAGCGCCCTGGTGCTCGGTGGCGGGCTGCTCGGGCTGGAGGCGGCGCGCGGGCTCGCCGCCCGGGGTCTCGACGTCGGGGTGGTGCACCCGGTGCCGTACCTGATGGAGCGGCAGCTCGACCCGGCCGGCGCGGCCGTCCTGGCCGGCACGCTCGCGGGCCTCGGGGTGACCACCCACCTGGCCGTGTCGGCCACCGGGGTGGTCGCGGACGCCGACGGGGTCCGCCTCGACCTGGCCGACGGCCGATCACTCGCCGCCGACCTGCTGGTCCTCTCCTGCGGGGTACGCCCCGACACCGCCCTCGCCCACGCGGCCGGGCTGGCCGTGGAACGGGGCGTGCTGGTCGACGACCGGCTGCGCACCAGCGACCCGCGCATCTCGGCGGTCGGCGACTGCGCCCAGCACGACGGCAACCTCACCGGGCTGGTCGCCCCGGCCTGGGCGCAGGCCCGGGTGGTGGCGCAGGTGCTCACCGGAGAGGACCCGCAGGCCCGCTACCGGCCCCGCCCGGTGGTGACCCGGCTCAAGGCGACCGGCATCGACCTCGCCGCCATGGGTGACCCGGGCGACGGCGGGGCCGGCGAGGAGCTGACCTTCGCGGACCCGTCCCGGGGCACGTACGCCCGGCTGCGCATCCACGACGAGCGGCTGACCGCCGCGATCCTGCTCGGCGACAACCCGGCGGTCGGCACGGTCATCCAGCTCTTCGACCGGGGCCAGCCGGTGCCGGCCGACCGGCGCTCGCTGCTGCTCGGCCGGGCGTTCGGCGCGGCGGCAGCGGCGCCCGCCGCGACGCCGGCCCTGATGCCGGACGCGGCGACCGTCTGCCAGTGCAACAACGTCAGCAAGGGGGCGCTGGTGGGCTGCTGGCGTGCCGGGGCCCGGACGGTCGACGCCGTGGTCGCCGCGACCCGGGCCGGCACGGGGTGCGGCGGCTGCCGGGACGCGGTCGCCGGCATCGTCGGCTGGCTGTCCGAGGTGGATTCGGCGGAGGTGGCGTCATGAACGAGCGAAGCGAGCGAATCAGCAAACTCAGTGCGACGGTGCCTCATGACGGCACGCAGCGGAGCGGAGTGCGGTCATGAGCGGGCGAATCAGCAGGTTGGTCGTCGTCGGCAACGGGATGGTGGGGCAGCGCTTCGTCGACGCGCTGCGCGCCCGTGACCCCGGGGGGCGGTGGCGGGTCACCGTGCTCGCCGAGGAGAGCCGCCCGGCGTACGACCGGGTGCGGCTCTCGGCGTTCTTCGACGGGGTCGGCGCCGAGGAGCTGAACCTGCACACCCCCGACGACGGGGTGGAGCTGCGCCTGGGTGAGCCGGCCACGGAGATCGACCGGGAGCGGCGGCTGGTGCGCACCGCGACCGGCGAGCACCCGTACGACGCGCTGGTGCTGGCCACCGGCTCGTCCGCGTTCGTGCCGCCGGTGGCCGGCGCGTCCCTGCCCGGGGTCTTCGTCTACCGGACGCTGGACGACCTGGAGGCGATCCGGGAGCACGCGGCGGGCCGGCGGACGGGGGCGGTGATCGGCGGCGGACTGCTCGGGCTGGAGGCGGCGAACGCGCTGCGGCTGCTCGGGTTGGACACCAGCGTGGTGGAGTTCGCGCCCCGGCTGATGCCGGTGCAGGTGGACACGGCCGGTGGCGCGATGCTCCGCCGGTACGTCGACGAGCTGGGCGTGACCACCCGCCTGGGCGTGGCCACCACCGCCGTCCGGCCCGGCCCGGACGGCACGGTCGCCGGGCTGGAACTGGCCGACGGGAGCGTGCTCGACGCCGACCTGGTGGTGGTCGCGGCGGGCATCCGGCCCCGCGACGAGTTGGCCCGGGCGGCCGGGCTCGCCCTGGGCCCGCGCGGCGGCGTGCTGGTCGACGGCGCCTGCCGTACCGCCGACGAGCGGATCTGGGCGGTCGGCGAGTGCGCGGCGGTCGACGGCGTCTGCCACGGCCTGGTCGCCCCCGGGTACGCGATGGCCGAGGTGGTCGCCGACCGGCTGGTCGGCGGGGCGGCCACCTTCCCCGGCGCGGACACCGCCACCAAGCTGAAGCTGCTCGGCGTGGACGTGGCCTCGTTCGGCGACGCGCACGGCACGACGCCGGGCTGCCTCGACGTGACGTTCACCGACCCGGCCACCCGGGTCTACGCCAAACTGGTCCTCTCCGACGACGCGCAGACCCTGCTCGGCGGGGTGCTGGTCGGCGACGCGAGCGCGTACCCGACGCTGCGGGCCAGCGTCGGCGGTCCGCTGCCCGGGCCGCCGCTGGCGCTGCTCGCCCCCGAGGGCGCGGCGGGCGCGGGCGCCGGCGCGCTGCCCGCCGCCGCGCAGGTCTGTTCCTGCAACGCGGTGACCCGCGCGGACGTGGACGCGGCGATCGCTGGCGGCTGCGCGGACGTGCCGGCGCTGAAGGCGTGCACCCGGGCGGGTACGAGCTGCGGCTCCTGCGTGCCGATGCTCAAGCAGCTCCTCGACGCGGCCGGCGTGCGGCAGTCCACCGCGCTCTGCGAGCACTTCGACGCCAGCCGGCAGGAACTCTTCGACATCGTCCGGGTCCGTGGCATCCGCACCTTCTCGCAGCTCGTCGCCGAGCACGGGCGGGGCCGCGGCTGCGACATCTGCAAGCCGGTGGTCGCCTCGATCCTCGCCTCCCTCGGCACCGGCCACGTGCTGGACGGGGAGCAGGCGTCGTTGCAGGACACCAACGACCACTTCCTGGCCAACCTGCAACGCGACGGCAGTTACTCGGTGGTGCCCCGGATCCCCGGCGGCGAGATCACCCCGGAGAAGCTCATCGTGATCGGCGAGGTGGCCCGGGACTTCCAGCTCTACACGAAGATCACCGGCGGGCAGCGGATCGACCTGTTCGGGGCCCGGGTCGACCAGCTGCCGCAGATCTGGCGCCGGCTGGTCGACGCCGGCTTCGAGTCCGGCCACGCGTACGGCAAGGCGCTGCGCACGGTGAAGTCCTGCGTCGGCGAGACGTGGTGCCGGTACGGGGTGCAGGACTCGGTCGGGCTGGCCGTCGCCCTGGAGCTGCGCTACCGGGGGCTGCGCGGTCCACACAAGATCAAGTCGGCGGTCTCGGGCTGCGCCCGCGAGTGCGCCGAGGCGCGCAGCAAGGACTTCGGCATCATCGCCACCGAGACCGGCTGGAACCTCTACGTCGGCGGCAACGGCGGCTTCCGGCCCCGGCACGCCGACCTCTTCGCCACCGACCTGTCGACGGAGGCGCTGGTCCAGCTCATCGACAGGTTCCTGATGTACTACATCCGCACCGCCGACCGGCTGCAACGCACCGCCGCCTGGATCGAGGCGATGGAGGGCGGGCTGGACCACCTCCGCGCGGTGATCGTGGACGACTCGCTCGGCCTCTGCGCCGAACTCGACGCCGCGATGGCCCGGCACGTCGACGCCTACTCCGACGAGTGGCGCGACGTGCTGGAGGACCCGGTCCGGCTGCGCCGGTTCGACTCCTTCGTCAACGCCCCCGGGGTGCCCGACCCGTCCATCACGTTCGCGCGCGAGCGGGGCCAACCGGTCCCGGTGGGCCCGGCGCAGGCCGGCGAGGGCCGGCAGCCGGTCACGCTGGGCATGCCGGAGGTGCGGCGATGACCACCACGACGCCCCGACTGCCGGAGGTACGGCGATGACGATCACGATGCCCAACCCGACGCGCACCTGGACGCCGGTCTGCCCGCTCGACCGGCTGGACCCCGACCGGGGCGTCGCCGCGCTCGTCGACGGCGTGCAGGTGGCCCTCTTCCGCACCGCCGACGGGCTGTTCGCCCTCGACAACCGCGACCCGGTCGCCGGGGCGTACGTGCTGTCGCGGGGAATCGTCGGCAGCCGGGGCGGGGTGCCGACGGTCGCCTCGCCCCTGCACAAGCAGGTGTACGACCTGCGCACCGGGGTCTGCCTGGACCTGCCCGGCGTCGCCGCTCCCCGGCACGACGTGCGCTGCCGGGACGGCCTGGTCGAGGTGCGGCTGCGACAGGAGGAGTGAATGCGCGACGAACTGGCGGGCTTCACCATCGGGGTGACCGCCGACCGCCGGCGGGACGAACTCGCCGCGCTGCTCCAACGGCGCGGCGCCCGGGTGGTGATCGCCCCGGCCCTGCGGATCGTGCCGCTGGCCGACGACACCGACCTGCGGGAGGCCACCCGGGCCTGCCTGGACCGGCCGCCGGACGTCCTGATGGCCAACACCGGCATCGGCATGCGCGGCTGGTTGGAGGCGGCCGAGGGCTGGGGGCTGGCCGAGCCGCTGCGCAACGTCCTGGCGGACGCGTACGTGGTGGCCCGGGGCCCCAAGGCGCGCGGGGCCATCCGGGCCGCCGGCCTGCACGACCAGTGGTCACCCGACTCGGAGAGCTGCGACGAGGTGATCGAGCACCTGTGCCGGCGCGGCGTGGCCGGGCAGGTGGTCGCCATGCAGTTGCACGGCGAGCGGCAGCCCGAGTGCACGCTGGCGCTGGAGGCTGCCGGGGCCACCGTGATCGAGGTGCCCGTCTACCGCTGGGCGCCGCCGACCGACCCGGCCCCGCTGCACCGGCTGATCGACCTGGTCGCCGGCCGGCTGGTCGACGCGGTCACCTTCACCTCGGCCCCGGCGGCCGAGGCGCTGCTGCGCGCCGCCGGGGACCGCTCCGAGGCGGTGCTGGACGCGTTCCGGGGCGACGTGCTCGCCAGTTGCGTGGGCGCGGTCACCGCGGAGCCGCTGCTGCGGCGCGGGGTGCCGGTCAGCGCGCCGGCCAGGGCCCGCCTGGGCGCCCTGGTCCGGACCATCGTCGACGAACTGCCGCGCCGGACGGTCACCCTGAAGGTGGCCGGTCACCTGCTCACGCTGCGCGGGCACGCCGCCGTGGTCGACGGCGAACTGCGTCCGCTCGCGCCGGCGCCGATGGCGGTGCTGCGGGCGCTGTGCGGCTCGCCGGGTCGGGTGCTGTCCCGGACCGCCCTGCTGCGTACGCTGCCGCGCGGCGCCGACGAGCACGCCGTGGAGATGGCGGTGGCCCGGCTGCGCGCCGGGTTGCGCGCGCCCCGGGTGGTGCAGACGGTCGTCAAGCGCGGCTACCGCCTCCGGGTCGACTGACGCGACCCGGAGGCGGGAGCCGTCCCGATCAGCCGACCGGCGCCGGGTAGCCCCGGCCGTGCTCGGCCTCGAGGCGGAGCATGGCGTGCTCGACGACGGTCACCAGCACCTGCTTGACCGCGTCCCGGTGCCGGGCGTCGGTCAGCACCAGCGGCACGTCCGGCGAGATGGCCAGCGCCTCGCGGACCTCCTCCAGCTCGTACTGCGGCGCGCCGTCGAAGCGGTTCAACGCCACGACGTACGGCAGCCGACGGTTCTCGAAGTAGTCCAGCGGCGCGAAGGCGTCGGTGATCCGGCGGGTGTCCACCAGCACGGCCGCCCCCACGGCGCCCTTGATGATCTCGTCCCACATGAACCAGAACCGGGTCTGGCCGGGCGTGCCGAAGAGGTACAGGATCAGGTCCTCGGCCATGGTGATCCGGCCGAAGTCCATGGCGACCGTGGTGGTCTGCTTCCCCGGCACCTTGGACGGGTCGTCGATGCCGACACCGGCCGCGGTCATCACCGCCTCGGTTCTCAGCGGGGTGATCTCCGAGATCGCGCCGACCAGGGTCGTCTTGCCCACGCCGAAGCCACCCGCGACCACGATCTTCGCGGAGATGATTCCCCGGTTTCGGCGGGCCCCGGCGGGGTCATAGCCTGCGAAGTCCACTTAGCACCCTTCCAAGGATTTCCATCCGCTCCTCGAACCCCTCGGCGGGAGCGGCAGTGTGTAGCGTCAGCAGGCTCTCGGCCACCATGTCGGCGACCAGCACCCGGGTGACGCCCAGCGGCATCCGGGTGTACGCGGAGATCTCGGCCAGCGACTGCGCCCGGCCCTCACAAACGTTGGCGATGCGGTGCTTGTCGTGCCCCGCGAAGCGGGCCTCCGCAGCCTGGGTCGCGCTGGCCGTCAGGACCGCCTCCAGGGCGATGTCCATCCGGGCCTCGGTCCGGCCGCGGGTGACCGCGTACGGCCGTACCAGCGCACCACGTGGGTCCACGCGCCGTTGGTCCATCGACGATCACCTCCTCTCCCGGCCGGGCCCCTGGTCGGGCACCGGATCCTCTCGTTCCTGGCGACGCACGTCCGCGCGTCGCGCCCGCTAGGACCGCACCGCGTCCCGGGGCAGCGGCACCAGCGCCGCACCGACCCGCTCGACCAGCAGCGCCATCTCGTAACCCACCTGACCGACGTCGCAGCTGCGGGCCGCCAGCACGGCCATCGACGAGCCGTCGCTGATCGACATCAGGAACAGGTAGCCGCTGTCCATCTCGATGACCGTCTGGAGCACACCGCCGGCGCTGAACATCCGGGCGGCGCCCTCGGTCAGGCTGACCACGCCCGAGGTGATCGCCGCGAGCTGGTCCGCCCGGTCCGCGGGCAGGTCCCGCGAGGAGGCGAGCAGCAGCCCGTCGGCGGACACCGCCACCACGTGGGCGATCCCCGCCACGCTGTCGGCGAAGTTGGTGAGCAACCAACTCATGTCCTGCATGGCCGCTGGCCTGTTCATCGACTCGTCTCCTTGGTCGAGGTGCTGTCCTGGTCCGTGCCGGCCGCCCGGCCGCGCTGCACGCCGCGGTGGTAGGCCGACAACAGGCCCCGAACTTCGTCCGGGGTACGCCGGCTGCGGTCGCGGCCGCTCCGGGGTTCGATCCCGCCGGGCACGAGCTGTGCCTGCGGCTGCCGCTTGGGCAGCCCCGAGCGGGTGGTGCCGGCGGTGGCGGGGGCCGCCGCCCGGCTGGCCCGGGTCCAGCCTTCGTCTGCCGCCGTCCGCCAGGCGTCCGTGTCGGACGCGGGCGCCGCCGGGGGCGGGTCCGCGACCGGCGCGGCGGGGGGCGCCGCAGGGGGCGCGGCGGGAGGTGTGGCCGGCGGGGCGGGTCGCGCCGCGGCCGGCGGGGTGTACGACGGCGGTGCCGGCTGCACGGGCAGCGGAGCGGTGTCGGTGCTGCCCGGCGTACGCGTGGGCAGTCGGGGCGCGCGGGGCTGTGCCGGTGCCGGCTGGGCGGCGGCCGGCTGGGCGGCGGGTGCTGCGGCGCTGGGCGCCCCGGCGGCCTGCTGGGCCGCGGCCGACTGGCTGAAGTCGGGGCGGGTGAAAATGGCCGTGGCGTCGTTACCGTGCGACCGGAACCACACCGCCTCCATCTCCCGGAAGATCGGTGCCTCGGCCGGCAGTTCGGCGCGCGGGGTGATCGGCGCGGCGGGGGCGGGCGGGGCCGTGGCGGCCAGGCCGGCCCCGAGGCCGCGGCCGGCGCCCGGGTCGGTGCCGAAGCCGGTCTCCCGGGCGGAGCCGGCGAACCCCGCCGACAGCCCGGTGGCCGGCGAGCCGGCGATCGGGCCGACCGGCAGCGCCGGAGCGCCCGGCGCTTGCGCATCCCCGCCGGGGACGCGCTTGGGCAGCGCGTCGACCGTGGGGTACGCGACGGTCGGCGTACCGACCGAGGGGCCTCCGCCGGCGAAGGAAGGCCGGGTCGGGGGTGCCGCCGGGGGCGGCGACATCAGGCCGCCGGCCTGCACCGGGGCTGCGGTGTCCCGCGCCTGCTCCGGGGCCTGCCACGGCGTCGGGGCGGCGGACCGCCACTGGTCGGTGAGGGTGGCCGAGGCGGTACGCCCCGCGCCGGCCGGCTCGCCGAGGCCGGCCGGGGTGAGCGGGTTCTGCTCGACCGCGAGCGGCTGCCGGGGGCGGGTGATCTGCTGGTCCCGGCTGTGTACGGGCGGCAGCACCACCGTCGCGGCGGGGAGCGTCACCTGGGCGACGGTGCCGCCCTCCACGTTGCGGCGCAGCTCCACGCGGATGCTGTAGCGGGAGGCCAGCCGGCTGACCACGGCCAGACCCATCAGCCGGAACGCCGCGACGTCGACGCTCGGCGGGGCGGCCAGTCGCCGGTTGAGCGAGTCGAGCTGGTCGTCGGTCAGGCCGAGGCCCCGGTCCTCGACCTGGATCAGGACGTAGTCCCGGATCCGTCGGGCGTCGGCGACCACGGTGGTGGTCGGCGGCGAGAAGCGGGTGGCGTTGTCGAGCAGCTCGGCGACGAGCCGCACCACGTCGTTGACCGCGTGTGCCGCCACCGAGATGTCGGTGTCGACGGTGCCGAACTCGATCCGGTTGTAGAGCTCCACCTCGGACTGCGCGGCCCGCAGCACGTCCACCAGGAGGGCGTCGTCGCGGCGCGGCACGGCGGAGTCGGCGCCGGCCAGGACGAGCAGGTTCTCGTCGTTGCGGCGCATCCGGGTGGCGAGGTGGTCCAGCTCGAAGAGCTGCGCGAGCCGCTTCGGGTCCTCCTCGCCGCGCTCGATCGCGTCGAGCTCGCCGATCATGCGGTCGACCAGGGTCTGACTGCGCCGGGCCAGGTTGAGGAACATCGCCGAGACGCTGGTACGCAGCGCGGCCTGCTCGGCCGCCACCCGGACCGCCTCGCGGTGTACGACGTTGAAGGCGAGCGCGACCTGGCCCACCTCGTCGCGGTTGTTGAGCTGGATCGGGTCGCGTACCTGCCGGACGATCTCCTCGACGCCGCCGTCGCCGACGTTGCCGACGTTCTGCAGCCGCTTGACCGCGTCCGGCAGGTCGTGGTTCGCCACCGAGAGGGCGCCCTCCCGCAGCCGGCGCAGCGAGTGGTTGAGCGAGCGGGCCAGCACCACGGCGAGGGTCACCGCGACGATGAGGGTCAGCAGCACCAGCGCCGTCTCGATGAAGGCCTGCCGGATGACGTCCGACCGGGCCTGGTCGGCCTGGCTGAGCAGCCGGTCCTGGAGCCGGATCTCGGCCCACCGCATGAGGTCGTTGACCGCGCCGATGGCGGCGGTGGCGTCCTGGGCGGTCACCGGCGAGGTCTGCCCGACCGAGCGGGTGATGTCGGCGGCCACCCGGTCGGCGAGGGTGACCGCGTCACCGGAGACCGTGCTGTCGACCAGGGCGCGCTGGGTCGGGTCGGCGGCCAGGGAGAAGGCGACCAGCGCCTCCTGCTGGCTGGTCAGCGTGGCCACGAAGGAGGAGAACTGCTCCTCGTCGAGCTTGCCGGCGACGAGGGCGGTGTAGACGACCGACTGCTCCTCGGCGACGGCCGCCTTGGCGCGGGCGAACGCGGCGACCGCGCGCCGGGCGTCCGAGAGCCGCTCGTCGCCGGGCAGCTGGGCCAGCCCGTCGCCGTACGCGACCAGGTCGGTGATGATGACCCCGTAGCGGAGCGCCGCCTCGGCGACCGCCATCTGCTGGCGGTCCAGCACCTCCTGCCGGGTGCTGGCGAGCGTCTCCAGGTGCTCGTCGATGGTCGCCAGCCGCTCCCGTACGGCGGCCGGCACCTCGCCGACCCGTCCGCGCTCCGCCCGGTACGCCTCGACCCGCTCGTCGGTGCTGCGCACCCGCAGGTTGTAGGCGTCGGCCTTCTGCTGCGGCGTCGACAGGAAGGCGGCGGCGGCCATCCGCTCGGCGTGCAGGTCCTGCGTCAGCGCGGAGACGTCGATGGAGAGCGCCGTCAGCGCCCGGGCCTGGTTGGCGTCGAAGGTGTTCTCACCGACGGCGACGAGTCGGACCGTGGCCAACGCGAGCACCGCGGCGACCGGCACGACCAGGATCAGGGCGAGCTTGGAGCGGATCCGCACGTCGCGGAGCCGGGGCAGCCGACGCCGCTTGGGCTGTTCGGTGTCGCCACTCGCGGGCAGGGTCGTCGGTCCGGTGCTCACGACATCGCCTCCGTCGTTTCTTCCACGCCTGCCCCGCCGACTCGCGCCCGGTGCAGCGGACTGCGCCACACGCGGCACGGCCGCGATTTCATCAGAACTGATCCTGTTTGGGAAGTCGCGACGGGGTAGGAAACGGTCTGAGGGCTCGCATCCCGTGATCCGGTCAACTAATACCTTCAATTCTCCATGCCCGTGAACAGGGCATGTAACTCCAGAGTGGTCATCCGTGTCGTATTAGTAAGCGTTTGCAAACTTCCCGTTGCCCCACCATGTGGGATACGTGTCCCGAAACGCATCCGAGGCTCCGCTTGACCGCGGGGCGCGGCGTTGGCAAGGTTTTGCAGGCTTCGCGCACACCGTACGGCAGACCGATCCCGTTCCTCTACTGAGGACGGACAACCCGGCGGTGACCGGGTACCGCCCGGGCCGCATCTGGAGGACTGAGTTGAGCCCCATCCGCTCCGCGACCGCCGCGGCGCTCGCATCGGCCGTGCTGGCCACCACGCTCACCGGCTGCCAGTTCGGGGCGGACGAGCAGGACACGAGTCCCATCGTCATCGCCGCGGACCTCGAGCTCTCCGGCGCGGCCGCGCCCGTCGGCAAGGCGTACCAGCGGGCGCTGGAACTGAAGGTCGAGCAGCTGAACTCCTCCGGCGCGCTCAACGGCCGGAAGGTCGAGCTGCGGGTGAAGGACAACCGGTCGGACGCGAGCGAGTCGCTGCGCAACATCGGTGACTTCAGCGCTGATTCCCAAGTCAGCGCCATCATCATGGGCGGCTGCAACGAATGCGCCGTCGGTGCCGTCCGCACCATCAACGAGAAGCGAATTCCCACCATTGCGCTCGCCGCCTCCAGCGCCGTGTCCACCCCGGTCGCCGACCGGCGGTACGTGTTCAAGCTCTCCCCGAACGCGGCCGACAGCGCCGCCGCCCTCGCCGGCGAGATGCGCCGCAAGGGCGTCCGCAAGGCGGGCGTGCTGCACAGCGACGACGCCTACGGCCGCGAGGGGTTGACCGCGCTGCGCGCCGAGTTCGCGAAGGCCGGCGTCAAACTGCTGCGCGAGGAGGCCGTGCGCACCACCGCCACCGACGTCGCCAAGCCGGTCAAGGACCTGATCGACAAGAAGCCGGACGCGCTGGTCGTCTGGACCCCGGCGGAGCAGGCGACGCTGGCCGCCACCGCCGCCCAGCAGGCCAAGTACAAGGGCGAACTCTTCTTCGACGCGACGGCGGCCGGCGACCTCTTCCTCGGTGCCGCGTCCGGGGCGACCGAACGCACCACGCTGGTCTTCACCCAGACCATGGTGATCGACGACGTCATCGCCACCACCCCGGCCAAGGCGGCCCGCCGCCAGTGGTTCCAGGACTACACCGCCCGCTTCGGCGGCTACAACGGATCCTCCTCGTTCGCGGCTGACGCGGTGCAGCTCATCGCCGACGCCGAACTCCGCTCGGGCGGCGAGCCCGGCGAGGTCGACCGCGACGGCGTCCGGAACGTGCTGGAGACGACCCAGCTGGACGGTCTCTCCGGGCCGATCCGGATGACCCCGGACAACCACTCCGGCCTGATGCCGCAGGCCCTCACCACCCTGGTCGCGCGCAACGGGCGCTGGCGCCTCGCGGGCTGACCGGCCGGTCGGTGGTGGACGGGACCCGACGCACGGGACCGCGTCGGACCAGCGCGTCGGTGTGGCCCGCCGTACCCCGGCGGGCCACACCATCGACCGTTCCGACCGGTCAGCGGGCCGACGTGGTGGCGCGGACCCACGGCAGGGCGAGCCGCTCGACCAGGGACAGTGCGCTGTAGAGCAGGATGCTCATCAGCGCGATCAGCACGATCGCCGCCCAGGCGGTCGCGGTGTCCCCCACGCCGTTGTACTGCAGGATCTGGTAGCCCAGCCCCGGCTTGTCGGAGTAGAACTCGCCGATCACCGCGCCGATCGCGGCCAGCGGCATCGCCACCTTGAGCCCGACGAAGATCTGCGGCAGCGCGGCGGGGAGGCGCACCTTGCGGAACGCCTGCCACCACGAGGCGTTCAGCGACCGGGCCAGCTCGGCCAGGTCGTTGGGGGTGGTGGTGAGACCGGTCGCCGTGGAGAGCACGACCGGGAAGAAGCAGAGCAGGAACACCATGGTCAGGATCGGCTTCGTACCCCAGCCGACCGAGACCACCAGCAGCGGCCCGAGGGCGATCTTCGGCACCGCGTTGACCGCCACCAGCAGCGGCGCGAACATCCGCTCGACGCGGCGGGAGCCGGCCAGGGCCATCCCGATCAGCACCCCGGCCACCGCCGACAGCAGGAAGCCGACCACCGTCATCGTGGTGGTGACCCCCAGCGCCGGCATCAGCACGTCGGCGCCCGCGACCAGCGCCTTCCACACCGCCTGCGGCGGGGGCAGCGACACCGGGTGCACCAGTTGCAGGCCCGACGTGACCAGCCACCAGGCGGCCACCGTGATCACCGCGCCGAGCAGCGGCAGCCCGACGGCTGCCGGGCGTACGCCGGAGCGGCGCGGGGCCGTGGGCCGGCGCGCGGGCTCCGTTCCGGTGCGGACGGACCGGGTACCGGTCGTCTCCGTCACGGATTTCTCCTCTCCTGCCGGCCGGGCCGGCACGCGACGGGGGGTGCGGTCGACCGGGTCGCCCCGGTCGACCGCACCCCCCGTGCCACGGTGGGCGGCTGTCAGGCCTTCGGCGCGAGGCTGAAGTCGATGATCTGGTCGGGGGTGATGTTCTGCTTGAGCGCGCCGGCGCCCTGCAGGATCGCGATGCTCTTGGCGACCCGGCCGCTGTCCAGGGTGCCGAGCTGGGTGCCGGAGTTGCTGGAGCGCACGTAGCCGGCCATGAGCTGGAGCTCGGCGGCGGCCGCGGCGGGGTTGGCGGCGTCAACGTTCTTCTTCAGCAGCTCGCCCGCCTCCTGCGGGTTGGTCAGCGCGTAGTCCAGGCCCTTCAACAGGGCCCCGGTGAACCGCTTGACCATCTCCGGCTTCTCCTTGGCGATCTTGGAGGAGGTGATCAGCACGTTGCCGTAGAGGTCCTGCATCACGTTGCTGTAGGGCAGCATGACGGCCTTCTGCTTGGTCACCGTCTCGATCGTGGGCTGGCCGACCACGAACTGGCCGATGCCGTCCACCGTGCCGGAGCCGAGCATGCCCATCAGGGCCTGCGCCTGGCCGGGCACCCACTGCACCTTGCTGGCGTCCACGCCGGCCATCCGGGCGTACGTCGGGAAGAGGTTGCGCACGACGGAGCCCTCGGTGTCGGCGAGCTTCTTGCCCTCCAGGTCCTTCGGCGACGCGATGCCCTTGCCCTCGACGGTGGCGATGGCGGCCATCGTGCGCTGCTGGATCGCGGCGACCGCGACGAAGTCCTTGGCCTGGCCGCCGCCGAGCTGGAGCAGACCGCCGGTGAGGTCGATCGGGCCGAACTGGGCCTGGCCGCCGACGATTGTCGAGATCACGGCGTTGGTGCCCTGACCCGGCTTGATGTCGACGTCGAACCCGGCCTCCTTGAAGAAGCCCTTCTCCTTAGCGACCCAGGCGTAGGCGTCACGGCCGAAGTTGCCGAACGAGGTGAGGTAGGTCACCTTCTCCAACGCCGCGCCGTTGCCGCCCTTGGCGTCGGCGCCGGAGTCCGAGTCGCCGCTGCACCCGGAGACCAGGGCGAGGGCGGTGGCCAGCGCAGCGGCAGCGACCGTACGGGTCAGCCTTCTCATCAGTGCACCATGTCCTTTCCGACCGGAGCGGCACGCCGCCGCCGGAGGGGGTTGTCTGGCGGGCCGGCCGAGGGGTTGGGCCGGCAAACCGTCGTGAGGGGACTCTTAGCTGGCACAGCGTACGAGAAACCGGCCCTGACAATGCCCGGCGTATGGGTTTCGTTACGGAAAAATCCTCGCTTCCACCCCGGACGTCGTGTCGTCCACACCAGGCGGTTACCCTGGGCCGCGATCGCTGATCGCCGACTCAGGAGGTCCGCCGGAGATGATCAAGCTTTCCGGGGTGTCCCGCACCTTCGACGGCCGCAGCGGCCGGGTCGAGGCGCTGCGCGGCATCGACCTCGACGTGGCGGCGGGCGAGTTCGTCGCCGTACTCGGCCGCTCCGGTTGCGGCAAGTCCACGATGCTGCGTCTGATCGCCGGCCTGCTCCCGGTCAGCGAGGGCAGGATCACCGTGGCCGGTGCGCCGATCACCAAGCCCCGCCCGGACATCGCGATGCTCTTCCAGCGGCCGGCCCTGCTCCCCTGGCGCACCGTCCTGGACAACGTCCTGCTGCCGGTCGAGATGTTCGGCTGGAAGCGGGCCAAGCACCGCGACCGGGCCCGGCAACTGCTGGAACTCGCCGGACTGGGCGGCTTCGAGAAGCGGCTGCCGCACGAACTCTCCGGCGGCATGCAGCAGCGCGTCTCGCTGTGCCGGTCGCTGATCGGCGAGCCCCGGGTGATGCTGATGGACGAGCCGTTCTCCGCGCTCGACGCGCTCACCCGCGAGGAACTCTCCGGCGAGTTGCAGCGCGTGCACATGACGTCCGGGGCCACCGTCGTCTTCGTCACCCACTCGATCGACGAGGCGGTGCTGCTGGCCGACCGGGTGGTCGTACTCAGCCCTCGCCCCGGCCGGATCCGCAAGGTGGTCGACGTGAACATCCCGCGACCGCGCACCCTCGGCCGCAACGCGCACCTGGCGGACGTCGCCCGGGTCAGCGCCGACCTGCACGAACTCCTCATGGAGCGGGACCTGCCGGTGACAGCCGGCGCGGAAACACGATGAGCATGCGGGTCACCGTCTTCACCGAGCCGCACCGGGGCGCCAGCTACGACGACCAGCTCCGCTTCGCCCGGCTGGCCGAGGACGGCGGCTTCGAGGGCTTCCTCCGCGCCGACCACTACCAGGCGATGGGTGACGAGCCCGCGCCCCCCGGCCCGACCGACGCCTGGCTGACGCTGGCCGCGCTGGCCCGCGAGACCAGCCGGATCCGGCTCGGCACCCTGGTCACCTCCGCCACCTTCCGGCTGCCCGGCCCGCTGGCCGTGATGGTGGCCCAGGTGGACCAGATGAGCGGCGGCCGGGTCGACCTCGGCATCGGCGCCGGCTGGTACGAACGCGAGCACACCTCCTACGGCATCCCGTTCCCGGGCATCGGCGAGCGCTTCGACCGGCTCGCCGAGCAGTTGGAGATCATCACCGGGCTGTGGCGGACGCCGCCGGGCGAGACGTACAGCTTCACCGGCGACCACTACCGGCTGGTGGACGCCCCCGCCCTGCCGAAGCCGGTGCAGGTGCCCGGCCCACCGGTCATCGTGGGCGGACGCGGCCCGAAGCGCACCCCCGACCTCGCCGCCCGCTACGCCGACGAGTTCAACATGCCGTTCAAGACCGTCGCGGAGACCGCCGCCGCGTACGAGCGGGTGCGGGAGGCCTGCGACCGGGCCGGCCGGGCCGAGTCGGGACGCGCCCCGCTCACCCTCTCCGCCGGCATCGTGGTGGCGATCGGCCGCACCGACGCCGAGGCGCAGCGCCGCGCCGCCCCGCTGCACGCCACGAGCGCGCTGCCGCCGGAGGACGCGGTGGTCGGCTCGCCCGCGCAGCTCGTCGACCGGATCGGCGAGTTCGCCGCCGTCGGCGCCACCCGGGTGCACCTGCGCCTGATCGACTTCGCCGACCTCGACCACCTGGAGCTCATCGCCGCCGAGGTGCTCCCCCGACTGGACGGAACCCGATGACCGACGCACACCTCGAACTCGGCCCGGTGGGCCAGGAGATCGTGTACGAGAACGACCGCGTCCGCGTCTGGCACATCCGGCTGGAGCCGGGCGAGCGGCAGCCGCTGCACCGGCACGACCACCCGTACCTCGTGGTGGCGATCCAGGGCGCGAAGAACGTCGTACAGACGATCGACGGCACCCTCATCGACGCCGACGAGCCGACCGGCGGGGTGGTCTACCGGGATCCGGGCGCCGTGCACATGCTGACCAACGTGGGCGACACGACGTACCTGGCCCGGCTGGTCGAACTGAAGTAACCGCCGGCCGGCGGGTCGCCCCCCGCTCGCGGCGCGCCGGTGGCGGCCTGGTCAACAGGTGCGTAACGTGCCGGACATGGCCTTTCGGACCTGGGGCAGACTGCTGCTCACCGCGCTCGGGGTGAGCCTGCTGGCCGGGGCCGGTCAGCTCGGCATCGCCTTCGGCTTCGGCATCGTCCGGCTCTCCGGCACCTTCACCGGCGCCACCATCAACCAGTGGCCGGCCCAGCTCGTCTGGGCGGGCTGGTTCGCGGCGAACGCCGCCGTGGTGGGCGCGGTGCTCACCGAGCGCCTGGCCCGCCGGGACGGCGGGCTGGCCGGCACCGGGCGCCTGCTCGCCGTCGCCGGCGCCGCCGCGCTGGGCGCCACCGTCGTCGCGCCGCTCTGCATGCAGCCGGCCCGGGCGGCCGAACTCGTCTCGATGGACCCGGTCTGGGCCGTCGGCATCTGCGCGGTCCTCGGTGCGCTGGTGGGCGCGGGTGCCGCCGTCGCCGTCCTGCTCCAGCCGCCGGTGGGATGGAACGTGGCGGCGATCGCGGGCGCGCTCTGGCTGCTGGCCCTGGTCTCGGTGGCCCCGTCGCTGGTCTCGACCGGCCCGCTGGGCACCGTACGACTGGGGGTGCTGGAGCCGGCGTCCCTCGACGCCGGCGCGGTGCAGGGGCTGGCCCTGGTGGTCCTGCCGCTGGTGGCCCTGCTGGCCGGCGCGGCGACCGGCGGACTGGCCCGGTGGCGGGGCCACCCGCCGCTGGTCAGCGGCGCGACGGGGGTGGCGGGACCGGCGCTTGTCGCGTTCGCCTACCTGACCGCCGGTCCGGGCGACACCGCCGACCGCTACCAACTCACGCCGTACTACGCGGCGCTGCTCGCGGTGGCCCTCGGCGCGCTCGGGTCGGCCGCGGCCGCGCTGCTGCGCTGGCCGCTCGTCACGCGCACCGCCCCCACCGGGGCCATCGAGCCGACCGACATCCTCCGGCCCCTGCCAACCGGTCCGGCCCTGCCGCAGACCCCGGCGCCCACCGGCGGGAGCGACGAGCCGGAGACGGTCGACCTGGCCGGCGCCACCCTGGTCGTCGCCGACCAGGCCAGCGGCGGTACGGGCTCCGGCGCGGTCACCGCCGCCACCGGCGACGGCCCGGCACCCCGGGCCGTGCCCCCGCACTGGGACTGGCCCGCCGATGGAGGAACAGTCCCGGCTCCCGCCGCCAACGTCCGGGCGGGCGCGGTTCCCGCGTGGACGGCCGAACCGCCGGCTTCGACTCCCGGCAACCCGCCCACAGTCGACCGGGGCCGCGAACCGGAGCCCACCCGCACCCAGGACAGCACCGACGAGCGCGCCCCGGGCACGTCGTCCGCACCGGGTGCCCCGGCCCCACCCTTCGCGGCCGCACCGGTCGCACCGGTGGCACCGGTCGCACCGGCCGCACCGGCGGCACCGGCCGCACCGGCCGCACCGGCGGCACCGGCCGCACCGGCCGCACCGGTGGCACCGGTGGCACCGGTCGCACCGACTGTCCCGGCTGCACCGGCTGCTCCGGTCGCGCCGCTGGCACCGACCGGCCCGGCCACCCCGACCGTCCCGGCGGTGCCGGTCGCCGACGAGGCGCCGCCAGCCGGGAAGACGGCCCCCGACGCGCAGCCCGCCGGGGAGGTGACGGCCGCCGCACGGTCGACCGGAGGGGCGACGACTGCGGCACAGCCGGTCGGGGCGGCGGCGCCCGACGGACAGCCGGCCAGCGCAGCGACTCCCGCAGGCCAGCCGGCAGAGGGACCAACACAGCCGGCCGAAAGACCGGCACCCGCAGGACAGCCGGCAGAGGCAGTCGCCGACCAGCGGGTCGTCCCGAACGCGCCCAAGCCCCGCCGCACCCGTAAGCCCCGCTCGACGCGCCAGCCCGCCGCCCCGGCGGCACCGGAGGGTGCGGGCCCGGTACCCGTCGTCACGGGCGCCCCCGAGACCGGGGCCGCCGAGCCCGGCGCGGCGATGTCGTCGCCGTCCACAGACGCCTCCGCCGCGCCCGACACCACGCCCAGCACGACCGCACCCGGCACGACGACCAGCCCCCAGCTCGGTGCCCCGGCCAGCACCGGACCCGACACCGCGACCGGCCCCGCGCTCGACGACACGACCGGGTCCGAGCCCGGCACCACCATCGGGTACGAGTCCGGCACCACGACCGGGTACGAGTCCGGCAACACGACCGAGGCCAGGTCCGGCAGCGCGACCGACGCCAAGCCCAGCAGCACGACCGGTCCCGAGTTCGGTGCCGCTGCGGCCGACGCCGCGCCCGGCAGCACGGCCGTTGCGGGTTCCGGCGTACCGCGGCCGGACGACAGCGGCCACCACGCGGTGCCGCTCTTCGCGGCGGACGGCGAGGCGGCTCCCGGCCGGGCCGTCGGGCCGGACGCCGGCACCGCTCCCCCGCCCACCCCGGCCTGGCCCGTCTCGCCCCGGCCCCAGGCCGACGGCACGGCCGAGGCCGCACAGCCGGCCACGGAACCCGCGCCCGACCCGGCACCCCGGCCCCGCCACCGGGCCCCGATGCCCGACCTGGCCCGGGCCGCGAACTGGGAGGCGCTCACCACCGCACGACGGGGCGGTCCCGTCCCGGCGCCCGTCGACGCCGCGCCGGAGAACGGCATCCCCACCGCCCGGGCGGAGGCGCCCGCGCCCGGCTCCCCGTCGCCCGCCGAGGCCGAGCAGCCCACCGGGCGGGGCCGGGGCCGGCTGGGTCTGTTCCGCCGCAACCGGCCCCGGGCCGAGGACGCCCCGGGCGACCGGGAGTCCGAGCCGCTGCCGGCGCAGGACGAGGAGTACGTGGACTGGGTCGCCGGCCTCAGCAAGCCGGTCCCGGACAACGAACCCGAGCAGGAGAGCGGCCGGCGGTCGTTGCGCTCCACCGGCCGCCACCACCGCGACTGACCCGACCGGGCGACGCCAGCCCCGCCCGGGGTGACCGGAGCCGGGGCGGCGCCGCCCTTTCTCCCGGACGTCGGCGGGGACGGGTGTCGTCGCCGGACGCCCGGTCGCGCCGCTCAGGCGAGCGGCAGGTAGACCCGGCCGCCGGAGGAGAGGAACTCCTCCGACTTGTCCTGCATGCCGCGCGCCGCGTACTCCTTCAGCTCCTGGGTGATCTTCATGGAGCAGAACTTCGGGCCGCACATCGAGCAGAAGTGGGCGGTCTTCGCCGGCTCCGCCGGCAGGGTCGCGTCGTGGTACGAGCGCGCGGTCTCCGGGTCCAGCGACAGGTTGAACTGGTCTTCCCAGCGGAACTCGAACCGCGCCCTGGACAGCGCGTCGTCCCACGCCTGCGCGCCCGGGTGCCCCTTGGCCAGGTCGGCCGCGTGGGCCGCGATCTTGTACGCGATCACGCCGGCCTTCACGTCGTCGCGGTCCGGCAGCCCCAGGTGCTCCTTCGGGGTCACGTAGCAGAGCATCGCGGTGCCGAACATGCCAATCATCGCCGCGCCGATCGCCGACGTGATGTGGTCGTACGCGGGGGCGATGTCGGTGGTCAGCGGGCCGAGGGTGTAGAACGGCGCCTCGTGGCACCACTCCTGCTGAAGGTCCACGTTCTCCTTGATCTTGTGCATCGGCACGTGGCCGGGGCCCTCGATCATCACCTGCACGTCGTGCTCCCAGGCGACCTTCGTCAGCTCGCCCAGGGTGCGCAGCTCGGCGAACTGCGCCTCGTCGTTGGCGTCCGCGATCGAGCCGGGGCGCAGCCCGTCGCCGAGCGAGAACGTCACGTCGTAGCGCGCGAGCAGCGAACACAGCTCGGCGAAGTTCGTGTAGAGGAAGTTCTCCTCGTGGTGCGCCAGGCACCAGGCCGCCATGATCGAGCCGCCCCGCGACACGATCCCGGTCACCCGGTCCACCGCCAGCGGCACGTACGGCAGCAGCACCCCGGCGTGCACCGTCATGTAGTCGACGCCCTGCTCGGCCTGCTCGATGACGGTCTCCCGGAACACCTCCCAGCTCAGCTTCACCGGGTCGCCGCCGACCTTCTCCAGCGCCTGGTAGATCGGCACGGTGCCGATCGGCACCGGCGAGTTCCGCACGATCGCCTCGCGGGTCTCGTGGATCCGCTTCCCCGTCGACAGGTCCATGACGGTGTCCGCGCCCCACCGGGTGGCCCAGGTCAGCTTCTCCACCTCCTCGGCGACCGACGAGGAGACCGCCGAGGTGCCGATGTTGGCGTTCACCTTCACCAGGAACGCCTTGCCGATGATGGCCGGCTCGCACTCGGGGTGGTTGACGTTGAGCGGCAGCACGGCCCGTCCGGCGGCGATCTCGTCCCGGACGAACTCCGGCGCCATCCCCTCCCGCACTGCCACGAACTCCATTTCCGGCGTCACCACGCCGGCCCGCGCGTACGCGAGCTGGGTGGGGCGGCGGCCGTCCGCGCCCGCGAGCGGGGTGCCCGCGCCCCGCACCGGTGCGACGTCGCCGCGCTCGGCGATCCACCCCGCACGCAGCGGCGGCAGCCCCACCTCCGGATCGGAGCCGGGGCCGGAGGTGTCGTAGAGCCGCAGCGGCGGGTTGTCACCGGTCAGTTCCACCTCGGCGAACGGCACCCGCACGTCCGGCCGGGACCCCTCCACGTACACCTTGCGACGTGCCTGCATGACAGCCTCCCTGGTGGTCAAGCGGACCAGCCGAAGTGGTCCAGCGGGCCGCGTCCCGCGCCCAGCTCCCAGTGCCGCGCGCCGGTCAGCGCGCGGAGGACGTACTCCTTGGCGGCGGCGACCGCCGTCGGCACCTCGTCGCCGAGCGCCAGCCGCACCGTGATCGCCGCCGAGAACGAGCACCCGGTGCCGTGGTTGTGCCGGGTGTCGACCCGCGGCGCGCGGAGCAGGGTCGTGACGCCGCCGCCGTGCAGCACGTCGACCGCCTCACCGTCGGCGTCCACGTCGCCGCCGGTCACCACCACGTGCGCCGGGCCGCCGGCCGCGAGCGCCTCGGCGGCGGCCGCCATCTCCTCGACCGTGGTCACCGGGCGTCCGGTGATGGCCGCGGCCTCCGCGCAGTTCGGCGTCGCCACCTGCGCGTACGGCAACAGCCGCTCCACGGCGGCGACCACGCCCAGCCGGTGCCCGCTGGTGGCGACGAGCACCGGATCGACGACGAGGTGCGGCAGCCGGCCGTCCCTGGCGGCGTCCGCCACCGCGTCGGCGACCGCCGGAGTGCCGAGCACCCCCGTCTTGACGGCGCGGACGGTGAAGTCGGCGAGCACGCTGTCGAGCTGCTCGGTGACGGTGCGCGGCGGCAGCGGCAGCACGGCGTCGACGCCCCTCGTGTTCTGCGCGGTGACCGCGGTGAGCACGCTGGTGCCGTACGCGCCGAGGGCCGCGAAGACCTTCAGGTCGGCCTGGATGCCGGCACCTGCGCCGGAGTCGGAGCCGGCGATGGTGAGCACGGTCGTCGGGGTCATCGTTCCTCTTCCGTGATGGCGTACGGGATCTCGCGCCGGGCCTGCGCGATCGTCGCGCTTGAGGGCTGCGGGGTGGTGACGGCTGCGGGCTGCCCGGTAGTTGCGGTTGAGGGCTGCGGCCGACCGTGCCCACTCCGGGCGGTCAGGCTTGATCCCTCCGTGGGCACGGTCGGCCTCAGCCCCGTCCCGGAGACCTCCGTGCGGCCCCGCCGGCTGCGCGTCGTCCCAGCAGGATCCGAGCTGCCGCGCCGGGTCCGGCTCGCCCCATCGAGAGGATCTGTGCTGTCGTGCCGGGTCTGGTCCGCCGCGTCGGAAGGATCTGGGCTGTCGTGCCGGGTCCGGCTCGCCGCGTCGGTGGCTGCCGTGAGGGTGGCGGCTGCCGCCTCGGGGTCGTCGGCGCGCATGATCGCGCCGAGCACCGCCACGCCGACGGCTCCCGCTTCGACGCAGGCGGCCACCTGGTCCGGGCTCTGCACTCCGCCGAGCGCCAGGACCGGCACGGGGCTGTGCCGGATCAGCGTGCCGAGCCCGTCCGGGCGCAGGGGTGGGCCGTAGCCGGGCTTGGTGCTGGTCGGGTAGACGGGCGAAAGGGTCGCGTAGTCCTCGGTGGTCAGGCGCGCCAGCTCCGCCCGGTCGTGGCAGGAACGGCCCACCAGGCCGAGGCTCGGCGGCGGGTACGGCCCTGCCGACGGCAGGTGCACCGCGTCGCCGTCGAGCGGGTCGGGGCCGGCGACGATCAGGGTGCCGCCCGCCTCGGCGAGGATCGCGCGCAGCTCGGCGGCGAGGGCGGCGCGCTCGGCCCGCGGGAGGTCCTTCTCCCGCAGCACCACCCAGCGCACTCCCCCGGCCACCGCCCCCGCCACGACCTCGGCCAACGGCCGCCGAGCCTGCCGCCGGTCGGTCAGCAGCAGGACGCCGGCCGGCCCGCCCGAGATCTTGGTAGGTTCGGGCCCCTCCAGGGGCTCTTCCCTACCAAGATCCAAAGCCGAAGCTGGCGCGACGGCCGGAGCCAGCGCCGAAACGACAGCCGGGGGTGCCGAAACAGCGCCCGGAGCCGGCGCGGCGGCCGGGGGCGAAGCGCAACCGGGGCCGGGGGCGGGGCGGGTCACAGGTCCGGCCGTCCCTCGTCCGGGGTGGAGGCGAGCGCGTGGAAGCGCCGGCCGATCCGGCCCGCCCCGTACGCGAGCCGGCCCGCCTCGACCGCGTACCGCATCGCGGTGGCCATCGCCACCGGGTCGGCGGCGCGGGTGACCGCGCTGGCGAGCAGCACCGCGTCGCAGCCCAGCTCCATGGCCAACGCGGCGTCCGAGGCGGTGCCGATGCCGGCGTCCAGGATCACCGGCACGTCGACGCTCTGCCGGATCAGCCGGATGTGGTGCGGGTTCGACACACCCAGGCCGGAGCCGATCGGCGCGCCCGCCGGCATCACCGCCGCGCAGCCGACGTCGGCCAGCCGCCGGGCCAGGATCGGGTCGTCCGACGTGTACGGCAGCACGACGAACCCGTCGTCGACGAGTTCCTCGGCGGCGCGCAGCAGCTCCACCCCGTCGGGCAGCAGCGTGCGCTCGTCGCCGATCACCTCCAGCTTCACCCAGTCCGTGCCGAACGCCTCCCGGGCCAGGTGCGCCACCTTGACCGCCTCGCCCGCCGTGTAGCAGCCGGCGGTGTTCGGCAGCAGCCGTACGCCGCAGCGGTCGAGCAGGTCCAGCAGCCCGCCGGCCGTGCCGGGGGCGGTGTCGACGCGGCGCAGGGCCAGGGTGACCAGTTCGGTGCCGGAGGCACGGATGGCGTCCTCCAGCACGCGCAGGTTGGCCGCGCCGCCGGTGCCGAGGATCAGCCGGGACGTGAAGCTCACGCCGCCCAGGTCGAAGCTCACCGCGTCACCCGCCCTGGGCGGCGCTGAGCACCTCGACGCGGTCGCCGTCGCGCAGCACGGTCGCCGGCCAGCCCGTACGCGGCACCACCTCCCCGTTGACCGCGACGGCGAGGCCGCGCTGCTGGTCGGTGACCACGCGGACCAGGTCCGCCACGGTCGAGCCGCCGGGCAGGCTGCGCCCGGCACCGTTCACCGTCAGTTCCACGTGTGCTCCTCCTCGGTCGACAGGGGGCCGGACCGACCATCGGCGGCCATGACGCCCGGTTCCCCGCCGGACGCCCGCATCGCCCCGGCCACCGGCACCGCACCGGTCGCCGGCGTCGCGCCCACCACCGGCCCCGACCCGGCCGCCCGCGTCGCGCCGGACCCCGGCGCCGGCTGCCCGGGCCGCTGCTGCGGGTCGCGGAGCCCTGCTGCCGGCGGCACACCGGCCACCGGCGGCGGGAACCGGGCCGGGGTGAAGGGGGCGAGCAGTGGGTCCGCCGCACCCGTGACGACCAGCTCGGCGATCAGGTCGGCGGTGACCGGGGTGAGCACGATGCCGTGCCGGTGGTGTCCGGTGGCGGCGACCACGTCGGGCCGGCCGGGCAGCGGGCCGAGGATCGGGGCGTTGTCGGGGGTGCCGGGGCGCCGGCCGGCGAGTGTCTCCACCAGGTCGTACTCGGCCAGCTCGGGCAGCAGGTCGACGGCGGCGCGGAGCAGGCGCAGCACCGCCCCGGCGGACACGTCGGTGTCGGAGCGCTCCTCGACGGTCGCGCCCACCACCACCTCCCCGTCGGCGCGGGGCACGAGGTAGACGTGCTCGCCGTCGGCGTACCCCCGGATGACGTGCCGGAAGCCCGGCGCGCCGCCGCCGGGCGCGTGGAGCCGGACCACCTGCCCCTTCACCGGCCGCACGGGCAGCCCTGTCAGGGCCGCCGCGCCGCAGCCGGCCGCGACCACGGTGACCGCGGCGTCCACGTCGGACAGGGAGCGCACGGCGGCGGGCACCAGCGTGGCGCCGGCCCGCTCGGCGGCCGTGCGCAGCGCGGGCACGAGCCGGCGCGGGTCGACCTGGTGGTCGGTTTCGGCGAGCGCGCCGCCGCGCACCCGGGGTGCCAGCGCCGGCTCGCGGTCCCGCAGCGCCGTGGGGCGCAGCGGCGTCACCGGCAGCCCGATCCCCTGCTGGTACGCCCACAGCCGCCGCGCCTCGGCCAGGTCGTCGGCGGTCAGCCCGACCATCAGCGTGCCCTCGGTCCGGTAGCCGACGTCCACGCCGGCGGCGGCGGTCAGCTCGGCGGCGAACGCCGGCCAGCGGGCGGCGGAGGCGGTCAGCAGCCCGGTCAGCTCGTGCTCGCCGAAGTACGCCTCGGCGACCGGGGCGAGCATCCCGGCGGCGACGTGGGACGCGCCGGAGCCCGGGGCGGGATCGTGCACGACGACCCGCAGTCCGCGCTGCGCGCAGCGCCAGGCGATCGCCAGCCCGACCGGTCCCGCCCCCACCACGGCGACGTCCGGTCGGTTCAGCACCCCAGCGCTCCCAGCAGCTCCGCCGTCGCCCGACCCGGATCCGCCGCCCCGGAGAGGGCCCCCACCACCGCCACCCCGTACGCCCCGGCGGCCAGCAGCGCGGGCACCCGCGCGGCGGTCACGCCGCCGATCGCGACGACCGGCACGTCTACGGCGTCGGCGACGGCGCGTACCCCGGCCGGGCCGATCGGCGCCGGCAGCCCCGTCTTGGTGCCCGTGGCGTGGCAGGGGCCCACGCCCAGGTAGCTGGCCCCGGCGGCGACCGCCTCGGCGGCCGTCCCCGGCTCGCGGGCGGTGGCGCCGAGCACGGCGGTCGCGCCGAGCACCCCGCGGGCCGCCCCGACCGGCAGGTCGTCCGCGCCGACGTGCCCACCGGCGGCACCGGCCGCCAGCGCCACGTGCAGCCGGTCGTTCACCAGGCAGGTGACGTCGTACGGGGCACAGAGCGCGACCACCCGACGGGTCAGGTCGTACGCCTCCCGGTCGGTGGCGTCGTCCTCGACGCGGACCTGCACGACCAGTTCCGCGCGGGCCACCGCGAGGGCGGCCCGCAGCACGGTGAGCGGGTCCCGCCCGGGTCGGGTGTCGGTGATCAGATGCAGTCGCCCGAGGGACGGCACGGCAACACTCCTCCCTGCGCCGGCATTACCCGGATCAGGTTCGACGGTCGGGGGCTGACAGCCCCCCTCTCAGCCCGGTCCACCGGGCTCCCGTGGGTCACTTGCGGGTGTCACCGTACGACGGATCGCCGGATCCGCCAAGGTCAGGACGCGGATTTCACATCGACAGCCCGAACCCGAGGGACGGGGCGGCGCGTGACCGTCCCGTCACGCGATGCCGTCCGGATGCCCTCCGCCGCCCGGGTACCACCCCGCCTGGCCTTCCTGCCGTTCCGGGCCAGCGCCGCGATCGCCGACGGCCTCCTGACCCGGACGATGCTGCGCGGGCCGTCCTGGCAGCGCCTCCTGCCCGACGTCCACGTGCACCGTGACGGCTATCGGGCGGACGACCACCGGATGTGGTGCGACGCGGTCGCACTGTCGCTGCCGGTCGGCGGGGCGATCGCCGGCCGCAGCGCCGCGTACCTGTGGGGCGTCGACCTGCTTCGCCGGGACGCGCCCGTCACCGTGCTGCTGCCACGCGCCGCGCGGATGCGCGCCCACCCCCGTCTTCGGGTGAACCGGTCGGTGGTGCCGGATTCCGATCGCACCCGCCTCGGCGGGCTGCCCGTCACCACTCCCCTGCGCACCGCCTTCGACCTGGGCCGCCAGGCCCCTCGGGACGAGGCCCTGGTCGCCGTTGACGCGCTGCTGCACCGCCGGGTGGTGCAACTCGCCGCACTACGCGCGTACGCCGACGCACGGCCCGGCTGGCCCGGCCTGCCCCTGCTGCGGAAAATCCTGGCGCTAGCGGAGCCGCTGGCCGAGTCCCCGATGGAGACCCGCCTACGGCTGCTCCTGCTCGACGCGGGGTTGCCACCCGCGATCGCCCAGCACGACGTTCGTAACGCCGACGGGCGCTTCGTCGGCCGGGTGGACCTGGCGTGGCCGACCCTGCGCGTCGCGGTCGAGTACGACGGCGACCACCACCGCGAGCGCGCCCACTTCCGCCAGGACGTCGCCCGACTGAACGCCCTGCGCGCGGCCGGCTGGATCGTCCTTCGCTTCACCGCCGACGACGTGCTCCGACACCCCACCCGCACCGTCGCCCTGGTGAGCCAGGCCCTCCGCGAGCGCCACCCCTCCGCCTGACCCCTCGCCGCCAAACCACGGCCAACCAGCCACCCCGGCAACCGGCCACCCCCGGTGGCCGGCCACCCCGGTAGCCGGTAGGTAGGCCGGGGTGGCCGGCCGAGTAGCCGGGTGGCCGGCCGCCCTACCCGGTGGCCGGCCGGCCCGGTGGAACACCATGGGTGCCTCCGCCGCCCCTTGACACCCATGACGTTCCACCGACGGGTGCGGTAGGGGTGTGTCCCCCGCTCCCGGGCATCGGCACCGGCACCGGCACCGGCACCGGCACCGGTGGAACATGGCGGGTGTCTCCGAGGCCCGGTGACACCCGTGACGTTCCACTCAGCCACCCACAGACCCCACAGCCAACGGTCGCCGGGCGACGGGTAGCGCACCGCCACCGGTGCCGCACCGCCCCCGGTGCCGCAGTGCTGCGGCGCCCGGACGGCGTCGACGTGGCTCAGAAAGTCGCGCGCAGGGCTTCGAGGTCCTCGTCGGTGGGCTGCCAGGTGCCCGCCGCCGCGTTGGCGCGTACCTGCTCGGGCGTGGTGGCGCCGGCGATCACCGAGGTCACCGCCGGCTGGGCGGCCAGCCCGCCGATGGCCACCTGGAGCATCGACAGCCCGCGCTCGGCGGCGTACGCCTCGATCGCCTCGATGGTGTCCCAGTCGGCGGCAGCGAGCCGCTGGGCGTACCGGCCGCCACCGGCGAGGCGGCTGCCGGCCGGCGGGGCCTCGTTGCGCTTGTACTTGCCGGTGAGCAGCCCGTTGGCGAGCGGGAAGAACGGCAGCAGCCCGAGGCCGAAGCGCTCGCACGCCGGCACCACCTCGGCCTCGGCGCCGCGCTCCAGCAGGCTGTAGTGGTTCTGTGCGCTGATGAACCGGGATCGGCCGTTCGACGAGGCCACCCAGTCGGCGTCGGCGATCTGCCAGCCGGCGAAGTTGGAGTTGCCCAGGTAGCGGACCTTGCCGGCGCGGACGAGGTCGTCGAGCGCGGCGAGCGTCTCGTCGATCGGGGTGCCCGGGTCGGGTTCGTGCATCTGGTAGAGGTCGATGTGGTCGGTGCCGAGCCGGCGCAGCGACGCCTCCACCGCCCGGGCGATGTAGCGGCGGGCGCCCCGGGCGCCGAAGTCGGGGCCGTTCATCCCGTTCATGTCCATGCCGAACTTGGTGGCCACCACCACGTCGTCGCGCCGGCCCTTGAGCGCCTGGCCCAGCAGTTCCTCGGAGCCGCCCTGCGGCTCTCCGTAGATGTCGGCGGTGTCGAAAAAGTTGATCCCGGCGTCGAGCGCGGCGTCGACCACCGCCCGGGTGCCGTCGAGGTCGAGCTTGCGGCCGAAGTTGTTGCAGCCGATGCCGACCACGGACACCACGAGCCCGGAGTCGCCCAACCGGCGGTAGGTCATCTCAGTCACGTGATCCACCCTATGCCCGCCAGCCCGGCGTACGCCGCAGACCACAAAGCCCCACCACGGACGCACAGGCTGCGAAGCCCACCACGCAGCCGGCGACGCCGCGCACGGGCCGCGAAGCCGCCCTACGTCTCGTGGACCGTGGACCGTCAGTCGAGCACGTCGGCGACGAGCCGGCGCGCGGCGGCGAGCGTGCCGGCCAGCTCGTCCGGCGTGTGCCCGACCCCGCCCAGCAGCGCCTGCGCCCGCCCGGTGAAGTCGGGCGGCACGCCCGGCAGCCGCCCGGCGGAGGCGATCATGCCCTTCTCGTTGACCAGCCACCGCCCGGCCCGGGCGTGCAGCACCTGGGCGAGTACGCCGACCACCCGGAACAGGCAGCCGGCCACGTACCCGCTGTCGCCGGCCACGGCGGCCTTGGCCGCGCCGCCGATCAGGAAGCGGGCCTCCCAGCCGCCGGCGGTCAGCGCGTCGGCCAGGGCGGGCGGGTACGCGAGCGTCTCCTCCCGCAGCGCGGTCAGCTCACCGGTCGGGTCGCCGAGCACCCGGCAGTACGCCACCTCGCCGGCGTAGGCGGGTGAGTAGAAGCCGAGCGGATGCCCGGCCTGCACGCCGACCTCGTAGCGGCCGGCCCGGCAGTCGGCCCAGATCCGGTGCACCCGGTCGAGGTCGCGGTAGATCCAGTCGACGGCCGCCCCGCCGACCCGCAGCCATCCGCCACCGTCGACCCAGGGGCCCCACCCACCGGGCGGGGTCAGCTCGACCGCCTCGTCGGCCACCGAGGCGGCGACGGCGCGCAGCCCCGGCACGTCCAGCTCGCCCCGGTAGTAGAGGCCGAGGTCCCAGTCGGAGTCGGGCCGGTGCTCGCCCCGGGCCCGGCTGCCGCCGAGCGCGACGGCGACGACCCCGTCGACGGCGCAGAGGCGGTCGGCCAGGTCGGTGGGGATCACGCCACGTCCCAGACCGGCTCCGGTGTCTCCACCACCTCGTTGTCGCCCCGGAAGAGCACGAACCGGTCGAAGGTGCGGGTGAACCAGCGGTCGTGGGTCACCGCCACCACGGTCCCCTCGAACGCGGTCAGCCCGGCCTCCAGCGCCTCCGCCGAGGCCAGGTCGAGGTTGTCGGTGGGCTCGTCGAGCAGCAGCAGCGTCGCGCCGGAGAGCTCCAGCAGCAGCACCAGGAAGCGCGCCTGCTGACCGCCGGAGAGCGTGCCGAAGCGCTGGTCGCCCTGCCCCGCCAGCTCGTACCGGCTCAGCGCCGCCATCGCGGCGTGCCGGTCCATGCCGGTCCGGTGCTCGTCGCCCCGCCAGAGGATCTCGACGAGGGTCTTCGTCATCAGTTCCGGCCGGTCGTGGGTCTGCGAGAAGTGCCCGGGGCGCACACGCGCGCCGAGCCGGGCCACCCCGTCGTGCACCACCGGCGCGAGCGCGGCGGCGCCGTCGACCGGCCCGTTGGCCGGGTCGGGGTCGGTGCCGCCCCGGGCGAGCAGCCGCAGGAAGTGCGACTTGCCCGTGCCGTTGGCGCCGAGCACCGCGACCCGGTCGCCGTACCAGATCTCCAGGTCGAACGGGAAGGTCAGGCCGTCGAGCTCCAGCTGGTCGCAGATCACCGCGCGCTTGCCGGTCCGCCCGCCGGTGAGCTGCATCCGGATGTCCTGGTCCTTCGGCGGTACGGGCGGCGGCCCGGCCTCCTCGAACTTGCGCAACCGGGTCTGCGCGGCCTGGTAGCGCGACGCCAGCCCGTCGTTGTACGCGGCCTTCTGCTTGTACATCAGCATCAGCTCGCGCAGCTTCTGGTGTTCCTCGTCCCACCGCCTGCGCAGCTCGTCGAGGCGGGCGTGCCGGGCCAGCCGGGCGGAATGCCAGCTCGCGAAGCCACCCGGGTGCACCCAGGCGCTGCCGCCCTCCACGGCGACCACCCGGTCGGCGGTCTGGGCGAGCAGTTCCCGGTCGTGCGAGACGTAGAGCACCGACTTGGTCGACTCCCGCAGCCGCCCTTCCAGCCACCGTTTGCCGGGCACGTCGAGGAAGTTGTCCGGCTCGTCGAGGAGCAGCACCTCGTCGGGGCCGCGCAGCAGCAGTTCGAGGGCGAAGCGCTTCTGCTGGCCGCCGGAGAGGGTCCGGACGGGTCGTTCCCGGGCGCTCTCCCAGGGCAGACCGAGCACGATGGTGGCGACCGTGTCGAAGAGCACCTCGGCGTCGTACCCGCCGACCTCGCCCCAGGCCGCGAGCGCGTCCGCGTACGCCAGCTGGGCCTTGCCGGCGGCGGTGCTGTACTTGCCGCGGACCTCGGCGGCGCGCATGGCCTCCTCGGTCTCGACCAGCCGGCGGCCGGCGTCGCGCAGCACGGGCGGGGCCAGCGACAGGGCCAGGTCGGCCAGCGTCGACTCGTCGCCGATCATCCCGATGAACTGGCGCATCACGCCCAGCCCGCCGGCGCGCGCGATCGCGCCGGTCTTCACCGGCAGGTCCTCGGCGACCATCCGCAGCAACGTCGTCTTGCCCGCGCCGTTCGGCCCGACCAGGGCCACCTTGGCACCCTCACCGACCCGGAACGACACGTCGGAGAAGAGCTCCCGGCCGTCGGGAAGGATGTGCCCGACCGCTGCCACGTCCACGTATCCCACGTCGGCATCCTGCCCGAGCACGGGCCGGGCGGCCCAATCAATTACCGGGTGACCCGCAGCACCCGGTAGCCCTTCTGGCTGGCGTGGCGCCCCACCTGCCAGCCCTGCTCGACCAGCCAGCGCTGCAACGAGTCCCCGCCGAGATAGCGGGCCACCACCAGCCAGGCGACGCCGTCCGTGGCGAGCCGGGGCAGCCAGCGCAGCAGGATCGCGTGCAGCTCGTCCTTGCCGACGTGGATCGGGGGGTTGGACCAGATCTCCGCGAAGGTCAGCTCGGCGGGTACGTCGTCCGGCGCGGCGACGCGTACCCGGTCGGCCGCGCCGACCCGGGCGGCGTTGGCCGCGGTGAGTTCCCGGGCCCGTTCGTTGACGTCGACGGCCCACACGGTCGCCGTGGGGGCGGAACTGGCGAGTACGCAGGTGATCGGGCCGAAGCCGCAGCCGAGGTCGAGCAGGGCGCCGGTGGACCCGGCGGACGGCAGGTCGGCCTTGCGCAGCAGCACCGCCGTGCCGGGGTCGAGGCGGGCGGCGGAGAAGACGCCGGCGGAGGAGGCCAGGGTGTAGTCGCGGCCGGCGACGGAGAACTCGACCTCGCGCGGGTTGGCGGCGGTCGTGGGTTCAGCGGTGAAGTAGTGTTCGCCGGTCACGTCGGCAATTCTCGCACCGCCGCCGGCCACGCCAGCGCGGACCCGGCAGGCGGGCGCGACCCCGCTCGACACAGGCCCCGCGGCGCGGATCCCCAACACGAGCCGAAACGACTCCGCCCACAATTTCCCATTATTCGCACCTAAAGGGACAATGCCTCCTACTCTGGGCGGCATGGTGTATCGGTACGAGTCCGATGAGGACGCATTCATGGAGTACCCGGAGCCCGGGTCCGACGGGCCGGTGCTCGGTGCCGGTCCGCCTCCCCCGGCCGGCCCCTCCCCGTCCCGCTTCCCGACGCCGTCGCTGCCCCGTGCCAACCGGATCGCGCTGCCCTCCGCCGCGCCGGAACCGGTCCGCGCTGCGGCGCAGGTGTCGCCGCCGCCCTCCGCCGCGCCGGAGCCGGTCCGGGCCGCGGCGCAGGTGTCGCCACCGCCGTCCGCCCACGTGCGGACGCCCGCCGAGGGGCAGTCGCCGGCCCGGCCGCCCGCGCCGGTCGAGCCTCCTCCGCCGGTCGAGCCCTCTCCGCAGGTCGAGCCGGCCGCGCCGGTCGAGCCGCCGCCCTCAGCCGGGCGGTCGCAGCGGGGTGGCGGTGGCAGGTTGTGGCAGGTCGTGGTCGGCGGCGCGGCCGTCCTCGCGCTGCTGGCGCTCTGCGGCCTCGGTGCCGCCGCCCTGCTGGCCGAGCGCAACGGGACGCCGCAGAACACGCCCACGTCCCGACCGGAGGCGGCCGAGTCCGCCGACGTCGGGGCGCAGCCGCTCGACTCGCGGGACACCGACCAGGCGCCGCTGACCGCCAAGGAACTCTTCCCCGGCAAGCAGCTCGTCGTCGCGGACGGGGAGCCCGCCTACAAGGTGTTGAAGAGCCAGTCCAGCGCCGCCTGCGCGGTGGCGGCCACCGGTGAGGTCGCCGACCTGCTGGTCCGCCTCGGCTGCACCCAGGTGGTCCGGGCCACGCTGCGGACGCCCGACGGCGGCCACCTCGTCACCACCGGCTTGTTCAACCTGACCGACCGGGCCAACGCCGAACGCGCCCGCGACCGGATCCGCCTGCTGCTCGACGAGCGCGAGGGCCGGTTCCGGGGCATGGCGGCCGACGAGGACAGCGCGGCGATCGCCACCGCGCCGGCCCGCGTCGGCTGGCAGGTGCGCGGCCACTACCTCGCGTACGCGGTGGTCATCCGCAGCGACGGCGAGACGATCGGGTCCGGCGACACGAAGGCCCGGGAGATCCTCTTCGACATGATCGAGCTGCACCTCAATCGGGGCGTGCTGGAGCGCCGGGCGGACGGCGGCACGGCCGGCCAGCCGACCGACGAGGGCGCGAGCGACACCGGCAGGCAGGACGGGGGCGACTGACCGGGCCGCGACGGCGAGCGCGCGCAACGGGTACGTGGGCCACGGCCGCGTACCCGTTCCGCGTCCCGCCCCCGGCCACCTACGTCCGGAGCTCGACCCGGTGTGCCCGCAACAGGTCGAGCATCCGGTCGTGCGGCACCGCGTGCTTGACCCGCCCCTTGACCCCGACGGTGGTGCGCGCCATGAACAGCGAGTTCAGCAGTGCCTCCTCCACGGCCTCCAGCACCGCCGCGAAGACCGGCTCCAGGTCGGACTCCGGCGCCGTCGGTGCCTGCGTGTCGGCGGTGGAGAACGCCAGGGCGTAGTCGCCGCTGCCGCCGGCGAAGTCCGAACCGACCCGCGCCATGGCGAAGACGGCCCGACGGGCCACCCGACCCAGTTGCCGCGCGTCGAGGCGGCCGTCCGTGGCGACCACGATGACGCAGGAGTTCCCCGGTTGCTCCGGCCGGCCCGGCAGCGACAGGCTCGGCACTCCCACCTGCTCGGGGCGGATCGGCACCCCGCACACCTGTAGCAGGCCGGAGAAGTTGGACTGCACCAGCACACCGACGGTGACGGAGCCACGGGAGGTCGTGGCGAGCCGCGAGGACGTGCCGATGCCGGCCTTGAAGCCGAGGGCCGCCGTGCCCGTACCGGCGCCGACGGCACCCTCCGCTGGCAGTCCGCCGCGGGCCTCCGCCAGCGCCGCGAGGACGTGCTGCTCCCGCACCGGCCGGGCCCGGATGTCGGACAGGAACCCGTCGTTGGTCTCCGCCACCACCGGGTTCAGCGACTCGGCCGTCTCCCGGCCCGGCTGCCCGAGCATGTACGTGACCAGCGCGTCCGCAGCCCGGAACGTCGACAGCGTCGCGGTCAGCACCACGGGCGTCTCGATCTCGCCCAGCTCGGCCACCTGGGTCGAGCCGACCATCTTGCCGTGCCCGTTGCCCACGAACAGCCCCGCCGGCAGCGACCGACGGTCGGTCAACTGGTCCGGGACGATCGCCGTCACCCCGCTGCGGATGCTGTCCCCCTCGACCAGCGTGGTGTGGCCCACCCGCACGCCGGGCACGTCGGTGACGGCGTTCAGCGGTCCCGTCGGCAGCGTCCCGACGACGATGCCGAGGTCCCGTCCACGGCGAGGTTCCTGCACGGCTTCCGCTCCTTGACGCTCGACGATGCTCTGCCGGGTGCCGGGAGGCAGGCCCCGGGCGGTCAGCCCTCCACGGGTACGCGCAGCCGGCGGGTCGCCTCGGCGCGGTGGGCGTACTCGGCCGGGTCCTCGGGGTAGCCGACGGCGACCAGGGTCAGCCCGTGCGCCGGTGCCACGGTCACCTCGCTGGAGCGTTCCCGGTGTACGAGCAGGCTGCCCGGCCACTCGACCGGCCGGCGCCCGTCGCCGGCGACCAGCATGGCGCCGACGAGGCTGCGCACCATCGCCTGGCAGAACGCGTCGGCCTGCACGGTGGCCACGAGGATCCCGTCCGGGTCCCGCCGCCAGTCCAGCCGGGTCACCTCGCGCAGCGTGGTGGCGTTCTCCTTGCGCCGGCAGTACGCGGCGAAGTCGTGCTCCCCCACCAGCCCGGCGGCGGCGGCGTTCAGCGCGGCCAGGTCGAGCGGCTTCGGCCAGGCCAGGATCTCGTGCCGGCGCAGCGGCTCGGCGCCCCACGGCGCGTCGGTCACGCGGTACTCGTAGCGGCGGAAGGTAGCCGAGAACCGGGCGTCGAAGTCGGCGGGCACCTCGGCCATCGCGCGTACCCGGACGTCGGTGGGGAGCAGCCGGGCCAGTCGGCGCAGCAGCCGTCCGTCGTGCTCCCGCCACACGGCGGCCGGCAGGTCGAGGTGGCAGACCTGCCCGGTGGCGTGCACCCCGGCGTCGGTGCGGCCCGCCACGGTCAGGCCGGTCGCCGTACCCGCGCCGAGGACCAGGTCGAGGGTCTCCACGAGCACCCCGGCGACCGTGCGCCGGGTGGGCTGGGCGGCCCAGCCGGAGAAGCCCGACCCGTCGTACGCGACGTCCAGCCGCAGCCGGGTGCGCTCGTCCACTCGTACCTCCGCCTCACGGGGTCGGGCCCGGCACCCCACGAGGGGTGCCGGGCCCGACGGTGGCCTGGATCAGGCCTTGTCGTTCTCGCCGGCCTCGTCGCTGTCCTCGCGGGCGGCGGCGGTGTCGCCGGACGCCGACACGGGCGCCTCGGCGTCCTGGTCGCCCGAGTTCGACTTCGGGGCCTCCTCGGCCGGGGCGAGCGCCTCGACCTTGTCCTGCTGCGCGGCCTTGCGGGCGGCGGTCTTCTTGTTCGCCTTCGGCTCGGCGACCTGAAGCTCCTCGACCAGCTCGATGATCGCCATCGGCGCGTTGTCACCCTTGCGCGGACCGGTCTTCACGATCCGGGTGTAGCCACCGTTGCGGGTGGCGAACCGGGGGGCGATCTGGTCGAACAGGGCGTAGACCACGTCCTTGTCCTTGACGACGCCCAGCACCCGCCGGCGGGACGCCAGGTCGCCGCGCTTGGCCTTGGTGATGAGCTGCTCGGCCAGCGGACGCAGCCGCCGGGCCTTCGTCTCGGTGGTCTTGATCTTGCCGTGCTGGAACAGCGCAGTGGCCAGGTTGGCCAGCATCAGCCGCTCGTGCGCGGGGCTGCCGCCGAGGCGGGGGCCCTTGGTGGGCGTGGGCATGCTTGGTGCTCCTCAGGTGTGGCGGCAGCGCGGACTAGAGCTGCTCGGTCTCGCGATAGTCGTCGGTGTCGTAGTCGGCCTCGCCGAAGGCGTCCACGACGTGCGCCGGGTCGAAGTTCGGGGCCGAGTCCTTCAGCCCCAGACCCATCCCGGCGAGCTTCATCTTGACCTCGTCGATCGACTTCTGACCGAAGTTGCGGATGTCGAGGAGGTCGGCCTCGGTACGCCCGATGAGCTCACCAACGGAGTTGATGCCCTCGCGCTTGAGGCAGTTGTAGGAGCGGACGGTCAGGTCCAGCTCCTCGATCGGCAGCGCCAGGTCGGCCGCGAGCTGGGCGTCCTGCGGGGACGGCCCGATGTCGATGCCCTCGGCGGTCTCGTCCAGCTCCCGGGCCAGACCGAACAGCTCCACCAGCGTCGAGCCGGCGGAGGCCAGCGCGGTACGCGGGCCCATCGACGGCTTGGTCTCGACGTCGATGATCAGCCGGTCGAAGTCGGTCCGCTGCTCGACACGGGTCGCCTCGACGCGGTACGTCACCTTCAGCACCGGCGAGTAGATCGAGTCGACCGGGATCCGGCCGATCTCGGCGCCGGCCTGCTTGTTCTGCGCCGCCGTGACGTAGCCGCGACCCCGCTCGACGGTCAGCTCCATGTCGAGCCGGCCCTTGCCGTTGAGGGTGGCGAGCTTCAGGTCCGGGTTGTGCACCGAGACGCCGGCCGGCGGCTGGATGTCGCCCGCCGTCACGTCGCCCGGGCCCTGCTTGCGCAGGTACATGCTGACCGGCTCGTCGTGCTCGGAGCTGACGCAGAGCTCCTTGATGTTCATGACGAGCTCGACCACGTCCTCCTTGACACCGGGGATCGTGGTGAACTCGTGCAGCACGCCGTCGATCTTGATCGAGGTGACCGCCGCACCCGGGATCGACGACAGCAGCGTGCGCCGCAGCGAGTTGCCCAGGGTGTACCCGAAGCCCGGCTCCAGCGGCTCGATGGTGAACCGGGACCGGGTCTCGTTGATCGACTCCTCGGAGAGAGTCGGTCGCTGGCTGATGAGCATGTCTTCTCTTCTCTTCCGGGGCGCCCGCCATATGACGCCCACGACAAAGTGTTCCGGTGGCCCGCCCCGGAAGGGCGGGCCACCGCAACGAGCTCCGACTACTTGGAGTAGAGCTCGACGATCAGCTGCTCCTGGACCTGCGTGTCGATGACCTGGCGGGCCGGGAGCGAGTGCACGAGCACCTTCATCTGGCTGGGGATAGCCTCCAGCCACGCCGGAACCGACTTCGAGCCGGCCTGAGCCTGCGCGACGATGAACGGGGTGAGCTCCTTGCTCTTGCCCCGGACCTCGATGATGTCGTGCTCCTTGACGCGGAACGACGGGATGTCGACCTTCTTGCCGTTCACGGTGAAGTGACCGTGCTTGACGAGCTGGCGGGCCATGTCCCGGGACTGGGCGTAGCCAGCCCGGTAGACCACGTTGTCCAGCCGCGACTCGAGGATCTGCAGGAGAACCTCACCGGTCTTGGCCTTCTTGCCCACGGCCTCTTCGTAGTAGCCGCGGAACTGCTTCTCCAGCACGCCGTACACGCGGCGGGCCTTCTGCTTCTCACGGAGCTGGAGCAGGTACTCCGTCTCCTTCGTGCGGCCGCGGCCGTGCTGCCCGGGCGGGAACGGCCGGGACTCGAACGGGCACTTCGGACCATCGCACTTGCTGCCCTTGAGGAACAGCTTCATCTTCTCCCGCCGGCAACGGCGGCAGTCAGCACCGGTGTAACGAGCCATCTCTCTCTAACCTCTCAGACCCGGCGACGCTTCGGCGGACGGCACCCGTTGTGCGGCTGCGGCGTGACGTCGGCGATCTGCCCGACCTCGAGCCCGGCTGCCTGCAGCGAACGGATGGCGGTCTCCCGGCCGGAGCCGGGTCCCTTGACGAACACGTCGACCTTGCGCATGCCGTGCTCCATCGCCCGACGCGCGGCGGCCTCGGCGGCCAGCTGCGCGGCGAACGGGGTCGACTTGCGGGAGCCCTTGAAGCCCACCTGGCCCGAGGAGGCCCAGGAGATGACCGCACCGGTCGGGTCGGTGATCGACACGATGGTGTTGTTGAAGGTGCTCTTGATGTGCGCCTGCCCGTGGGCGACGTTCTTGCGTTCCTTGCGCCGGACCTTCTTGACAGCGGCTCCGGCACGAGCCTTCGGTGGCATAAGTCTGTGCGCTCCTAGTTGACTTTCCGGAACGGACCGCGAGATCCGGGCCTGCCTCGATCCGACATAGACCCGGATTCCGGTTTACGTCCTACTTCTTGCCGGGCTTCTTCTTGCCGGCCACGGTCCGCTTCGGGCCCTTGCGGGTCCGCGCGTTGGTCTTGGTCCGCTGGCCACGCACGGGCAGGCCCCGGCGGTGCCGGATACCCGCGTAGCAGCCGATCTCGACCTTGCGGCGGATGTCAGCGGCGACCTCGCGGCGCAGGTCGCCTTCAACCTTGTAGTTGCCCTCGATGTGGTTACGGAGCTGGACCAGCTCCTCGTCCGTGAGGTCCCGGACGCGCTTGTCCGGCGAGATGCCGGTGGCAGAGAGCGTCTCCAGGGCCCGGGTGCGACCCACGCCGAAGATGTAGGTGAGCGCGATCTCCATCCGCTTCTCGCGGGGGAGGTCGACGCCGACTAGACGTGCCATGTGCGGGCGTACTCCTCGTGATGTTCTGGCGGAGGTGTGGACCCGTCCCACCCCGCTACCGACCGTTCCGCCACCGGCGTCGTGCGCCGGCGACCAGGTCGGTCGCTGCCCGAGCGGGCCCCGGCCTCCGACCGGGGGTCAACCACGATGAGGTACGCGACGCGCACCGCCCGCGGCTGGGACGAGCATGTGATTCGGTGTCTGGATCTGCGGCCCGGACCGATTTCGACCGACCGTTGTCACACGGCCGGCCGGAACTGGTTCAGCCCTGGCGCTGCTTGTGGCGCGGGTCGGTGCAGATGACCATGACCCGGCCGTGCCGGCGAATGACCCGACACTTGTTGCAGATCCTCTTGACGCTCGGCTTGACCTTCACGGTTGCCTTACTTCCCATCTGGCCCGACGACGCGCCGAGGCGCGACACCGGACGTCGAAGACGGACACGGGGACGTCCCGGCCGCCGTCAGGCTTACTTGTAGCGGTAGACGATGCGCCCGCGGGTCAGGTCGTACGGCGAGAGTTCGACGACGACCCGGTCCTCCGGCAGGATGCGGATGTAGTGCTGCCGCATCTTGCCGCTGATGTGAGCCAGCACCTTGTGGCCGTTCGCGAGCTCCACCCGGAACATGGCGTTCGGCAGGGGCTCGATGACCCGACCCTCGATCTCGATGGCTCCGTCTTTTTTCGGCATGTCCTCCGCTGTCCTGACGTCGGTTACTCCGGACGGCCCACAACGTCTTACACGGGCCACCGATCAAGATCAGCTTGCCCGCGCCAGCCGCGGCTCCGACTCCCACCGAAGCGCAGGATGGGCATGCCGGAGTGGACGCTGTGCGCCGATCAGAAAGTGTACGCCCGCCTGCGGGCCGTCGCCAAACCGGCCGGGAATCGGTGCGTCGAACCGGACGGAACGGGCCATTCACACCTCGGCGTCGGCCCCGCCGGGCCGGCCCTCCCGCTGGGCCGCCCGCAGCTCCCCCACCGGGCTCCGGTGCCCCTCCTCGGCGGCAGCCAGCTCGCGCTTGCGCGCCCGCTTGGCCCGGCGGCGCTCGCGCCGTCGCTCCCGCTGCTCAGCCTCCCGCCGCGGCTCCCCGCTGACGAGGCCGGCGACCGTGCGCACCACGAGCACCCCTCCCCACGGCCCGGCCACCCAGACGGGCCAGAAGTAGAGCAGGTCCGTGGAGAGCGCGGACGTCACCGCCCAGACGGTCACCGTGATCGCGACCACCCGCAGGTACGGCAGCCAGACCTCGGCCAGCCACCGGGCCGTCACGGACGAGGTCGCCGACGACCGGACACCCTCCGCCGGCGACGGGACGGTCTCCGGCCGCGTGGCGAGCTCCGACGCCGCCGGGGACGCCGGCGCCGGCAGGTCGATCACCAGCGCGTCCAGCTCGCCGTAGGTGCGCGCGGCGTACGCCCGCTGCAACCGCTCGTCGTACTCGTGCAGGTCCAGCCGGCCCTCGTCGACGGCCACCCGCAGCCGCTCCGCCACCGCCTGGCGGTCGGCGTCAGCGGCCCGCATCCCGTCGCGTCCCTCCATGCCCGCAAGCATGCCACCGCTCCACCAGCCACTGCCCCTCCCGCCGCTGCGCGTCCGGGACCCGGTCGGGCGCCCCGGCCGGCGGTCGGGGCGGCGGCGCGTCGGAGCCCCGACTCGTGCCGGTCCGGCATCGCGCAGCCGGGCCCCGCGACTCCGGCCCTCGGTGCGGTCGCCCTCCGGCCCCTGTGGGGCGGTCGCCGTCCGGGCCCTCGGGTCGAGTCGCCGTCGAGGCCCTCGGTGCGGTCGCCCTCAAGCCCTCGGTCCGCGTCGCCGTCCAGGCCCTCGGTGCGGTCACCATCCGGGCCCTGGGGCGGTCGCCGTCGAGGCTCTCGATGCGGTCGCCCTCAAGCCCTCGGTCCGCATCGCCGTCCAGGCCCTCGGTGCGGTCACCATCCGGGCCCTGGGGCGGTCGCCGTCGAGGCCCTCGATGCGGTCGCCGTCCAGGCCCTTGAGGCACGTCGCCCTCCGGCCCCTTGGGCGGCTGGTGCGTGCCTCAGAGGGCGGGAGGACGGGATGCGGCGCCCGGCGGAGCGCTGCTGGGGCTCAGCGAGCCGGCGAGTCCGCAGGCTGCCGGGAGGTGACCAGCTCGCCCAGGCGGGCGCGCCCGCCGTCCGGCGCGGTCAGCACCCAGACGCCGTCCGGGAGCAGCGCCATCGTGTGCTCGACGTGCACCGCCATCGACCGGTCCCGGGTGATCACGGTCCAGCCGTCGGAGAGCTCGACCGTCCGGGGCGAGCCCATCGTGATCATCGGCTCGATGGCCAGCGCCATGCCCGGCACCAGACGCGGACCCTTGCCCGGCCGCCCGTGGTTGAGCACGTGCGGGTCCTGGTGCATCTCGGTGCCGATGCCGTGCCCGCCGTAGCCGTCGACGATGCCGTACCGCCCGCCCTTGCGGACCGCGTCCTCGACGGCGTGCGAAATGTCGGTGAGCCGGCCCTTGCCGCTGGCCGCGCCGCGGGCGGCTGCGGCGATGCCCGCCCACATGGCGTCCTCGGCCACCGACGCCATCTTCAGCAGCGCCGGTTCGACCTCGCCCACTCCGACCGTGATGGCGGCGTCGCCGTGCCAGCCGTCGAGCACCGCACCGCAGTCGATGGAGATCATGTCCCCGTCGCGGAGCACCTGCCGCGCCGACGGGATGGCGTGCACGACCTGCTCGTTGACCGACGAGCAGATCGACGCGGGAAAGCCGTGGTAGCCCTTGAAGGAGGGGGCGGCACCGGCCTCGCGGATGGTCGACTCGGCGATGGCGTCCAGGTCGGCGGTGCTGACCCCTGGGGCAACCGCCTCCCGCATCCGACGCAGCGCCTCGGCGACCACCAGCCCGGCGGCCCGCATCTTCTCGATCTTGTCAGGGGTCTTCAGCTGGATGTCCAGCTGGGGACGACGCATGGAGCCGTTACCTTTCGTTGCAGATGCCGAAGAGCGGGGCACGTCAGGCGTACCCCGCTCTTCGCACTCTATCCGCCGGAACCCGGCGGGACGTCAGCCGCCGTACGAGCGCAGGGCGTCGATGGCGCGGACGGTGACGTCCTCCACCGGGCCGGTGGCGTCGATGCCCACCAGCTTGCCCTGGGCGCCGTAGTAGTCGACCAGCGGCGCGGTCTTGTCCGCGTACTCGCGCAGGCGGGTGGCGATGGTCTCCGGCTTGTCGTCGTCGCGCTGGAACAGCTCGGCGCCGCACCGGTCGCAGATGCCGTCACGCGAGGTGGCGTCGAACTCGACGTGCCAGATCTTGCCGCACCCCCGGCAGGTACGCCGACCGGAGAGCCGCCGGATCACCTCGTCGTCGTCAACGACCAGCTCCAGCACCAGGTCCAGCGCGGTGCCCAGGTCGGCGAGGAGCTTGTCCAGCGCGGCGGCCTGCGGCGTCGTGCGCGGGAAGCCGTCGAGCAGGAAGCCCTCGGAGGCGTCCGGCTCGGCGAGCCGGTCCCGCACCATGTTGATGGTGACCTCGTCGGGCACCAGCTCGCCGGCGTCCATGTAGCGCTTCGCCTCGACGCCGAGCGGGGTGCCCTGCGAGACGTTCGACCGGAAGATGTCGCCGGTCGAGATCTTCGGGACCGAGAGGTGCGCGGCGATGAACTCGGCCTGCGTGCCCTTGCCCGCACCCGGCGGGCCAACCAGAACGAGTCTCATCTACCGCAGGAACCCTTCGTAGTTCCGCTGCATGAGTTGGCTCTCGATCTGCTTCGTGGTCTCCAGACCGACGCCGACCATGATCAGCACAGCGGTGCCGCCGAACGGGAAGTTCAGGTACTGCTGCTTGTCCAGCCAGATGAAGAAGAAGTTCGGCAGGATCGAGATGATGCCCAGGTAGAGGGCGCCCGGCAGCGTGATCCGACTGAGGATGAAGTCGAGGTAGTCGGCGGTCGGCTTGCCCGGGCGGATGCCCGGCACGAAGCCGCCGTACTTCTTCATGTTGTCCGCGACCTCGGTCGGGTTGAACGTGATCGAGACGTAGAAGTACGTGAAGAAGATGATCAGCAGGAAGTAGACCGCGATGTAGATCGGGCTGGTCGGGTCCACCAGGTTGTTCTGGATCCACGCCTGCGTCTTGCCCGGGTTGTTCTGGTCGAAGAACTGCAGCGCCAGCTGGGGCAGGTAGAGCAGCGAGGAGCCGAAGATGACCGGGATGACACCCGCCTGGTTGACCTTCAGCGGGATGTAGGTCGAGGTGCCGCCGTACATCCGCCGGCCGATCATGCGCTTGGCGTACTGCACCGGGATCCGGCGCTGCGCCTGCTCGATGAAGGTGACCGCGGTGATGACCACCAGGACCAGCGCGATGACGAGGAGGAACTTGCCCCAGCCACCGGTCTGCTTGATCTGCCAGCCCTCGCTGGGGAGCCGGGCGGCGATCGAGGTGAAGATCAGGACGGACATGCCGTTGCCGACGCCGCGGTCGGTGATCAGCTCACCGAGCCACATCACCACGCCGGTGCCGGCGGTCATCGTCATGACCAGGAGGCTGAGGGTCAGCCAGTCCGGGATCCCGGTCCCCTCGGGGATGATCGGGAACTGGTCGCACTGGTTGTTGAAGAGCTGCCCGGAGCGGGCCAGCGCCACGAACGCCGACGCCTGGAGGACACCCAGGCCCAGGGTCAGGTAGCGGGTGTACTGGGTGATCTTCGCCTGGCCGGACTGGCCCTCCTTGCGGAGCTGCTCCAGCCGGGGGATCACCACCGTCAGCAGCTGCAGGATGATCGACGCTGTGATGTAGGGCATGATGCCCAGCGCGAAGACCGAGAGCTGCAGCAGCGCGCCGCCGGAGAAGAGGTTGAGCAGGTTCATCACGCCCGTGGAGCCGTTCTCCATGGCGTCGATGCACTTCTGGACGTTGCCGTACGAGACACCCGGGCTGGGCAGCGTCGCCCCGAGCCGGTAGACCGCGATGATGCCTACTGTGAACAGCAGCTTCTTGCGCAGGTCAGGCGTACGGAACGCACTGAGAAAGGCGGACAGCAACTTCTTCCTCCTGCGCGAGGCGGGCCGCCGGTGATCCCTGGCGGGGCGGGTTGGGTGCCGGGCGAGTGCCCGATATCCATGGCTGGGAAGGGACTCTAACAGCCCGATCCCCGTCCGGGCAGATGTGCCCGGCTACATAAACCGAATCCGATGTTACCCGGCGCACACATGCCAGGCAGACCATGACGCCCGCCCAGTTTCGAGAACTGAGCGGGCGCCTTGGATCGTGCAGCCCTTACAGCTCGGTGACGGAGCCACCGGCGGCGGTGATCTTCTCCTTGGCCGACGCACTGAACGCGTGCGCCGACACCTGGAGAGCGACCCCGCCCAGGTCCCCGGTGCCGAGGACCTTGACCGGGTGGCCCTTGCGGACCGCGCCGGCCTCGACCAGCTCGAGCGGGCCGACCTGGCCGCCGTTCGGGAACAGCTCGGCGAGCCGGTCCAGGTTGACCACCTGGAAGACCACCTTGAACTTGTTCTTGAAGCCCTTCATCTTCGGCAGGCGCATGTGGATGGGCATCTGCCCACCCTCGAACGCCGCCGAGATGTTCTTGCGGGCCTTGGAACCCTTGGTACCGCGACCGGCGGTCTTGCCCTTGGAGCCCTCACCGCGACCCACACGGGTCTTCGCGGTCTTGGCACCGGGCGCCGGGCGCAGGTGGTGGACCTTGATCGTCATTACTCGACCTCCTCGACCTTCACGAGGTGGTTGACCGTGAAGATCATGCCGCGGATCTCCGGACGGTCCTCCTTGACCACCACGTCGTTGATCCGCTTGAGACCGAGCGAACGCAGCGAGTCACGCTGGTTCTGCTTGGTCCCGATCCCGGACCGGACCTGGGTGACCTTCAGGCGAGCCATCAGGAAGCCACCCCCGCCCGCGACGCCAGCATGGCGGCCGGCGCGACGTCCTCGACCGGCAGGCCACGACGGGCGGCGACGGCCTCGGGGGACTCGAGCCCCTTCAGCGCCGCCACGGTGGCGTGCACGATGTTGATCGGGTTCGACGAACCGAGGCTCTTGGAGAGCACGTCGTGGATACCCGCGCACTCCAGCACGGCACGCACCGGGCCACCGGCGATGACACCCGTACCGGCGGACGCCGGCTTGAGCAGCACCACACCGGCCGCGGCCTCACCCGTCACCGGGTGCGGGATCGACGCGGCGATCCGCGGCACCTTGAAGAAGTGCTTCTTGGCCTCCTCGACGCCCTTGGCGATCGCCGCGGGCACCTCCTTGGCCTTTCCGTAGCCCACACCGACGGTGCCGTCGCCGTCGCCCACGATCACCAGGGCGGTGAAGCTGAAGCGACGACCGCCCTTCACGACCTTGGCGACGCGGTTGATCGCGACGACCCGCTCGAGGTGCGGGGTCTTCTCGACGGGCGCGTTTCCGCGGCCGCCCTCACGGCGGTTGTCGCGGCGACCACCCTCGTTGCCACCGGACCCGCCGCCACGGCGCTGTTGACCTGGCATCAGCAGCCTTCCTTCTCTCTCGTGACGGGGTTTCTAGAACTCGAGCCCGGCTTCGCGGGCGGCGTCGGCAAGCGCGGCGACCCGCCCCGCGTACCGGTTGCCACCGCGGTCGAAGACGACCTTGGAGACGCCGGCGGCCTTGGCACGCTCGGCGAGCAGGGCGCCGACCTTGCCGGCCAGGGCGCTCTTGTCGCCCTCCGTGCCGCGCAGCGAGGCGTCCAGGGTCGAGGCCGACGCCAGGGTGTGACCCTTGGTGTCGTCCACGATCTGGGCCACGATGTGCCGCAGGGAGCGGGTGACCACGAGGCGGGGACGCTCGGCGGTGCCGCTGACGTTCTTGCGGACCCGGAAGTGCCGGCGCGCACGCCCGACGGCACGCTTGGCGGCGACGCCGCGGCGGCGCTTGAGCAGCGTGGCGCTCACTTCTTACCTGCCTTTCCAGCCTTGCGGCGGATGACCTCGCCCTGGTACTTCACGCCCTTGCCCTTGTAGGGCTCCGGCGGGCGGATCTTCCGGATGTTGGCGGCAACCTCACCGACGAGCTGCTTGTCGATGCCGGCCACGTGGAACAGCGTCGGCCTCTCCACCGTGAAGGTGATGCCGTCCGGCGCCGGCACGTGCACCGGGTGCGAGAACCCGAGCGCGAACTCCAGGTCCTTGCCCTTGGCGGTCACGCGGTAACCGGTGCCGGCGATCTCCAGGCTCTTGCGGTACCCCTCGGTGACGCCGACGATCATGTTGGCGACCAGGGTACGGCTGAGGCCGTGCAGTTCCTTGGCCTTGCGCTCGTCGTTCGGGCGGTTGACGTTCAGCTGCCCGTCCTCGGCCCGGTCGATCGTGATCGGCTCGGCCAGGGTGTGCGAGAGCTCGCCCTTCGGGCCCTTGACCTTGACGGTCTGCCCGTCGATCGTGATGTCGACGCCGGTCGGCACCGGGATCGACTTACGTCCAATACGCGACATTTCTACCTGTCTCCCGTTACCAGACGAAGGCGAGGACTTCCCCGCCAACGCTCCGCTTGCGGGCCTGCCGGTCGGTCAGCAGCCCCTGGGACGTCGAAATGATCGCCACGCCCAGCCCGCCGAGCACCCGCGGGAGCCCGTCCGACTTGGCGTAAACCCGCAGACCGGGCTTGGACACTCGCTTGATGCCGGCCAGGCTCCGCTCCCGGTTCTGGCCGTACTTCAGCTCGACGACCAGTCGCTTGCCGACGGCGCCCTCCTCGGGCTCCTCGACCGACCAGGTGGCGATGTAGCCCTCGGCCTTGAGGACCTCGGCGATGTTCGCCTTGATCTTCGAGTAGGGCATCGTCACCTGGTCGTGGTACGCCTGGTTGGCGTTACGCAGACGCGTGAGCATGTCTGCGATCGGGTCGGTCATCGTCATGGATTTCGTCAGCCTTTCTCGCCGGGGTTCCCGAGGCGACACGCCCCGGGCCTACGGCGAAGAGCAATACGTGATCGGTGCAAGGGGTCCCGGCCCGAAGGCCGGGACGCGGTCGCCCTTACCAGGAAGCCTTGGACACGCCCGGCAGCTCACCGCGGTGGGCCATCTCCCGGATGCAGACCCGGCAGAGACCGAACTTGCGGTAGACCGCCTTGGGGCGCCCGCACCGCTGGCAGCGGGTGTACGCGCGAACCGAGAACTTCGGCTTCGCGGCCGCCTTGATGATCAGCGCCTTCTTGGCCATCTCAGTTCTCCTTGAACGGGAAGCCCAGGAGCTTGAGCAGCGCCCGGCCCTCGTCGTCGGTCGTGGCGGTCGTGACCACCGTGATGTCCATGCCCCGCTGCCGATCGATCTTGTCCTGGTCGATCTCGTGGAACACCGACTGCTCGGTCAGACCGAACGTGTAGTTGCCGTGCCCGTCGAGCTTGCGCCCGTCCAGACCGCGGAAGTCGCGGATACGCGGCAGCGCGATCGACAGCAGCCGGTCCAGGAACTCCCACATCCGGTCGCCGCGGAGGGTCACCTTCGCGCCGATCGGCATGCCCTCGCGGAGCTTGAACTGCGCGATGGACTTGGTCGCCCGCCGCACCTGCGGCTTCTGGCCGGTGATGGTGGCCAGGTCCCGGACGGCGCCGTCGATCAGCTTGGCGTCCCGGGCGGCCTCGCCGACACCCATGTTGACGACGATCTTGACGAGCCGCGGCACCTGCATCGGGTTGCCGAACTGGTGCTGCTCCTGCAGCTGCGCCACGATCTCGTTGCGGTACCGCTCCTTGAGGCGCGGCATGGTCTTGGTTTCGGTAGCCGTGGTCATCACAGGTCCTTACCGGTGCTACGCGCGATGCGGACCTTCTGGCCGTTGTCGTCGATCCGGTAACCGACGCGGGTCGGCTTGCCGTCGGAGTCCAGGACCTGCACGTTCGAGACGTGGATCGGGGCCTCCTGGGTGACGATGCCACCGGTCTTGGCGCCACGCTGGGTGGTGCTGATGCGGGTGTGCTTCTTGACCCGGTTCACGCCCTCGACCAGGACCTTGTCCTGCCGCGGGTAGGCCGCGATGACCTTACCCTTGGCACCCTTGTCCTTGCCGGCGATGACGACGACCGTGTCGCCCTTCTTGACCTTCACGGTCACAACACCTCCGGCGCGAGAGAGATGATCTTCATGAACCGCTTGTCCCGCAGCTCCCGGCCCACCGGGCCGAAGATGCGGGTACCGCGCGGGTCCCCGCCGTCCTTGATGATGACGGCGGCGTTCTCGTCGAAGCGGATGTACGAACCGTCCGGCCGCCGCCTCTCCTTGGCGGTGCGAACGACGACGGCCTTGACGACGTCGCCCTTCTTCACACCGGCACCCGGGATCGCGTCCTTGACGGTGGCCACGATGACGTCGCCGATACTCGCGTAGCGCCGACCGGAGCCACCGAGAACCCGGATGCACAGGATCTCCCGGGCACCCGTGTTGTCGGCGACGCGCAGTCGCGACTCCTGCTGAATCACGTCTATCTCCTATGTCTGCCGGTTCTCCGGCCGCGCATGGCGGCCGGAGCCTGGCGGAACCCGCGCCCGACTGACGCCGGGCGAGCTCGAGCCTTCGCTACTTGGCCTTTTCCAGGATCTCCACGATCCGCCACCGCTTCGTGGCGGACAGCGGCCGGGTCTCCATGATCATGACCCGGTCGCCGATGCCGGCGGTGTTCTGCTCGTCGTGCACCTTCAACTTGCGCGTACGGCGCATGATCTTGCCGTACAGCGCGTGCTTGACCCGGTCCTCGACCTCGACGACGACGGTCTTTTCCATCTTGTCGCTGACCACGAGGCCCTCACGCACCTTGCGGCGGGCCCGCGCGGCGGCGGTGGTGGTGTTCTCGCTCATGATGCAGTCACCTCAGTCGGCGCGGCCGAGAGACCCAGCTCGCGCTCACGCATGATCGTGTAGATCCGGGCGATCTCCCGACGGATGACCTGCAACCGCCGGTTGTTGTCCAGCTGGCCGGTCGCGGCCTGCACGCGGAGGTTGAACAGCTCCGCCTTGGCCTCGCGCAGCTTCGTGACCAGCTCCTCCTCGGAGAGCTCACGCAGCTCGGAGGCCTTAACGCCCGCTGCCATCAGGATTCACCCACTTCGCGCGTAACAATGCGGCACTTCATCGGGAGCTTGTGGATCGCGCGACGCATCGCCTCTCGCGCGATCTGCTCGTTGGGGAAGGACATCTCGAAGAGAACCCGCCCCGGCTTGACGTTGGCGACCCACCACTCGGGCGAGCCCTTACCGGAACCCATCCGGGTCTCCGCCGGCTTCTTGGTGAGAGCCTGGTCCGGGAAGATCGTGATCCAGACCTTGCCACCACGCTTGATGTGGCGGGTCATCGCGATACGCGCCGACTCGATCTGGCGGTTCGTCACGTACGCCGGCTCGAGAGCCTGGATCCCGAACTCGCCGAACACCACCCGGTTACCACCCTTGGACGCGCCACTGCGGTCCGGGTGGTGCGGCTTGCGGAAGCCCTTCGGGGGCTTGCGCGGCATCAGCATCTGTCAGCCCTCCTGCTGCGTTTCTGCCGCGGCGGCGACGGCGGCGGGATCCACCGCGTCACCACTCGGCGTCTCGGCCTGCTGCGCGATGGTCGTCGCGGCGGCGGCCCGGCCGGCCTCGGTCCCGCCGGCGGTCGTGCCGGACGAGCCGGACCGACCACGGCGCGGCCGCTCCGGGCGGTCGCCACGGTCACGGCGCGGACGCGACGGAGCCTCGGTCGGGGTCTCCCGGCCCGGCACCGCGTCGCCCTTGTAGATCCAGACCTTCACGCCGATCCGGCCGAAGCTCGTACGGGCCTCGAAGAAGCCGTACTCGATGTTGGCCCGCAGCGTGTGCAGCGGAACCCGGCCCTCGCGGTAGAACTCGGTCCGGCTCATCTCGGCGCCGCCGAGGCGACCCGAGACCTGGACCCGGATGCCCTTGCAGACCGGGTTCTTCATCGCGGACTGCATGGCCTTGCGCATCGCCCGACGGAAGCTGACCCGGCTGGAGAGCTGCTCGGCCACACCCTGTGCGACGAGCTGCGCGTCCGACTCGGGGTTCTTCACCTCGATGATGTTCAGCTGGACCTGCTTGCCGGTCAGCTTCTCGAGCTCGCCGCGGATCCGGTCGGCCTCCGCACCCTTACGGCCGATGACGATGCCCGGCCGGGCGGTGTGGATGTCGACGCGGACCCGGTCGCGGGTGCGCTCGATGTCGACCTTGGAGATGCCGGCGCGCTCGAGGCCCTTGGACATCATGCGGCGGATCTTGACATCCTCGCCGATGTAGTCCTTGTAGAGCTTGTCCGCGAACCAGCGGGACTTCCAGTCGGTCGAGATGCCGAGCCGGAACCCGTGCGGGTGAACCTTCTGACCCATTACTCGGCGCCCTCCGTCTTGCTCTGCGTCTCGGCCGGCTCCGCCTGCTTCGCCGGGGCAGCCTTCTTCGCGGCCGCCTTCTTCGGCGCGGCCGGCGCCACCGCCTCCACCGCGACGGTGATGTGGCAGGTGCGCTTGCGGATCCGGTACGCCCGGCCCTGCGCCCGCGGCTGGAACCGCTTCATGGTCGGGCCCTCGTCGACGTACGCCTCGCTGACGAGCAGCGCGTCGGGGTCCAGCCGCTCGTTGTTCTCCGCGTTGGCGATGGCGCTCGCGAGCACCTTGTACACCTGCTCGCTCGCAGCCTGCGGCGCGAACTGCAGCACCGTGAGCGCCTCCTTCGCGGGCAGGCCGCGGACGAGGTTGACCACCCGGCGCGCCTTCATCGGCGAGATGCGCACGTGCCGCGCAATCGCCCGCGCGCCCGGAAGCACCGGAGCGTCGCCCTTTCCTGGCATCGCTGTAACCCCTTGTTCCTCTATCCGTATGCCCGCGGCGTCAGCGCCGACGGCTCTTCCGGTCGTCCTTCTCGTGACCCTTGAACGTGCGGGTCAGCGCGAACTCGCCGAGCTTGTGCCCGACCATCGCCTCGGTCACGAACACCGGGACGTGCTTGCGTCCGTCGTGCACGGCGATCGTGTGGCCCAGCATCTCGGGGATGATCGTCGAGCGCCGCGACCAGGTCTTGATGACGTTCTTCGAGCCCTTGTCGTTCTGCGTCTCCACCTTCTTGAGCAGGTGGTCGTCGATGAACGGGCCCTTCTTCAGGCTGCGAGGCATGTCTTATCTCCCTCAGCCGCGCTTACGCGTGGCGTAGCGGCGGCGGACGATCAGCCGGTCACTCGGCTGGCCCTTACGACGGGTGCGGCCCTCGGGCTTACCCTGCGGGTTGACCGGGTGGCGACCACCGGAGGTCTTACCCTCACCACCACCGTGCGGGTGGTCGACCGGGTTCATCGCGACACCACGGACGGTCGGGCGCTTGCCCTTCCACCGCATACGGCCGGCCTTGCCCCAGTTGATGTTCGACTGGTCGGCGTTGCCGATCTCGCCGATGCTGGCGCGGCAGCGGACGTCGACCCGCCGGATCTCGCCGGACGGCATGCGCAGGGTCGCGTACACACCCTCACGGCCGAGCAGCTGGATGCCGACGCCGGCCGAGCGGGCCAGCTTGGCGCCGCCGCCCGGACGCAGCTCCACGTTGTGGATCGTGGTACCGACCGGGATGTTGCGCAGCGGCAGGTTGTTGCCCGGCTTGATGTCGGCGCCCGGACCCGACTCGACGCGGTCGCCCTGCTTCATGTCCTTCGGCGCGAGGATGTAGCGCTTCTCGCCGTCGGCGTAGTGCAGCAGCGCGATGCGCGCGGTGCGGTTCGGGTCGTACTCGATGTGGGCGACCTTCGCCGGCACGCCGTCCTTGTCGACCCGCTTGAAGTCGATCAGACGGTACTGGCGCTTGTGGCCGCCACCGTGGTGCCGCGCGGTGATCCGGCCGTGGGCGTTACGCCCGCCCTTCTTCGGCAGCGGAGCCAGCAGCGACTTCTCGGGCGTCGACCGGGTGATCTCAGCGAAGTCGGCGACGCTGGAGCCACGCCGGCCCGGCGTCGTCGGCTTGTACTTACGGATAGCCATTGTCTACACCCCTCAGCTGACCGGGCCGCCGAAGGCCTCGATACGGTCACCGTCAGCCAGCTTCACGATCGCCCGCTTGGTGGCCTTACGCTGCCCGAAACCGGTCTTGGTCCGCTTGCGCTTGCCCTGGCGGTTGAGCGTGTTGACCGTCAGGACGCGGACGTCGAAGATCTGCTGGATCGCGATCTTGATCTCGGTCTTGTTCGCGTCCGGGTGCACCAGGAAGGTGTACCAGTTGCGGTTCAGCTCGCTGTAGCTCTTCTCCGAGACGACCGGCGCCACGATGATGTCGCGCGGGTCGGCGATCGTGCTCACTTGCCACCCTCCTCGGTGGTCTCGGCGGGAACACCCAGGAACTCGTCCAGGGCGTCCTTGGTGAAGACCACGTCGTCGGCCACCAGCACGTCGTACGTGTTGAGCTGGCCGGCCTCGATCAGGTGCACCCGCGGCTCGTTGCGCAGCGACACCCAGTTCAGCTCGTCGGTGCTGCTCAGCACGACCAGGACCCGACGGGCCTCGGTCAGCTTGGTCAGCGTGGCCAGGGCGGCCTTGGTCGACGGCTTCTCACCCGAGACGAACGCCTCGACGACGTGCACCTGCCCGGCGCGGGCCCGGTCGGAGAGGGCGCCACGCAGGGCGGCGGCCTTCATCTTCTTCGGGGTCCGCTGGCTGTAGTCGCGCGGCACGGGGCCGTGCACGACGCCACCGCCGGCGAACTGCGGCGCGCGGATCGAGCCCTGCCGGGCGCGACCGGTGCCCTTCTGCTTGTACGGCTTCTTGCCGCCACCGGCGACCTCGCCGCGGGTCTTGACCTTGTGCGTGCCCTGCCGGGCCGCCGCGAGCTGGGCCACCACGACCTGGTGCATCAGCGCGACGTTGGCCTGGACGTCGAAGATGTCGGCGGGCAGCTCGACGGAGCCGCTCTTGGAGCCTTCGACGGTGAGGACGTCAACGGTGGTCACTTGGCCGCACCGCCCTTCTTCGCCTTGGTCTTGGCCGCGGTACGGACCAGGACCAGCGCGCCCTTGGGGCCGGGAATGGCGCCACGGACGAGCAGGAGGTTGTTCTCGGTGTCGACCGCCTGGACGGTCAGGTTCTGCACGGTGTAGCGCACGCCACCCATGCGGCCGGCCATCCGGGTGCCCTTGAAGACACGACCCGGGGTGGCGCAGGCGCCGATGGAGCCCGGCGAGCGGTGCTTGCGCTCGACACCGTGGCTGGCGCGCAGACCGTGGAAGCCGTGCCGCTTCATCGGGCCGGCGTAGCCCTTGCCCTTGGTCTTGCCGGTCACGTCGATGGAGACGCCGACCGGGAACTCCTCGACCGTGATCTCCTGGCCGAGCGAGTAGTCCGCCGCGTCGGCGGTGCGCAGCTCGACGATGTGCCGGCGCGGCGCGACGTCGGCCTTCGCGTAGTGCCCGCTGATCGGCTTCTTGACCTTGCGCGGGTCGATCGTGCCATACGCGAGCTGGACCGCGGAGTAACCGTCCTTCTCGGCGCTACGAACCTGGCTGATGACGCACGGGCCGGCCTCGACCACGGTCACCGGGACAACACGGTTGTTGTCCCAGACCTGGGTCATGCCGAGCTTGGCGCCCAGGATCCCCTTGACTTGCCTGTCCATTTGTCCGGTCCCTACAGCTTGATCTCGATGTCGACGCCAGCCGGCAGGTCGAGGCGCATGAGCGAGTCGACCGTCTTCGGGGTCGGGTCGATGATGTCGATCAGCCGCTTGTGCGTGCGCATCTCGAAGTGCTCGCGCGAGTCCTTGTACTTGTGCGGCGAGCGGATAACGCAGAAACGGTTGATCTCCGTGGGCAGCGGCACCGGGCCCGCGACCTGCGCCCCGGTACGCGTCACCGTCTCGACGATCTTCCGAGCCGAGGAGTCGACGACCTCGTGGTCATAGGCCTTGAGCCGGATGCGGATCTTCTGTCCCGCCATGGTGGCTTCTGTTCCTTCTCTCGATGCCGCTGTGTTGCGGGCGCCTGTACCGGCTGGCACAGGCCCACTTCGCCGACCCCCGCGGTCGGGCGTGTCGCGCCCTCGGGCCAGGCTCCGCCCCGGGACTCCGGAGCGACTCTGACCGCGCGGTGGGTCAAGGCGTCGATCGCACTACCGCGACCTGAACGCCGTGCGAGGGTGGTTGGCGGACGGGCCGCCAACCACCCTACGCTCGACTGCTCTGCCACCCGGAGGTTCAGCGAAAGCCGAACACAGGCAGCGAACTGTCGTTACGCAACCTGACTAGTATGCCGCACGACCGGCGGCGGGTCTAATCGGGGTTACCTAGCTCACTTGATGATCTTGGTGACGAACCCGGCGCCGACGGTGCGGCCACCCTCGCGGATCGCGAACTTGAGGTTCTCCTCCATGGCGATGGGCTGGATCAGCTTCACCGTCATGGTGGTGTTGTCACCCGGCATGACCATCTCGGTGCCCTCGGGGAGGGTGACGACACCGGTGACGTCCGTGGTCCGGAAGTAGAACTGCGGACGGTAGTTCTGGAAGAACGGGGTGTGGCGGCCACCCTCCTCCTTGGAGAGGATGTAGACCGTCGCCTCGAACTCCGTGTGCGGGGTCGTGGTGCCCGGCTTGATGACGACCATGCCGCGCTCGACGTCCTCGCGCTTGATGCCACGCAGCAGCAGACCGACGTTCTCGCCCGCGCGGGCCTCGTCGAGCAGCTTGCGGAACATCTCGATGCCGGTGCAGGTGGTCTTCATCGACTTCTCGCGGATGCCGACGATCTCCACCTCCTCGTTCGGCTTGAGCACGCCACGCTCGGCGCGGCCGGTGACGACCGTGCCACGACCGGTGATCGTGAAGACGTCCTCGATGGGCATGAGGAACGGCTTCTCGGTCTCGCGCTCCGGCTGCGGGATCGCGGTGTCGACCGCGGTCATCAGGTCCAGCAGCTTGCCGGTCCACTCGGGGTCACCCTCGAGGGCCTTCAGCGCCGAGACCCGCACGACCGGCAGGTCGTCGCCCGGGTACTCCTGGTTCGACAGCAGCTCACGGACCTCGAGCTCGACGAGCTCCAGGAGCTCCTCGTCGTCGACCATGTCGCTCTTGTTGAGCGCCACGACGATGTACGGCACGCCGACCTGGCGGGCCAGCAGCACGTGCTCGCGGGTCTGCGGCATCGGGCCGTCGGTCGCCGCGACCACCAGGATCGCGCCGTCCATCTGGGCGGCACCGGTGATCATGTTCTTGATGTAGTCGGCGTGACCGGGGCAGTCGACGTGCGCGTAGTGCCGCGCCTCGGTCTGGTACTCGACGTGCGCGATGGAGATCGTGATGCCGCGGGCCTTCTCCTCCGGCGCCTTGTCGATCTCGTCGAACGGCGTGTACGGGTTCAGGTCCGGGTACTGGTCGTGCAGGACCTTGGTGATGGCCGCCGTCAGCGTCGTCTTACCGTGGTCGATGTGACCAATGGTGCCGATGTTGACGTGCGGCTTAGTCCGCTCGAACTTCGCCTTCGCCACTGGGTCCTCCTGTGGACTTCTTGGTTCGTACGCCCGGCGCGCCGGTCGGCGCTTAGGACTCTGTCGACAGCCTTTCCGGCCTGACGGCCGGAGAGCTTTGGTGGGTTCTGCGGCGATGAAGCCTACAGGCCCGGTCTCACGCGTTCCGACCGAGGTGGTCGCGGGCGGGAGCACCCTCCCGCGACCGCCTCGGATCATCGATCACGTCAGGTGAGGGTCACTCACCCGTCGCCTTGGCGATGATCTCCTTCGCGACCGAGGACGGAACCTCGGCGTAGGAGTCGAACTGCATGCTGTAGCTAGCCCGGCCCTGGGTCTTCGACCGCAGGTCGCCGACGTAGCCGAACATCTCCGACAACGGCACCAGAGCCTTGACGACGCGGGCGCCGCTGCGCTCCTCCATCGCCTGGATGATGCCGCGGCGGGAGTTGAGGTCGCCGATGACGTCACCCATGTTCTCCTCAGGAGTGGTGACCTCAACGGCCATCATCGGCTCGAGGAGCGCGGGGTCGGCCTTGCGAGCCGCCTCCTTCATCACCATCGAGCCGGCGATCTTGAATGCCATTTCCGACGAGTCGACCTCGTGGTACTGGCCGTCCAGCAGGGTGAGCTTGACACCCACCAGCGGGAAGCCGGCGAGGATGCCGTACTGCATGGCGTCCTGCGCGCCCGCGTCCACCGACGGGATGAACTCCCGGGGGATGCGGCCACCGGTGACGGCGTTGGCGAACTCGTAGGTCGGGGCGTCGTTGCCGAGCGGCAGCGGCTCCAGGCTGATGATCACCCGGGCGTACTGGCCGGAACCACCGGTCTGCTTCTTGTGGGTGTACTCGACCTTGTCCACCTTGCGGCGGATGGTCTCGCGGTACGCCACCTGCGGCTTACCGATGTTGGCCTCGACGTTGAACTCGCGGCGCATCCGGTCGACCAGGATGTCCAGGTGCAGCTCGCCCATGCCGGAGATGACCGTCTGACCGGTCTGGTCGTCCAGCTTGACGCGGAAGGTCGGGTCCTCCTCGGCCAGCCGCTGGATGGCGGTGCTGAGCTTCTCCTGGTCGGCCTTGGTCTTCGGCTCGATGGCGACCTCGATGACCGGCTCCGGGAAGGTCATCGACTCCAGGATGACCGGGTTCGCCGGGTCGCACAGGGTGTCACCGGTGGTGGTCTGCTTGAGACCCTGCACCGCGATGATGTCGCCAGCCTGGGCCGAGCTGCGCTCTTCCCGCTTGTTGGCGTGCATCTGGTAGATCTTGCCGATCCGCTCCTTGCGGTCCTTGGTGGAGTTGACCACCTGGGAGCCGGACTCGAGCGTGCCGGAGTAGATCCGCACGTAGGTGAGCTTGCCGAGGTGCTTGTCCGTCTGGATCTTGAAGGCGAGGCCCGAGAAGGGCTCCGACTTCGACGGCTTCCGCTGCAGCGGGGTCTCGCCGTCGGTGGCCGTACCCTCGATCGCGGGGATGTCCAGCGGCGACGGCAGGTACGCGATGACCGCGTCCAGCATCGGCTGGATGCCCTTGTTCTTGAAGGCGGTGCCGGTGAGGACCGGGTTGGCCTTGCCGGCGATGGTGGCCCGACGGATGGCGTCCTTCATCTCCTCGACGGAGATCTCCTCGCCCTCCAGGTACTTCTCCATCACCGCGTCGTCGACGTCGGCCAGGGTCTCCACCAGCTTCTCGCGCCACTCCGCGGCGGAGTCGGCGAGGTCGGCCGGGATCTCCTCGATCGCGTAGTCCTCACCCTTCTGCGTCTCGCCGCGCCAGGTGAGGGCCCGCATCTCGACCAGGTCGACCACGCCGATGAAGTCGGACTCGGCGCCGATCGGGATCTGGAGGACCAGCGGGGTGGCGTTGAGCCGGTCGATCATCATCTGCACGCAGCGGAAGAAGTCGGCACCGGTCCGGTCGAGCTTGTTGACGAAGCACATCCGGGGGACGTTGTACTTGTCCGCCTGCCGCCAGACGTTCTCCGTCTGCGGCTCCACGCCGGCGACACCGTCGTAGACCGCGACCGCGCCGTCCAGCACCCGCAGCGACCGCTCGACCTCGACCGTGAAGTCGACGTGGCCGGGCGTGTCGATGATCTGGATCGTGTGGCCCTTCCACTCACACTTGGTAGCAGCGGAGGTGATGGTGATACCACGCTCCTGCTCCTGCTCCATCCAGTCCATGACGGCACCGCCCTCGTGGACCTCACCGATCTTGTACGTGATGCCGGTGTAGAACAGGATCCGCTCGGTGGTGGTGGTCTTACCGGCATCGATGTGGGCCATGATGCCGATGTTGCGTACGTTGGCGAGCGCGTCTGCGGCGGCCACTTCAATCCCTACTTATCGTCGTCTCGACACAACTGGTGGCGGTTCCGGCGCCCTCGCGGGCGCCGGAACCAGGGTGTTACCAGCGGTAGTGCGCGAAGGCCTTGTTGGACTCGGCCATCTTGTGCGTGTCCTCGCGCCGCTTGACGGCGGCACCGAGGCCGTTGCTCGCGTCCAGCAGCTCGTTCATCAGCCGCTCGATCATGGTCTTCTCACGACGGGCGCGGGAGTAGGTGACCAGCCAGCGCAGGCCCAGGGTGGTCGCCCGGGCGGGGCGGACCTCGACCGGGACCTGGTAGGTGGCGCCACCGACGCGGCGGCTACGCACCTCGAGAGTCGGCTTGACGTTGTCCATCGCCCGCTTGAGGGTGACGACCGGGTCGGTGCCGGACTTCTCACGGCAGCCCTCGAGGGCGGCGTAGACGATGCGCTCGGCGAGCTGACGCTTACCGCGCAGGAGGATCTTGTTCACCAACTGGGTGACCAGCGGCGAGTTGTACACCGGGTCAGCGACCAGCGGCTTCCGCGGAGCGGGTCCCTTACGCGGCATGTCAGCTCTTCTCCTTCTTCGCGCCGTAACGGCTGCGCGCCTGCTTGCGGTTGCGGACACCCTGGGTGTCCAGCGAACCGCGGACGATCTTGTAACGCACGCCGGGGAGGTCCTTCACCCGGCCGCCGCGGACGAGCACGATCGAGTGCTCCTGCAGGTTGTGGCCGACGCCCGGGATGTAGGCGGTCACCTCGATCTGGCTGCTGAGCTTGACACGAGCGACCTTGCGCAGCGCCGAGTTCGGCTTCTTCGGGGTGGTGGTGTACACGCGGGTGCACACGCCGCGCCGCTGAGGGGAACCCTTCAGCGCCGGGGTCTTGGTCTTACTCGTCTTAGCCTGGCGGCCCTTTCGGACCAGCTGCTGGATCGTGGGCACCGGGTTTCTCCGCTCCCTTCGACCGCCTGGTGGCGGCCGCACCGTCTGCCGTAGCCGACCAGATGGTCGACTCTCCTACATTCCGACCAGGGCCACCTCGCGGTGGTCCCGGCACCCGCGGTCGGGCGTGTCGCCCAGCTCACGGCCCCGCCGCCGACGCTCGCGCGTTGTCGACGGGGTCTTGCACCGGCGCACGGCAGGCCGCGCGCCGGATCTTTGGCTTTGTCGTGCTCCCACGCGATCTCCGGCTCACCGGATCCAGCGCACGCACGAGTTGCCCGGGCTGGCCCGGGCACAAGGGGAAAGAGTACCTACCACAACCGCACAGGTCAAAACGGAGCGGCCTGCGGAGCGTCCACCGCCTGCCGATCGAACCCGTCGCGCCTACCCGCCCGTGGTGGGCACCTACGGACCCAAGTGTACCGGCTTCCGCGCGGACCGGCCCGTCGACCCCGTCACGGCCGCCGTCACGCCTCACGGGCGGGCGCGGGCGTCACCCGAGCGTCAGCAGCAACGCCAGCCCCAGGCCGAGCAGGCTGAGCAGCAGCCCCGCCCCGCCACAGCTGACGCCGGCCACCGCCAGGCCCCGCCCGGTGAACCGGACCGCCGGCGGGGCGGCCGGACGCCGGATCTGCCGCATCCCCAGCAGGCCGGCCACGACGGCGCCCGCGCCGGCCAGGACGCCCAGCACCGTGAAGGCGCCGGCCGCCCAGGCGCCGCCCACGCCGCCGACCGCGCCGACACAGATCACGAGCAACGCGACAAGCGTCGAGACGATCCCGGCCACCAGCGAACCCACGGCCAGGCCGGAGGTGACCGGCGGCACGTCGAGGTGCACCACGCCGAAGGACGTGCCCGCGACCGGGTCGACCCGCTTCGGCGGCCGGGCGGCCTCGCGCGGCGGCGATGGCGGGGCGAACGGGCCCGGACCCCACCCCGGGGCCGGCGACGGCCCCCCTGCCCCGGGCGAGGCACCCCACGGGGACACCGACGACGGGCCCGGGACCCCTGCCCCGGGCGAGGCGCCCCAGGGCGACGCCGGCGGCGGGCCCGGGTCCCCTCCCCCGGACGGGGCGTTCATGGGCGCCACCGGCGGCGGGTACCCCGGCGCGACGGACGGAGTGCCCGCGTCGGGTCGCGCCCACGGCGTCCCGCCGGGCGGGGCGTCGGGATGCGCGGCGGGGTGCGCCACGGGATCGCCGCCCGGGTAGCGCGCCGGTTCCGTCACGGGTCCTCCTGTCGACGTCTCGGCGTCCACCGCCGCGCGACGGACACCGGGCCAGGCTACCGCCGCCGGCCCGACGGCCCGCGCCCGGCGCGAGACCCGTTCCGCTCGGGCGGTCGGTCAGTCCATGTTCGGTGCGAAGTCCTGCCCGTAGGGCGTGTCGGCGAGCCGGACCACCCCGAGCACCACCGCGGCCACCACGCTGACGGCGACGAGCACCAGGCCCGTCCAGGCCAGCCGCTCCCCCCGCCGCAGCCAGGCGGAGCCGGTCAGGAAACCCCCCGAGGCGTACGCCTCCCGGCGCGCCTGGCGGGCGAGCTGGAGCGCCACCGTGGCCGGCACCACGCCGCCGATGAACAGGCCGGTCAGCGCGCCGATCAGGCCGAGTGCGAAGACCGCCCGCGCCTTGGTGGCCCGGGCCGGGTCCGGGTCGAGCGGATGGCGGGGCAGCCCCGGCTGGGCGACGGGCGCCTGCCCGGGTGCGGTCGTCATGCCCCCATCATGCCCCGGTGCGCTCCGCCGCGGCGCCCGCACGGGCCACCCAGGCCCCGGGACGCGACGAGGCCCCCGGCGCGTGCCGGGGGCCTCGTCGATCGTGCTGCTTAGCGGTACGACCCGAAGTCGAAGTCGTCCAGCGGAACCGCCTGGCCGCTGGCCGGCCCGAAGCCGTAGTCGGTCTCCGGGTAGCCGGTCATCGAGTAGACCTTGGCCTTCGCCTCCTCGGTCGGCTCGACCCGGACGTTGCGGTACTTGCTGATGCCCGTACCGGCCGGGATGAGCTTACCGATGATCACGTTCTCCTTGAGGCCGACGAGCGAGTCGCTGCGCGAGTTGATCGCCGCGTCGGTCAGCACCCGGGTGGTCTCCTGGAAGGAGGCCGCCGAGAGCCAGGAGTCGGTGGCCAGCGAGGCCTTGGTGATACCCATCAGCACCGGACGGCCGGCGGCGGGCTCGCCGCCCTCGGAGACGAGTCGGCGGTTCTCCGACTCGAACAGCGCCCGGTCGACCAGCACGCCCGGCAGGAACTCGGTCGAGCCGGAGTCGATGACCGTCACCCGCTTGAGCATCTGGCGGATGATGATCTCGATGTGCTTGTCGTGGATGAGCACACCCTGCGAGCGGTAGACCTCCTGGACCTCACTGGTCAGGTGGACCTGGACCGCACGCGGACCCATGATCCGCAGCAGCTCGTGCGGGTCGATGGTGCCCTCGGTCAGCTTCTCGCCGACCGCGACGTGACCGCCGTCGTGGGTCCGCAGCCGGACCCGCTTGGAGATCTTGTCGTAGACGATCTCGTCGCTGCCGTCGTCCGGCACCACGATGATCTTCCGCGAGCGCTCGCCGTCCTCGATCCGGATCCGACCCGGGGTGTCGGCGATGGGCGCCTTGCCCTTCGGGACCCGGGCCTCGAAGATCTCCTGGACACGGGGCAGACCCTGGGTGATGTCCTCACCCGCGACGCCACCGGTGTGGAAGGTACGCATCGTCAGCTGCGTACCGGGCTCACCGATCGACTGGGCGGCGATGATGCCGACCGCCTCGCCGACGTCCACGGTCTTGCCGGTCGGCAGCGAGCGGCCGTAGCACGCACCGCAGACGCCCAGCTTCGACTCGCAGGTGAGCACGCTGCGCACCCGGACCGTCTCCGTACCGGCGGCGACGATCTTGTCGACCAGGATCGAGTTGATGTCCTGACCCCGCTCGGCGACGACGACGCCGTCCGGCCCCTTGATGTCGTCGGCCAGCGTCCGGGCGTGCACGCTGGTCTCGGCGTGCTCGTGCACGACCAGCTTGCCGTCGATCCGCTCGCCGATCTGCATCGGGATGGCGCGGTCGGTGCCGCAGTCCTCCTCGCGGATGATGACGTCCTGCGAGACGTCCACCAGACGACGGGTCAGGTAACCCGAGTCGGCGGTACGCAGGGCGGTGTCCGCGAGACCCTTACGGGCACCGTGCGTGGAGATGAAGTACTCCAGCACGGACAGACCCTCCCGGTAGCTGGCCTTGATCGGCCGCGGGATGATCTCGCCCTTCGGGTTGGCCACCAGACCACGGATCGCCGCGATCTGCCGGAGCTGGAGGAGGTTACCGCGAGCACCCGAGTTGATCATCTTCCACAGCGGGTTCTCCTGCGGCAGAGCGGTGTCCATCTCCTTGGCAACCTCGTTGGTCGCCTTGGTCCAGATCTGGATGAGCTCGCCGCGACGCTCCTCCGGGGTCATCAGACCGCGCTGGTACTGCTTGTCGATCTGGTCGGCTTCCTTCTCGTACCGCTCCAGGATCTCCCGCTTGCGCGGCGGGGCGATGACGTCCTCCATGCCGATCGTCACGCCGGACCAGGTGGCCCAGTGGAAGCCGGCCTCCTTGAGCCCGTCCAGGGTGGCGGCCAGCGCCACCTTGGGGAAGCGCTCGGCGAGGTCGTTGACGATCGCGGAGAGCTGACCCTTGCGGATCTCGTAGTTCACGAAGCGGTAGCCCTGCGGCAGCGTCTCGTTGAACAGCACCCGACCGAGGGTCGTCTCGACGGTCAGCGGCTCGCCCTCGACCCAGCCCTCCGGGGCGGTCCACGCCTCGGCGCCGGCGCCGTTGTCGACCCCGACCACGCCACGCAGGCGGATCTTCACCGGGGCCTGCAGGTGCAGCTCGCCGTTGTCGTACGCCATCCGCGCCTCGGCGTCCGAGCTGAACGCCCGGCCCTCGCCCTTCTCGCCCGCCGTGAGGTGGGTGAGGTGGTAGAGGCCGATGACCATGTCCTGGGTGGGCATGGTGACGGGCTTGCCGTCGGCCGGCTTGAGGATGTTGTTCGACGACAGCATCAGGATCCGCGCCTCGGCCTGGGCCTCGGCGGACAGCGGCACGTGCACCGCCATCTGGTCACCGTCGAAGTCGGCGTTGAACGCGGTGCAGACCAGCGGGTGGATCTGGATGGCCTTGCCCTCGACGAGCTGCGGCTCGAAGGCCTGGATGCCCAGGCGGTGCAGGGTCGGCGCCCGGTTCAGCAGGACCGGGTGCTCGCCGATGACCTCTTCGAGCACGTCCCACACGACCGGGCGCTGCCGCTCGACCATCCGCTTGGCGGACTTGATGTTCTGCGCGTGGTTGAGGTCGACCAGCCGCTTCATCACGAACGGCTTGAACAGCTCCAGCGCCATCTGCTTGGGCAGGCCGCACTGGTGCAGCTTCAGCTTCGGGCCGACGACGATGACCGAACGGCCGGAGTAGTCGACGCGCTTGCCCAGCAGGTTCTGCCGGAACCGGCCCTGCTTGCCCTTGAGCATGTCGGAGAGCGACTTCAGCGGGCGGTTGCCCGGCCCGGTGACCGGCCGGCCGCGGCGGCCGTTGTCGAACAGCGCGTCGACGGCCTCCTGGAGCATCCGCTTCTCGTTGTTGACGATGATCTCGGGCGCGCCGAGGTCGATCAGCCGCTTGAGGCGGTTGTTCCGGTTGATCACGCGGCGGTACAGGTCGTTCAGGTCGGAGGTCGCGAAGCGGCCACCGTCGAGCTGCACCATCGGGCGCAGGTCCGGCGGGATGACCGGCACGCAGTCGAGCACCATGCCGAGCGGCGAGTTGCGGGTGTTCAGGAACGCCGCGACGACCTTGAGCCGCTTGAGCGCCCGGATCTTCCGCTGGCCCTTGCCGGAGCGGATGGTCTCGCGCAGGTTCTCGGCCTCGGCGTCGAGGTCCATGTTCTGGACCAGCGCCTTGATGGCCTCGGCGCCCATGCCGCCGGTGAAGTACTCGCCGAACCGGTCCCGCAGCTCGCGGTAGAGCAGTTCGTCGGTGACGAGCTGCTTCGGCTCCAGCTTGCGGAAGGTGTCCAGCACCTCGTCTAGGCGGTCGATCTCGCGCTGGGCCCGGTCGCGGATCTGGCGCATCTCGCGCTCTCCGCCCTCCTTGACCTTGCGCCGGACGTCCGCCTTGGCACCCTCGGCCTCCAGCTCGGCCAGGTCGGCCTCGAGCTTGGTGGCCCGCTTCTCGATCTCCGAGTCGCGGCTGTTCTCGGCCTGCCGCTTCTCGGCCAGGATCTCGTTCTCGATCGTCGAGAGGTCACGGTGACGCGACTCGGCGTCCACGCTCGTCACGACGTACGAGGCGAAGTAGATGATCTTTTCGAGGTCCTTGGGGGCGAGGTCCAGCAGGTAGCCCAGCCGGCTCGGCACGCCCTTGAAGTACCAGATGTGGGTCACCGGCGCGGCGAGCTCGATGTGCCCCATCCGCTCGCGGCGGACCTTCGACCGCGTCACCTCGACGCCGCAGCGCTCGCAGATGATGCCCTTGAACCGGACCCGCTTGTACTTACCGCAGTAGCACTCCCAGTCCCGCTGCGGACCGAAGATCTTCTCGCAGAAGAGCCCGTCCTTTTCCGGCTTCAGGGTGCGGTAGTTGATCGTCTCAGGCTTCTTGACCTCACCGTGCGACCACTGACGGATGTCGTCAGCGGTGGCGAGGCCGATGCGCAGCTCGTCGAAGAAGTTGACGTCGAGCACTATGTCCCCTATGTCGTCGTCTGTACTGCTAGCTAGTGGGTGGGGTCGGGAGCCGGCGAGCCGGCCCCCGACCGCTCACCTCAGACCTCTTCGACCGAGCTCGGCTCGCGCCGGGACAGGTCGATGCCCAGCTCCTCCGCGGCGCGGAACACCTCGTCGTCGGTCTCGCGCATCTCCAGGGCCACGCCGTCGCTGGACAGCACCTCGACGTTGAGGCACAGCGACTGCAGCTCCTTGAGCAGCACCTTGAACGACTCCGGGATGCCCGGCTCCGGGATGTTCTCGCCCTTGACGATGGCCTCGTAGACCTTGACCCGGCCGAGGACGTCGTCGGACTTGATCGTCAACAGCTCCTGCAGGGCGTACGCGGCGCCGTACGCCTGCATCGCCCAGCACTCCATCTCGCCGAAGCGCTGGCCACCGAACTGCGCCTTACCACCCAGCGGCTGCTGCGTGATCATCGAGTACGGACCGGTCGACCGGGCGTGGATCTTGTCGTCGACCAGGTGGTTGAGCTTCAGGATGTAGATGTAGCCGACCGCGATCGGGTCCGGCAGCGGCTCGCCGGAGCGACCGTCGAACAGCTGCGCCTTGCCGGTGGAACCGATCAGCTGCTTGCCGTCCCGGTTGGGCAGGGTCGACGCCAGCAGGCCGGAGATCTCCTCCTCGCGGGCACCGTCGAAGACCGGCGTGGCCACGTTGGTGTCCGGCTCCGACTCGTGCGCCTCGATGGAGCGCAGCTGGCGCTTCCACTCGGCGTCGTCGCCGTCGACGCTCCAGCCCGTCTTCGCCACCCAGCCAAGGTGTGTCTCCAGCACCTGGCCGATGTTCATCCGGGACGGCACACCGAGCGGGTTGAGCACGATGTCGACGGGCGTGCCGTCCTCCAGGAACGGCATGTCCTCGATCGGCAGGATCTTGGAGATGACGCCCTTGTTGCCGTGCCGGCCGGCGAGCTTGTCGCCGTCCTGGATCTTCCGCTTCTGGGCGACGTAGACCCGGACCAGCTCGTTGACGCCCGGCGGCAGCTCGTCGCCGTCCTCGCGGGAGAAGGTACGCACGCCGATGACCGTGCCGGTCTCGCCGTGCGGCACCTTCAGCGAGGTGTCGCGGACCTCGCGCGCCTTCTCACCGAAGATCGCGCGGAGCAGCCGCTCCTCCGGGGTCAGCTCGGTCTCGCCCTTGGGCGTGACCTTGCCGACCAGGATGTCGCCGGGGACGACCTCGGCGCCGATCCGGATGATGCCGCGCTCGTCGAGGTCGGCGAGCATCTCCTCGCTGACGTTCGGGATGTCGCGGGTGATCTCCTCCGGGCCCAGCTTGGTGTCCCGGGCGTCGACCTCGTGCTCCTCGATGTGGATCGAGGTGAGCACGTCCTGCTGCACGAGGCGCTGCGACAGGATGATCGCGTCCTCGTAGTTGTGGCCCTCCCAGCACATGAACGCCACGAGCAGGTTGCGCCCGAGCGCCATCTCGCCCTCGTCGGTGCACGGACCGTCGGCGATGACCTGACCGGCCTCGACGCGGTCGCCCTCGAAGACGACCGGCTTCTGGTTGACACAGGAGCCGGCGTTGGAGCGGCGGAACTTGTGCAGCAGGTACGTGCGGCGGTGGCCGTCGTCCTGGTGGATGGTGATGTAGTCGGCGCAGAGGTCCTCGATGACGCCGCCGACCTCGGCGACGACCACGTCACCGGCGTCGACCGCGGCACGGTATTCCATGCCGGTGCCGACGAGCGGGGACTCGGCCTTGACCAGCGGCACCGCCTGGCGCTGCATGTTGGCGCCCATCAGCGCCCGGTTGGCGTCGTCGTGCTCGAGGAACGGGATCATCGCGGTGGCGACCGAGGTCATCTGCCGCGGCGACACGTCCATGTAGTCGACGGCGCTCGGCACCACGTCCTCGGTCTCGCCGCCCTTACGGCGGCACAGGACCCGGTCCTCGGCGAACGTGCCGTCGGCCTTCAGCGGCGCGTTGGCCTGCGCCTTGACGAACCGGTCCTCCTCGTCCGCGGTCAGGTAGTCGATCTGGTCGGTGACCCGACCGTCGACGACCTTCCGGTACGGCGTCTCGATGAAGCCGAACGGGTTGACCCGGGCGAAGGTGGACAGCGCGCCGATCAGACCGATGTTCGGGCCTTCCGGCGTCTCGATCGGGCACATCCGGCCGTAGTGGGACGGGTGCACGTCGCGGACCTCGAAGCCGGCCCGCTCCCGGGACAGACCACCCGGGCCGAGCGCGCTCAGCCGGCGCCGGTGGGTCAGGCCCGCCAGCGGGTTGGTCTGGTCCATGAACTGGGACAGCTGCGACGTGCCGAAGAACTCCTTGATCGCCGCCACCACGGGACGGATGTTGATCAGGGTCTGCGGCGTGATCGCCTCGACGTCCTGGGTGGTCATCCGCTCGCGGACGACCCGCTCCATCCGGGACAGACCGACCCGGACCTGGTTCTGGATCAGCTCACCCACGGTACGCAGGCGCCGGTTGCCGAAGTGGTCGATGTCGTCGGCCTCGTAGCCGTCCTCACCGGCGTGCAGCCGGCAGAGGTACTCCACGGTGGCGACGATGTCGTCCTCGGTCAGGGTGCCGGTCGTGATCGGCACCTCCAGCTCGAGCTTCTTGTTGAACTTGTAACGACCGACCTTGGCGACGTCGTACCGCTTCGGGTTGAAGAAGAGGTTGTCGAGCAGGGTCTGGGCGTTCTCGCGGGTCGGCGGCTCGCCAGGGCGGAGCTTCCGGTAGATGTCGAGCAACGCCTCGTCCGCGCCGGCGATGTGGTCCTTCTCGAGCGTGGTCATCATCAGCTCGGACCAGCCGAACCGCTCGCGGATGCGCTCGGCCGACCAACCGACGGCCTTGAGCAGGACGGTGACGGCCTGCCGGCGCTTGCGGTCGATGCGGACGCCGACCGTGTCGCGCTTGTCGATGTCGAACTCCAGCCAGGCGCCCCGGCTGGGAATGACCTTGACGCTGGTGAGGTCGCGGTCGGAGGTCTTGTCCGGCTGCTTGTCGAAGTAGACGCCCGGGGACCGGACGAGCTGGCTGACCACGACGCGCTCGGTGCCGTTGATGATGAAGGTGCCCTTCGGCGTCATCATCGGGAAGTCACCCATGAACACCGTCTGGCTCTTGATCTCGCCGGTGGTGTTGTTGGTGAACTCCGCGGTCACGAAGAGCGGGGCGCAGTAGGTCAGGTCCTTCTCCTTGCACTCCTCGATCGAGGCCTTGACCTCGTCGAAGCGCGGAGCCGAGAAGGAGAGCGACATGGTGCCGGAGAAGTCCTCAATGGGACTGATCTCGTCGAGGATCTCCGCGAGACCCGAGCGTGCGTGCGGGTCGTCCGCCGACCGGCCCTGCCAAGCCTCGTTGCCGACGAGCCAGTCGAAGGACTCGTTCTGGATGGCGAGGAGGTTGGGGACCTCGAGGTGTTCGGTGATCCTGCCGAATGAAACTCGGCGGGGAGCGAATGCGCTCGACGTACGACTGGTCTTCGCAGGGCGGGAAGCTGCCAAGATGCGTCCTTCCGAGGACCGGTGCTGCAGAACGGCTGGTACGCGTGCACTCCAATGACCCCACCAGAAATATCCGTAAACGGACATTTCCGAGCAGGGGTCAAGTCGGAAGGCAGCGCAAACTAGCAGTGTAGCCGAGAGGCTAACCGCTGTCCAGCCCAACCCGCAGGTCGTCGCGGAACGTGCCTCGGGACCCCTGAACCGGGGTCGAACCGGGCCGCTCGGAACGCGACGTTCCTGCCGGGCCGCTCAGGTGCCGCGGCCGATGGTGTCGCCGCTGCCATTACCCAAGTGGTGGCCGTTGCAAGCGCGGAAGGTCTTGCTGTGTCAGCGTGCCTGTCGGTGCGGGGCCGCGTCAAGGCCCGGCATCCGGGTCGCCGCTTCTTTCCCACCGACGGGCTACTCCCGGGCCCCGGTCGCCGACCGTGGCGGCGCGTCGACGCCCTGCTCACTGCCCCTGTCGCCGGATCCACCACGAAGGCGGGCGGCGATCCAGTGTCGGATCACCGCCCGCCGTGACGCGGTGTGCCCCGGCTCACCGAGCCGGACACGCGCCTGGTGGTACGTCAGGTCACTTGAGGGTGACCTTGGCGCCCTCGCCCTCGAGCTTGGTCTTCGCCTTCTCGGCGGTCTCCTTGTTGGCCTTCTCCAGGACGGCCTTCGGAGCGGCCTCGACCAGGTCCTTGGCCTCCTTGAGGCCCAGGCCGGTCAGCTCGCGCACGACCTTGATGACCTGGATCTTCTTGCCGCCGTCAGCCTCGAGGATGACGTCGAACTCGTCCTTCTCCTCCTCGACCGGAGCGGCGGCGGCCGGGCCGGCCGGGCCGGCGACGGCGACCGGAGCGGCCGCGGTGACCTCGAAGGTCTCCTCGAACTGCTTCACGAACTCGGAGAGCTCGATCAGCGTCATCTCCTTGAACGCGTCAAGCAGCTCGTCGGTGCTGAGCTTCGCCATGTCTGGCGTCCTTTCCTGAATCTGTTAGGTAAGAACTGGGTGCGCCGCGGGGCCTCAGGCCGCCTCGGCGCCCTCCTTCTCGCGCTTGTCCTGCAGGGCGGCCGCCAGACGGGCGGTCTTCGACAGCGGGGCCTGGAACAGGGCCGCGGCCTTGCTCAGGTTGCCCTTCATCGCGCCGGCCAGCTTGGCCAGCAGCACCTCACGGGACTCCAGGTCGGCGAGCTTCGTGACCTCGGCCGCGGTAATGGCCTTGCCCTCGAAGACACCGCCCTTGATGACGAGCTTCGGGTTGGCCTTCGCGAAGTCGCGAAGCCCCTTCGCCGCCTCGACGACGTCGCCCGAAACGAAAGTCAGCGCGGTAGGACCGGAGAACATCTCGTCGAGGCCGGAGATACCAGCGTCGGTCGCGGCACGCTTCGCGAGCGTGTTCTTCGCAACGGTGTAGCTGGTCTCCTTGCCGAGCGAGCGCCGCAGCTGGGTGAGCTGGGAAACCGTCAGACCGCGGTACTCGGTCAGCACCGTGGCACCCGCGTTGCGGAAGCTCTCGGTCAGCTCAGCGACGGCCGTGGCCTTGTCGGCCCGGATCGGCTTGTCCGCCATGTCCCTCCTCTCTCGTTACTCGAGGCCGGTCACCGTCGTCGGCCGGAGCTTTCGACGGGGGCGCAGGTGCCACGACAACGAGAAAGGCCCCGGCGCAGGGCGCACGGGGCGAGGGCCGGCACACGGACACGGTCGGCGGACCATGCTCAGCACCGATTTTCGCTTACCGCCCTGCGCGGGTCGCCCGTAGTCGCGGGACCTTCGACCGTGCCGGGGCACGGTGACCAGCGGTCTCTGGGTGGAACTTCGCGGCCTAGGTTACGCGAGGAGCCCCGCGACCACCAAATCGCCCCCCGGTGGGCCGGGTCACTCCCCCGCACCCCGAGGGGCCGACGGTCAGGGTCGGTGACGCCGCCGCCACAGATACGCCGCTGCGGCCGCCGCGCTCCAGGCCACGGCCCAGGCGGTGAGCAGGCCCACCGTGGACGCGACCAGGCCGTCGGCGGCGGCCCGCGCGGTGGCCATCACCGGCGGCGCCAGCCACGGCGCCACCGAGCCGCTCAGGCCGAGGGCGACCGCGCCGACCCCGCCGAGCGCGAGCACCGCGACGCCGTAGCCGGCGCTGCCCGTGGAGGCGCGGCTGGCCAGCGCCCCGAGCGCCACCGCCGCGGGTACGGCCAGCAGGTGCGCCCACAGCCCGACGGCGATCCCCACCGGCACCGACCGGTCGCCCGGCCCCACCGGACCGGCGACCCCGCCCACCAGCCACGGGAAGACCAGCGCGACGGCCACCGTGCCGAGCCCGGCCACGCCGGCCGCCAGCAGCCCGGCCAGTCGCTCCCGGCGCACCCCGACGAGCGCCTGCGCCAGCCGGCGCTGCACGTCCGGCTCGACGTCCAGCAGCACCTTGGTCTGCCAGGCGAGCACCGGGAAGAGCACCACCGCCGAGACGCCGTACGCCTCCCCCGGCTGCGCCCGGCCGCCGCCGTAGAGGATGCCGAGAGCCACCAGGCCGGCCAGCAGCGGGGCCAGCGCCCGTCCCGTACGCAGGAAGCCCGCCAGCCGCAGCCGGAGCAGTGCGGTCACCGCGGCCCCCCGGTGGTCCCGCCCGTGGCCTCTGGCGCCCGGGCGACGGGCGGCGCGGCGGGGTCCACGGTCGCCGTCGGCGGCCCCTCGGCGTCGTCCGGGGCGGCCACGCCGGGTCGGGCGGGCCGGCGTACGCGAAGGATCCGGTGCCCCTCGGCGCGCAGCCGGGCGACGGTGCCGTCGACCCGCGCCACCGGGACCGCGACCTCGACCACCGCCAGCGCCGCCTCCGCCGACGGGGCGGCCTCGGTGACCGTGCCGTCCGCCACCGTCCACCGGCGGGCACCCGGCAGCCGGGCGATCTCGCCCCGGTGGTCGCTGACCAGCACCGAACCGCCCGCCGCCGCCACCTCGTCGATCACCTCGGGCACGAGGTCCCGGGTCGCGGCGTCGAGGCCCTCCCACGGCTCGTCGAGGACCAGCAGGCCGGGCGGACGCAGCATCGCCTGGGCCAGGCCGACCTTCTGGGCGGTGCCCTTGGACAGCTCCGGCAGGCGGACCCGGCGGAACCCGGACAGGCCCAGCCGGGAGGTCCAGTGGTCGACCGCGTGGCCGGCGGCCGCCGGGTCGAGGCCGGCGACACGTCCCATGGCGGTCAGGTAGTGCTCGACGGTGAAGGGTTGGTCGGCCGGGAAGCGCTCCGGGACCCACCCGACGTGCCGGGGTCGACCGGTGACCCGCCCCCGGCTCGGCCGCAGCACCCCGGCCGCCACCTGGAGCAGGGTCGACTTGCCCACACCGTTGCGGCCGAGGACGACCACGACCTCACCGGGGCCGATCCGCACCGCGGCTTCCCGCAGCACCCACGGGCCCCGCCGCCGGTAGCGCAGCCAGACGTTCTCCAGGCGCACCGGCCGAGCATGCCACAACCGACACGGAACGGGGCGCCGCCACGATGTGGCGACGCCCAGTCACGGGTACGGATGCTCAGGCCTCGGCCGGAGCCTCCTGCAGGTTCTTCACCACGTTGGGGTCGACCGGGACGCCCGGGCCCATGGTGGTGGTGAGGGTGACCTTCTTGAGGTACTTGCCCTTCGCGGCGGACGGCTTGGCCCGCAGGACCTCGTCGAGGACCGCCGCGTAGTTGTCGATCAGCTGGGTCTCGGAGAACGAGGCCTTGCCGATGATCAGGTGCAGGTTGGAGTGCTTGTCCACCCGGAAGGTGATCTTACCGCCCTTGATGTCCGAGACCGCCTTGGTGACGTCCATGGTCACCGTGCCGGTCTTCGGGTTCGGCATGAGACCGCGCGGGCCCAGGATCCGCGCGATCCGGCCGATCTTGGCCATCTGGTCCGGCGTGGCGATCGCCGCGTCGAAGTCGAGCCAACCGCCCTGGATCCGGGCGACCAGCTCGTCGGTGCCCACCTCGTCCGCACCGGCGGCGACGGCCTCCTCGGCCTTGGCACCGGCGGCGAAGACGATCACGCGGGCGGTCTTACCGGTGCCGTGCGGCAGGTTGACCACGCCACGGACCATCTGGTCCGCCTTGCGGGGGTCGACGCCGAGGCGCATGGCGACCTCGACCGTGGCGTCGAACTTGGCGGAGGTGGTGTCCTTGGCCAGCTTCACGGCCTCGGCGGGGGTGTAGAGCTTCGACCGGTCGATGACCTCGGCGGCCTTGCGGTAGCTCTTGCTGCGCTGCATTTTCTACGTACTCCTGTGGTCTATGGCGGGCCGCGGCTTCCCGCGCGCCCTCCCACGAACTGGATCTGGCGGTGACCGAGGTCAGTCGTTGACGACGATGCCCATCGACCGGGCGGTGCCGGCGATGATCTTCGCAGCCTGGTCGATGTCGTTGGCGTTGAGGTCGACCATCTTCTTCTCGGCGATCTCACGCACCTGGGCCTGCGACACCGAGCCGACCTTGTCCTTCTGCGGGACGCCCGAGCCCTTCTCCACCCCGGCGGCCTTGAGCAGTAGCCGGGCGGCGGGCGGGGTCTTCAGGACGAAGGTGAAGCTGCGGTCCTCGTAGACGCTGATCTCGGCGGGGACGATGTCGCCCCGCTGAGCCTCGGTCTGCGCGTTGTAGGACTTGCAGAACTCCATGATGTTCACGCCGTGCTGGCCGAGCGCGGGGCCGACCGGCGGCGCCGGCGTGGCCTGGCCCGCCTTCAGCTGAAGCGTGAAAGTCTTGACGAGCTTCTTCTTCGGAGGCATGTCTCTTCCTGGGGCTTGGAACTGGGAAAGGTGCCGGCCGCAGGCGCGCACGGTCAGCGCGATGCGACAGCGGCGACGTTCTAGAGTAGCGCAGCGTCCCGCCGCCGCCTGCGCCGAGGTCGGGCGGGGGGCGGAACAGGTACGCCGGCGGCGGGCCGCTGCCCACCGCCGGCGCTCCCGACGTCAGATCTTGGCGACCTGGTTGAAGTTCAGCTCCACCGGCGTCTCGCGACCGAAGATCGACACCAGCACCTTGAGCTTCTGCTGATCGGCGTTGATCTCGCTGATCGTCGCCGGCAGCGAGGCGAAGGCGCCGTCGGTGACGGTGACCGAGTCGCCGACCTCGAAGTCGAGGACCTTGATCTCGGGCTTGGCCTTCTTCTGCTCGGTCTCGACGGCCGGCGCCAGCCACTTCAGCACCTCGTCGAGCGAGAGCGGGGCCGGGCGGTCGGCCCGGTCCGTCGCGCCCACGAAGCCGGTGACACCCGGCGTGTTGCGCACGCAGGAGTAGGACTCGGCGGTCAGCTCCATCCGGACCAGGATGTAGCCCGGGAAGACCTTGGCCTGGATCTGCGACCGCTTCCCGTTCTTGACCTCCACCTCTTCCCGGGTCGGCACCTCGACCTGGTAGATGTAGTCCTCCATGTCGAGGCTCGTGATCCGGGTCTCGAGGTTGGTCTTGACCTTGTTCTCGTAGCCGGCGTACGAGTGCACCACGTACCAGTCGCCCGGCGCGTAGCGCAGCTTCTGCCGCAGCTCGGCGACCGGGTCGTAGTGCTCGTCCGGCGCGGGCTCGGTGGTGGGGAACTCCGGCTCGCTGGCGGCCTCGACCGACTCGTCACCAGCCGCCGTCGCCACCGTGGACTGCTCGTCCGTGGTCTCGGCGGTCTCGTCGTACTCAGGCACGCTCGCTCACTTCCGTCACTATCGGCTCAGTCGGCCGGTCAGCTGGGGTTGCCGAAGACCCACAGCACGCCCTTCGCGAAGGCGAAGTCAAGGCCGGCCACGATCGTCAGCATCACCGCGACGAAGGCGACCACAACGGCCGTGTAGGTCAGCAGCTCCTTGCGGGTCGGCCAGATGACCTTACGCAGTTCCGCCACGACCTCGCGGATGAATCGGGCGATGCGGCCGAACAGACCGACCCGGTCGGTTTCCGCCTTGGTCTTCGGCTTGCTGTCCGCCGAATCCGCCTTCGCCCGCGAGCGCGTCGCGGTGCCGCCCCGGGATACCGGCTCCTCGGCGTCGGTGGCGTCGTCATCGGCCACGTCGTCGACGACCTCGTCGTGCAGACGGTCGTCGCCGGCGTCCTCGCCGCGCCGCTTCTTGTCGGCCACTTCGCCCTCCGTCGCGGGATGTCGGGGTCGCACGCTGTCGGGCGTGCGCGGCGCTTGGTCACGCCGGCCGGACCAACCGTCCCGCGACGGGCCGCGGCCGGCGGATCAGCCGGGAGGGCCCGAATGCCTCGGGGCCACCCCGCCGATGCCACCACCACGGGCCGGACGCCGCCGTAAGGCGGCGCGACCCACGGGAACGGTCAGGCCTGAGGCGCAGGGGTGACAGGACTTGAACCTGCAGCCTGCGGTTTTGGAGACCGCTGCTCTGCCAATTGAGCTACACCCCTGTGCGGCAATGCTCACCCCGCCCGGTCATGCACGACCGTGCAGGGGTTACTTGCCCCACGGCGGACCAGTGTACGGGTAGCGGCACCACTTTCCCAACCGGTCTGCCCCTCGCGCGTCGGATGCCTGGTCAGCGGGCCGTCCGGACGGTCGCGCGAGCCTGCGAGAGCACCTTCTCCCCCCGGCAGACGGCGGTCACGTCGAGCCTGGTCAGGCCGTCCTCGGTGACCTCCCGGACCACGGCCGTGACCTCGATCTCGGTGCCCTCGTCGTCGTCCGGGACGACCACCGGCCGGGTGAAGCGGACGTTGTAGTCGACGATCGCGTCGGGCGCCCCGGCCCACTCCGCCACCGCGCGGCCGACCAGCGCCATGGTGAACATGCCGTGGGCGATCACGCCGGGCAGACCCACCTTCGTGGCGGTCCGGTCGTTCCAGTGGATCGGGTTGAAGTCCCCCGAGGCGCCGGCGTAGCGGACCAGGTCCGCGCGCGTCACCCGGAACGTCCTGGCTGGCAGTTCCATCTCAGCCCTCCCCGCGTACGACGAGCTTCGACCAGACGGTCACGACCGGCTCACCGGCCGGGGTGGCGACCTCGGTGCGGGTGGTCAGGAAGCCGTGCCCGCCACGGCTGCTGACGTCGTCGATGACGCTGACGCAGACCAGCTCGTCCCCCGCCACCACCGGCCGGGCGTAGGCGAAGCGCTGGTCGCCGTGGACGACGCGGCTGTAGTCGACGCCGAGGGCCGGGTCGTCGATGATCTGCTGGTTGGCCGCCATCGTGAGCACGATGGGGAAGGTCGGCGGGGCGACCACGTCCGGGTGGCCGAGCGCGCGGGCGGCCTCCGGGTCGTGGTGGGCCGGATCGGCGGCGCCGATCGCCGTGGCGAACTCGCGGATCTTTTCTCGGCCCACCTGGTAGGGGGCGGTCGGCGGATACGTCCGGCCGACGAAGGACGGGTCCAGGGACATGCCGCGAACCTACACGCAAACGCCGATCGCCGATCCGTACGGTCGGCGGCGGCCGGAGCCGCGCCGTCCCTACGGACCGGCGATCGGGAAGTGCCTGAGGACCGGGCCGGCGGTGCCGGCCGTGGGTCAGCGGGTCTCGCGGTGGACCGTGTGCTTGCCGTCCCGCGGGCAGAACTTCTTCAGCTCGATGCGGTCGGGGTCGTTACGACGGTTCTTGCGCGTGATGTAGTTGCGCTCCTTGCACTCCACACACGCCAAAGTGATCTTCGGCCGGACATCGGTCGCCTTCGCCACGGCGGAGTGCCTTCCTCGCTACGGGTAACAACTACGGCGCATCAGCCTACGCGCTGACGGCGCGGACATGCAAAGTGGGCGCCAGTGGCGCCCATCCCACCGACCGCCGGGAGCTGGCCCGGTGGACGAGAGTAGCGGTGGCCGGACTTGAACCGGCGACACAGCGATTATGAGCCGCTTGCTCTACCATCTGAGCTACACCGCCGTGGCGGGTCCAGCCGGACCCTCTGAGCCCCCTTACGGAATCGAACCGTAGACCTTCTCCTTACCATGGAGACGCTCTGCCGACTGAGCTAAGGGGGCCTGCGCGATCTCCCCGGGGGGTGACGCGCAGGGGATACATTACACGGCCGTGCGGCGGAGATGAAATCGGATCCCCCACAGGCGCGTCTCCGCAGTTCAGGGCACGGCCCGCAGCCGGGGCAGCTCCCCCGGGGAGATCGTCTCCGGGTCCACCTGGGCGCCGAACCAGGCCTCCAGCCGCTCGTACGGCAACGGGCGGCTGAACAGGAAGCCTTGGCCGATCTCGCAGCCGATGTCCTGGAGCAGCTCCAGGGTCAGCTCGCTCTCCACGCCCTCGGCGACCACGGCCAGGCCGAACTGCTGGGAGAGCGTGACCACCGCGTTGACGATCGCCAGGTCGCCCGGGTCCGTCGCCATGCCCTGCACGAAGGAGCGGTCGACCTTCACCTCGTGCACCGGCAGGCGGCGCAGGTGGGCCAGGGACGAGTCGCCGGTGCCGAAGTCGTCCACCGACAGCCGTACGCCGAGGTCCCGCAGTCGCCGCAGGGTCGGGATGGGCCGGTCGGTGCCGTCCAGCACCCCGGCCTCCTTGATCTCCAGCGTGAGCAGCTGCGGCGGCACGCCGTACTCGTCGAGCAGCTCCTTGACGCGGGCCGGGAAGTGCTGGTCGGTGAGCGTACGCGCGGAGAGGTTGACCGCGACGGCGAGCGGCTGGCCGGCGTGCGTCCAGTCCCGGCTGCGCCGCAGCCCCTCGCGGAGCACGAACTCGGTGAACCGGCCGAGCTGGCCGGTGTGCTCGGCCACCGCGACGAAGTCCTCCGGGGCGACCGTGCCGTGCGCCGGGTGCTCCCAGCGGGCCAGGCACTCCACGCCGACCAGCCGGCGGTCGCGCAGCGTCACCTTGGGCTGGAAGTAGACCTCCAGCTCGTCGGCGTCCAGCGCGCGCCGCAGGTCGCCGGCGAGGCCGAGCCGCCGCAGCGACCGCGACTCCAGCGTCGGGCTGAACAGCTGCACGCTGCCCGGCACGGACTTGGCCGCCGTCGCCGCCAGATCCACCCGTTGCAGCAGGGCGACGGCGTCGCTGCCGTGGTCGGGGTGCACGGCGACACCGACGGCCGTGTCCACGTCGAGGGTGAGCGCGTCGAAGACCATCTCGTCGCGGATCTGCTCGCGCAGCTGCGCGGCCAGCTCCATCGCCGCCTCGGCGCTCTCCAGGCGCAGCGTCACCAGGAACTCGTCCCCGCCGGCCCGCCCGACCAGGGCCGCCGAGGGTACGCAGGAGCGCAGCCGGTTGGCGACCTCCACCAGGACCTTGTCGCCGGCGGCGTGCCCGAGCGACTCGTTGACCTGGCGCAGCCGGTCGACGTCGAACAGCAGCAGGGCCACCACCTCGCCGGGCGCCCGGATCTTGACGGCCTCCTCCAGCGCGCCCGTGATCCGTCGCCGGTTCGGCAGCCTGGTCAGCGTGTCGTGGCTGGCGTCGTGCCGGAGCCGGTCGACCAGCCGCGAGTTTTCCAACGCCACCGCCGCGTGCGCCGCCACCGTCTCGAAGAGCGGCACGTCGGTGCGGACGAAGTAGTTGCTGTCCCCCAGCCGGTTGGCCACCTCCAGCGTCCCGATGACCGCCTGGCCGGACCGCAGTGGAAGGACGATCACGTCCTTGACCCGGTGCGTCGAGAGGGGGGCGCGCAGGTCGCCGTCGGTCGTCAGTCCTCGACCGACGGCCACGGTGCGGCCCTCGTCCCGGGCCCGTTCCCGCAGGGCGGCCGGGGTCTTGGCGAAGTCGAGCAGACCGGGGGCGTCGTTGCGCGCGGTCAGCAGCACCTCGGGGTGCCGGCCCTGGGCGGGCAGCCAGAGCGTCGCGTACTCGGCCTGCATGAGCGCCCGTACGCGGCCCAGGAGGGCGTCGGGCAGCGTGCCGTACTCACCGCTCTCGCTGACCGCGCGGCTCAGCTCGTACATGTCGGTGAGGGTGCGGTGCTGCCGGAAGAACTGCGCGTACGCCCGGTAGACGAAGGCCAGCGCGACGAGGAGCGCCCCCAGCAGCAGCAACGACCACCAGGTGGCCGCGATGAGGATGAGGACGATGATGCCGATGGCAATATTGATCATCGCTGCCAGGAGCCCCGGCATCGACTGCCGGAACGCGCCCCGGCCCGCCTGCCAGCCCTGCAACAGTGTGTGCACGCCGGCGACCGAGGCCATGCTCAGCAGGTTCACCATGCTGGCCGCGAAGAACAGCTTGAGCCAGGTGGCCGGGCCGACATCCTCGACGGGCGGCAGGGCCTGGAGCACGAGGACGGCCAGGGACGAACCCGCGGCCGCGCGGCCCACGTTGAACCAGAACTTCGTCGGGCCGAACCGGTGCCTGAGGTGCGACACGGCCGACGCGACCGTGTAGATCATGACAACCGTCAGCGGTTCGACGAGATAGAACGCCAGGACCAGTGGGATCTCGGTCAGGGTCACGCCGAGGGACTGCCGCCGAACGGTGAAGTTCAGTACCGGGATCCCGGCGGCCACCATGGCCACGAGAAGTGGCAGCGCGAGCGACCACCCGCCGAACGGCTGCGGCGCGACCAAGCCGACCGCCGTCGTGCAGACGATGGCGATCAGGGCCAACGGCCCGGTGATCAGCCACGCGTATTCAGTCGAGCGGGGGCCGGTGGGGCCACGACCCGCCATCCCGTGCCCCCTTACCGGCCCGCCGGTGTCACGTCATCGAGCGGTGGTCACTCAACGAGGCGCGGGCATGTTCCAGATGATGTCGGCGGTCTGGAGATCTCCGAATCCCTGGAGGTCACCGACCAGGACGCCGCTCGCGAGAACGGCGAGCGCGAAAAGCGAGCCAAGCAGCTGGCCGAGCTTTCGACGAGACATGGTTGCTCCTGCAGGGGAAGTGTCACGGGGATGGTGGAGGTTCCACGATCGTGCCACAAGGCAGGTACCCAGAAAAGCGGTGCGTGTACCGCCGGGCCGAGCGTCGGCGACGTTCCGCCGTTCGGCCCACGGGCCGCCCCGACCGAGCCCTGATCACGGGGGCTGAGTGGGCATCATGCACTTCGCACATTGCGGATTGCGACCTTCCGCGCAATTCGGGGAAGGTCCGGGAGTCCGGGCGTACCCACCTTCACCGTGGGTGACCTCCTGCCCGGGAGGAGGCCCGGCCGGACATCGACCACCATACTCGTTCTGCGCCAGCGCGCCAGGGCTGAGACGACGGACCGACAAAGCTCCGCCACGAACCCGGGTAAGAGCATTCAGGACGGCGGTCCCGTGGCTGCTATCTGCCGCAGGCTGGGCACCGCTCGCGCACCGGTACCGCCGGGGTGTCGGCCGCCGCGCCGGAATGTGCCCGGACTGCGAGCGCCCCGGCCAGAGACGCCGCGCCCGCGAGAAGGACGGCGACGGCGGTCCCGGCGCCGACGCGGAAGTCGGCATGGCCGGCGCCGACCACGGGCGCGACGTTCTCGGTCAGGGGACCCAGGGCGAGCAGTCCGACGGGGGTGAGCAGGACGAGAAGAGCCCAGATGCCCCGGGCGTCGCCGCGCAGGGACAGCACGGCCGCGGCGAGCATGGCGGCCAGCAGAAGGACCGCGCCGGTTTCCGGGAGGAACGCGCCCCCGTAGCTGAACCGGTAGAACCACGCGCCCTTCCCGGCCAGGACCCCGACTGCGACGAGAGCCGACCCCAGTGCGATCGGCAAGGGTACGAGGCGGTGGCGTAGCGCTGTGTGGGAGGGAAGTGCCAGTGCCAACACGCCCAGGGCCGCCTGAGGAAGCAGAACGAACAGGTACGGGCGGGGCAGCCCGAACAGGGCGGCGACGGGCACCACGGCGACGGTGGACACCAACGCCAGTCCGATCGCGGCGCGGGCCCACCGGGCCGGCCCGAGAACATGAACGACAGCGGCCAGCAGCCAGCAGGCCCAGACGACGATGCCCGTGGTGGCGAACGGCCCGAAGGCCGGCGAGCCCCACACACCCGGCGTGGTGACCACTTCGGCGGCGGCCCAGAAGCCAGCGAGGGCGGTCGCGGTCAGGTGGCTCAGAACAGCGGCGAGGCGTACGCCGGGTATGAGGTCGGCAGCGCCGGCGGCGCGCAGGCGCTCACGCCCACCCCCGGCCAGCACGTCCCCCACGTCGAGGATCGACGGCCAGCGGCGGTCGGGCGCGGCCAGGTCGAGATACGTGCCGACGATCTCGCCGCCCCGTGCCTGGCGGTACGCGGCGGGATACGCCCGCAGCAGTTGCCGGTAACGGCGTTCCAGGTCCCTCACGCCAGTCCTCCCGGGGCAGGCGGGGTGACGGGCCGGGCGGCGGTACGGGCCGAGAGGGTCGGTTCCACCGGCGGTGTGTCCACGACTCGAAATGTATCGGCTACGAAGGCATTGGGCGGCGGAACCGCCACAGCCACGCATTGGGGCGTGCGGCCTGCACCCCTCAGACCGGCGCCGGGCGACAGGGAGCGCAGGGTCACCTGCTCCCGCCATGGTCCCGGGTGCTCAGCCGTGTTGCTCGATGCTGACCAGCAACTGCGTAACCCGAGTCCTGATGTCGTCGCGAACCTGGCGGACGATGTCGAGGGGTTGGCCGGCGGGGTCGGTGAGCTTCCAGTCCTCGTAGCGCTTGCCGGGGAAGACGGGGCAGGCGTCGCCGCAGCCCATGGTGATGATGACGTCGCTGGCTTCGGCCGTGTCCCAGGTGAGTGGGGCCGGCGTCTGGTCGACGATGTCGATGCCGACCTCCCGCATGGCGTCGACGGCGACGGGGTTGATCTGGCCGGCGGGTGCGCTGCCAGCGGAGCGGACCTCGATGGTGTCTCCGGCGAGGTGGCGCAGCCAGGCGGCGGCCATCTGGGAGCGGCCGGCGTTGTGGACGCAGACGAACAGGACGCTGGGTTTGTGGCTCATCGGTGATGTCCTTCCCATCAGATGACGTTCGGGCTGCGGCGCTCGATGAGGGTGACGTCGCGCCAGGTTCCGTGGTGACGGCCGACGCGTTCGCGGGTGCCGACGGTGCGGAAGCCGCAGGCGGCATGCAGGGCGAGGCTGGCGGAGTTCTCGGGAAAGACGCCGGATTGGATGGTCCAGATGCCGGCCTGCTCGGTGGAGGCGATCAGGGCGTCGAGCAGGAGGCGGCCGATTCCCTGGCCGCGGGCGTCGGAATGGACGTAGACGGAGTGCTCGACGACCCCGGCGTAGACGCACCGGTCGGAGACGGCGGAGCAGGCGACCCAGCCGAGGACCCGGCCGGTGGGGTCGATGGCCACCCAGCGGTGACCAGGTAGCCGACTGGCGGTGAACTGCTCCCAAGTGGGCGGCTCGGTCTCGAAGGTGGCGTTGCCGGTGGCGATGCCGAGCCGGTAGATGTCCAGCACGGCGTCGGCGTGCTGATCGCCCATGGCGGCGACGGTGATGCCGGTGGCGCCGGCGGGGGCGGTCATCGGTTCTCCCGGGCGAGGTGCGGCACGACGACGTTGTCGGCGGAGTCGGCGGCGTGGGGATACCAGGCGGCGAGGGCGGCGACGGCGACCAGGCCGCCGACGAGCTGGGCGGCGACGAAGCCGGGCACCGACGCCGGGGCGATGCCGGCGAAGGTGTCGGTGAACGCGCGACCGATGGTGACGGCGGGGTTGGCGAACGAGGTCGACGAGGTGAACCAGTAGGCCGCGCCGATGTAGGCGCCGACGGCGGCAGGGGCAGCGGAGGTGCGGCCGGTGTGGGCGAGGGCGAAGACCAGGACGACGAGACCGGCGGTGGCGACCACCTCGGCCAGCCACAGGTTCCCGCCGGTCCGCTCGGTACGCGACCAGGCCACGGCCGGCAGGTCGAACATCAGGCCAGCCAGCACCGCCCCGGTGATGGCTCCGCCGGTCTGGGCGGTGGTATAGGCGGCGAGGTCGCGGGCGGTCAGGCCGGTGCCGGCGCGGCGGCCGAGCCACCAGTCGACGGCGGAGACGACCGGGTTGAAGTGCGCCCCGGACACCGGCCCGAACATGAGGATCAGCGCGCCCAGGGCGAGGGCGGTGGCGATCGCGTTCTCCAGGAGCTGGAGCCCGACGTCGTTGGGAGAGAGCCGGGAGGCGGCGATCCCGGAGCCGACGACGGCGGCGACCAGCAGGGCCGTACCGGTGAACTCAGCCGATGCCCGGCGGGCCAGGGTGAGGGTCACGCGGTGGCCTGCGCGGACCCGGCGGGGAGGTCCAGCAGCGCGCCGAGCTGCCGAAATGCTTCCGGGCGGGCCCGGTACCACACCCAGGTGCCGCGACGGTCGGAGTCGACCAGGCCGGCCTCGCGCAGCACCTTGAGGTGGTGGGAGATGGTCGGCCCGGACAGGTCGAACGCCGGGGTCAGGTCGCAGACGCAGATCTCCGGCACGGAGGCGATCATCGACATCAGCCGCAGCCGGATCGGGTCGCCCAGCGCCTTGAACATCGGCGCGACCACCGCCGCCTGCTCGGCCTCCAGCGGACGGACCGCGATCGGGGAGCAGCAGGCCACGGCTTTGAGGTCCACCACCGGAAGCGCTTGTTTCGACATGCCTCTAGGTTGACAGATCTCGAAACAGGGTGCAACGTAGGTCCTGCTTCGAAGAACATCTAGGCAAGGGCGAAGTGATGCTCAAGCTGTTCCTCCGTCGTCGCAACACCCGCGTTCGAGACGTGACGCTCTGCGAGTCGTGCGGGCAGGTCTGCACTGCGGACTGCCACGCCGACGCCCGTTACGAGCGCGCCCGCACCACCGCTCTCACCAGCCACCACATCCGCTGAATCCGTCAGGAGGGGAACCATGTCCCGCGTCCAGCTCGCCCTGCGTGTATCCGACCTCGAAGGCTCCATCGCCTTCTACTCGAAGCTGTTCGACACCGAGCCGGCCAAACGTCGCCCCGGCTACGCCAACTTCGCCATCGAGAACCCGCCGCTGAAGCTCGTGCTCCTGGAGGGCGAGGCCGGCCAGCCCACCGTGATGGACCACCTGGGCGTCGAGGTGTTCAGCACCGACGAGGTCAACGCCGCCACCAGGCGCCTCACCGACGCCGGCCTGATCACCCTGGAGGAGAACAGCACCGAATGCTGCTACGCCCTCCAGGACAAGGTCTGGGTACGCGGCCCCGGCAACGAGCCCTGGGAGGTCTACACCGTCAAGGCCGACTCCGACCAACTGGACAAGGTCACCGAGAGCGCATGCTGCACCCCCGCCACCGACAGGGAAGCGGCCACCACCGGAGCCCAGGGAAACTGCTGCTGACCGCTGCGAATCCGCGCCCGCCCTCGAGTCAGAGGGTGGGCGCGATTGCGCCGGGCGGCCTCGGTCCGCAGAACGCTTGGTGCATCCACTCGGCGGCGGATATCTCGGAGACAACTCCGGCTTGGCAGCGGACCGTGTACCGATGCACAGCGAGAATGCCCTCACCCGCCTTCAAAACGCCGCCATCCTCTGGAGCGTCGGATCGAGTACGGCGGCCGACGTAATCCAGGCAGCCTGTGACTGCCTCGTTGCAGGCGTAGACAGTCCAACCCTTCAAATCCTGGCAGGCGTTTCGCCGGCCCGAGGCAGCGAGAATGAGGAGTTGCGCCGTTGGCTCGAAGGCGCACTCGTGGAACTTTCCCTGACCTACTACCGGGGGGGGAAGCCGAGAGGGTGAAGAGGAAGCCCTCCGGATCTGGCCCGCCGACTGCTCGCACAAACCGTCACGCCTCGCGATCTGTCGTCCTGGGCATACCGGTTCATCACCTATGACGGCACTCCCCTGGCAGCCGATCTGATCGCTCTCGAGAGCGCCTACGACTACGTCGACTCCGTCTACAACGGGCACCCGTACACGGGTACAACGACTGCGGACCTCGACGCAGACGTCATCGCAGAAGCTCGGCGTTTGATCGGCGACGCCACAGCCGAGAGCAGCTGAACCACTGACGTTCATCCGAGGGCATCGCCGATCTTGTCGTTCATGGTGTGGTCTCCCCCCTTGGATCCCTGGCCCGGCAAGCTTCGTCCGAGGTAGCGCCATGCGGGCCGCCCGCGACCCCGGCTGAGGGTTGGCAGTCGGGGTCGGGGCGTCAGGGGCCAGGACGGGCAGGGTCGGAGCCGTCATCGGTTCACTCCCGCCTTGAGCCGGATGCGGTGGTGCCGGTCGCTGGTCCGCCGGTACTGTCCGGGCTCACCATGAACCCGAAACGGCGGAGTCGAGATGAACAGCGGTGGCGGAACGACGGTGCTGTGGCGCCCGACCGGACCGGAAGAACTCGGCCTCGTTCGCGACTCGGGATGGCGAAAGTGGCCGCCGCGACTGCCGGACCAGCCGATCTTCTACCCGGTCCTCAACGAGGACTACGCGGTCATGATCGCCCGAGACTGGAACGTGCCCGCTTCCGGCGTCGGGTACGTGACCCGCTTCCACGTCGAGACGGACTTTCTCAGCCGCTATCCGGTGCGGCAGGCCGGTGGTGACACCATCCTGGAGCTGTGGGTGCCAGCCGAGGAGCTAGACAAGTTCAACGCGCACATCGTCGGGCTGATCGAGGTCGTGCACGAGTTCCGGTAGCCGAACGACGGCATGCATGGCCGTCATCGGGTGATCCCGACGGCCTAGGGCCGCTTGGGCTGTACGACGGGAGGCAGAACCCGCAGCCGGGGCTGGGGCGGACCGCCGGGGCGGGCACGGTCCGCTCAGCCGATCGCTGCAAGGGCGGGGGTGAGCCGCTGCAAGCCGCCGGACGGCCGCCCCCAAGAGCGGCACGATCAAGGCCAGGCGGTACGGAAACCGAACGGATCGGCGTGGTCGGCGCTCAGGGCTTCCGACTGCCGCCCGAGTCCAACCCCGGGACTGACTTGCACCCGGCCCATCTCCTGCGGCTACCCCCAGCGCGGTGCCCTCATCCGGTCGTCACACGCACGACCCGCGCCAACCCCATAGGTACCAACAGCACCAGCAGTCACATCCTCAGCGGTGCCCTCTAAAGAATGATCGGCCCGTCCACGATCTGCCCAGAACGAGTCGTATTCGGTTGGACCAGTCGGACTCCGCTAGATCAACGACAACGGCCCCCGATCAGCATTCCTGCTGGTCAGGGGCCGTTGGTGCTCCTGGTGGCGGGTAGAGGATTCGAACCTCTGTAGCTTTCGCGACGGATTTACAGTCCGCTCCCATTGGCCGCTCGGGCAACCCGCCAGGGCACCCCACCGCGTCGTAACGCGGCAGCGGAAGCAAGGATAGCGGCTCACCCCGGCATCAGCGCAACCGGGTACCGTCAGGGGGTCGTACCGCTGGTCAGCGGGGGACGAAGGACCACAGACCGCCGGACAGCAGGAGCATGAGCATGGCAGCGAACCCGTCGTTCGACATCGTGAGCAAGGTCGACCGCCAGGAGGTCGACAACGCTCTCCGTCAGGCGGAGAAGGAGCTCGCGACGCGGTTCGACTTCCGGGGCACCGGCGCCGAGATCTCCTGGTCGGGCGAGGAGGCGATCAGCCTCCAGGCGGAGACCGAGGAGCGGGTGCGGGCGGCACTGGAGGTCTTCAAGGAGAAGGTGATCAAGCGGAACATCTCGCTGAAGTCGCTGGACGCCGGTGACCCGCGCTCGTCCGGCAAGATCTTCAAGATCGACTGCAAGGTGATCCAGGGCATCGACTCGGACAAGGCCAAGGCGATCAGCAAGAAGATCCGCGACGAGGGTCCGAAGGGCGTCCAGGCCCAGATCCAGGGCGACCAGCTCCGCGTCACCGGCAAGAAGAGGGACGACCTCCAGGCCGTCATCGCGCTGCTCAAGGGCGAGGACTTCGGCGTCGCCCTCCAGTTCACCAACTACCGCTGACGATGACCGGTCGGCCCCGCCGCGGTGGGGCCGACCGGGTCAGAACCCGCGGGCGTCAGGCCGGCAGCAGCTCCTCGGTGCGTACCGCCGTGGTCTCCGCGCGGGAGATGGGCCCGGCGGGCAGGGCCGCGACCCCGGCCCCGACGGCGACCGCGGCCCCGGCGAAGACGAACGCCCAGGGCACGCCGCCGCCGTGGTCGACGATCAGGCCAGCCCCCGCGCCGCCGGCGGCGCTGGCCCCCACCGACATGGTCACCACCCAGGTGTACGCCTCGTTCAGCATGCTGGTCGGGGAGATCCGGCCGACCAGGGTGTTCTCCAGGGTGAGCGCGGGCGCGATCATGGCGCCCCCGATCACCAGGGCGGTGCCCAGCGCCACCGGCGTGGGCATCACCGCGAAGACGGCGAAGCTGGCGGCCACGCCGCCGAGCAGCAGCGAGAACTGCCGGGTCATGTTCCGCGCCGGCTTGCGGACGCCGAACCAGAAACCGCCGACGGCGCTGCCGACGCCCCAGACGGCCAGCAGCACCCCGGCGAGGCTGTCGGGGTCGTCGGACGTGTAGGCGGTGGCGAACGCCGGCACGGTCACGCCGGCCGCGCCGAAGGCGATGCCCAGGCTGGCGACGCAGAGCAGCAGTGCCGGGAAGCCGGGCACGCGCAGCGGGCCGAGCCCTCTGGTCTGGTGCTCGCGCGGGTGCGGCTGCCAGCCGCGCATGACCCGGCCGAGGGCCACCGCCATGGTGCCGGCCAGGGTCACCACGGCTGAGCCGACCAGGGCGGCACCGGCGTCGGCGAACAGGATGAAGCCGGCGACCAGCAGCGGACCGAGCACGAAGACGATCTCGAAGAGGGTGGTCTCGGCGGCGAGGGCGGTGTTGCGCAGGTGCCACCGGCCGGACGACGGCGAGGTCAGCTCGTTCCAGGCGCCCCGGATCGCGGCGGTCAGCGGCGGGTAGGTGGCGCCGGCGATTCCGGAGGCCACGAAGACCAGCGTCAGGCTGCCGGCGTCGGAGCGGGCGGACCAGAGCAGGCCGAGCAGGGCGAACGGGTGGGCGATCGCGGTGCCGACGAGCACCGGGGTGGGACCGATCCGATCGGCGATCCGGCCGGCCACGGGGCTGAGCGCGGCGCCGGAGAGGGCGTAGATGCCCCCGGCGACGGCTGCCAGCGAGTAGCGGCCGGTGACCTGCTCGACGACCAGCAGCAGCGCCAGCGGCGTCATGCCGATCCCGAGCCTGCCGACGATGCCGGTGAGCAGCAGCATCGGCGCTCCGGGAATCCGCCAGACGCCCAGGTACTGGCGCAGTGCGGCCACGGTCGACCTCCAGGGGATGTAACGAGCGGGGAACCTTTCGACCCTAACGCCGCCGGAGGCGTGGAAGGAACGGTTAACGCGCTCACACGGCGTTCCGCCCGTGTCCGGCTGACCGGACACGGGCGGAAAGGTGATCAGCGCCTCAGCGCTGGAACTGCACGGGGCCGCTGTTCGCGGCCATCCGCTCCAGCCGGGTGACCCGCTCCTCCATCTTCGGGTGGGTGGAGAAGAGCGCCGCCACGCCGCCGCCCTTGAACGGGTTGGCGATCATCAGGTGAGCGGTGCTGGTGAGCTGCCCCTGAGCCGGCAGCGGCCGACGCTGGGCACCCATGTGGATCTTCCGTAGGGCGCTGGCCAGGGCCAGCGGGTCCTTCGTGAGCCTGGCCCCGGAGGCGTCCGCCTGGAACTCCCGGCTGCGGCTGATCGCCAGCTGGATGACGGTGGCCGCGATCGGCCCCAGGATGATGGTGAGCAGCAGCACGGCCGGGTTCGGGGAGTCCTCGTCGTCGCCCCCGCCCAGCGGGATGAACCAGGCGATGTTCGCCAGCATGGTGATGATGCCGGCCAGACCGGCCGCCACGCTGGAGATGAGGATGTCCCGGTTGTATACGTGCGACAGCTCGTGCCCGATCACGCCCCGCAGCTCCCGGTAGTCGAGGATCTCGGTGATCCCCTGGGTGACGCAGACGGCCGCGTGCTGCGGGTTCCGCCCGGTGGCGAACGCGTTGGGCTGCGACGTCGGGCTCACGTAGAGGCGCGGCATCGGCTGCCCGGCCTCGGTGGCCAGTTCGCGCACCATCCGGTACAGCTCGGGGAACTGTGCCTCGCTGACCGGTTGCGCCCGCATCGAGCGCAGCGCGAGCTTGTCGGAGTAGAAGTAGGTGACGCCGTTCATGAGCAACGAGACGACGACGGCGATGACCAGGCCGCCACTGCCGCCGAACCAGTAGCCCACCGCCAGGATCAGCGAGGTGAGCAGGCCGAGCAGCGCGGCGGTCTTCAGACGGTTGTGGTGCACGATCACTCCTTCGGTGCAGCACGGGATCGCTCGGGATCCGCTGACCGGTTCAACAACCCGGTACCCGCCAACCATCCGTCTCATGGCTGTGAGTTGCCTGAGATGTCCGAAGTGCCCGTCGGGACTGAAGCCCCCGAAGACGGGAAGACCGTCCGACGCGAACCGCCGCGTCAGCGGGCGGCGACGTCGAGCACGAACTGCGGGGCGAAGCCGAGCACCAGCGCCGCTGCCGTCGCCACGGCCAGCACCACACCGACCGTCCGGGCCCGCACGGGGGCCACGGCCGAGACGCCACCGGATCCGACGCCCGGCGCGGCAGCCCCGCCCACCGGCCCCTCGGCCGGCGCGGCCCACAGGGCGGCGGTGAGACGCAGGTAGTAGGCCAGGCCGACCACCGCGTTCACGGCCACCACCACGGCCAGCCAGCCCGCGCCGCCGTCCAGCAGCGAACGGACCACGGTCACCTTCGCGAAGAGACCGGCCAGGCCCGGCGGCAGGCCGGCGAGCCCGATCAGCGCCAGCCCGAGCGCCGCCGCCCGCCACGGGTGGCGCCGGGCCGCCCCGCGCAGGTCGTCGACCGTGCCGCCGTCCGCGCCCGCCGGGCGCAACGCCACCACGGCCGCGAAGGCCGCCAGTTCCAGCAGCACGAAGAAGACGGCGTACGCCACGGCGGCCGCGTACGCGGCGGTGCGGGCGTCGGCGGTGCGCCCGGCGGTCAGCGCCAGCGCGCCGAGCGGGGCGAGGATGTAGCCGGCCTGGGCGACCGAGGACCAGGCGAGCAGCCGGACCGTACGCCGCTGGCGCAGCGCCACCAGGTTGCCGACGGTCATCGTCAGCACCGCGAGCAGGGCGAGCACCGGGCCGGTCACGTCGGCGGGCAGCGCGTGCTGCACCACGGCGAGCAGCGCCACCACGCCGCCCAGCTTGGAGGCGGTGGACAGGTACGCCGCCACCGGCAGCGGCGCGCCGTCGTAGGCGGCCGGCGCCCAGGCGTGGAACGGCACCGCCGCCACCTTGAACGCCAGCCCCAGCACCACCAGCGCCACGGCGGCGGTGGTCAGGGGCAGGTCGAGCAGGTCCGTGCGGTCGGCGAGGATCGCGCCGATCCGGCCAAGGTGCAGCCCGCCGGTGGCCGCGTAGAGCAGCGCCGCCCCGAGCAGCGTCAGCGTGGTGGCGACCACGCTGACCACGAAGAAGGTGACGGCCGCCTCGGCGCTGGCCAGGCTGTCCCGGCGCAGCCCCACGAGGACGTAGAGCGGGAGGGTGAGCGTCTCCAGCGCCACGATCAGGGTGATCAGGTCGCCGGCCGCGCCGAGCACCACGCCGCCCGTCATCGAGCAGGCGAGCAGGAAGCAGTACTCCCCCGCCGGCGACTGCCCCGCCCGCAGCAGCGGGCCGGACAGCGCGAGCACGCCGAGGGTCAGCAGGGCGACGACGACGGCGACCAGGGCGGCCCGGCCGCCGAAGACGTACGAGCAGTCGGGGCCCACGCAGAACGTCCGCCGCTCGCTCCCGGCGCCGACCAGGGCCGCGCCGAGCGCCGTGGCCGCCGCGCCGACGGCGGCCGTGGCCAGCGTGACCCGGGCGCGGGCGACCAGCAGGTCGGCGAGCAGCACCAGCACGGCCGTGCCGGCGGCCAGGTAGGCCGGGAGCAGCGCCACGTTGTCGACGCTCTGCACCACGCTCATGCCGGCACTCCGCTCCGCTGCGTGCCGTCATGAGACATCAGCGCACAAAGCCCGATGATTCGCTCGCTCCGCTCGCTCATGCCGATATCCCGTCACGTCCGTACCGCCGACCCGGATCGCTCACCGCAGCACCTCCACGAGGGCGTCGACGGGGGCCTCGGCGACGCCGAGCACCAGGGTCGGGGCCAGGCCGACCGCGAGGGCGAGCAGCACCAGCGGCGCCCACGCGAGCAGTTCCGCGCCGGCCAGGCCGGGGGTCAGCCGTCCGACCGCCGGGCTGGGCCGCCCGTGCGTCACCCGCCGCAACAGCCGCAGCAGGTACGCGGCGGTGAGCGCCCCGCCGATCGCCGCCAGCACGCCCAGGGTGGTCCAGAGCGTCCCGCCGACCTCGACGGCGGCGACCACGGCGAACGCCTCGCCCCAGAAGCCGGCCAGCCCGGGCAGGCCGAGCGAGGCGACGGCGGCGAAGCCGAGCAGCCCGGCGAGCCGGGGGGCGGTCTCCCGCAGCCCGGACAGCTCGTCCAGCGACCCGGTGTGCGTACGGTCCTTGACCGCGCCGGCGAGGAAGAAGAGCAGGCCGGTGATCACCCCGTGCGCGACGTTGCCGATCAGGGCCGCCTGGATGCCGGTGGTGGTGAGCGTGGCGACCCCGAGCAGCACGAAGCCCATGTGCCCGACGCTGGAGTACGCGATCAGCCGCTTCAGCTCCCGCTGCGCCAGGCAGACCAGCGACCCGACGAGGATCGCCGCGACCGCCAGCACGCCGAGCACCGGGGCGGCCCAGCGGGCGCCCTCGGGGGCCACCCCGACCGCGATCCGGACCAGCCCGTACGTGCCCATCTTGAGCAGCACCCCGGCGAGCACGACGCTGCCGACGGTGGGCGCCTGCGTGTGCGCGTCGGGCAGCCAGGAGTGCAGCGGCCAGAGCGGGCTCTTCACCGCGAAGGCCAGCGCCAGCAGCGTGAACGCCGCGAGCTGGGTGCCCCGGGACAGGCCCGTGCCGCCCGTGAGCGCCACCACGTCGGCCGTCCCGGCGGCGGCCACCACCACGAACACGCCGACCAGCAGCAGCACCGAGCCGAACAGCGTGTAGAGAGCGAACTTACGGGCCGCCCGCCGCCGGTCCGCGCCGCCCCAGCCGGCGATGATCGCGTACATGGGGAGCAGGACGACCTCGAAGAAGACGAAGAAGAGCACGAGGTCGAGGGCGAGGAAGGTGCCGAGGATGCCGACCTCGACGACCAGCAGCAGGGCCACCAGGGCCCGCCCGCTGCCGCCGTCGGGCACCTTCCACAGGGTGTAGGCGCAGCAGAGCAGGGTGAGCAGGGCGGTCAGCACGACCAGCGGCCAGGAGATGCCGTCCACGCCGAGGTGGAAGCGCAGGTCGAGGCCGGGCACCCAGGGCAGGTCGAGCCGGTGCCAGGGGCGCACGGCGGGGGTGTCGGCCGCGTAGCTGGTCCAGCCGCGGTCGCCGAGGAAGAGCAGCGCGGCGGCCACCAGGGTCAGCGCGGCGACGACCGTGCCGACCGCCCGGGCCGCCCGGTCCCGGGGCGTCGCCGCCACCGCGAGCGCACCGAGCGCCGGCAGCGCCAGCACCGCCACCAGCAGGAACTCCCCCAACCTCATGCGGCCACTCCGATCACGACGGCCGCCAGGCCGATCAGCAGCGCCCCGGCGAGCACGCCGGCCGCCGCGCGCGGCAGCGCCGCGCGGTGCAGCGACGCCAGGCCGCCGCCGAGGCCGAGCGCGGCCCGGCCGCTGCCCTCGACCGCGCCGTCCACCACCACCTCGTCGGCGGTACGCGTGGCGCGGGCCAGCGCCTTCGCCGGGCGTACGACCAGGGCACGCTGGACGTCGTCGAGCCGGAACGCGGCGGCGAAGACCGGCCGCAGCGGACCCAGCGCGGTCGCCGGGTCGGCGGCCGGGTCCCGCAGCCAGCGCAGCCAGGCCAGCCCCGCCCCGACGACCAGCAGCGCCAGCGGCAGCAGCAACTCCGGGCCGACGTGGATCAGCAGATGCTCCGGCGCGCTGGCGGTGGGCGTGAGCAGCAGCCGGCGGGCGAAGGCCCAGTCGAAGCCGGCGAGGCCGAGCAGGGCGGCCGGCACGGCGAGCAGCAGCACCGGCCAGCGCATCACCGCGGGCGGGTCGTGCGGGTGCGCCAGCGGCATCCGCGTCTCGCCGAAGAAGGTGCGCAGCAGCAGTCGGGTGGCGTACCAGGCGGTGACCGCGACGCCGACCAGCCCGGCCAGCCAGACCAGCCAGCCGACCCAGGCCGGGGCCGGACCGGTGCCGTGCAGGGCGGCGTCCTGGGCGACGGTGAGCACGCCGTCCTTGCTCCAGAAGCCCGACAGCGGCGGCACCCCGGCCAACGCCCCGAGCCCGATCACCGTGCACCAGAAGGTGACCGGCATGCTGCGGCGCAGCCCGCCCATGCGGGACATCAGCGTGGTGCCGACGGCGTGGATCACCGCGCCGGCGGCGAGGAACAGCAGCGCCTTGAACGCGGCGTGGGTGAGCAGATGGAACAGGGCGGCCGGGGTGGAGCCGACCGCCAGCGCGCCCGTCATGTAGCCGATCTGCGAGACCGTCGACCAGGCCAGCACCCGCTTGAGGTCGTCCTGGGCGGTGGCGGCGAACGCGCCGAGCAGCAGGGTGACCGAGGCCATGACGCCGAGCACGGCCAGCGCGGTCGGCGTCACCTCGAACAGCGGGTAGAGCCGGGTGACGGCGTACACGCCGGCGGCGACCATGGTGGCGGCGTGGATCAGCGCCGAGATCGGCGTCGGGCCGGCCATCGCGTCCGGCAGCCAGGTGTGCAGCGGGAACTGGGCGCTCTTGCCGGCCACCCCGGCGAGCAGCAGCAGGCAGGCGGCGGTCAGCGTACCGGTGGCGTGGTCGTGGGCGAGCACGTCGGCGATCCGGAAGCTGCCGGCCGAGACGCCGAGCAGCGCGATGCCGAGCAGGAAGCCGACGTCGCCGACCCGGGTCACCAGGAACGCCTTCATGGCGGCGGCCGGCGCCTCGGGCAGCCGGCGGTCGTGGGCGATGAGCAGGTAGGAGCAGATGCCCATCACCTCCCAGCCGACCAGCAGCAGGATCAGGTCCCCGGCGACCACCACCAACAGCATGGCGGCGGTGAAGAGGCTGATCTGGGCCGCGTACGGCGGGTAGCGGTGGTCGGTGTCGACGTCGTCGTGCGGGCCCCGGCGCAGGTAGCCGACCGAGTAGACCTGCACGGCCAGGGCCACCGCGGCGACCGCGACGGCGACCAGCGCGGCGGCGGAGTCCAGCCGTATCCCGAGGCTCACGGTCAGCCCGCCCAGGTCCACCCAGGTGGTGGACGCCTCGGCGGGCCGGTCGAGGGTGACCAGCAGGGCGACGGCGAGCGCCAGCGCCCCGGCCGCCCCGGCCACGCCGAGCGCGATCGCCACCCGCCGGGCCGGGCCCCCGTCCGTCCCGGCGTCGCGCGGCGCCGGCGGCAGCAGCAGGCCGAGCAGTCCCGCCACCAGCGGTACGGCCGGCAGCAGCGCGCCGAGCAGGGTGGTCGTGCTCACCGCTCCCCCTCCGGGCGGTCGGCGGACCCGGGCCGGGCATCCGTCCCGGCAGCGGCACCCGGGTCGGCCCCGGCAGTGGCGCCGACCGTGACCGGCCCGGCCAGAGGCGCGCCGGGCAGCGGCTCGGTCAGCGGCACCTCGTCGACGGCGACGGTGGCCCGCAGCCGGTAGAGCTGGAGCACGATCGCCAGGCCCACCCCGATCTCGGCGGCGGCCAGCACGATCACGAAGAGCGCGAAGACCTGCCCGCCGTGCGGCAGTTGGGCGCGCACCGTGGTGTCGGCGGTGACCAGGATCAGGTTGACCGCGTTGAGCATCAGCTCGACGGCCATCAGCACCAGCACCGCGTTGCGCCGGCGCAGCACGCCGTAGACGCCGAGGCCGAACAGCAGCGCGGCGGTGACGTACGGGATGACGGGTCTCACCGCGACCGCCCGCCGTCGTCGTGCGGCTCCGCGCCTGCGACGGCCGTGCCCGACCGGTCGGCGCGGGACCTGCCCGCGTCGGGCCGGTCGGCGGGTGGGTCCCCGGCCCTCGGCCGGCCGATGTCGGGTCGGGAGATCACGATGGCGCCGACCAGGGCGGACAGCAGCAGCACCGAGAGCACCTCGAAGGGCAGCACCCAGCTACGGAAGATCTGGTCGCCCAGGCGTTCCGCGGTGCCCGCGTCGGGCAGCTCCACGGCCGTCCAGCGGTACGCGTCGACCAGCAGGGCGGCCAGCCCGAGCCCGGTGCCGCCGCCGATCAGCGCCGCCGCCCAGCCCGGCCGGTCCAGGTCGTCGGAGGCGCCGATCGGGGCGCGAGTGAGCATCACCGCGAAGAGCAGCAGCACGACCACCGCGCCGACGTAGATCAGCACCTGCACCCAGGCCACCAGCTCGGCGGTGAGCACCAGGTACATCCCGGCCAGCGCACCGAGGCAGAGCACCAGGTAGAGGCCGGCGCGCACCAGGTGCCGGGTCGCCACCACCAGCACCCCCGAACCGACCGCCAGCGCGCCGAGGGCGAGCAGCAGCACGTCCGCACCGGTCATGCGCCGGCCTCGGGCTCGGGGCGTACGGCCGGGGCGGCGGGACGGGCGGCGGGCGCGGCGGGGACCGCGGCCTTGCGCGCGGCGGCGGTCTCCTCCTTCGCCGGCTCACCGTTCGGGTCGTGCGCGGGCGGCGGCGGCACGGTGGCCATCCACTGCCCGAGGTGGTCCTTGTCGTGCAGCAGGTCCTTGATGTCGTACTCGGAGTATTCGAACTCCGGCGACCAGTAGAGGGCGTCGAAGGGGCAGACCTCCACGCAGATGCCGCAGTACATGCAGAGCGAGAAGTCGATGTCGAACTTGTCGAGCACGTTGCGCTGGCGGGGGCGGGCGGCGCCGGGCACCGCCACCTCCTCCTTGTGCGAGTCGATGTAGATGCACCAGTCCGGACACTCCCGGGCGCACAGCATGCAGACCGTGCAGTTCTCCTCCAGCAGCGCGATCACCCCGCGCGAGCGGGGCGGCAACTCGGGGGCGACGTCCGGGTACTGCTGGGTGGTCGAGCGGCGGGTCATCGTCTTCAACGTGACCGCGAGCCCCTTCACCAGGCCCGCGCCGGGCAGGCCACGGTCTCCGCCGGCGCCGCCCGGCTCGCTGCGCTCGCTGCGGTCGGTCATGCCGACCATCCTGCCCTGTGGCCGCGGCGCGCGCGACCACCCCCCGAGGTCTGCCGGCGGTACGGTGAGGCGGGGAGAACGACGCATCGGAAAGGACCAACCGATGACCGCCGCGCTGCAGAGCGACTACCCGCCCGAGGGCGGGTGGACGACGGACGATCTGGACGCGCTGCCCGAGGACGGCCACCGCCGCGAACTGCTCGATGGAGTGCTGATCGTGATCCCCTCCCCCACAAGGATCCACCAGACCATCGCCATGCGGCTCGGCGTTGCGCTGGAAGAGGACTGCCCTGAGGACTACGACGTCACCCAGAGCGTCGAGGTACGCATCAGCCGCACCCGCTCGTTCATCCCCGACGTCCTGGTGACCACCTCGACCGCCGCACGCCGCCACCCGTCGAAGTACGAACCGCACGAGGTGGTGCTCGCCGTGGAGATCGTCTCGCCGAGTACGCAGTCGATCGACCGGGTGCTCAAGCCCGCGCTCTACGCACAGGCCGGCATCCCGTATTTCTGGCGGATCGAGGTGGAGGGGAGCGCACTGGTCGTCCACACCTGCAAGCTCGACCCGGTGAACGAGGTCTACACCGAGACCGGACGGTGGACGAAGTTCATCGACACTGGCGAGCCGTTCCCGGTCAACCTGCCGCTCAGCCGGATCACGCCCCGGTTCCTCTGACGCCTCCCTCCAGCGCCGGCGGCAGCATCTCGACGCCGAGCTGCTGGAGGAGTTGGAACAGCTCGTTGCAGCTCCACACGTCGATGATCCGGCCCGCGTCGTCGAAGCGCAGGAAGCTCGCCCCCGAGTAGCTGACCACCTGCCCGGTCGGCGGCACCGGACCGAACTGGCCGGCGTGGGTGCCGGCCGCCCGCCAGTGCACCGCCACCCGGTCCCCGGCAGCCACCACGTCCACGAGCTTGTAGCGCAGGTCGGGGAAGGCCGCCCGGCGCTCCCGGTGCCACGCCAGCGTCGCCTCCGGCCCCTCGCCGCCCAGCCCCGGGCACTCCGGCGACACCAGTTCGTACGCCGACTCCTCCCGCGCGCCGTTCCACACGTCGGCGATGAAGCGTCGGGCCGCCGCCTCCACATCGGTCATCGCGGCAGCCTAACCGGCCACCGGGGCCGACCGACCGGTCCCGGCGCGCCACCTCCGGCCTCGACCCGCCGCCTTCGGACTCGGCGCGCCCGGCAGCGGAGGCCAGCACACCGCGCGGAGGTCGGCACTCGGCGCGCCCGGGAGCGGTGTAGCCGCCATGATGGGACGAGCGACGGACGACGGCGGAGGGGGCGGGCATGGGCGGGACGACCGAGGGCGGCGCGGCGACCAACGCGGACGAGGTGCTGATGCGGGCCGGCGGCCGGTACGTCGAGCCGGGCGGCGAGTTCACCCGGGACCAGCGCTACATCGCCACCCGGATCACCGCCGACGCCCGCGACGGCTGGCCCGTGGAGCCCGGCCGGTACCGGCTGGCGGTCAGTCGCGCCTGCCCCTGGGCGAACCGGTTGATCATCGTCCGGCGGCTGCTCGGGTTGGAGGACGCGATCTCGCTGGCGGTGGCCGGCCCGACCCACGACAAGCGGAGCTGGACGTTCGACCTCGATCCGGGCGGGCGCGACCCGGTGCTCGGCATCGAGCGGCTGGCCGAGGCGTACTTCGCCCGGTTCCCCGGCTACGAGCGGGGCATCACCGTGCCGGCGATCGTGGACGTGCCCACCGGGCAGGCGGTCACCAACGACTTCGGGCCGATGAGCCTCGACCTGTCCACCGAGTGGACGGCGTACCACCGCGAGGGGGCGCCCGACCTCTACCCGGAGCGGCTGCGCGACGAGATCGACGAGGTGAGCACGCTGCTCTTCCGGGACGTCAACAACGGCGTCTACCGGTGCGGCTTCGCCGGCGACCAGGCGGCGTACGAGAAGGCGTACCACCGGCTGTTCGACCGGCTGGACTGGCTGGGCGAGCGGCTGGCCGGGCAGCGCTACCTGGTGGGGGACACCATCACCGAGGCGGACGTGCGGCTGTTCACCACGCTGGTCCGCTTCGACCCGGTCTACCACGGGCACTTCAAGTGCAACCGGAGCAAGCTGACCGAGATGCCGGTGCTCTGGGCGTACGCCCGGGACCTGTTCCAGACGCCGGGCTTCGGCGACACGGTCGACTTCGACCACATCAAGCGGCACTACTACGAGGTGCACCGCGACATCAACCCGACCGGGGTGGTGCCGCTCGGCCCCGACCTGGCGAACTGGCTGACCCCGCACGGCCGCGAGGCCCTCGGCGGCCGTCCCTTCGGCGACGGCACCCCGCCCCCGCCGCCCCCGCCCGCCGAGCGCGTCGACCCCGCCCACACCCCGCTGCCCTGACGGCGCGCCCCACCGCGCGACGCGCCCTACAGCGCGACGCGGACGGCGCGCCCTACAGCGCGACGCGGACGGCGCGCCCTACAGCGCGACGCGGACGGCGGCGGTGAGGACCAGTTGGCCCAGGGAGACGGGGACCAGGACGAGCCAGCAGAGGCGCTGGAGCTGGTCCTCGCGCAGGCGGGGATAGGACACCCGGATCCAGATGATCAGGAACGAGACGGCGAAGACCTTCAGCAGGGTCCACAGCCAGCCGAGCTGCGCGTCGGCGAACGGGCCCTGCCAACCCCCGAGGAAGAGCACGGTGGTGAGGGCGGCGATCACCACGATGCCGACGTACTCGGCGAGCAGGAAGAACGCGAACCGCAGGCCCGTGTACTCCGTCATGTAGCCGAAGACCAGCTCCGAGTCGGCGACCGGCATGTCGAACGGCGGGCGGCGGATCTCGGCGAGCCCGGCGAGGAAGAAGACGACCATGGCGGGGGCCTGCCAGAGCAGCCACCACGGCTGCCACGCCTCGACGATGCCGGAGAGGCTGAGCGTGCCGGCCGCCATGGCCACCGACGCGGCGGCCAGCACCAGCGGCAGCTCGTAGCCGAGCAGCTGGGCCGCGCCGCGCAGGCCGCCGAGGAGGCTGTACTTGTTTGCCGACGCCCACGCCGACATCAGCACCGCCACGACGCCCACGCCCACCACGGCCAGCACGAAGAACAGGCCGATGTCCAGCGGCTGCCCGACCAGGTCGTCCGGGCCGAGCGGGATCACCAGCAGGACCAGCAGGTAGGGCACGAGGGCGACCGCCGGGGCGAGCCGGAAGACCGCCCGGTCCGCCTCCCGGGGCGTGACGTCCTCCTTCTGCACGAACTTCACGCCGTCGGCGACCAGCTGGGCCCAGCCGTGGAAGCCGCCCGCGTACATCGGGCCGAGCCGGCCCTGCATGTGCGCCATCACCTTGTGCTCGGCCTGCCCGACCAGCAACGGCAGGGTGAGGAAGGCGACGAGCACGCCCCCCACCCGGATGACCAGCTCCAACCACAGTGGCATCAGGGCGTACCTCCGTCGTCGCCGGAACGCTCCGACGCTGCCGGGCCCTCGGGCGCGGGCCGATCCGCCGTCGGGCCGGAGCGGGCGGTCCGGCCGCCGGGCGCGCCGGGCGGCGGTCCGGCGTCGGCCCCCGGGTCGGCGGGACCGGTGACCGCCGGGCCGGCGGGTGCCGGGCCGTCGGCAGGTGCCGGGCCGTCGGCGGTGGCGGCGGGCCGGGCGGTACGGGGTGGACGGGCCCCCGGGGCCGGTCGGGCGGGCCGCTCCCGGGCCGGGCGGGCCGGGGTGCCGCCGCGCGGCCCCTCGCCGACCCCGCCCGCGCCGGCAGGTGTCGGTGTCGTTCCCCACTCCCCCGGCGCGGGCACGCCCGGCGGGCGGATCGGGCGACGCCCGCCGCCGGCCTCGGACTCGCCCGGTTCCTTCGCGCCCGGCCAGGGCTTCGCCACCCGGGAGGCGAGCACGAACTCCTTGCGCAGCGGATGCCCCTCGAACTCGGGCGGCAGCAGCAGCGGCGCCAGCCCGGCGTGACCGGGAAACTCGATGCCGAACATCTCGTGCGTCTCCCGCTCGTGCCATGCGGCGCCCGGGTAGACGTCGACGACCGAGGCGACCGCCGGGGCGTCCCGGGGCACCCGGGTACGCAGCAGGATCCCGTGCCGGCGGGTGGTGGACCAGAGGTGCGCCACCACGTCGAAGCCGCCGGCGAGCTCGTCGACGGCGGAGAGCCAGTCGAAGTAGTCGCAGGCCAGCTCGGCGTCGTCGCGGGCCGCGCGGAGCGCGTCCGGCCAGTTCGCCGGCGGTACGTCGACGGTGGCGCGGGCGTGCGCCTGGCCGCCGGAGACCGACGGGGTCACCTCGGCGGGCGCGAGCAGCGCCACCATCCGCTGGCCGACCTCTTCCGGAGTCATGCCGCTGATCCTAGGTCCTCCCCCGCACCCCCCACCCAACCGAACGCCCCACGCCCCGCGCCCACCCCGCCCCCGATCCCCCACCCCTCCTCAGCCCCTCCGCCGCCCCTCCGCCGAGACGATCATGCAGTTGTGGTGCCCGGTTCGGCAGGGAAAGCGACCCTCATCCCCCACCACAACTGCATGATCGAGCGGGCGCGGGGCGCGGGGCGCGGGGCGCGGGGCGCAGGGCACGGACGTGCGGGATGCGGGGCGCGGGGGCGGGCGCGGGTGCGGGGTGCGGGCGCGAAGTGCGGGGCGCGGGAGTGCGGGATGCGGGGTGGATGTCGGGCTTTGGCGGCGGGCGGGCGGGGGGCGGGGAAGGATGAGGGCGTGCGCGCTGTGACTGTCAACCCGGGTGTCGCCGACTCGCTGCGGCTGGTCGACGATCATCCGGAGCCGCCGCCCGAGGAGGGCGCGATCCTGGTCGAGGCACTGGCGGTGGGGATCTGCGGCACCGACCACGAGATCATCGCCGGCGACTACGGCGAGGCGCCGCCCGGCGCGGACCGGCTTGTGCTGGGGCACGAGTCGCTGGGCCGGGTGCTGGAGGACCCGTCGGGCACGCTGCAACCCGGCGACCTGGTGGCGGGCGTCGTCCGGCACCCCGACCCGGTGCCCTGCCCGAACTGCGCGGTCGGCGAGTGGGACATGTGCCGCAACGGTCGGTTCACCGAGCACGGCATCAAGGCCCTGCCCGGCTTCGCCCGGGACCGCTGGCGGCTGCAACCCCGGTTCGCCGTGGGGCTGGATCGGGCCCTCGCCTCGGTCGGCATGCTGCTGGAGCCGACCAGCGTGGTGGCGAAGGCGTGGGAGCACATCGAGCGCATCGGTGCCCGCGCCGAGTGGCAGCCGCAGACCGTACTGGTCACCGGGGCCGGGCCGATCGGCCTGCTGGCCGCGCTGCTCGCCACGCAGCGCGGGCTCGCCGTGCACGTGCTGGACCGCAACACCACCGGGCCGAAGCCGGATCTGGTCCGGGCGCTCGGGGCGACCTACCACACCGTGCCCGTCAGCGAGCTGGACTTCGAGCCGGACGTGGTGCTGGAGTGCACCGGGGCGCCGGTCGTCGTCCTCGACGTGATGTACAAGGCCGCGCCGACCGGCATCGTCTGCCTGACCGGCGTCTCCAGCGGCGGGCGGACCATCGACCTCGACGCTGGGGCGCTCAACCGCGCGCTCGTGCTGGAGAACAACGTGGTGTTCGGCTCGGTGAACGCCAACCGCCGGCACTGGGACCTCGCCGCCGCGGCGCTGGCCCGCGCCGACCGGTCGTGGCTCGACGCGCTGATCACCCGCCGGGTGCCGGTGGAGGCGTACACCGGGGCGTACACCTCCGAGCCGGACGACATCAAGGTGGTGCTGGAGTTCGGTTCCTGACGCCGCTCAGAGGCCGGGCAGCCGGCCGTTGCGGAACAGGTCGACGAAGAGCTGGTGGTCCTGCCGGGCGCGGACGCCGTACGCGTGGGCGAAGTCGACCAGGTGCGTCACGAAGCCCGCCTCGTCGGCGTCCACCGCCGCCACGATCGCCTCCTCCGTGGAGTAGTCGACCAGGTCGTGACTGGATTCGTCGTCGGCCACCGAGTGCATCCGCGCGACCGCCCGGCCCAGGTCGGTCAGCACGCCGGCCAGGTCCTCCGGCTCGTTCACGTCCGCCCAGTCGAGGTCGGCCGCGTACGGGGACACCTCGGCGACGAGCTGCCCGGCCCCGTCCAGCTCGGTGAAGCCCAGCCACGGGTCGGCGTGCGCCTGAAGTGCCCGCTGCGACTCGGCGGTGCGGTGCCCCTGGTGCTGGAAGTAGCCCGCGACCGCCTCGTCGGCGATGTGCCGGGCCACCGCCGGCACCTGGGCCTGCTTCATGTAGATGACGACGTCGTTCTCCAGCGCCTGGGTGTGCCCCTCCAGCAGCAGGTTGTACGACGGCAGCCCGGCCGAGCCGATGCCCACCCCCTTGCGCAGCACCACGTCCTTGATCTGGGTGGCCACGGGACGGAGCTGGGCGGAGGAGGCGGGCAGCGTGCCGAGGTAGTCCTCGAACGCGGCGCAGACCCGCTCCCGGGTCTCGGCGTCGATCTCGAAGACGCCGTCGCCCAGCGAGAACCGGCGCTCGTAGTTGTCGATGGTGGTCTGCGTGGCGAGCAGGTCGACCCGGGTGTTGAGCCGCGCCTGCTGGAGCACCCGGCGGAGCACCCCGTCGGCGTTGTCCAGGGTGATCGAGCCGATCGCGTCGTCGCCCCCCTCGGCGATGGCGCGCAGCTCGGTCAGGTACGACCGCGCGAAGCCGGTGACCAGGTCGCTGATCGCCCGATCGGAGAGCGCCTTGGCGTAGCCGATCAGCGCCACGCTGGCCGCCAGCCGCTTCAGGTCCCAGCTGAACGGCCCCACGTACGCCTCGTCGAAGTCGTTGACGTTGAACACGAGCTGCCCGGACGCGTTCATGTACGTGCCGAAGTTCTCCGCGTGCAGGTCGCCGTGGATCCACACCCGGCTGGTCCGGTCGTCGAGGAACCGCTCGTCGGCGAAGTCGCCGACCTGGTCGGCATAGAAGAGCGAGGCGCTGCCCCGGTAGAAGGCGAACGGGGACGCGGCCATCTTGCGGAACTTGCGCCGGAAGGCTGCCGGGTCGAGAGCCATCGACGCGCCGAACTCCTCGGTGAGCACGTCGACGATGTGGGCGGAACGCTGGTCGGCGGAGTGGTTCATGGTGCGCAGGCTAGCCCCCGCCGGCCAGCCGGGGCCCTCGTCCGACCGGACGGTACGGCTCAGGGGGTGGGCGGGCGGACCGGCGGGGCGGTCAGCGACTCCGCCGAGCGTGGGAGCACCCCGGTCGAGCCGGCGTCGGCGGGCGGGGCGTCGACCGGCGGGGCGAGCGCGTCCGGCCGGGGCACGCCGCCGATCCCGGACTGCTCGGCGGCGATCTTCTCCTGGAGGCGCAGGATGCCGTGCAGCAGCGCCTCGGGCCGGGGCGGGCAGCCGGGCACGTAGACGTCGACGGGGATGAGCTGGTCGACGCCCTTGGTCACCGAGTACGAATCCCAGTAGGGGCCGCCGCAGTTGGAGCACGCGCCGAACGAGATGACGTACTTCGGCTCGGGCATCTGGTCGTAGAGCCGCTTGATGGCGGGGGCCATCTTGTCGGTGACCGTCCCGGAGACGACCATGAGGTCGGCCTGCCGGGGCCCGTGCGCGAACGGGATCACGCCGAGGCGCATGAAGTCGTGCCGGCCCATGCTGGTGGCGATGAACTCGATCGCGCAGCAGGCCAGGCCGAAGTTGAAGACCCAGAGCGAGTAGCGGCGGCCCCAGTTCAGCACGAACCGGATCGGCTCACCGAGCACTCCCGGCACCTGCACGACCGCCCCCTTCCCGAGCACCGCCACCAGTCAACCACAGCCGCCGTCGACGCCGACCGGTCGCTCGGTCCGCGCCGTCCCGGGCGCAGCGCTGTCGGGTGAGCGACACCGGTTCATGTTCATCGGTCGCAACCGCTCCCGGCGATGAGGGGTGTCCTACCCGTAACACCGCCCGCCGGCGCGAAGGCTGCGGGCGGAACCACGGGGATCTGGAGGACACGCACAATGGCACGTACCATCGCCCGTCGGCTCGCTGCCGGCGTCCTGGGCGCGGGGCTCGCCCTGCTCGGCATGGCGGCGCCCGCCGCGCAGGCCGCCGCTCCGGCCGACACGTCGGTGTCCGTCGGCCGGCTGGTGCTCAACCCGACCGACCGGGGGTACGTCGGCAGCCTGCCGGTGACCGTCGACTACCGAGGGGAGCAGCCGGCGTACCTCAACCTGACCGTGACCGAGCCGGTGCCGGGTTCCAACACGGGCATGACCCCGTCGGCACCCTGCGCGTACGGTCGCGAGCAGCCGCTGCGGAACGTCTACTGCGCGGTCCCGGGTGACGCCCTGCAACCGGGTGAGCGGCGTCGGTTCACGATCGAATTCCAGGTGCTGACCACTCCGCAGGCCCACGCCATGTCCACCCCCGGCGGCCGGGTGACGGTCGAGACCGGGGACGCGAACCCGGCCAACGACAGCCGGGCGTTCGACACCCTGTTCCGTTCCACCTCCGGCTCGCTGCGCCACCCACGGTCGTACGTCTGGGACACGCGAACCGACGCGTCGCTGACGGTCGGGCCGGCGGCCGTCCTCGCCAGACAGGGGGACGGAAGCTGGCTGGGCCGGCTGCCGGTGACCGTGCGGGTCGCGGGCGACGCCGCGCACGACGGGTACTCGCTGGACCCGACGCTGCCGGCCGGGGTGCACGTCGCCGGCATCGAGCCGGTGGACGTCTGCACCGGCACCTGCTCGGTGCCGGGCGGGCGGTTCATGCCGGGTGAGGAGCGCTCGGTCTCGCTGCTGCTCCGCGCGCCCGCCGAGGTCACCCCGGGCGACCTGGGCGCGGGCTCGTTGCGGCTGTCCGCGATGTTCGGCTGGAACAACGAACTGGTCGACGTCGACCCGGCCGACAACACCGCCGCGTTCACCGTCAGCGCCGCCGGCTGACGACGGTGGACTAGGCAGGCGCGCGGGCGGGGGGGGCCCCCCCCGCCCC
>NZ_JBEYEU010000003.1:34900-459738 GCF_040634035.1 Micromonospora sp. NPDC007220 | reverse complement strand
AAACACACTCTCCCCCACCCCCCCCCCCTCCCTATCTAACCCCCGGTGGCGGGGGGCGGGGGGGGGCGGGCCCCCCCCCCCGGGGGGGGGGCGGCCCCGCCGGTGGTGTCGGAGGCGGCCGGTCCGGCCGCCTTCGACACCGGCGTCACCGCAGGTAGGGGCCGGTGTCGCCGACCTTGCCCGGCGCCGGGTTGCCCGGCAGGTCCAGCACGTACACCCGCAGGTTGCCCTGTCCGCTGACCGTCGCCGTCAGGGTCCCGTTGGTGACCGTCCGGACGTCGCCGGTGACCGCGTCGGTGTAGCGGCCGTTGGGCACGCCGGTGAACGTCGCGCTCCCGGAGACCGTGACCAGCGCGAAGCTGTCCACGCCGCCGGCGGTGAAGCGCCGCTTGTACGCCATGGAGTTGCCGCTGATCCCCTCGGTCGAGTACTGCCCCTTCTGCAGGGCCGGCACTGCCCGGCGGATCAGGTTGAGCCGCTGCACGTGCTTGACCAGCGGCTTGTCCAGCGTGCTGGCCACGGGGCCGGTGGCCGAGGCGACCCGGCCGAAGCCCGCCGCGGTGACCGTGCCCGCCAGGTGACCGCCGTAGTAGGCGCGCCCGGTGGTGGCCAGCGGGCAGGTCGGCCCGCAGTCGATCTTCGCGCCCTTCTGGAACTCGATCTCCGAGCCGTAGTAGAGCGTCGGGATACCCCGGAACGTCCACATGAGGCTCATGTTCTCCGCCCAGGCGCCGGTGCCCCCGGTGTAGCGGGTGTTCGACTTGTTCGGGCCGTAGTCGTGGCTGTCGACGTACACGACGTTGTAGGTCGCGTCGTTGTAGCTGTCGTCGGAGTCCTTGCCGTTGCCGAAGGCGTTGTTCGCGTCGCCGAAGTTCATGTGCATGCGCATGTCGATGACGTTCATGCCGGAGAACTTCGAGTGGTCCGGCGCGTGGTAGGTGTTCCCGCGCAGGAACGCGTTGTCGCTGGTCGGCTGCCCGTTCGGGCCGAGTAGCTGCTCGTGGTCGTACTGCTCGATGGCGGCGCGCACGTCGTCGGGGCTGTACTCCTTGCGCTCCTTCCAGGTGAAGAACTGCGCCGAGTGGTTCACCGAGCCCCGGTTCCACTTGTCGTTGACGAACGCGGCGACCTCACCGAAGACGTAGAAGTCCCGGCCCTTCTCACCGTGCCTGGCCAGCGCGTGCTGCTGGATCGCCGGCAGGAAGCGCCGGTTCCAGGTGACGCGGGGGATGTGCACGGCGGTGTCGATGCGGAAGCCGTCGACCCCCATGTCGATGAACTTGTTGTACGTGTCGATCAGGTACTTCTGCACGGTGGCGTTCTCGGTGTTGAAGTCGGCCAGGTCCTCGTGCAGCCAGCAGCTACGTGAGTCCTCGCCCTCCCAGTTGCCGATCCAGCACTGGTGGTACAGGTCGGCCGGGAAGAGCTTGCTGGTCGGGGTCGGCCACTGGCACTCGTAGAGGCGGAAGCCCTCGGGGCTGGTGCCGGCCGGGGCACCCCAACGCGGGCACTGGTTGCCGGTCGGCGCGGTGGTCGACCAGACGTCGCCGTTGTAGGGCCGTCCCTTGGCGAGGGCATTCTGCGCCGGGGTCAGCTCCGGGTCGGTGCCGGGGTGCTCGACCATGGGGTCGTACGAGCGGCCCGGCTCCTGCTTGCTGTACATCCACTTCCACTGCTCGTCGCGGGCGCCGTACACCGTGGGGGTGAACAGGCCCTTGGCGCCCCAGCGGGAGCTGTGGTTGTAGACCACGTCCTGGAAGACCTTGATCCCCTTGGCGTGCGCGGCGTTGATCAGGTCCTGGTAGCTCGCGCCGGGGCTCTCCAGCCGCGGGTCGACCCGCTGGAAGTCCCAGCCGTGGTAGCCGTGGAAGTCGTAGTCGGACCGGTTCAGCACGACCGGGGTGATCCAGAGGGCGGAGAAGCCGAGCCCCTTGACGTAGTCGAGCTTGTCGATCAGGCCCTTGAAGTCGCCGCGGAACATCGGGTCGTCGTTGGCCGCGTTGCCCGACTTGACGTGCTGGCTGCCGCCCCGGTTGTTGGTGGCGTCGCCGTCGGCGAACCGGGCGGTCATCACGAAGTAGATGCTGTCCTCGCGGGGGTCGCCGCCGAGCGGGGTGCCGGCCGCGGGCGGGGGCGTGCTGGTGCCGGTGGTGACCGCCACGGGGGCACTGGCCGGGGAGGTGTTGCCGGCCGCGTCGTACGCCCGGACGGTGTACTCGTAGCGGGTCTGTGGGCTCAGCGCGTCGTCGACGTGGCCGGTGCCGGCGGTGGTCACCGTGACGGTGCCCTGCGACCCGCCGGTGCGGGTGAGCCGGTAGCCGGTGACCCCGCGGTCGTCGGTGGCCGCGGCCCAGGAGGCCGCGACGCGCACCCCGTTCGCGGTCGCGCCCAGCCCGGTGGGGGTGGACGGCGCGGTGGTGTCCGGCGTGTCGGGCGGGCACGGTGCGGCCGCGCCGGCGGTCACCACCCCCGCCTTGACGGTGCTCACCCCGGCGCCCAGGGTGTAGTCCGCGCCGTTGTTGTTGTCCCAGGCGCCGGCGCCGTTGTTGAACGCCGCCCGGAGCGTGGCGGCGGTGCCGAGGTCGACCACCCGGCGGGCCCATCCGGCGCAGCCGGCCTGCATCGGCGCGCCGGGGATGGTGGTCCAGGCCCCGCCCGCGGGCTGGTAGTGGATGTTCGCGGCGGCCCAGCCCCTGGTCCCGACGTGGTACCAGACGTCGGCCGTCCGGCCGGCCGGCGGGTTCGACGGGGTGGGCGTGGGCGAGGGGGTGCCGGCGCAGGGGTCGCCCGTGCCGACCACGCCGTCCGCGACGGTCACCGTCCCGGTGCCGGTGCGGTAGTTCGCGCCCCGGTTGTTGTCCCAGGTGGCGCCGTTGTGGTTGAACACCACCTGGAGGCCGGTGGCGGTACCGGCGTCGATGGTGCGTTTGCGCCAGCCGGCGCACGCCGCCTCCATCGCCACCCCGGGCACGGCCGTCCACGCGCCGCCGTCCGGCGCGTAGTGGACGTTGACCTGGCCGGTCCAGGTGGCGGCGGGTCGGTAGTAGACGGTCACGGAGTTCGCGGCGGAGGCGGTGCTGAGCGGGGCCAGCCCGACGGCGATCCCGGCGGCCAGCGCGGCCGCGATCGTCCGTCGTCGTCGTCCGGTGCTGGGATGCATCGGAGCTCCTCGGGGGTGGTAGTCGGCGAGGGCCGAGGGGGACGGGGTGCCTTGCGTGACAGCCGTCGACTGTGGGGGATTGTCCGGACCGGACAGTGACGTGACGGATCACGTCACAGGATGACGAATGTTTCTGCAAGGTCTTGCAAGTGGCGAGAAAGTTACCACCATCAACGTCACGACACCAGACGTTCACACTGATCGGACAGAGGCCCGCCGGCCCCGGACGTGCGGAGCCGGACGGATGGCGGCTCCGGCCGCTACGGCGCACCTCGGAGTGGTCAGTTAACCGGTTAAGGTGGACGGCGCCTACGGCTCACGCCGTCGCCCCGGCCGGGAGGCCGACGGGCGGGGCGCCCGGGTCGGCGCGGTCCGGCTCAGCTCGCGCGCGGCGGGGCCGTGCTGCCCCGAGGCGTGAGGTGGGCGGTCCCGTCCTGCACCTGCCGGGCCGGCGCGCCGCCGATCACCGCCAGCAGTTCCCGGGCGGCGTGCGCGCCGTACGCCGGGATGTCCCGGCCGAGCGCGGTCAGCGGCGGGTGCACCAGCTGGCAGAGCGGCGAGTCGTCCCAGGCCACGATGGACACCTCGCCCGGCACGGCGAGGCCCATCTCCTGGGCCACCGACAGCCCCGCTATCGCCATCACGTCGTTGTCGTAGATCACGGCGGTGGGGCGGCCGGCCGAGCTGAGCAGCCGCCGGGTGGCGCGCGCCCCCTCCTCGCCGGTGTAGTCCGACGGCACGGTGACCGCGTCGGCCAGGCCGAGCCGGCGGCACACCTGGGTGAACGCCTCGGTGCGGATCTCGGTGTGCAGCAGGGCGGGCAGGCCGCCGACGCGGGCGATCCGGCGGTGGCCGAGGGCGACCAGGTACTCCACGGTCTCGACCAGCGCCGCCGCGTCGTCGGACCAGACGCTGGCCAGCCCGCCGGTGCCGCCCGGGCCGCCGATCACCACCGCGGGCAGGCCCAGCTCCTCCAGCACCGGCACCCGGCGGTCGTCGGCGCGCAGGTCGCAGACGAGGACGCCGTCGACGCGGCGCTCACCCCACCACCGGCGGTAGACGGCGACCTCCGCCTCCTGGTCGGCCACGACCTGGAGGGTGAGCGCGTACGACCGGGCGGAGAGTTCGGCCTCGACGCCGCTGATCAGCTCCATGAAGAACGGCTCGATGCCGAGCGTGCGGGCGGGGCGGCAGAGGGTGAGGCCGACCGCGTCGGCGGTGGCCCCGGAGAGGGAGCGGGCGGCGCGGCTCGGGTTGAAGCCGATCTCGGCGGCGATGGCGAGGATCCGCTGCCGGGTGGCCTCGGAGACCCCGGGCTGGCCGTTCAGCGCATAGGAGACCGCCCCCTTGGACACCCCGGCGCGGCGGGCGACGTCGGCGATCGTGGGTCGCTTCACCGGCGTACTCCTCCAACTCTCCCGCCCGGGCGGGTGTCACCACGAGGCCGGGGCGACCGGCGGCGGTCCACGCTACTGCACCCGGCGCGGGGAAGGCCGGCGCGACCGGTGCGCGGCGTCGGGCCGGTCGCCGGCTTTCCCGGTTAAGTGATCTGGTGTGGTTCGGCTCGGTCCCTTGCCGCACCGCCAGCCTGCGTTCCGCTGTCTCGCAGGAATGCCTCCACCTCCCATGATCGCGCTCCCACGACCGGTGCAGATTACCGTGAGACACCGATCGTGACTGCCCGTTGACAGCGCCGAAACTGCCCCGTACGGTGGCGGAACTTATCCGGTTCAGTCAACGACTCTCGATGTCGGGAGCGTTCCCATCTGGCGCGGAGGATGACATGAGACGGTCCTTGACGCACTGGGCCAGGGCGGCCGCCGTCGGCGCGGTCAGCCTGGTCATGGTCGCGGCGTGCAGTGGCAACAGCGGAGGTGACGGCGACTCCCAGGCAGGTGGCCAGGTCACCCTGAAGATCAACTTCTGGGGCGACTTCGGGCTCGACGAGCTCAAGGCGAAGTACGAGGACGCCAATCCGAACGTCAAGATCAGCCTGAACACCGGCGAGTACAACGCCCAGCACGAGGATCTCCAGAAGAAGCTCGTCGCCGGCTCCGGCGCGCCGGACATCGCCGCCGTCGACGAGGGCTTCGTCGTCCAGTTCCGCAGCCAGGCCGACAAGTTCGTCAACCTGCTCGACAAGGGCGCCGGCACGTACGAGCAGAAGTACCTGCCGTGGAAGTGGAAGCAGACCCTGACGCCCGACGGCAAGACCCAGATCGGCCTCGGCACCGACGTCGGCGGCCTGGCCATGTGCTACCGCACCGACCTGTTCAAGGCCGCCGGCCTGCCCACCGGGCGCGACCAGGTCTCCGCGCTCTGGCCCACCTGGGACAGGTTCATCGAGGTCGGCCAGCAGTACACGGCCAAGAGCGGCAAGAAGTTCATCGACGCCGGCACCAACATCTTCAACCCCGTCCTCGGGCAGCAGCCGGTCGGCTTCTACGACGAGAGCGAGGCGCTCAAGATGGACGGCGGCCCCAAGGTCGCCTTCGACGTGGCGGCCCGGACCATCGCCGCGGACCTCTCGGCCAACCTCACCGCGTTCTCGCCCGAGTGGAACAGCGGCTTCGTCAAGGGCAACTTCGCCGTGCTCGCCTGCCCGGCCTGGATGCAGGGGCACATCAAGAACACCGCCCCCGGCACCAGCGGCAAGTGGGACGTGGCCGCGATCCCCGGCGGGGGCGGCAACTGGGGCGGCTCGTTCCTGACCATCCCCAAGCAGGGCAGGAACGTCGACGAGGCGTACAAGTTCGTCGAGTGGCTGATCCAGCCCGAGCAGCAGATCGAGATCTTCAAGAAGGTCGGCAACCTGCCCTCCCAGCCGGCGCTCTACCAGGACCCGGCGATCAAAGACTTCACCAACCCCTTCTTCAACAACGCCCCGGTGGGTCAGATCTTCTCCAAGACCGCGGAGAGCCTGACCCCGCAGTACCTCGGCAAGCGCAACGGCCCGACCCGGGTGGCGGTGGAGAACGTCCTCAACCGGCTGGCCACCGGAAACCTGAAGGGCAAGCCCGACCAGGCGTGGACCGAGGCGGTCAAGGAAGCCGAGAAGGCCGCCAGGTCCTGACCGCGCGCCGGTCGGGGCGGGCCCGTGCCGCGCCCCGACCGGCCCTTACTTCGGTGCCTGGAGGTGCCCCGATGTCCACCACCCGCGCCGCCCCCACGGCGCCCCGGCCCGGCCAGGAGCCCGGTGCGACGGCCGAACGCCGGGGCCGCCGACCAGAGCCGGGCGGCTGGCGTACCCGGTTGTACCGCTTCGACGTGCGCTACGTGCCGTACCTGCTGATCGCCCCGTTCTTCCTGCTCTTCGCCGTCTTCGGGCTCTTCCCGATCGTCTTCAACGGCGTCGTCGCCCTGCGCCACTGGCGGCTCGACGACCCGACGCTCACCGGCTGGGCGGGGCTGGAGAACTTCCGCCGCCTCTTCACCGACGACGACTTCTTCAACGCGCTCGCCAACACCTTCGGCATCTTCCTGCTCTCCACCGTGCCGCAGCTGCTGCTGGCGCTGATCGTCGCGTCGCTGCTGAACCGGAAGCTGCGGGCCCAGACCTGGTTCCGGGTCGGGGTCCTGCTGCCGTACATCACCCCGGTGACGGCCTCCACGCTGATCTTCTCCGTGGTCTTCGCCCGGGACACCGGCATCGCCAACTGGGCGCTGTCGCTGCTCGGCATCGGCGAGACCGAGCCGATCGACTGGCGGTCCGCGAAGTGGTCCTCGTGGATCGCCATCGCCACCATGGTCAACTGGAAGTGGATCGGCTACAACGCGCTGCTCTACCTGGCCGCCATGCAGTCCATCCCGCGCGACGTCTACGAGGCCGCCGCCGTCGACGGGGCCGGGCCGTGGCGCCAACTGTGGCGGATCACCGTGCCGATGATCCGGCCCGTGGTCATCTTCACCGTCGTGCTCTCCACCATCGGCGGCCTGCAACTGTTCACCGAGCCGATGCTCTTCGACGCCAACCCGGCCCTGGGCCTCGGCGGCGACGACGGGCAGTGGCAGACCGTCGCGCAGCTCATCTACAAGGTCGGCTGGCGGGACCTCAACCTCGGCTACGCCGCCGCCATGTCCTGGGCGCTCTTCCTGGTCATCCTGCTCGTCGCGGCGATCAACGCCGTCATCACCAACCGCCTGGGAGGTGGTAAGCGGTGAGCGCGAGGAGTGAGCTTGCGAGCCCCGCAGTCGCGAACGAAAGGTGGCACAGGTGAGCGCCTCGAATCCCCGGCGGGGGGCGCTTATGGGCCGGGCGCCGCAGCACATGCCCGGCACCGTCTGGACCTACCTGTTCCTGAGCGTCGTGATCGCGTTCTCGGCGTTCCCGCTCTACTGGATGTTCGTCATCGCCACGAACACCGACGAGGCGCTGGCGCAGATCCCGCCGCAGGTGCTGCCCGGCGGTCAGCTCGTCACCAACCTGCGGGAGGTCTTCTCCATGCAGGACGTGTTCTTCCTCCAGTCGCTCGGCAACAGCGTGATCGTGTCGTCGGTGGTGACGGCGTCGGTGCTCTTCTTCTGCGCGCTGGCCGGCTTCGCCTTCGCCAAGCTGCGGTTCAAGGGGCGCAACGCGCTGATGGTCATGGTCGTCCTGACCATGACGGTGCCGAACCAGCTCGGCGTCGTCGCCCTCTACATCCTGATGGGCCGGATGCCCGGCGAGGGCGGCTGGAACGGCACCCTCCTCGCGGTGATCGTGCCCGGCCTGGTCACTGCGTTCGGCGTCTTCTACATGCGGCAGTTCATCCTCGACGCGGTCCCCGACGAGCTGGTCGAGGCCGCGCGGATGGACGGCGCGAGCACCATGCGGATCTTCTGGAGCGTGGTGGTGCCGGCGGTCCGGCCCGCCATGGCGGTGCTCGGCCTGCTGACCTTCGTCGCCACCTGGAACGAGTTCCAGTGGCCGCTGATCACCCTCGGCGGCACCGACTACCCGACCTCGATGGTCGCCCTCTCCGACCTCGCCAGCGGCAACTACGTGCTGTACCGGCGGGTGCTGGCCGGCGCCCTGGTCGCCACCCTCCCGCTGCTGGTGATGCTCTTCATCGGCGGCCGTCAGATCGTCCGAGGAATCATGGAAGGCGCGGTGAAGTCGTGACCCGGCAAGCGTTGCACGAGGGCTGGACCCTGCGGGCGGTGGAGGGGCCGCAGGTGCCGGCCGCGATCGCGGGCCGCGCCGTGCCGGCCACCGTTCCCGGCTGCGTGCACACCGACCTGCTGGCCGCCGGCCTGATCCCCGACCCGTACCTGGACGACAACGAGAAGGGGCTCGCCTGGATCGGCCGCACCGACTGGGTCTACGAGACCACCTTCACCCATCGGCCGGGCGGCGACGAGCGGGTCGACCTCGTCTGCGCCGGCCTCGACACCGTCGCCACGCTCACCCTCAACGGCACCGAGGCCGGCCGCGCCGAGAACATGCACCGTGGTCACCGCTTCGACGTCCGGTCGCTGCTGGTCGCCGGGTCCAACACCCTGGCCGTACGCTTCGACTCCGCCTACCGCTACGCCGAGGCGCAGCGGGACCGGCTCGGGGACCGGCCGAACGCCTACCCGGAGCCCTTCCCGTTCATCCGCAAGATGGCCTGCAACTTCGGCTGGGACTGGGGGCCGACCCTGGTCACCGCCGGCATCTGGCAGGAGATCGGGCTGCACGCCTGGTCCACGGCGCGGCTGGCCGTCGTGCGTCCCCTGGTGACCGTCGAGGCCGGCGACGGCCGGGTGGAGCTGCACGTCGAGGTCGAACGGGCCGGCGCCGCGTCGCTCACCGTGCGGGCGACCGTCGCCGGCGCGGCGGCCGAGGCGACGATCCCGGCGGGGGAGCGCACGGCCGTGCTGACCCTCACCGTCCGCGACCCGGCGCTCTGGTGGCCCAGGGGGTACGGCGACCAGCCGCTGCACCCGCTGGAGGTGACCCTGCACGACGCCGACGACCACCCGCTCGACACCTGGTCGCAGCGGATCGGGTTCCGCTCGGTACGCCTCGACACCACCCCCGACGCGCACGGCACCCCGTTCGCCCTGCACGTCAACGACACCGCGGTCTTCGTCCGGGGGATGAACTGGATCCCCGACGACGTCTTCCCCACCCGGATCACCCGGGACCGGTTGGCGCACCGGTTCCGGCAGGCCGCCGACGCGAACGTCAACCTGCTGCGCGTCTGGGGCGGCGGCCGGTACGAGTCGGACGACTTCTACGACCTCGCCGACGAGCTGGGCCTGCTCGTGCAGCAGGACTTCCTCTTCGCCTGCGCCGCCTACCCCGAGGAGGAGCCGCTGCGCGCCGAGGTGGCCGCCGAGGCCACCGAGCAGGTGGTCCGGCTCGCCCCGCACCCGTCGCTGGTGCTCTGGACCGGCAACAACGAGAACATCTGGGGCTGGCACGACTGGGACTGGCAGGAGCCCCTCGCGGGGCGCACCTGGGGACGCGGCTACTACCTGGAGCTGCTGCCCCGGATCGTCGGCGAGCTGGACCCGACGCGGCCGTACTGGCCGGGCAGCCCGTGGTCGGGCCGCGAGGAGATCCACCCCAACGACCCGGCGCACGGCACCACGCACATCTGGGACGTCTGGAACACCGACGACTACACGAAGTACCGCGAGTACGTGCCGCGCTTCGTCGCCGAGTTCGGCTACCAGGCCCCGCCCGCGTACGCGACGCTGCGCCGGGCGCTGTCCGACGAGCCCCTCGCACCCGACTCGCCGGGCATGGCGCACCACCAGAAGGCGATCGACGGCGACGCCAAGCTCCGGCGGGGGCTCGACGCGCACCTGCCGGCACCGGCGGACTTCGACGACTGGCACTGGCTGACCCAGCTCAACCAGGCGCGCGCGATCCAGCTCGCCGTCGAGCACTTCCGCTCCCACCGGGACGTCTGCGCCGGCACCATCGTCTGGCAGCTCAACGACTGCTGGCCGGTGACCTCGTGGTCGGCCGTCGACGGCGACGGCCGCCGCAAGCCCCTGTGGTACGCGCTGCGACGGGCGTACGCCGACCGGCTGCTGACCGTCCAGCCCCGCGACGGCGGCCTGGCCCTGGTCGCGGTCAACGACGGGTCGACCCCGTGGCGGGCGACGGCATCGGTGACCCGGCTGACCCTGACCGGCGAGCCCCGGGCGAAGACCACGCTGGAGCTGGACGTCGGTGCGTACGCCAGGATCGAGCTGGCGCTGCCGGCGGAGCTGGCGCGGCCGGACGAGGCCCGGCGCGAGCTGCTGGTGGCCGAGGCGGGCGGGACGGCCGAGCGGGCGCTCTGGTTCTTCGCCGAGGACCGCGACGCCGACTGGCCGGCGGCCCGGTACGACGCGGCGGTCGAGTCGGTCGACGGCGGCCAGCGGGTCCGGGTCACCGCCCGCACGGTCCTGCGGGACCTGACGCTCTTCCCGGACCGGCTCGGCCCGGCGGCCGAGGCCGACGAGGCGCTGGTCACCCTCCTGCCGGGGGAGACGGCCACGTTCACGGTGCGCGCGGACGCCCCGCTGGACCCGGCGGCCCTGACCACCCGCCCCGTCCTACGCTGCGTCAACGACATCGCCGGCTGACCCGGCCGGTGCCACGACGGTGATCTTGGCAAGATTCGGCCCCCGGAGGGGCCGTTCCGTACCAAGATCTCCGTCGGGCGCACCCCCAGGGCGGGCGGCCCGGTGTCTGGGGAAGGATCTACCAGCAGCGGAGGGCCGGCCGGGGGCGGGAGCCGACCCGCCGGAGGTCGCACCAGCCACAGGGAGAACCATGATCGCGGAGCACATTCGTGACGCGTCGGCCACGGCGGTCGTGTTCGGTTTCTTCGCGTCCGGCTGGTTCGGCTGGGCGCAGGAGGCGCCGCCCCGGCGGTGGCCACCGTTCCTCGGCGCCGGATCGGTGCTCTCGTTGCTCACCGCGGTCGCCGGCGGCATCCTGACCTGGCGGCGCTGGTCCGACCCGACGGCCTTCGACGCCGACACCAGCCGTGCCTTCGGAGTCGTCGTGGGCATCGAGTTCGGCGTCGCCGCGCTCGGTGCCGGGCTGCTCGCCCTGCGGCGCCGACGGGACCTGATCCCGGTCTGGGTCGCCCTCGTGGTGGGCCTGCACCTGTTCCCGGTCGCGGCGCTGATCGACTATCCGCTGGTCCACGTGGTCGCCGCCCTGGTGACGGCGGTGGCGCTGGCGGCGGTGCCGGTGGCCCGGGCCCGCGCCGTCGCGGTGAGTGCGGTGGTCGGCCTCGCCACTGGCGTGGTGTTGCTCGCCGCCGCCGTGTCGTCGCTGGTCATCGCCCTGGTCGCGTACTGAGGCGGGCTCGGTCGACGCTGCGAGTTGAAGGTGTTGGCCACTCTCGGCGTCGCCGGTCGGCTGCGCCGCGACGGCCTGGTCTTCCCCGACACCCCGGCCGCGATCCGGTACGCCCGGGCCGTCGTGCTGCCCGGCGGAGAAGGCCTGGCCGGCGACGACGCTCAGGAGGCGGCCAGGGCTGGGTGAGCAGCGTCGTCACGCTCCGGATGAGGAAGAAAGTGCGAGCGGCAGCGACGAGGTCGGGGTGGTGACTGGCGGCCCGTGCCCGCCGCTACCAGACGATCACGTCGAAGGTGAACGTCTTCCCTGGTTCGTAGCGCTTGACGGTCAACCACGCCCAACGTTTTTCTGTCGTCCGCACACAGAAGGACTGGTCTGTCCGGAGTTGTTCGCTGAGGATGTCGTTCTGTCGGGTGACGGACGTCTCGCAGGCGCTTTCGGACGGCGTCCCGTCGATCACGACGACGTCACCAGGGGTCCGCACCGGTGGGGTCCCGCGGTTCAGATACACGTCCAGGCCCTGGCCGGCCGAATAACCGTACTGGACGTTCCAGTTCGTAGCCGTGGAGTCGAGGTCGAGGGAGTAGCTCATCGAGAGAGTGACTCCCTCGTCGGCGCGACTCGGAGGCTTCACGCCGTCGGAGGTCGGGCTCACGGTGCTGCTCGGAGCGGGGGCGTCGGTCGGGTCGGTGGGACGGCCGGTCGGTGTCGCCGGGAAGGTCGGCGCTGAGGTGGGGGACGTCGGGACAGCGCTGGTCGGTCGGTCGTCGGGGCTGGGGGTCGCCGCGACCGTCGTGGGTTTACCCGTACTCCGGCCCACGATGCGGTCGGTGGCCGCGCCGGTCACCGCCGACAGGACCACCAGGATCATCACCACCACGGTGGCGAGTACGGGGCGGCGCTGCATCCAGAGCCACCCCAGCGCCCAGCAGGCCGCGGCGAGGCCGGCGAGCCCGACCGCCACCACGGCCCAGGCGCCGGCGCTGGTCAGGTACTGCATGACGCCCGCCACCGCGCCCACCACGCCGGCAGCCGTCGACACCAGCACGACCCGTCTGTCCGAAGGTGGTGGACTCGGCTGGTTCACTGCGCCGCTCCGGGTCGCTCACCGGTGCCGAGGCAAAGATCGGGGGACATGGCTCAATTCGACGCCGCACTCCTCAGTGGAGCCAGGAAGTGTTGCCCATCCGACAGTCCTGCTCGGGGTGCGGTTACGGGATGGACAAACGTCCTTGCTGCGCCTCATTGCATCGACAGGCAACAATGACGAGGCATCGACGTCTCTCTCGGGAGGTATTACATGAGTCGTTTTCGTCGCATACTGCTCGCGATGGCGCTCGTCGTCACTGCGGCGCTGCTGGTACCGGCCACACCAGCCAGTGCCGTTGGTCAGCCGGTGAAGATCTGTTTCCAGGTCGGTGAGTTCGGCGGTCGGCCGATCTTCGACTGTCATGAGATCGTGCTGCCGGAGTTCAAACCGAGACCGATCGGGCCGATCGAGTGTCTGAGTTGCCCGCCGGTCTACGAGTTGTGGGACCGGATCGACCCGGAGAAGCGCTTCGAGTATCTGAACCGGCTGGGTCGGGGCATGTCGCTGCTGGGGGAGGCGGCACAGGCCGTGGACCCGATCAAGGCGGAGCGCCTGCGGGAGTTGGCGACGGAGAGCTTCTGGTCGTCGGCGAAACTGCTGGAGGGTTCAGAGGTGAAGCTCCGCCAGGTCGGCTGGGCGGACCTGGAGAACGAGAAGTTCCACGGCGACCCGGATCCGCAGCCGTCGCTGGTGGCGAGCGGGGAGAACCTGGTTGGCGGGCTCGAACTGATGCAGAAGGCGCTCGGTGATCCGCAGCCGGAGCCCAACATCGCGGCGGCGATGGCCCGCTTCGACCAGGCGTACAAGGACCTCGGAACGCTGTTCGCCGGCTGAGCCCTCGGTTGCCACGGGTGCGACGGTCCCGGATGCGTCGCACCCGGTGCACGACACCGTTGTCCTTCTGACGTCGTGGACGATTCGCCGCCGGCTGGTGGCGCGGCGCGGCCCGGACGTCACCGCCTGATGTCACCAACGACTCAGCTCGACAGCGTCGTACGACCCTTCGCCCCAGGCGAAGGGTCGTACGGCGTCACCGTCCCGGGAGCACGGGTACCCGCTCACGAAGACGGCCCGCCGCGGCGGCTACTCCGGGACGCGGCGGTAGGCGCCGTCGCTGGCCGAGGTGGCCATCGAGGCGTACGCGCGCAGCGCCGCGGACACCGGCCGCTGCCGGTCGACCGGGGTGTACGGCTTGTCGCGCTTCTCCTGCGCGATGCGCCGGGCCTCCAGCACGTCGGGGGCCACGTTCAGCTCGATCGACCGGCCCGGGATGTCGATGACGATCTCGTCGCCGGACTCGACGAGGGCGATCAGCCCGCCGGAGGCCGCCTCCGGGGAGGCGTGCCCGATGGAGAGCCCGGAGGTGCCGCCGGAGAATCGGCCGTCGGTGAGCAGCGCGCAGGAGCGGCCCAGCCCCCGGCCCTTGAGGAACGAGGTGGGGTAGAGCATCTCCTGCATGCCGGGGCCGCCCTTCGGCCCCTCGTAGCGGATCACCACCACGTCGCCGGCGACGATCCGCTTGTTGAGGATCGCCTCGACGGCGTCGTCCTGGGACTCGTAGACCTTGGCCGGGCCGCGGAAGGTCAGGCACTCCTCGGGCACCCCGGCGGTCTTCACCACGCAGCCGTCCGGCGCGAGGTTGCCGTGCAGGATCGCCAGGCCGCCGTCGGCGCTGTAGGCGTGCGCGAGGTCCCGCACGCAGCCCCCGGCGGCGTCGGTGTCCAGCGACGACCAGCGGTTGGTGGTGGAAAACGGCTCGACGGTGCGCACCCCGCCCGGGGCGGCGTGGAACAGCTCGACCGCCTCCGGCGTCGGCGAACCGCCCCGGACGTCCCAGTCGGCGAGCCAGCGCTCAAGGTTGGGGGAGTGCACCGCGTGCACGTCCCGGTGCAGCAGGCCGGCCCGGTCCAGTTCGCCGAGGATGGCCGGGATGCCACCGGCCCGGTGCACGTCCTCCATGTGGTAGTTCGGGGAGTTCGGGGCGACCTTGGCCAGGCAGGGCACCCGGCGGGAGACGGCGTCGATGTCGGCGACGCCGAAGTCCAGCTCGGCCTCGCGGGCGGCGGCGAGCAGGTGCAGGATCGTGTTGGTCGAGCCGCCCATCGCCACGTCGAGCGCGACGGCGTTCTCGAACGCGGCCCGGCTGGCGATCGCGCGGGGCAGCACGGAGGCGTCGTCGCCGTCGTACCACCGCTTGGCGATCTCCACGGCGGTGCGGCCGGCCTCGACGAAGAGCGACCGGCGCGCGGCGTGGGTCGCCAGCGTCGAGCCGTTGCCCGGCAGTGCCAGGCCGATCGCCTCGGTGAGGCAGTTCATCGAGTTGGCGGTGAACATGCCGGAGCAGGAGCCACAGGTCGGGCAGGCCGACCGCTCGATCTCGCCGAGCTGGTCGTCGGTGACGGCCTCGTTGGAGGAGGCGATCATCGCGTCGATCAGGTCGATCTTGGAGTGCACGACGCCCTCGATCGCCACGGTCTTGCCGGCCTCCATCGGCCCGCCGGAGACGAAGACGGCCGGGATGTTCAGCCGCAGGGCGGCCAGCAGCATGCCCGGGGTGATCTTGTCGCAGTTCGAGATGCAGACCAGGGCGTCGGCGCAGTGCGCGTTGACCATGTACTCCACCGCGTCGGCGATCAGCTCCCGGCTGGGCAGGGAGTAGAGCATGCCGCCGTGGCCCATGGCGATGCCGTCGTCCACGGCGATGGTGTTGAACTCGCGGCCCACCCCGCCGGCCTCCGCCACCGCCTCGGCGACCAGACCGCCCATGTCCTTGAGGTGCACGTGACCGGGCACGAACTGGGTGAAGCTGTTGGCGATGGCGACGATCGGCTTGCCGAAGTCGTCGTCGGTCATCCCGGTGGCCCGCCAGAGGGCCCGGGCGCCGGCCATCGTCCGACCGTGCGTGGAGGTCTTCGACCGCAGCTCAGGCATGCCCACAAGTGTTACACCGTCGCGGGGACGGCCGGCTGCCGTGCGCGACGTGTCCCAAAGGTTGCACACCCGGCCCCCCACGCCGCGCGCACATCCGGCACAGTTGGGACGTGCAGTTCCCCCCGGGCATGGTCGCGGTCGCGGTGCTGTGCGGGCTGGTCGCCGCGGCGGCCACCGCGCTGTCGGCCGTCGGCGCCCGGCGCAGCGCCGGGCCGCACCGGCAGGCGTACGCGCTGCTCGCCGCCGCGTCCGGGGTGGCGCTGGTCACCCTGCTGGTCGGGGTGGCCGTGGCGCTCTCCACCGCCGGGCACGCGGGGCACGCCCCGGACGGGCACACCGGCTGGGCCGGCGTCGTGTCGATCGGCACGGCGACCAGCGGGCTGCTCTTCTCCGCCGGACTGCTCCGGCTGCCCGGCGTGGCCGCCGCGGCGGCGGCCACCGTCCGGCTGGCGCTCGACGGCCTGGTGATGGCGACGGCGTTCTGGTTCGTCGGCTGGGTGGTCTTCTCCGAGCCCACCCGGCTGCTCGGCGACGCCACCCCGGTGGCCTGCGTGCCGATCCTGCTCGCCACGGTCAGCGCGGTCCTGACCGCCGGGCTCGCCCTGATCGTGGCCTTCCGCGCCCCGCCGCCGCGCGGTCGCGCCGCCTGGGTCGGCGCCGGGGCCACCGCCGTGACCTGCGGCGGGCTCGGCATCGCCACCGGCCTCTGCCAGGCCGGGCCGGGCATGGCGCTGGTCGGGGCGGGAGTGCTCGCCGCCGGCCTGGTCGCCGCCGCGTCGGCCGCCCGCCGGCCGGACGCGGCGGACCGGCCGCCGCCCGACCTGATCCGCCGCGACGGCGCGTACGCGTTCGTCCCGATGTTCGCCATGGCCGCCTCGGCGATGTACCACCTGCTCCAGGACGGCCGGTTCGACGCGCTCGGCATCGTCGCCGGCAGCGTGGAGGGCTTCGCCCTGGTGACCCGCCAGTACCTCACGCTGCACGACGTGCGCGGCTACGCCCGGCGGCTGGCCGAGCGGGAGGCGCACTTCCGCGAGCTGGCACACACCGACCAGCTGACCGCGCTGGCCAACCGGCGGGGGCTGTTGCAGGCGCTGCACCGGTGCGCCGAGGCCGGCGCCCCCTGCGTGCTGCTCGGGCTCGACCTCGACGGCTTCAAGCACGTCAACGACATGCGCGGCCACGACGTGGGCGACGCGGTGCTGGCCGAGGTCGGCGAGCGGCTGCGCGCCAACCTGCGCCCCGGCGACGTGGCAGCCCGGCTCGGCGGCGACGAGTTCGCGGTGCTGATGCACGGCCAGCCCGCCGACGCGGACCGGGTCGCCGAGCGTCTGCTCGGGGTGCTCGGGCGCGCCTACGACCAGCCGGAGGGGCCGGTCTTCCTGTCGGTGAGCATCGGGGTGGCCGGCTGGACGGGCGAGCCCGACGTGGAGCTGCTGCTGCGCCACGCCGACCTGGCGCTGCGCTACGCCAAGCAGCGCGGCAAGAACCGGATCGAGCGCTACGACGCCGCGTACGACCAGCTGCTGCGCCGACGTACCACGCTGGAGCACGAGCTGCGCGGCGCGATCGAGCGCGACGAGCTGCGCCTGGTGTTCCAGCCGGTCGCCTCGTTGCCCTCGGTGCGCCCGGTCGGCGCGGAGGCGCTGCTGCGCTGGCGTCACCCGGTGCTGGGCAAGGTCGGCCCGGACGAGTTCATCCCGCTGGCCGAGGAGTGCGGGATGATCGCCAAGCTGGGCGCCTGGGTGCTGCACCAGGCGTGCCACCAGCTCTCCCGCTGGCTGGCCGACGGCCACGACGTCTGGGTCTCGGTCAACGTGTCCCCCCGCGAGCTGCACGCCCCGGAGTACGTGGTCCAGGTCGCCGAGGCGCTGCGCGCCCACCGGGTGCCGCCGCAGCGGCTGGTGCTGGAGGTCACCGAGCACGCCGTCGCGACGGACCTGGACGAGCTGATCCGGCGGCTGACGGCGCTGCGGCTGACGGGTGTCCGGATCGCGCTGGACGACTTCGGCGCCGGGTACTCCTCGCTGGGCCAGCTGCGCCGCCTGCCGATCGACATCCTCAAGATCGACCACGGGCTGGTCGCGGAGCACGAGCCGGTGCGTCCGGTGGGCCGGGACGGCCCGGCGTTCGCGCCGATGGTCGACATCGTCATGCGCCTCGGCCACCAGCTCGGTCTGGAGGTCATCGCCGAGGGGGTGACCACGCCGACGGAGCTGGCCGCCGTGGTCGCCGCCGGCTGCCGGTTCGGCCAGGGGGCGCTCTTCGGCTGGGGCGTGCCGGCCGAGCACCTGGAGGCGATGCTGGAGGCGGCCACGTCCCCGGGGGCCCGCCCGGCCCCGACGCCCGCCCCGGCCGGCCCGCCCGCGGCGCCGCCGCCCCGGCGGCTGCCGACGCTGCCCGCCACGCGCCCCTCCGGGCCGGGGTCCGCGCAGGTGGAGCAGGGTTCCTAGCGCCCCGGATGGGTGAAACCCGGCGGTCCGTGAACCAACATGTGGGATCAGTTGACTCATCGCGTGAGATGCGTCAGGCTTGCCGCATGTCGTCGTACCGGTCGCTGCGAGTACTTACCTGAGCGCACTCTCCACGTCGAGAGTGCGCTGGCCCCGTGCAACCTGCACGAGGGCTTTTTTGTTGCCGTCGGACCCATCGACGCCGGGCGTCGCCCCGCGTCACCCGCTCGAACAGCCGCACCCACTCCAGCCGAAGGCCTGAACCGCCATGACGAGACCCACGCCAGAGACACTCGCCCACTCCGCCCGGCGGGCCCGCACGGTCGCCGAGCCCGCGAGCGACGCCGAGCACGCCGGCGCCGCCCGCACCGCGGCCACCCCGGCCGTCCCGGGGGTACGCACACCCGCTCCGGCCCAGGTCAGCGGCGCCGGTTCGCTCGTGCGGTCCCTCGAGGCGCTCGGCGTCGACGTCGTCTTCGGCATCCCGGGCGGCGCCATCCTGCCGGCGTACGACCCGCTCTACGACTCCACCGTCCGGCACATCCTGGTCCGCCACGAGCAGGGCGCCGGGCACGCGGCCACGGGCTACGCCCAGGCGACCGGCCGGGTGGGGGTCTGCATGGCCACCTCCGGCCCCGGCGCGACGAACCTGGTCACCCCGATCGCCGACGCGTACATGGACTCGGTGCCGATCGTGGCCATCACCGGTCAGGTCGCGCGGCCCTCGATCGGCACGGACGCCTTCCAGGAGGCGGACATCCAGGGCATCACCCTGCCGGTCACCAAGCACAACTTCCTGGTGCAGGAGGCCGAGGAGATCCCCCGGGTGCTGGCCGAGGCGTTCCACCTGGCCGCCACCGGCCGGCCCGGGCCGGTCCTGGTCGACATCCCCAAGGACGTCCTCCAGGCGCCCACCACCTTCACCTGGCCGCCGACGCTGGACCTGCCCGGCTACCGCCCGACCCTGCACCCGCACGGCAAGCAGATCCGCGAGGCGGCCCGGCTGATGGCCACCGCCCGGCGCCCGGTGCTCTACATCGGTGGCGGCGTGCTGAAGGCCGGCGCCACGGAGGGGCTGCGCCGGCTGGCCGAGCAGACCGGGATCCCGGTGGTCACCACGCTGATGGCCCTCGGCGCGTTCCCCGACTCGCACCCGCAGCACCTGGGCATGCCCGGCATGCACGGCACGGTCTCCGCGGTCTACGGCCTGCAGAAGGCCGACCTGATCGTGGCCCTGGGCGCCCGCTTCGACGACCGGGTCACCGGCAAGCTGGACTCGTTCGCCCCGGACGCGGCGGTGGTGCACGCCGACATCGACCCGGCCGAGATCGGCAAGAACCGGCACGCGGACGTCCCGATCGTCGGCGACGCCCGGCACGTCATCGACGAGCTGATCGCGGCGGTGACCAACGAGCAGGCGGCCGGCCGGCGTGCCGATCTCGCCGACTGGTGGACCCAGCTCGACGACCTGCGCAAGCGGTACCCGCTGGGCTACGAGGAGCCGGCCGACGGCACCCTCTCTCCGCAGTACGTGATCAAGCGGCTCGGCGAGCTCGTCGGCCCGGATGCGATCTACGTCGCGGGTGTCGGCCAGCACCAGATGTGGGCCTCGCAGTTCATCTCCTACGAGAAGCCGTACACCTGGTTGAACTCCGGCGGCCTCGGCACGATGGGCTACGCGGTGCCGGCGGCGATGGGCGCCAAGGTCGGCAAGCCCGACACGGTGGTGTGGGCGATCGACGGCGACGGCTGCTTCCAGATGACCAACCAGGAGCTGGCCACCTGCGCGCTGGAGGGCATCCCGGTCAAGATCGCCGTGATCAACAACGGCAACCTCGGCATGGTGCGGCAGTGGCAGACCCTCTTCTACGGGGAGCGCTACTCCAACACCGACCTCGGCACCCACAAGCACCGCATCCCCGACTTCCTGAAGCTCGCGGAGGCCCTCGGCTGCGTGGGCCTGCGCTGCGAGAACGCCGAGGACGTCGACGCGACCATCGCCGCCGCGATGGCCATCGACGACGCACCGGTGGTCATCGACTTCGTCGTCGGCAAGGACGCCATGGTGTGGCCGATGGTCGCCGCCGGCACCAGCAACGACGAGATCATGTTCGCCCGGGGCGTCCGCCCGGCCTTCGACGAGGATGACATCTGATGACCATGCACACCCTGAGCGTCCTGGTGGAGAACAAGCCGGGCGTCCTGGCCCGGGTCTCCGGACTGTTCTCCCGGCGCGGCTTCAACATCGACAGTCTCGCCGTCGGGGAGACCGAGAACCCGGACGTCTCGCGGATCACCATCGTGGTCAACGCCGAGTCGTCCCCGCTGGAGCAGGTCACCAAGCAGCTCAACAAGCTGGTCAACGTGCTCAAGATCGTCGAGCTGGACCCGCAGGTCTCGGTCGCCCGGGAGCTGCTCCTGGTCAAGGTGCGCGCCGACCGCGCCGCCCGGGCCCAGGTGCTGGAGACGGTGGGCCTGTTCCGGGCCCGGGTGGTCGACGTGGCGCCGGACACGCTGACCATCGAGGCCACCGGCACCCCGGACAAGCTCGACGCGCTGCTGCGCGACCTCGAACCGTTCGGGATCAAGGAGATGGTCCAGTCCGGGCTGGTGGCGATCGGGCGCGGCTCGCGCTCCATCACCGCCGGACCCTCGCTCCGGGCCGCCTGACCCCGACCCGGCCGGCGCCCCGCGCCGGCCGGGACCGCCCGACCAGTGCCGGCGCGTAGCGCCGCCTGGGACCGACACCGCACAGATCCACGACGGGCCGCCCGGGCCGCCGTACGAAAGGGAAATCATGAGCGTTGAGGTGTACTACGACGACGATGCCGACCTGGGCCTGATCCAGGGCCGCAAGGTGGCGGTGATCGGGTACGGCAGCCAGGGCCACGCCCACGCGCTGTCGCTGCGCGACTCCGGGGTCGACGTGGTGATCGGTCTGCCGGAGGCCTCCAAGAGCCGGGCCAAGGCCGAGGAGCAGGGCCTGCGGGTGCTCACGCCGGCCGACGCGGCGGCCGAGGCCGACGTCATCATGATCCTCGCGCCGGACACCGCCCAGCGCAGCATCTACGCCGAGTCGATCGCGCCGAACCTGGCCCCGGGCAAGGCGCTCTTCTTCGGCCACGGCTTCAACATCCGCTACGGCCTGATCAAGCCGCCGGCCGACGTCGACGTGGCGATGGTCGCGCCGAAGGGTCCGGGCCACCTGGTCCGCCGTCAGTACGCCGACGGCAAGGGCGTGCCCTGCCTGGTCGCCGTCGAGCAGGACGCCAGCGGCAGCGCCCTCGCGCTGGCCCTGTCGTACGCCAAGGGCATCGGCGGCACCCGGGCCGGCGTCATCCGGACCACCTTCACCGAGGAGACCGAGACCGACCTCTTCGGCGAGCAGGCGGTGCTCTGCGGCGGCGCGGCGGCGCTCGTGCAGACCGGCTTCGAGGTGCTCACCGAGGCGGGCTACGCCCCCGAGGTGGCCTACTTCGAGTGCCTGCACGAGCTGAAGCTGATCGTCGACCTCATGTACGAGGGCGGCATCGCGAAGATGCGCTACAGCATCTCCGACACGGCCGAGTACGGCGACCTCTCCCGCGGCCCGCGCGTCATCGACGCCCGGGTCAAGGAGGAGATGCGCAAGATCCTCAGCGAGGTCCAGTCCGGCGAGTTCGCCCGGGAGTGGGTGGCCGAGGACGAGGCCGGCCGGCCCAACTTCAGCAAGTGGCAGGCCGAGGGCGCGGCGCACCCGATCGAGGAGACCGGCAGCAAGCTGCGCGGCATGATGAGCTGGGTCGACCGCCCGATCACCGAGACCGCCTGACGCACACCCCCGGCGGCCCGGCCCGGGCGCTCTCCCCGGCGCCCGGACCGGGCCGCTTTCTGTGCGCACCGCCACGCCGCGCGTCGTTCACCGGCGCGTCGTCACCCGTTGTGAGGGCACTCACCCCGTAGTCCGGGACATGCCGGCCGGCCGGCCCCCTACGATCGCGGGGTAGGTGCGTAGCCGGCACCTGACGGCCATGGCCCGGATCAGCGCAGGGCGCAGCGCGGCGTCCCGCAGCCCGGCCCACCTCTGACGACAACTACGAGGACCAATGACTCCTGTCGTACTGATCGCCGAAGAACTCGCCCCCGCCGCCATCGAGGTGCTCGCCCACGACTTCGACGTCCGTCACGTCGACGGCACCGACCGTCCGGCCCTGCTCTCGGCGCTCTCCGAGGCCGACGCCGTCATCGTGCGCAGTGCCACCCAGATCGACGCCGAGGCGATCGCCGCCGCGCCCCGGCTGAAGGTCGTCGCCCGGGCGGGCGTGGGTCTGGACAACGTCGAGGTGCCGGCCGCCACCGCGCGGGGCGTCATGGTCGTCAACGCTCCCACCTCCAACATCGTCTCCGCCGCCGAGCAGGCCCTCGCGCTGCTGCTCGCCGTGGCCCGCAACACCGCCAGCGCCAGCGCGGCGCTGAAGGCGGGGGAGTGGAAGCGGTCGAAGTACACCGGCGTCGAGATCCAGGGCAAGACCGTCGGCGTGGTCGGCCTCGGCCGCATCGGCGTGCTCTTCGCCCAGCGGATCGCCGCCTTCGGCACCCGGCTGATCGCGTACGACCCCTACATCCAGCCGGCCCGCGCGGCCCAGCTCGGCGTCCGCCTGGTGGGCCTGGAGGAGCTGCTGCGGGAGAGCGACTTCATCTCGATCCACCTGCCGAAGACCCCCGAGACCGTCGGTCTGATCGGTGAGAAGGAGCTGGCCGTCGTCAAGCCCGGCGTCCGGATCGTCAACGCCGCCCGGGGCGGGCTCGTCGACGAGCAGGCCCTGGCCGACGCGATCGCCGAGGGCCGGGTCGCCGGCGCGGGCGTGGACGTCTACGCCAAGGAGCCCTGCACCTCCTCGCCGCTGTTCGCGTTCGACAACGTGGTCGCCACCCCGCACCTGGGCGCCTCCACCGGCGAGGCGCAGGACAAGGCCGGCCTGGCCGTGGCCAAGAGCGTGAAGCTGGCGTTGCAGGGCGAGTTCGTGCCGGACGCCGTGAACGTGCAGGCCGGCGGCGTGGTCGCCGAGGACGTGCGGCCGCTGCTGCCGCTGGCCGAGAAGCTCGGCCGGGCCTTCACCGCCGTCGCGGGCGGGGTGGCCGCCAGCGTCACCGTCGAGGTGCGCGGCGAGATCGTCAACCACGACGTGTCGGTGCTGAAGCTCGCCGCCACCAAGGGGCTGTTCAGCTCGGTGGTCGAGGAGCAGGTCACCTACGTCAACGCGCCGCACCTGGCCGCCGAGCGCGGCGTCGAGGTCACGCTGGTCGCCCAGTCCGACGCGGTCGACCACCCCAGCCTGGTGACCGTCCGCGGCGCGCTGCCCGACGGCCGTACGGTCAGCGTCTCCGGCACGGTGACCACCGCCGGCGGCCGCGACGTCCTCAAGCTCACCGAGGTCGACGGCTTCGATGTGGAGATCGGCGCGGAGGGCATCCTGGTCTTCCTGCGCTACGTCGACCGCCCGGGCGTGGTCGGCACGGTCGGGACGCTGCTCGGCGAGGCCGGCGTCAACATCGCGGCGATGCAGGTGGCCCGCCGCGAGGCCGGCGGCGAGACCCTGATGACCCTCACGGTCGACCAGGCGCTCGGCGCGGACCTGCTCACCTCGGCGGCGGAGTCGATCGGCGCGGTCGCGGCCAGCGCGGCGGACCTGCGCGACGAGTGACCTGAGCGCACGACAGCGGGGGCCCGGCGATCCGCCGGGCCCCTCGTCGTGTCCGGGGAATGGTCAGCCGGGCAGGCGGGCCGGCGGCGGGTAGACCGAGCCGTCCTGTGCGTCGAAGAGCATCAGGTCGTACGCGCCGGCCAGCCGTTCGATGTCGAGCAGCACCTGGTCCTCGCAGGTCGGGTGCAGGTTCAGCTCGATGTGGTCGCTGGCCGCGTGCAGCGGCGCCACCGCCCACGGGGTGCCGGGGCCGGCCGGCCGGTCCGGATAGCTGCCGGTGATGGCGCGGTAGAACGCCACCACCCGCGGGTCCGGGTACCGGTCGACGTGCTGTCCCTGCCGGCACCGCAGCACCGCCGCCCGCACGTCCTCGGGTGTCGCCCCGTCCGCCAGGGCCCACACGCTCAGGTCGAAACTCACGGCGGACAGCGTGCCATCCGCCGTTCGCCGCGTCGAAATCGGCCCGCCGGCCCGGATCGGCACGCTCCAGTCACGACGGTCCGCTGTGGAGACCCTTGCGTTGAGTTGCGTCGATTCGCTAGCGTATCGGTGCGGTCACTGGCCGAGCTCGCGGCGTGGGCCCGTCTTCGGGTGACGAGGTCGACGTCGGGCCGACCGGCCCGCACCCCTCGATTGCGCGAGCCACGCGCACTCGTCGCTGACCGGCCCTCACGGTCGTTGCCGAGACCGTGGGGGCCGATCGCGCGTCCGGCCCACTCGCCGGGCCGACGCGGGACCGGCTCAGCGGCGGTGGGCGAAGAGCACGCGGTAGTCCGACCCGTCGCGGAACCAGTCCAGGCCGGCCGGCCCGGCGGCGTAGAGCGCGGTGGCGTAGGCGTCGGCGACGGCGAGGTCCGGCCCGACGACCGTCGCGGCGGCCAGCTGGTCGGCGGGCTCCCCGGTGTGCGGGTCCACCACGTGCCCCTGCCGGCCGCTCACGCCAGAGGTGCCGACCGCGCCCGCGGTCATCTCCAGCACGAGCGGCGCCCGGTGCTGGTCCGTCGGGTGGTGCACCGCCACCCGCCACGGGCCGCCGTGCGCCGCGTGCCCGCGGACGACCAGGTCGGCGCCGCTGAGCACGGCGTAGTCGTGGATGCCGGCGGCGCGCAGCCGGGCGGCGGCCCGCTCCACCGCCCACCCGCCGAGCAGGCCGCCGGGGTCGAAGCCGCCGGGCACCGCCCAGGCGTCGAACCAGCCGTCGGTGGCGGCCCGCATCGCCGCGCAGCGGTCCACCAGGTCGGCCAGCGGCGGGTACGAGTCGGGGCTGATCTCGCCCCGGCGCAGCCGGGAGACCAGGCTCTCCGGCCGGGTCGGGCCGTAGGTGAGGTCGATGGCCCGCAGTTCCGCCACCGCGTCCCGCAGCGCCTCCCCGACACCGCGACGGCCCAGCCACTCGGGGGCGTTGAGCAGCAGCGAGTATTCCGCCGTGGAGGTCCGCACGGCGTGCTGGACGGCGATGCGGTCCTCGCCGACGGCGCCGGGCCGGTCCACGCGGTGACTGCGGGCGCCCAGCCGCAGGTCCGGCCGGCGCGGCTGGAAGGCCGACTGGTCCACCCATCGGGTCCGTGGCTGCTGGTCGATCCGCATGACGTTGCTCCCTCGCTGACGCCGGCCGCGTCCTCGCGGCCTCCGTCACGGGCCCCCGTTGACCCGCTCGTCATCACGCTAGGCAGCGGAGATGACCCCCCCATGAATGCCACCTGGGAGGATCCTGTGCATCCTCCTTTCCCGCATTCTGGAAGGTCCGTACCGGGAGGCGGGACGGCGGCGTACGGTCGGACGAAACGGCGAGGCGAGGGAGCACAGGGACGTGGCACGGATCGCGGTGGTGGCCGGGGACGGGATCGGACCCGAGGTGGTCGCGCAGGCCCTGAAGGTCATCGACGCCGTGCTGCCGGGGGTGGACGCCACCGAGTACGACCTTGGCGCCGCCCGCTGGCACCGCACCGGCGAGGTGCTGCCCGACTCGGTGCTCACCGAGCTGGCCGGGCACGACGCGATCCTGCTCGGCGCGGTCGGCGACCCGACCGTGCCGCCGGGCGTGCTCGAGCGGGGCCTGCTGCTCAAGCTGCGCTTCGCCTTCGACCAGTACGTCAACCTGCGCCCGTCGCGGCTCTGGCCCGGCGTGGCCGGGCCGCTGGCGAGCGTCAAGCCCGGCGAGGTCGACCTGGTGGTCGTCCGCGAGGGCACCGAGGGCCTCTACGCCGGCGCCGGCGGCGCGCTGCACCGGGACACCCCGGCGGAGGTAGCCACCGAGGAGAGCCTGAACACCCGGCACGGCGTGGAGCGGGTGATCCGCGACGCCTTCGCCCGCGCCGCGCGCCGGGAGCGGCGCAAGGTCACCCTCGTGCACAAGACCAACGTGCTCACCCACGCCGGATCGTTGTGGGCGCGCGCGTTCGAGGCCGTGGCGGCCGAGCACCCCGACGTGACCACGGAGTACCAGCACGTCGACGCCGCCGCGATGTTCCTGGTCACCCAGCCGCAGCGCTACGACGTGGTGGTCACCGACAACCTGTTCGGCGACATCCTCACCGACATCGCCGCCGCGGTCACCGGCGGGATCGGGCTGGCCGCCAGCGGCTGCATCAACCCCGAGGGGGCGTACCCCTCGATGTTCGAGCCGGTACACGGCTCGGCGCCGGACATCGCCGGGCGCGGCGTGGCCGACCCGGTGGCGGCCGTACTCTCGGCGGCCCTGCTGCTCGACCAGCTCGGGCACGCCGACGCCGCCGCCCGGGTCACCGCGGCGGTGGGCGTGGAACTGGCCGGCCGGGCCTCGGGCGCGGCACTGCGCACCGAGGAGGTCGGCGACCGGCTGGCCGGGTACGCCACCTCCTGAGGCCGCCGGCCACCTACGCCGAGGTTCCGACGACGCCGCCCGGCCGCACCCCGGTCCGGCGGCGCTGCCCGGTCGCACCCCGGTCCGACGGCGCGCACCCGTCCGACGCTGCCGGTACGCCGGGCGGCGCTACCCGCTGAACGACCGTTCGGGGTAAGTTTCTCGCACCAGATTTCTCGGCATGCGGACCCGTGTGCCGTAGTCCCGCAGGGAGGTCAGCGCGATGAGCGGTGGTGACAAGCTCGACTTCGAGATCCGTCCGAATCCCGCGCCGGTATCCGTCGCAGACCGGGCCGCCCTGCTGGCCAACCCGGGGTTCGGGCGGGTCTTCACCGACCACATGGTCACCATCCGGTACGCCGACGGCAAGGGCTGGTACGACGCCCGGGTCGAGGCGCGGGCGCCGATCCCGATGGACCCGGCCGCCGCGGTGCTGCACTACGCGCAGGAGATCTTCGAAGGGCTGAAGGCCTACCGGACGGCCGACGGCGGGGTCACCATGTTCCGCCCGGAGGCCAACGCGGCCCGGTTCGCCGCCTCCGCCCGGCGCATGGCGATGCCGCCGCTGCCCGAGGAGACGTTCGTCGACTCGCTGCGTCAGCTCGTGGACGCCGACCAGGGCTGGATCCCCGAGGGCGAGGACGGCAGCCTCTACCTGCGGCCGTTCATGTTCGCCAGCGAGGTGTTCCTCGGCGTCCGGCCCGCCAACGAATACCTCTACGTGGTGATCGCCTCGCCGGTCGGCGCGTACTTCTCCGGCGGGGTGAAGCCGGTGACGGTCTGGGTCTCCCCGGACTACACCCGGGCCGCCCCGGGCGGCACCGGCGCCGCGAAGTGCGGCGGCAACTACGCCGCCTCGCTGGTGGCGCAGGCCGAGGCGATCGAGCACGGCTGCGACCAGGTGGTCTTCCTGGACGCGGTGGAGCGGCGCCACGTCGACGAGCTGGGCGGCATGAACGTGTTCTTCGTCTACGACGACGGCACCGTGGTCACCCCGCCGCTGACCGGCACGATCCTGCCCGGCATCACCCGGGAGTCGGTGCTCACCCTCGCCGCCGACGCCGGGCACCGGATCGAGGAGCGGCCGGTGAGCTTCGCCGACTGGCAGGCGGACGCCGCGAGCGGCCGGCTCCGCGAGGTGTTCGCCTGCGGCACCGCCGCGGTCGTCACCCCGATCGGGCAGGTGCGCTTCCCCGACGGCGAGTTCCTGGTGGGTGGCGGCGAGCCCGGGCGGGTCACGACGGCCCTGCGCCAGCAGCTCGTCGACCTTCAGCGGGGCAGGGCCGACGACCGGCACGGCTGGGTCCGCCGCATCCTCTGATCCGCCCCTGACGGCACCGTCCCCCGCCCCCGCGCCGCCCGGTGCGGGGGCGGCGCCGTCACGGGAGGGTGGGGTCAGGTCAGCAGGTGCTCGCGCAGCGCGGTGAGTTGGGCGTCGGTGACGCCAGCGTGGCGCAGGTAGCCCTCCACCGAGCCGTGGGCCTCCCGCAGCTCGGCGAGGAAGAGCGTCATGGCCTCGGCGGGGCAGGTCAGCACCGGCAGGGTGTGCCCCGCCCGCTGGCCGGTGGCCTCGAACCAGGCGCGGTACCGCTCGCCGGCCTCGGTGCTCAGGGCGTAGTCGGCGGCGATGTCGTCGTCGGCGACGCCGAGCACCGCGAGGGTGAGCCCGCAGACGATGCCCGTGCGGTCCTTGCCGGCGACGCAGTGCACGACCACGGGGGCGCTGGCGTCGTCGGCGATCAGCCCGATCGCCTCGGCGAGCCCGGCGGTGCCCGTCCCGGCGAGGTCGGCGTACCGGTCGGCCAGGTAGCGGGCCAGGTCGGTGCCGGGACGGTAGGGCCGCTCGCCCCACTCCGCGTGCTCCGGATGGATGTTGCGCCAGGTCAGGCCGTCGAAGTGGGGGACGCGGCCGTCACGCTCCACCTCGTACGGGCGGCGCAGGTCGATGACCGTGCGGACGCCGAGGGCGGCGAACGCCTCCCGGTCGGTGTCGTCGATGCGGTGCAGCGAGTCGGAACGGTAGAGCCGCCCCGGGCGCACCGTGCGACCGTCGTGGCCGACGTGGCCGCCCACGTCGCGGAAGTTGAACGTCGCGGAGAAGGGGATCCTGCGACCGACCTCGATGGAGTCCACGCTGACACGGTAACGGCCTCCCACGATCCGCGGGAGGCCGTCGCGCGCCGTGCCGGTCAGCGGGCGGTGCCGGGCGGGATGGCCGAGTACGTCTCGCCGTAGTAGCCGCCGAGGCGGTCCCGGTAGGTGGGGTCGGTGTCGGCGGTCTCGTCGTACTCCGGGGCGGCCTTGATCTGGTCCTTGCTCCGGTCGACGTACACCTTGCGCTCGTCGTGGTCGACGTGGTTGACGGTGCCGGCGGGGACCATGACCTTCCGGCCGAAGATCCACGGCCCGGTGTCCACCACGAGGTAGCTGTCGTTGACCTCGTGACTGGCGCTGTCGATCTTGCCGATGCCGCCGTCGGTGGCCTCGACCTTGTAGCCGACCAGGTCGGCGTCGGCGACCCTCGCGGTGTCGCGGTAGCGCCACGGGTCGAACGTGCCGGCCGGGGCGCCGCCGGCGAACTCGCCCTGGCCGCCGCCGCGCAGCGGGTCCGGGCTGCCGTGGGTGCTGTGCGGGTCGAGCCTGTCCATCTGACAACTCCTGCCCCGACTGTCGCCAGTCGTCTCGCCGGTCCGGGTGTCTCTCGTCTGCTCCCGAGGAGCTACCCGGGCCGTCCCCACCGGAAACGGCGGGGCGGACGCCGGGGACGACGCGGGGCGGACGCCGGAGCAAGACCCGGGGCCGGTGCCGGGGACGACGCAGGGCCGGCGCCGCATCGCGGCGCCGGCCCTGCGTGTCGTACCCGTCAGGCGAGCGCGGCCTGGGCGTCCAGGGTCACCGCGGCGGCGTGCACGACGGCGGCGATGCGCAGTCCCTCGTGCACCTGCTCGCGGCTGAAGCCCGCGTTGCGCAGGGTCTTCTCGTGCGACTCCAGGCACACCCCGCAGCCGGTGATCGCCGAGACCGCCAGGCACCAGAGCTCGAAGTCGGCCTTGTCCACGCCCGGCTTGGCGATGATCTGCATCCGCAGCCGCGCCGGGATCGACTGGTACTGCTCGTCGCCGATCAGGTGCTTGGCCCGGTAGTAGACGTTGTTCATCGCCATGATCGCGGCGGCGCCCTTGGCGGCCTCGACCGCCTCCGGCCCGAGGTGGGTGGCCGCCTCGGCCGCGATCTCGCGCAGCACCACCGGGTTGCGCGCCGCGACGGCACAGGCCAGGGCGGTGCCCCACGCCTGCTCCGGCTTCAGCGTGCTGGTGGCGATGGTGGAGCCGAGGTTGAGCTTGATGTCCTTGGCGTACTCGGGCAGAGCCGCCTTGACCGCGTCCAGACCCATGGTCAGGCCCCGGCGCCGGCGAGGAGCTTGGTGGCGTCCAGGGTGTCGCCGCCCTTGTTCCAGTTGCACGGGCAGAGCTCGTCGGTCTGGAGGGCGTCGAGCACCCGCAGCACCTCGGAGACGTTGCGGCCGACCGAGCCGGCGGTCACCATGACGAACTGGATCTCGTTGTCCGGGTCGACGATGAAGGTCGCCCGCTGGGCCACGCCGTCCTCGCCGAGCACGCCGCAGGCGGCGGTCAGCTCACGCTTGACGTCGCTCAGCATCGGGAACGGCAGCTCGCGCAGGTCCGGGTGGTCCTTGCGCCACGCGTAGTGGACGAACTCGTTGTCCACCGACACGCCGAGGACCTGAGCGTCCCGGTCGGCGAACTCCTCGTTCAGCCGGCCGAACTCCGCGATCTCGGTCGGGCAGACGAAGGTGAAGTCCTTCGGCCAGAAGAAGACGACGCGCCACTTCCCCTGGTGCGACTTGTGGTCGATCGACTCGAACGCCTTGTCGGCGTCCAGCGACACGCAGGCGGTGAGTTCGTACTCGGGGAAGCGGTCACCGACAGTGAGCACAGGTCCTCCTTGACAGCGGCACGAGGCCGGTAACTGGATCGGTTCCAGATACTTCCGCAGCTCCGTTTCCGCCGGTCGGCGGCCGGGTGACTTGTGAAGTCGATCACCGACGGCGGGTCGTGCCGGCGAGCCGGTCACCCGTGCGGTACCGGGACCCTCCGTCACCGTCCCGCCATGTGGATTACGCCTCCCAAAACCGGGTCCCAGATGGCAGAGTGGCGATCGTGACCAGCACCGACCTGATTATTCGCACCTAGCGCGCCGGCCTCCCCTCCGCCGAGCGCGCAGACCTCCCGCATCCGCGGGGGGTCTTTTTGTTGCTCCGAAAGGACTCCCTGATGACGTTCCAGGTGTACGACACCACGCTGCGCGACGGCGCCCAGCGCGAGGGGCTCAGTTACTCGGTGGTCGACAAGCTCGCGGTGGCCCGCCTGCTCGACGAGTTCGGGGTCGGCTTCATCGAGGGAGGCTGGCCGGGCGCCGTGCCGAAGGACACCGAGTTCTTCCGCCGGGCACGCGCCGAACTCGACCTGAAGCACGCGCTGCTGGTCGCGTTCGGGGCCACCCGCCGGGCCGGGGTGGCCGTCGGCGAGGACCCGCAGGTCCGTGGCCTGCTCGACGCGCAGACGCCGGCGATCGCCCTGGTCGCCAAGGCGGACCTGCGGCACGTCGAGCGGGCGCTGCGCACCACCGGGGCCGAGAACCTGGCGATGGTCCGCGACACGGTGGCGCACCTGGTGGCCGAGGGGCGCCGGGTCTTCGTCGACGGAGAGCACTTCTTCGACGGCTACCGGTCCGACCCGGCGTACACGGCCGCCGTCGTGGAGACCGCCCTCGCCGCCGGCGCCGAGCGGGTGGTGCTCTGCGACACCAACGGCGGGATGCTGCCCTCCCAGGTGACCGCCGCCATCGCCGACCTGACCGCGCGGCTCGGGGTCGGCCCGGAACTGCTCGGCATCCACTGCCAGAACGACACGGCCTGCGCGGTGGCCAACACCGTCGCCGCCGTGGAGGCGGGGGTACGCCACTTCCAGGGCACCGCCAACGGCTACGGCGAGCGCCCCGGCAACGCCGACATCTTCGCCGTGGTCGCCAACCTCCAGCTCAAGCTCGGGCTGCCCGTCCTACCGGAGGGCTGCCTGGGGCAGATGGTGCGGGTCTCCCACGCCATCGCCGAGATCGCCAACATCGCCCCCGACACCCACCAGGCGTACGTCGGGGCCGCGGCCTTCGCTCACAAGGCGGGGCTGCACGCGAGCGCGATCAAGGTGGATCCGCTGCTCTACAACCACGTGGACCCACAGGTGGTGGGCAACGACATGCGGATCCTCGTCACCGAGATGGCCGGCCGGGCCAGCGTCGAGCTCAAGAGCCGTGAACTCGGCCTGGACCTGGCCGGCCATCCGGAGGCGCTGTCGCGGGTCACCCGGCGGGTCAAGGAGCTGGAGGCCGACGGCTGGTCGTTCGAGGCCGCCGACGCGTCGTTCGAACTGCTGGTCCGCTCGGAGCTGGACACCGCCCCCGCCAGGCCGTTCGCGCTGGAGTCGTACCGGGTGCTGGTGGAGCACCGGGAGGACGGCGCGGTGGTCTCGGAGGCGACCGTCAAGATCCGCGTACGCGGGGAGCGGGTGATCGCCACCGCCGAGGGCAACGGCCCGGTCAACGCCCTGGACGAGGCGCTGCGGGTCGGGCTGGCCCGGCACTACCCGGAGCTGCGCGACTTCGAGCTGGCCGACTACAAGGTGCGGATCCTGGAGGGGACCCACGGCACCGGCGCGGTGACCCGGGTGCTGCTGGAGACGGTCGACGGCAGCAACCGCGACTGGACCACGGTCGGCGTGCACCCCAACGTGGTCGAGGCGTCCTGGCACGCCCTCGTCGACGCGCTCACCTACGGCCTCGACCGCGCCCGGGTCTGAGCCGCCCCGGCCCCCGCGCACCGGCAGCCGGGAGCCTCACCCGGCCGGGAGGCGCAGCTCGGCGAGGACGGCGCGGTGGTCGCTGCCCCGCACGGGGTGCACGGTGACCGCGCGCACCGCGATCCGCCGGTCGACCAGCACGTGGTCGATGGTCACCGGCGGGATCGGGTCCCCGTCGTACGGGCCCCAGGTGCCGACCAGGCCCGCGCCGGCCTGATCGGCGGCGTCGACGTAGCCGGTGTCCAGCAGGGCGCGCAGCGGGGCGTGGTCGAGGGTGGCGTTGAAGTCGCCGGCGAGGATCCGCAGCGGCCCGTCCGGGGTGGCGGGCGGCTGCGCCGCCAGGTCGGCGCGCCAGTGGCCGACCTGGTCCACCGCGTACGGGGCCGACGGGTGCGCCGACTCGACCCGGACCGCCGGCGCCCCGGGGACCGCCACCGTGCCGTAGGCCTGGTCGAAGCCCCAGCCGCCGCGGTTGTGCCGGACGCCACCGTCGCTGATCGGGAACCGCGCGTAGAGGCCGGAGCCGACGGTGCCGGTCTGCGGGTGGAGCTGTCGGTGGGGGAGCAGCCCGGGCAGGCCGAGCCGGTCCAGCTCCGCCTCGGCGTCCGGGGTGAACTCCTGCACGGCGAGCACGTCGACCCGGTGCCGCCGGACCAGGTCGACCAGCGCCCGCGCGTCGCCGGCCCCGGCGAGCAGGTTGGCGGTCAGCAGCCGCACCGTCGGCCCGCCGGCCGGGGGCTGGCCGGACGGCAGTGCCCGGGGCGCCACCACGGCCACCAGGGTCGCCGTGACCAGCGCCGCGACCACCGCGGGCCACCGGCGCCGCAGGGCGAGCGCGAGCACCAGCGGCAGGAGGCTCCCGGCGGCGGCGTACGGGGTGAAGGCGAGCAGTTGCACCAGCGGCCCCCGGTCGAGACCGCCCAGTCGTACCGCCGCCCAGGCGACCCCGGGCGCGACGGCGGCCCAGCAGAGCGCGGTGCGCAGCGGCGCCGTCCGGCGGCCCGTCGCCGGCCGCGCGGTCTCGATGATCACGGCCGGAGGATAGCGCCCGAGCGCCCGGCCGGCGGTCCCGAACGCGCCCACGCGGCGGCCCCGAAGCATCTCGCGTGACACTTTCGTGAATGGTCCAGCGTTCGCTTCTCACAATTATGCGATCACGATTCGAGTAATTGACGGGGCGTGATCGACTATTGACCCACGGCATTTCGTGGTGCTACCTTCCAGTGGGTTGAGACGTCGAAACTCTGAGTAGTAATACCTGCTCAGAGCCGGTGAAAATCGTTGAAGCGGCAACATCTAGGTGCGGCCTGACGGTGTGGGCTCCAGGCGGTTGTCGCTATTTTCCCGGCCCGAAAAAATGGAAGTCAACCGTCCCGCTTTCAAGTGGGGTCGGTCGAATCCGCACGGTCAACAAAAGGGAGACCTGTCATGACCACACTCTTCCGACGCAAGGCGGTGGCGGTGGCGTTCGCCGCGCTGGCGCTCACCCTGGCCGGAGGCGGGATCGCCGTCGCCCAGCCGGCGGCGCAGGCGCCCGCCGAGGTCGCCCAGCCGGCCGCCCGCCAGCCCGGTTCCGGCAGCCAGCCGGCGGTGACCCCCGCCGAGGCGCGCAAGGCCAGGGCCGCGCTGGCGCAGGGCCCCTCCGCGCTGGCGAGCGCGCCGGGCACTGTCGCCTCCGCCGTCGTCGCCAGCAACGGCACCCTGCTCCGCGGGTCGCCCGAGGTGGTCTCCGCCACCCGGTACGGCCCCGGCGAGTACCACGTGGTGTTCAACTACAACGTCTCGCTGAAGACGTTCGTGGCCACCATCGGCACCACCGACCCGTACAACGTGCCCCCGGGCGGCGAGATCTCCGTCGCGCCGCGGCTCCAGACGCCGAACGCGGTCTTCGTCCAAACCCGCAGCTCGTCGGGGAACGGGGCCGACCGGCCGTTCCACCTCGTCATCGCCAACTGAGCACCCGCTGACGACGCCGGCCCCCTCACCTGGGTGCGGGGGCCGGCGCCGCCGCGCCGCCGCCGCCCGCCGCGCGGGGCTCAGGGGGTGTGGGCGACGCGGGCTCGGGGTGTGGGGGCCGGGTCGGGAGGGTTGTCCCGGTTCGGGCCGCTAAGGGCCGTCCCCGCGCCGATAATCCGACGTTTGTCCGACCACCGGCACGGGAAGCAAGCACCGTGACGGACATCTCGGACACCCTGGCCAGCGTGCCCAGCCCGGCCGATCCCGATGCGACCCCGGCCGACCTGGAACAGACGCTCTTCGAGGTCAAACGCGTGATCGTCGGGCAGGATCGGCTCGTCGAGCGCCTGCTCACCGCCCTCATCGCAGACGGGCACTGCCTCCTGGAGGGCGTGCCCGGGGTGGCCAAGACGCTCGCCGCGCAGACCCTGGCCACCGTGGTCGGCGGCACCTTCTCCCGGATCCAGTTCACCCCGGACCTGGTCCCCTCCGACATCGTCGGCACCAGGATCTACCGCGTGTCGCGCGAGGACTTCGACATCGAGCTGGGCCCGATCATGGCGAACCTGGTGCTCGCCGACGAGATCAACCGGGCCCCGGCCAAGGTGCAGTCCGCCCTGCTGGAGGCGATGGCCGAGCGGCAGGTCTCCATCGGCGGGCACAGCTATCCCGTGCCCGAGCCGTTCCTGGTGCTGGCCACCCAGAACCCCATCGAGTCGGAGGGGGTCTACCAACTGCCGGAGGCGCAGCGCGACCGGTTCATGATGAAGGTCGTCGTCGACTACCCGAGCGACGCCGACGAACTCGCCATCCTCTACCGGATGAGCGCCGACCGGCCCGTCGCCCGGCGGGTGCTCGACCCGCAGCGACTGCGGGACCTCCAGGCCCGCGCCACCCACGTCTTCGTGCACCACGCGATCGCCGAGTACGTGGTCCGGCTGATCTTCGCCACCCGGGACCCCGGCCGGTTCGGCCTGCCCGAGATCGCCCCGCTGCTCGCGTACGGGGCCAGCCCCCGGGCCACCCTCGGCCTGGTCCGCGCCGCGCGGGCCCAGGCGCTCCTGCGCGGTCGCGGGTACGTGCTGCCCGAGGACGTCCGCGAACTCGCCGTCGACGTGCTCGCCCACCGGCTGGTGCTCTCCTTCGACGCGGTCGCCGACGGGGTGGCCGCCGAAGCGGTGGTCCGGCGGCTGGTGGAGGTCGTGCCGCCGCCGCGCGTCGCCACCGCCAAGCCGGAACACGCGGCCGACCTGGCGGCGGCATGAGGTGGCGCGGGGCCACCGCGCCGGCCCCCGGGCCGGCCGACCCGGGACTGGCCGACCTCACCGGGGACCGGCGGCTGCGCCGGCTGGAGCTGACCGTCACGCGCCGGCTCGACGGGCTGCTGCACGGCCGGTACCGCGGCCTGCTGCCCGGGCCCGGCAGCGAGACCGCCGGCAGCCGGGAGTACCGGCCCGGTGAGGACGAGGTGCGCCGGATGGACTGGGCGGTGACCGCCCGCACCACGGTCCCGCACGTGCGCGAGGTCGACGCCGACCGGGAACTGACCACCTGGCTGCTGGTCGACGCGAGCCCCAGCATGGAGTACGGCACCGCCGAGCTGGACAAGCGGGAGCTGGCCGTGGCGGCCGTCGCGGCGGTCGGCTTCCTCACCGGCGGCGTGGGCAACCGCCTCGGCGCGCAGGTGCTCGGCCCGGACGGGCTGCGCCGGTTCCCGCCCCGCAGCGGACGTACCCATCTGCTCGGGCTGCTCCGGGCCCTGCTGAACGCCCCGCGCGTCGGCGGCCACGACCGCGACGAGCCGGCGCCGGCGGGCCCCGACATGGCCGACGGGCTGGCCGCCGTGCACCGGGTGGCGCTGCGCCGCGGCCTCGTCGTGGTGGTCTCGGACTTCCTCGACGGACTGCCCGACGACCCGCGGCAGGCGCCGTCCTGGGAGGTGCCCCTGCGCCGCCTCGCCGCGCGGCACCAGGTGCTCGCCGTGCAGGTCACCGACCCCCGGGAGCTGGAGTTGCCCGACGTCGGCCTGGTCACCCTCGTCGACCCGGAGACCGGGCGGCGGCGCGAGGTCTGGACCGGCGACCGCGCGCTGCGCGAGCGCTACGCCGCCGCCGCGACCGCCCAGCGCGAGCAGGTACGCCAGGCGCTGCGCCGCAGCGGGGCCACGCACCTGCCGCTGCGCACCGACCGGGACTGGGGCGCCGACATCGTGCGGCACGTGCACGCCCAGCGGCGCCTCGCGGCCGCCCCGGCGCGGGCGGCCCGGGGAGGTGCGGCGTGATCTGGCAGTCGCCCGCCCGGCTCTGGCTCCTGCTCGGGGTGCTCGCCCTGGCCGGCGGCTACCTGCTCATGCAGCGCCGACGCAGCCGGTACGCCGTCCGCTTCACCAACCTGCGGCTGCTCGACCGGGTCGCGCCGCACCGTCCGGCCTGGCGGCGGCACGTGCCGGCCGGGCTCTTCGTGGCCATGCTGGCGCTGCTGGTGGTCGGCTTCGCCCGGCCCACGGCGGAGGTCCGGGTGCCCCGCGAACGGGCCACGGTGATGGTCGCCGTGGACGTCTCCACCTCGATGCTCGCCGGCGACGTGGAACCGGACCGGCTCAGCGCCGCCAAGGAGTCCGCCCGGCGCTTCGTCGACGGCCTGCCGGACGAGTTCAACGTCGGGCTGGTCGCCTTCGCCGGCAGCGCGGCGGTGCTGGTGCCGCCGAGCACCGACCGGGAGGCGCTGCACGAGGGCGTCGAGCGGCTGGTCGAGGGGGCCACCGGGGTGCAGGGCACCGCCATCGGAGAGGCCATCAGCACCTCGCTCGGCGCGGTGAAGGGCTTCGACAGCCAGGCGGCGAAGGACCCGCCGCCGGCCCGGATCATCCTGCTCTCCGACGGGGCGAACACGTCCGGCATCGACCCGATGGAGGCGGCGTCCGAGGCGATCGACATGAAGGTGCCGGTGCACACCATCTCCTTCGGCACCCCGGGCGGCACGGTGGACCGGGGTGGCCGGCCGATCCAGGTGCCCGTCGACGGGCAGACCCTGCGCGCGGTCGCCGAGGAGACGGGTGGCGTGTTCCACGAGGCCAGCACCAGCGACGAGCTGCGCGCCGTCTACGAGGACATCGGGACCTCGGTCGGCTACCGCATCGAACGGCAGGACGTCTCGGCCCGGTTCATCGGGCTCGGGCTGGTGTTCGCCATGGGCGCGGCGGCCGGCTCGATGCGCTGGTTCGCCCGGCTGCCCTGACCCCGTACGGCCACCGTCGAGAAGGACACGTGAGGAGCGTACGCATGGCAGTGCAGACCGGGCTGGGCGAACCGCGCGGCCCCTGGTTCATCTCGCCGGAGCTGGATCCGGACGGGCGGGCCCGGTGGGGCGGGCCCGGACCGGACGGTGGCTCGGCGGGCCGCGGCCCGCGCGGGCGGGTGCTGGCCGCGCTGGCGGTGGTGGCCCTGTCGACCGCCTCCGGGGCGGTGGCCGGCGGCATCGTGGCCGGCCGCGACGAGGCCCCGGGCCCGGCGGCGGCCTCGGCGGCCCCGGTCCCGGCGGAACTGGTGACCGCGGCCGGGAAGACCGTGCCGGGGGTGGTCTCGGTGCTGGTGGGCGGGGCCGGCGGCGCCTCGGCCTCCGGCTCCGGCTTCGCCGTCGACGACCAGCAGCACATCATCACCAACGACCACATCCTGGCCAAGGGGCGCGGCGGCTCGGTGACGGTGGAACTGCCCGACGGGCGGCGGTTCGCCGCCGAGGTCGTCGGGCGGGAGCCGCGCAGCGACCTCGCCGTGCTGCGAGTGCCGCCGTCGGCCGGCCTGGCGGCGTTGCCGCTGGCCAAGCCGGGATCCACCCGGGTGGGGGAGCCGGTGCTGGCGGTCGGCTCGCCGCTCGGGCTGTCCGGCACCGTCACCGCCGGCATCGTCAGCGCCCTGGACCGGCAGGTACGCCTCGGCGACAACCGGCACACCGCCGTGCAGACCGACGCCTCGATCAACCCGGGCAACTCGGGCGGCCCACTCGTCAATGCGCGCGGCGAGGTGGTCGGGGTGAACACGGCCATCGCCACGATCGACGGCAACGGCTCGATCGGCATCGGCTTCGCCATTCCCATCGAACAGGTGCAGCAGACCGCCGACACGATCATCGGGAAGGGTGGCTGAGCTGCGGGCCTGCCGTCGGGGGCGGCCCGGGAATGTGAAAACTGTCGGATACCCGGCGCGAAATGATCGGCCAATGGAAATATCACGCTGAGTATGGATAACTGGCTCGGGTGGAGCGTCCTGGAATCGTGGTCCTCCTGCTGGTGGGCCTGTTGATCGGTACCGGTGTGGGGTCGGCGTACGCCCGGGCACGACGCGGGTGGGCCGACTACCAGACCGTCAAGAAGACCGTGCCCGGCGCCCGGAGCGCCGCGTGGCTGCTGATCAAGGCGGCCACCACGAAGATCGGGGTGATCGCCCTGCTGCTGGTGGGGGCGGTCGCGTACGCCGCCGCCGACTCCGACGGGAGTCCCGACCCACCCGCGCAGACTCCGGGCCCGTCCGCGACCCCGAGCGTCCGGCAGGGGCGCTAGCCTCGGGGGGTGGACGACGGACTGCGGGTGAACGACCGGTGGACCGTTCCCGCCGCCGAGCTGCGGGAACGGTTCTCCCGGTCGTCCGGGCCCGGCGGCCAGGGTGTCAACACCACCGACTCGCGCGTCGAGCTGAGCTACGACCTGGCCGCCTCGCCCGGCGTGCCCGAGCCGCTGCGGGCGCGGGCGCTGGAGCGGCTCGCCGGCCGGCTGGTCGACGGCGTGCTCACCGTGGCCGCCAGCGAGCACCGGGCGCAGCTGGCCAACCGGGAGGCCGCCCGCGAACGGCTGGCCGCGCTGCTGCGCGAGGCCGCCGCCCCGCCGCCCCCGCCCCGCCGGCCCACCCGCCCGTCGCGGGGCGCGAAGGAGCGCCGGCTGGCCGACAAGAAGCGCCGGTCACAGCGCAAGCGCGACCGCCGCGTCGACGGCGACTGACCCGAGACTCCCCACGGGGCCCGGTGTTCCTCACCGTCATCGACGGGGTCCCCGGCGGCCAGCTCCACGGCTCAGCGGGCAGACCGCTGGCTCAGGGGGTCACGCCCCCACCCGTGTCGATGGCGCCGCCTGTTCGAGCAGCGCCGCGCAGACACCGATGAGCCGGGCGCGTAGCTGGCCGGCACGCTGTGCGAACTCGCGTTGACGCGCCGCGTACTCGGCCTTGCCCTCCGGCGTCTCGATGGCCACCGCGGGCTGCCCGTAGGAGGAGAAGTCGTACGGGGACGCCTGCATGTCGAGTAGCCGGATGTCCCTCGCCAGCTCGAAGCAGTCGAGCGCCAGGTCCCCCGGAACCGCGGGCCCCAACTTGGTCGCCCACTTGTGGCAGTCCATCGATGCGTGCAGGCAGCCCGGCTGGTCGAGTTCCACCTGGCTCTCCCTCGTGGGTCGGAGCCGGTTGAGGCCGACCGCGTCCGGGGTGAAGAAACGGTACGCGTCGAAGTGCGTGCAGCGGATCTGGTGCGAGTCGACGACCGCGTCGGTGCCCTCCTGCCCGAGTCGCAGGGGGAGCGGGTGCCGATGCTCACGCTGGCGGTACACCATCGCCCACTCGTGCAGGCCGAAGCAGCCGGTGAAGGCCGGTCGCGACGCGATCGCGGACAACAGGCGGTGGATGAAGCGCACCGACTCGGCCCGGTCGACGAGGAACGCCGCGACGTCGAAGCTCACCGCCCCGTCCGCCGCCGTCGCGTACCAACGCCACTGCCGGTGCGGGGCGGAGCCGTCCGGGCCCGGCGCCAGGGAGACGCCCACGCCCGGGTGCCACCGGCGGAGCACCGAGGGCCGGGTGCCGTAGTAGTCGTACAGGAAGTCGTCGATCGCGTGGCGTTCCCCCGTGGCCCTGCGGGCGCGGTGGCCTGCGGTCAGGGCGTCCGCACGCCTCTCGTGCGCCTCCAGGAGGGCAACCCAGGTCGGCGGGGCGAGGGCGGCGGTCACGAAGCCAAGGGTACGACCGCCGCCCGGCGCCCGGTCAGGGCACGTCCACCCGGACCCCGGCGGAGAACACCCCGCTGCGCAGCTCAAGCTGCTCCGGCGGCGCCTTCCCGGCGACGGTGAAGACCAGCGGCAGCACCGTCCGGCTGCCGGCCGCCATCGGCTGGGCGAAGACGTCCCGGCCCTGGTTGGCGGCCCGGGTCGCCTGCTCGTCGGTGCTGACGAAGTTGCCGTCGGGCAGGTACGCCCGTTGCAGCCGGCCGTGCCAGCTCTGCTGCTCCGGGGTGAGGTTGCGTACCCCGACCGTCGCCTCGCACTGCCGGGCCGTGGCGCCGGGCTCGCACGCGACGCGGTACACGGTGAACTCGAACGCCGACTCGCGCAGCGGCTCGCCGACGGCGCCGTTGACCCCCTGGCCCAGCCACGCGCCGCTGGTCGGCTGGCTGTCGGTGTCGACGGCCGCGACCTGCCGGGTGGCCGTCCAGGCGGCGGTGCCCACCGTGCCGGCGAGCACGACGGCGGCCACCGGGACGATCAGCCAGACGGACGGCTTGCGGCGGAGCTGTTCCGGTCGTGGCGCGGCCGGGCGTGGGTAGACCGTCCCCGGATGCTGGCCGGAGAGGGCCGCGGCGACCGGTCGGCGGCGCCGGCGCCAGGTCCACACCCCGCCCACCGCGAGCACCGTCACCGTGCCGAGCCCGGCCAGCAGCACCGGCGTCCGGCGCCACGGCGGCGTCTCGGAACGCTGGGGCGCGGCGGCCGGCACGCCCGCGGTCCAGGTCGCGGTCGCGCAGTCGTACGGCCGGCTGCCGTCGCGGGCGTAGGCGCAGGCCGGCGCGGTCAGCGGCCGGGCGGGGGCGGCGGCGGTGAGCGCCGTGCCCAGGGTGGTGGTGCTGCGGGCGGGCAGCTTCAGCTGCCAGGTCACCTCGGTGGCCGACTGCCCGGTGCCCCGGGCGGCCCGGGTGGCCCGGCCCCCGGCGGTGATGGCGGTCGCCGAGGCCCCGGGCGGCAGTTCCTGCCGGACGGTGGTGTCCACCGGCGTGCCACCGCTGTTGCGGACCTGGATCCGGTAGCGCGGCGCCGGCGTGCTCTCCGGCACCACCGCGACCGTGACCGGCGGCTTCGCCACCGGCGGGGCGGCCCGGGTCGGGGTGGGCACCGCCGGCGGCGCCGACGGCATCGCCGGCTCCGGGGTCGGCGCGACCACCGGTGGTGGCGCGGCCGCCGCGGGTGGGGCCGCCGCCGGCAGTGCCGGCACGGCGGAGAGAATGCCGAGGCAGTGTACGAACACTGCGAGGGCCCTGTGGTGTCGTGTCGATGCAGGCATACGAACGAACCTCCGGAGCCGACGCTAGGGGCGCGACGACACCGGGCGGGTACGAAGTCGCGAACTCCGCCCCCGCGAGCGGACGGTGTCGTAGGGTGCGCCCTCCCGGCGTCCCGGGCGCGCCTGACTGCGGCCTCGGCCGGGTCGCGGGTCGCCGGGGCTAGATTGGCCTGGTGCGTATCGCTCGTTTTGCTCATGCCAAGGGAATGTCGTTCGGGGTCGTCGAGGGCGAAGCGGAGGCGGGCCCGCAGGGCCTGACCATCGCCGAGATCGAGGGCCACCCGTTCGGCCAGATCACCTTCAGCGGTGCCCGCTGGGCGCTGTCGGACGTCCGCCTGCTCTCGCCGATCCTGCCCAGCAAGGTCGTCTGCGTCGGCCGCAACTACGCCGAGCACGCCGCCGAGCACGGCAGCGAGGTGCCGAAGGAGCCGCTGCTCTTCCTCAAACCGTCCACCTCCGTGATCGGGCCCCGGGACGCGATCCGGCTGCCGATCTTCTCGAAGCAGGTCGAGCACGAGGCCGAACTGGCCGTGGTGATCGGCGCGCCGGGCGCCCGCCGGGCCGACCGGGCCGCCGCGGAGCGGGCCATCTTCGGCTACACCTGCGCCAACGACGTCACCGCCCGGGACCTCCAGCGCTCCGACGGGCAGTGGACCCGCGCCAAGGGCTTCGACTCGTTCTGCCCGATCGGGCCGTGGATCACCACCGGGCTCGACGTCCGCGACCTGGAGATCCGCTGTGAGGTGGGTCGCAATCCCGAGGAGATGGAGGTCCGCCAGCTCGGCCGGACCCGCGACATGGTCTTCGACGTGCCGGCCCTGGTGTCGTACGTCTCGCACGTGATGACGCTGCTCCCCGGCGACGTGGTGCTCACGGGCACGCCGGCCGGGGTTAGCCCGCTGCTGGACGGGGATACGGTCACCGTGCGGATCGAGGGGATCGGAGACCTCACCAACCCGGTGGTGCCCGTCGCCTGATCCGCGTCGAGGCCCCGTTTCCGCAGTTCAGGGGCGGTTTGGGGGACTCGATTTGGCCTGCTGGCACCGGGAGGGTAAAGTTTGATCCCGGCACCGCAAGGGGCCAATGGGGTATGGGGTAATTGGCAGCCCGACTGATTCTGGTTCAGTTAGTCTAGGTTCGAGTCCTGGTACCCCAGCGCAGCCGAGGTTCGCAAGAGCTTCGGGCGCTGGATCTCGTAGGAGACGACTCCGGTTCCCGTTCAGGGGATCGGGGTTCTCTCTGATAGAGTCCAGCGGCACCGCTCGAGCAGAGTGGTGCCGCAAGTTAGTTCTGGCCCCGTCGTCTAGCGGCCCAGGACGCCGCCCTCTCAAGGCGGTAGCGCCGGTTCGAATCCGGTCGGGGCTACATCTCAGAACGGCCCGTTCCACTCCGGTGGGGCGGGTCGTTTCGCATGTCCCACGCCGGCGCTGTTCGTTGCCGCGTGGTTGCCTGCCGCCGCGACACGGGTGGCAAACGCCGGCGGCTGCGACCCGCCGTGTGCGGCTCGGGCTCGCCCCTGCGGGCCGACCCGTCTCCGCCCCGCCGTGGTGCGGCTCGGGTCCGCCCCTGCTGGCGACCGGTTTCCGTTCCGGCCGGTCGTGGCCTCGGCCGAAGCGTGGTCTCCGGTCGTCCGATCCTGGTCGTCCGGGTGGTGGAGTGCCGGGACGACCGTCCGGTCGCCCCGATTTCCGTCCCGGTGGGGGCCGCCGCTAGACTACAGCGGCACCGCTCGCAAGGGCGGTGGAAGCAGTGAAGTCTTGGCCCCGTCGTCTAGCGGCCCAGGACGCCGCCCTCTCAAGGCGGTAGCGCCGGTTCGAATCCGGTCGGGGCTACATCTCGAACGGCCCGTTCCACTCCGGTGGAACGGGCCGTTCGGCATTCCACCCTCCCGCCCGGGCTGTCCCCGCGCGCGGTACCCCCGCCCCTGGCCACGCCGCTGCCGGTCGTGTCGACCAAGAAGTTTTCGCCCGGTCCGGGGTCGAACCCGGGCGGAAACTTCTTGGTCGACGTCGGGGCCGATGGGCGGCGGTGTGGGTGAGCCGGCGGGTGGGTGGGGTGGGTGGGGGCGTCAGAGGCCGGAGAGGCGTTGGCCGGCTCGGACCACGGCCATCGCGTGGCGTTCGCCGGGGCGGCGTCCGAGGCGCTCGATCGGGCCGGAGATGCTGATCGCGGCGATGACCCGACCGGTGCGGTCGCGGATCGGCGCCGAGACGCTCGCCACACCGGCCTCCCGCTCGGCGACGCTCTGTGCCCAGCCCCGGCGGCGTACCTCGGCCAGGGTGCGGCCGGTGAACTTCGACCGGGGCAGCAGCGGCATCACGGCCTCGGGCGGCTCCCAGGCGAGCAGGATCTGCGCCGCGGAGCCCGCCGTCATCGGCAGCACCGAGCCGACCGGCACGGTGTCCCGCAGGCCGCTGGCCCGCTCGGCGGCGGCCACGCAGATGCGCTCGTCGGCGCGGCGCAGGTAGAGCTGGGCGCTTTCGCCCGTCGCGTCCCGCAGCGCCGCCAGCAGCGGCTCCGCCGCCGTCAGGAGCACGTCCGGGGCGGCATTGGCGAGCTCACCCAGGCGCGGGCCGGGACGCCATCGACCCTGTGTGTCCCGGACGAGCATCCGGTGGATCTCCAGCGCCTGCGCCAGCCGGTGCGCGGTGGCCCGGGGCAGCTTGGTGCGTTCAACGAGTTCGGCCAGGCTGGCGCCGTCGACGCAGGCGGCCAGGATGACCACCGCCTTGTCGAGAACGCCGACACCGCTCATACTGTGTCCCACAAGCCGAAACTTACCTCCCAGAATTTAGGATGTCCAGATGGTGGGAGTCACTACTACCGAGCCGAGGACCCTGGCCGAGAAGGTCTGGGACGCGCACGTCGTACGGTCCGCCGAGGGCGAGCCCGATCTGCTCTTCATCGACCTGCACCTGCTGCACGAGGTGACGAGCCCGCAGGCCTTCGACGGGCTGCGCCTCGCCGGGCGCCGGGTGCGCCGCACCGACCTCACGCTCGCGACGGAGGACCACAACACCCCGACGGGGTACGCCGACCCGTCGTTCCGCCTGCGGCGCGGCGACCTGCTCACCATCGCCGACCCGACCTCGCGTACGCAGATCGAGACGCTGCGCCGCAACTGCGCCGAGTTCGGGGTGCGGCTGCACCCGCTGGGCGACGAGAACCAGGGCATCGTGCACGTCATCGGCCCGCAGCTCGGCGTCACCCAGCCCGGCATGACCATCGTCTGCGGGGACTCGCACACCGCCACCCACGGCGCGTTCGGCGCGCTCGCGTTCGGCATCGGCACGAGTGAGGTCGAACACGTGCTGGCCACCCAGACGCTGCCGCAGAGCCGGCCGAAGACGATGGCGGTGAACGTGACGGGGCAGCTCGGTCCCGGGGTCACCGCCAAGGACCTGGTGCTCGCGCTGATCGCCCAGGTGGGTACGGGCGGCGGCCGCGGGCACATCGTCGAGTACCGCGGCGAGGCGATCCGGTCGCTGTCCATGGAGGGGCGGATGACCATCGCCAACATGTCCATCGAGTGGGGCGCCAAGGCCGGCATGATCGCGCCGGACGAGACCACCTTCGCGTACCTGAAGGGGCGGCCGAACGCCCCGAAGGGCGCCGACTGGGACGCGGCGCTGGCCTGGTGGCGGACCCTGCCCACCGACGAGGGCGCCACCTTCGACGCCGAGGTGACCCTGGACGCCGGCGCGGTCACCCCGTTCGTGACCTGGGGCACCAACCCGGGCCAGGGTGCGCCGCTGGGTGCCGTGGTGCCGACCCCGGAGGAGTTCGTCACCGAGGCCGAGCGGACCGCCGCCCGGCGCGCGCTGGAGTACATGGACCTGCGCCCCGGCACCCCGCTGCGCGACCTCGCGGTCGACGTGGTCTTCGTCGGGTCCTGCACCAACGGCCGGCTGGAGGACCTCCGGGCCGCCGCCGACGTGTTGCGCGGGCAGCGGGTCGCCGACGGGGTGCGGATGCTGGTCGTGCCCGGTTCCGCCGCCGTGCGCGAGGCGGCCGAGTCGGAGGGGCTGGACAAGGTCTTCACCGACGCCGGCGCCGAGTGGCGCTTCGCCGGCTGCTCCATGTGCCTGGGGATGAACCCGGACACGCTCTCGCCGGGCCAGCGCTCCGCCTCCACCTCCAACCGCAACTTCGAGGGCCGCCAGGGCCGGGGCGGACGCACCCACCTGGTCTCCCCGCCGGTCGCCGCCGCCACCGCCGTGGCCGGCCGGCTGGCCGCTCCCGCCGACCTGTAGAAGGGCACCCAGATGGAGAGGTTCACCACCCACACGGGCACCGCCGTGCCGCTGCGGCGATCCAACGTGGACACCGATCAGATCATCCCCGCCGTGTACCTCAAGCGGGTGACCCGGACCGGTTTCGCGGACGGCTTGTTCAGCGCCTGGCGGGAGGACCCGGAATTCGTGCTCAACGATGAAACCTATTCGGGTGCGTCGATTCTTGTGGCCGGTCCGGAGTTCGGCACCGGCTCCTCCCGGGAGCACGCCGTCTGGGCGCTGCGCGACTGGGGGTTCCGTGCCGTGATCGCGCCCCGCTTCGGCGACATCTTCCGGGGCAACGCCCTCAAGGAGGGGCTGCTCCCGGTCGAGCTGGAATTGAAGGCGGTCGAGGAGATCTGGGACCTGGTGGAGGCCGACCCGACCACCCCCGTCACCGTGGACCTGACCGCCCGCGAGGTGCGTGTCGGCGAGGCCACCTGGTCGTTCCCGATGGACGACTTCAGCCGTTGGCGGCTGCTGGAGGGCTTGGACGACATTGGACTCACCCTCCGCCACGAGGCGGAGATCAGCGCCTTCGAGGCCGCCCGGCCGCCGTTCCTGCCCTCGGTCGCATAGCCGTACGCCCGATCCCACAGCGGTTTCCGCCCCCGCCGGTCTCACCGGTGGGGGCGAATCCGTTACGACACAAGGGCTTTTTTCGACCGAATGTTTGTGTCCCGGCAGCACAGGGCATACCGTGCGCGCAGAATGGCTCGCGTCGAGTCAGTTGCACAATCGGGAGGAAGTCGTGAACAAGGCCGAGCTCATCGAGGCGCTCGCCGTTCGCCTGGGGGACCGGAAGACGGCGACGGCCGCGCTCGACGCGGTCCTCGCTGAGGTCCAGGCGGCGGTCACCAAGGGCGAGAAGGTGGCGATCACCGGATTCGGAGCGTTCGAAAAGCGCGTCCGGGGCGCCCGAACAGCGCGCAACCCACGGACCGGCGAGGCGGTGAAGGTCAAGAAGACATCCGTCCCGACCTTCCGTCCCGGCGCCGGCTTCAAGGAGATGGTGGCCAGCGGCAAGGTGCCGAAGGCCACGGCGGCGGCGAAGAAGACCACGGCTGCCGCCGCCAAGACCACGTCCGCCACCAAGACCACCGCGGCGGCCAAGACGACGGGTGCCAAGGCCACCGGGGCGAAGGCCACGGGTGCCAAGGCCACGGGTGCCAAGGCCACGGGTGCCAAGGCCACCGGAGCCAAGGCCACCGGGGCCAAGGCAGCGGGCGCGAAGGCGACCGGGACCAAGGCGACCGGGACCAAGGCGACCGCGGCGGCCAAGAAGGCCCCCGCGGCGAAGGCGACCAAGACCACCGCGGCGAAGAAGACCGCGACCACCAAGGCCGCCCCGGCGAAGAAGACCACCGCGGCGACCAAGGCCACGGCGGCGAAGAAGACCACCGCGACGGCGAGCAAGAGCGCGGCGGCGAAGAAGGCGCCGGCAAAGAAGGCGGCGGCGAAGAAGACCGCCACCAAGCGCTGACCCTGGCGGTACGACAAGGGCGTCCACCGACGGTGGGCGCCCTTCGCCGTGTCCACCCCCACCCGTTGACCCCGACCGTGCCCCGCCCGCAGAATCGCCGCACCCCTTCCGGTCGGCGAAAGGCAGCCCGGTGCGCTACCGCCACCTCACCACCGTCACCCTCGCCCTGGGCGTCGTGCTCCTGGTCGACGTGCTGCGCGTCTTCCTGCCGGCGGTCATCACCATCTTCGGGCAGGCCGCCTCGACCCCCGCCGAACTGCTGGGGGCGTTCGCGTTCGGCTGGTTCCTGCTCGCCCTGGCCGCGCCCGCGCTGATCCGTCGGGTCGGCGCCCGCCCCGTGACACTCGTCGCCGCGGTGCTGCTGGTCGTGGCCCGGCTCGCCGTCAACGGCCAGCCGGGCGGGCGGCTCCAGCTCTGGCTCGCCACGGCCGGGCTGCTCGCCGGGCTGGTCTGGCTCGCTGGTGCCGCCGCCGGCACTGATCGCCCCGTGCCCGGGTTGGCGCTCGGGCTGGCGGTCGGGGCCGTCCTGCACACGGTGCTGGACACGTACCGCTCGGCGTTCTTCGGGGACTGGCCGGCATGGTTGGCGGCCGTCGGGGTCGCGGGGCTCTTCCTGGCGGGGCAGGCGCGGCCCGCGCCGCCGGCCGGGACGGGCGGCGTACGGAGCTGGCTGCTGGCCGGGCCGGCGCTGCTGCTCGCCGGCATGGTGGCGCTCTCCCCGGCGGTCGCCCGGACGGCGACGTCGTACCAGTTCGGTCTGCTGCGGTCGGATCCCGCCGACGAGGTGGGGGTGGCCACCGTGCCGCTGTTCGGCCCCGCCCCGCTCGCCGTGGCGGTCGGCGGGTTCCTGCTCGCCGCGCTGGCCCCGCCCCGCCGGGGCGCCTGGCGGTGGCTCGGGCCGGTGGCCCTGGTCGGCGGGGCCGTCCTCGTCGCCCTCGGACGCGGGGAGTTGCTGCTGCCGGCCGTCCTGCTCACCGCCGTCGGTCTCGGCGCTTGCCTGGCGTCGGCCGGTGCGGCGGACGGGCGGGGCGACGACGGCGCGGACCAAGCCCGCACCCCGGTCCCCGACGGCGCTGGGCAGGACCCGGCGCGGGCGGCCGGTGGCGCGGCGGCCCCGGCGCGGGCGGCCGGGCGGCGCGGGTACGCCGCCGTCGCCGGGATGCTCGTCTTCGCCGTCGCGGCGGTGGCCTACTACTCCGCCTACGACCTCGGCCACCCCAACGCCGGAGTGCCGGTGGCGGTGGCGGTGCTGGTCGCCGCCGTCGCGCTGGCGAGGCGTCCCACCCCGGGGCCGGCCCGGTCGCCGCTGCCGCCGGTGTGGACGGCCGCCACCGCCGCCGTGGTGACGCTGCTGGCCGCGGTCGCCAGCGACGAGCTGCTCTCCGCCACCAACCGGGACGGGCCGCCGGAGACGGTGCGGGTGGCGGCGTACAACGTCCGGATGGGGTTCGGGATGGACGGCCGCTTCGACCCGGACGCGCTGGCGCGGGCCGTCGCCGGGGCCGACGTCGTGGCACTCAGCGAGGTGGACCGGGGCTGGCTGCTCAACGGCGGCCACGACACGCTCGACCTGCTGGCGGAGCGGCTGGACATGCCGTACGTCTTCGCGCCGGCCGCCGATCCGCTCTGGGGCGACGCCGTGCTGAGCCGGTGGCCGCTGGACGCGGCGCGGACCCGGCCGCTGCCGGCGGTCGGCGCGCCCACCGGGGCGCAGGCCCTCGGCGTCACCGTGAACTTCAGCGCGGGCGTCCGCCTGGCGGTCGTCGCCACCCACCTGCAACCGCCGCCCGGCGAGGACCCGGTGGTCCAGGCCCGCGCGGTCGCCGACTTCGCCGTGCGGTACGCGGCCGGCCGTCCCCTGGTGGTCGCCGGAGACCTGAACACCGAGCCGGGCGACCCGGCGTTCGCCGAGTTCACCCGGGCCGGTCTGGTCGACGCGCTCGCCGCCGCCCGCCCCCTGCCGACCAGCCCGGCGGACGCCCCGCGCCAGCAGATCGACCACGTCTTCGTCACGCCCGACCTGGCCGCCGGCGACGCGGCGGCCCCGCCAGGGACGGCCAGCGACCACCTGCCGGTCGCGGTGACGCTGACCCTGCCACCGGCCTGACCCGCCGCCGAACGGGCCGGCCTGACCGCCGCCCGCTGCCCGCTGCCCGCCGCCCGACGGGGCGGCCTGACCCGCCGCCCAGCGGGCCGGTCGGGACCGGCCGGCCCCGGTGGCCGCGCGGTCAGAGGCGGTCGCCGGCGAGCAGGCGGTCGCCGGCGAAGGCGAGCAGCCAGCCGCCGCCCTTCGGGGTGGTGAAGTCGCCCGGCCGCCCGCTGAGCCGGGCCAGGGCGCCCGGGATCACCTTGCCCTGGCTGCACACCCCCACCGGCTCGCCGGTGGCCGCCAGCGCGGCCAGGCGGGCGGCGGCGGCCAGCGCGCACTCGTCGGGCTGCTGGCCCGGCCGCGGCTCGTCCAGGTCGCCGTCGATCTCGATCGGCAGGTCGAGCAGCGCCGCCGCCGGGTCGAGGGTCTGTACGCAGCGGCGGGCCGAGGCCGACAGCAGCCGCGCCGGCCGGACCAGCGCCACCAGCGGGGCGAGCGCGTGGGCCTGCGCCCAGCCCTGGGCGTCGAGCGGCCGGCCGGTGTCCGGGCCCGACCAGGTGGCCCGCTTGCCGGCGTGGGCGTGCCGGACCAGCGCCACCGTCCCGGTGACCGCGGGCAGGGCCGCGTACGCGGCCAGCACCTCGGCGTCGTGCGGGTAGCTGACCAGCCGGAGCGCCTCGTCCACGCCGAGCCAGCGCACGTCGTCGACCTCGGTGCCCGGCTGGAAGCCGCCGGTGCCCACCGCCCGCATCGACCAGTAGTCGACCACCTTCGGGCGGCCCTCGCTGCGGTAGCGCACGGTGGGCAGCCGCACCTGCGGCACCGCCCGGACGTCGGTCTCCTCGGCCACCTCCCGCACGGCGGCGCGCAGCGGATGCTCGCCCGGCTCCAGCTTGCCCTTGGGCAGCGACCAGTCGCCGTAGCGGGGCCGGTGCACGAGGCAGACCAGCACCTGACCGCGCGGGGCGGCGTCCGTGCTCCCGGCGGCCGGCCCTTCGACCGGCCCGGGGTCGTCGGCGGGGCGCCACACGACACCACCCGCCGCCCGGATCGGGGGCGCGGCGTCGGGGAACCCGGGCGGCCGGCCCCGGCCGGGGCCGGCCGCGTCCCGCTCATCCAGCATCAGGTCAGCCTATGCGGGTACCGGTCAGCCCGCCGTGCCACCGACGCGACGCAGCAGCAACTCCTGGAGGTGGACCCGCGGTTCCTCGGCCGTGCCGGTACGCCGGCTCCAGGTGCCGTCCGCCGCCAGCTCGAACGCGTCCACGTCGGGGCTCATCGCGGCGGTCAGCACGTGGTCCAGCTCGGCCCGGGCGACGGGGTCGCTCACCCGCACCAGCGCCTCGACCCGGCGGTCCAGGTTGCGGTGCATCAGGTCGGCCGAGCCCATCCAGAACTCGGCGTCGCCGTCGTTGCCGAACCGGAAGATCCGGGAGTGCTCCAGGAACCGGCCCAGGATCGAGCGGACCCGGATGTTCTCCGAGAGGCCGGGCACCCCCGGGCGCAGTGTGCACATGCCCCGGATCACCAGGTCCACGTGGACGCCGGCCCGGGAGGCCCGGTAGAGCGCGTCCGTGATCTTCTCGTCGACCAGCGAGTTCACCTTGATCTGCACGAGCCCGGGCATGCCCAGCCGGACGTGCGCGATCTCCCGCTCGATGCGTTCGATGAGGCCGCTGCGGATGCCCTGCGGCGCCACCAGCAGCCGGCGGTACGCGGTCTGCCGGCTGTAGCCGGTGAGGACGTTGAACAGGTCGGTCAGGTCGGCCCCGATCTCCGGGTCGGCGGTGAGCATGCCGAAGTCCTCGTAGAGCCGGGCGGTCTTCGGGTGGTAGTTGCCGGTGCCGATATGGCAGTAGCGGCGGATCTGGTTGCCCTCCTGGCGTACCACCAGGGCGGTCTTGCAGTGCGTCTTGAGCCCGACCAGGCCGTAGACGACGTGGCAGCCGGCGCGCTCCAGCTTGCGCGCCCAGCCGATGTTGGCCACCTCGTCGAAGCGCGCCTTCAGCTCGACCAGCACCACCACCTGCTTGCCGGCGGCCGCCGCGTCGACGAGCGCGTCCACGATCGGGGAGTCGCCGCTGGTGCGGTAGAGGGTCTGCTTGATGGCCAGCACGTCCGGGTCCGCGGCGGCCTGCTCGATGAAGCGCTGCACGCTGGTGGCGAACGAGTGGTACGGGTGGTGGACCAGGATGTCGCCGTCGCGCAGGGTCGCGAAGACGCTGCGCGGCACCTCGCCCTCGGTGAGGCGGGGGTGGGTGGCCGGCACGAACGGCGGGTCCTTCAGGTCCGGCCGGTCGGCCTCGTCGTAGAGCTGCCAGAGCGCGGAGAGGTCGAGCAGGCCGGGCACCCGCAGCACCTCCTGGTCGTGCATGTCCAGCTCGCGGACGAGCAGCTCCAGCACGTGGTCGGAGACCGAGGCGGCCACCTCCAGCCGCACGGGCGGGCCGAACCGGCGCCGGGCCAGCTCCCGTTCCAGGGCCTGGAGCAGGTCCTCGTCGCGGTCCTCGTCGACCTCCACCTCGGCGTTGCGGGTGACCCGGAACAGGTGGCACTCGACCACCTGCATGCCGGAGAAGAGCTGCCCCAGGTGCACCGAGATCAGGTCCTCCACCGGCAGCATCCGCACGCCCGGCAGGTCGCGGTGCACCCGGACGAAGCGGGGCACGTTGTTCGGCACCTTCACCCGGGCGAAGAACTCCGAGCCGCCGTCCGGGTCGCGGACCGCCACCGCGAGGTTCAGCGACCGCCCGGAGATGTACGGGAAGGGGTGCGCCGGGTCCACCGCCAGCGGGGTCAGCACCGGGAAGATCTGCTCCCGGAAGTACGCGCGCAGCCGTTCCCGCTCGGGGTCGTCCAGGTCGGCCCAGCGCAGGATCCGGATGTCCTCGGCGGCCAGCTTCGGCAGCACCTCGTCCGTGAAGCAGGCCGAGTGCCGGGCCACCAGCGTCGCGGCCTTCCCGGCGACCAGTTCCAGCTGGGTGCGCAGCGGCATCCGGTCCCCGCCGCGTACCGGCAGGCCGGCCTGGAGCCGGCGCTTCAGCCCGGCGACCCGCACCATGTAGAACTCGTCGAGGTTGCTGGCGAAGATGGCCAGGAACTTGGCCCGCTCCAGCAGCGGCGTGCGCGGGTCCTCGGCGAGCGCCAGCACCCGGGCGTTGAAGTCGAGCCAGGAGAGTTCCCGGTTGAGGAAGCGGTCCTCCGGCAGCGGCTCCGCTGCGGGGGGCTCGTCGACGAGGTCGGGCGCCGGCGCCTCGACGGGCGGCGCCGCATCCAGCACCTCCTCCAGCCCGGCGGAGGCGGCCGCACCGCCGGCACCGGCGGCGTCGGCCGAGCCGGTCGCGGCGGACCCTCCGCCCGGGGTCGCGGCGGACCCTCCGCCCGGGGTCGCTGTGGGCGCCTCGCCGTGGGTCGCGGCCGGCGCCGCCTCCGGGGTCGCGGCCGTCGGGTCGGCGTGGAAGCGGCCGTCGGCGCCCCGGGACCGGGTGCCGTTGCGGGGGGCGGCCGGGTCGGTGGACGGTCGGTTGGCGGAGGGCTTGCGAGGGGTGCTCACCTGCCCATAATCACCCGGATGCGGTTAACGCAAAATGAACTTCGACCAGCCGCTCAGGCCATCGTCGGCAATGTCACCCGGACCACCGCGCCGGTGTCGTCGGTCTCGACGCGCAACCGCTGGCCGAGGCGGAGCAGGCGCAGGCCGGAGGCGTCGAACGCCCGGGCCGGGAAGGCCAGCTCGGTGCCGTCGTCGAGGAGCAGCGTCCCGCTGCGGGTTGCCGCGTCGTAGGTGGCCACCGTGCCCTGCATGACCCGCACGCTACACGCCCCTCAGGCCGGGCAGCCGGCGGCGGCCAACGCGGCCGTGCGGGGCCCCAGCCCGAGCCGGGCCGCCGCGGCCAGGTCGGCGGCGGTGTCCACGTCCCGGCGCAGGCTCGGCCAGTCCCCGGTGAGGGCGAGCGCCCCGCTCGCGGCGTGCGCGGCGGCCGAGCCGACCCCGAAGCGGGGATCCAGGGCCACGCCCGGCGGCGCCGCCAGCAGCACGGTGCCCTGGCCAGGGGCGTCGGCCACGTACCCGCGTACGCCCGGGGGCGCGGCCTGGGCCGCCCGCAGCGCCGCCGCCAGTTCGGCCGGGCGCAACGCGGGCAGGTCGGCGGTGAGCCCGGCCACCCAGCCGCCGCCCGCGACCGACGCGCCGTGCCGGAAGGCGGCGTTCAGCCCGGCGCCGGGGGCGTCGGGCAGCGCCCGGGCGCCCGCGCGGCGGGCGGCCTCGGCCACCCGGGCGTCGTCGGTGACGACCAGCACCCCCGCCACCGCCGGGCAGGCCCGCACCGCGGCGACCGTGTCGGCGGCCAGGGCCAGCGCCAGTTCCTCGTGCGGTACGGCCGGCAGCGCCCCCCGCAGCCGGCTCTTCGCGGCGGCCAGGCGCTTCACGGGCACCACCACGGTCCACCTCGGCTGACTCACACCGCCATCCTGCCAGCCGTACGGCGGTACCCTCTCTGGCCGGACCCGGGTCGAGCAGGCATGATTTCCGCTGCGGGCGTCACCGGGTGCGGATCCGGTGCGGGGCGGGGCGGCACGAGGAGGCGCGGTGACACGGCGGAGGCTGGGGTTCTGGCAATGGTTCGCCGTGGTGCTGGTCAAGCCGGTGATGACCGTCTGGACCCGGCGCAGCTGGCACGGCATGGAGCACCTGCGCGGCGACGGCGGCGTGATCATCGTGCCGAACCACATCTCGCACGCCGACCCGCTCGTCGCGGCCCACTTCGTCTACGACTCCGGCCGTTGGCCGCAGTTCCTCGGCAAGGCCAGCGTGTTCCGGGTCCCGGTGATCGGCTGGATCCTGCACCGGTGCCGGCAGATCCCGGTCGAGCGCAACACCGTGGACGCGGTGCGGTCGCTGGACCACCTCGTCGCCGCGCTCGACCAGGGCGGCGCGGTGGTGATCTACCCGGAGGGCACCATCACCCGCGAACCGGAGCTGTGGCCGATGAAGGGCAAGACCGGCGCCGCCCGCCTCGCGCTCGCCACCGGGGCGCCGGTGGTCCCGCTCGTCATGTGGGGCCCGGAGCGCATCTTCGACCCGCGCCGGTCCCGACTGGACCCGCGCCCCCGGATCCCGGTGACCGTGGTCGCCGGACCCCCCGTCGACCTGGGCCGATGGGCCGGGTCGACCCCGACGAAGGCCGTCCTCGAGGAGATGACCGACACCATCATGCTGCGCCTTCGTGACATGCTCACCGAGATCCGGGGCGGCACCCCGCCACCACTGTGGGAACGGACGGCGCGCCCCGCCGTCGATCGGCGGCGGCCGGGGGCGGCGGCGTGAGCGGGCACGTCGCGGTCCTGGGTGCCGGCTCGTGGGGCACCGCGTTCGCCAAGATCCTCGCCGACGCCGGGCGGGACGTCACCGTCTGGGCCCGCCGCCAGGCGGTCGCCGACACGATCCGGGCCGAGCGGCGCAACCCGGAGTACCTGCCGGACGTGCTGCTGCCGTCGCGGGTCACGGCGACGGGCGACGCCGCCGAGGCGATCACCGGGGCCGAGCAGGTGGTGCTGGCCGTACCGTCGCAGACGCTGCGCGGCAACCTGGCCGAGTGGACCGCCCACCTGCATCCGGACGCCACCCTGGTGTCGCTGATGAAGGGCATCGAGCTCGGCACCACCAGGCGGATGAGCGAGGTGATCGTGGAGACCGCCGGGGTGGCGGCGGACCGGGTGGTGGTGGTCTCCGGCCCCAACCTGGCCCCGGAGATCGCCGCCGAGCAGCCCGCCGCCACCGTGGTCGCCTGCACCGACGCCGACCGGGCCACGCAGGTGCAGCGCTCGATCACCACGCCCTACTTCCGTCCGTACACCAACGACGACGTGATCGGCTGCGAGCTGGGCGGCGCGGTGAAGAACGTGATCGCCCTGGCGTACGGCATCGCGGTGGCGATGGGGTTCGGCGACAACACCCGGGCCATGCTCGTCACCCGGGGACTGGCCGAGACGGCCCGGCTCGGGGTGGCCCTGGGCGCCGACCCGCTCACCTTCGCCGGCCTGGCGGGGATGGGCGACCTCGTCGCCTCCTGCTCGTCGCCGCTGGCCCGCAACCGCACCTTCGGCGAGCACCTGGGCCGGGGCGCGACCCTGGAGGAGGCACGCGTCGCCACCCGGCAGACCGCCGAGGGCGTCAAGAGCGCGCTGGCCCTGCGCGACCTGGCCCGGGCGCACGCGGTGGAGATGCCGATCACCGAGCAGGTCGAGCTGGTCTGCCACGAGGGCATGGACCCTCGGCTCGCCGTCGAGGCGCTGATGAGCCGCACCACCAAGCCGGAGTGAGCGACGTGACCGAGCACCACGACGGCACCCGCTGCGTCCGCGCCGGCCTGCCCGAGCCGGCTCCCGGCCAGCCGTTCCTGCCCGGGCCGGTGTTCGCCGCGCCGTACCACCTGGACCCGTGGGCGGGGCCGGCGGCGGCGCCCGACGGCTACGGCCGGCCGGACAACCCCACCCGGCGGCTGCTGGAGGCGGCGGTCGGGGAACTGGAGGGGGGCGACTGCCGGGTCTTCGCCAGCGGGCAGGCCGCGATCACCGGGCTGCTGCTGACGCTGCTGCGGCCGGGGGACACCGTGGTGCTCCCGTCGGACGGCTACTTCGCCGTCCGGGCCTTCGCCGCCGACACGCTGGAGGGCATCGGCGTACGGGTGCTCCTCGCCCCGACCGCCGGCCCGCACCCGGCCTTCGACGGCGTACGCCTGGTGCTGCTGGAGACCCCGGCCAACCCCGGCCTGGACGTCGCCGACGTGGCGGCGCTGGCCGCCCGGGCGCACGCCGCCGGTGCCCTGGTGGCGGTCGACAACACCACGGCGACACCGCTCGGGCAGCGCCCGCTCGACCTGGGCGCCGACGTCGTGGTGGCCTCCGGGACGAAGGCCCTGACCGGGCACTCCGACCTGCTGCTCGGCTACGTCGCGACCCGCTCGCCCGAGCTGCGGGACGCGGTCACCGCCTGGCGGAACGTCACCGGGGCCGTGCCGGGCGCGTTCGACGCCTGGCTCGCGCACCGGTCGCTGGCCACCCTCGACCTGCGGCTGGCCCGGCAGACCGCGAACGCGCAGGCCCTCGCCGGGCTGCTCGCGGGGCGCGACGACGTGACCGGGCTGCGCTGGCCGGGGCTGCCCGGCGACCCGGCCCACCCGGTGGCGTCGGTCCAGATGCGACGGATCCCCGGCGTGCTCTGCTTCGACCTCGGCGACGCCGGGCGGGTGGCGCGGTTCCTCGACGCGGCCCGGCTGGTGGCCGCGGCCACCTCCTTCGGCGGCCTGCACACCACCGCCGACCGGCGGGCCCAGTGGGGCGACGACACCCCGCCCGGCTTCGTCCGGCTCTCCTGCGGGGTCGAGGACGCCGTCGACCTGGTCGCCGACGTGACCGCCGCACTGGACGCCAGCCGCTGAGCACCGGACACCGGCCCGGAGGTGCCCCGTGACCGTCTTCTCCTTCCGCCCCGACCGGCCCGCCCTCGTGCACCGGCTGCGCGCCGCCGGCTGCGTCTACGCCGAGGACGAGGCGGAGTTGCTGATCGCCGCCGCCGACTCGGCCGAGGCGCTGGCCGGCCTGGTCGACCGCCGGGTCGCCGGGCTGCCGCTGGAGTACGTGCTCGGCTGGGCCGAGTTCTGCGGCGAGCGGATCGCCGTCGACCCCGGCGTGTTCGTGCCGCGTGCGCGTACCGCCCTGCTGGTCGACGTCGCCGTCGCGGTGACCGGCCCGGCGGCGGCCGTGGTGGACCTGTGCTGCGGCTCCGGCGCCACCACGGTGGCGCTGGCCCGCCGGCTCGCGCCGCGCTGGCTGGCCGCCGCCGACGTGGACCCCGCCGCCGTGGCCTGCGCCCGGCGCAACCTGGCCCCGCTGGCCGTGCCGGTCTTCGAGGGCGACCTGTACGACCCGCTGCCGGCGCGCTGGCGGGGCCGGCTGGACCTGGTGCTGGCCAACGCCCCCTACGTGCCGACGGCGGCGGTGGCGCTGATGCCGCCGGAGGCCCGGCTGCACGAGGCGCCGGTGGCCCTCGACGGCGGGCCGGACGGCCTGGCGGTGCTGCGCCGCGTCGCCGAGGGCGCGGCGCGCTGGCTGGCCCCGGGCGGGCACCTGGTGGTCGAGGCGGGGGAGGGGCAGGTGGAGGCGCTCCGCGCGGCGCTGACCGCCGTGGGCCTGCACCCCACGGTGACCCGGGACGACGACCGGGGCGCCACCGCCGTCTCGGCCCGCCGCCCGGGCTGACCTCCGCCGGTCGCCTCGCGGGCCCGGCCGTCGCCGCGACGGCGCTGGATCGGGCCGGTACGGCCGGTGGGCGCGGCCTGGCGGGGGCGGGGAAGGGGAACTAGCCTCACGGCAGGCGTGGCGGCGGAAGGCGGGTTGACGTGGGTGGTGCGGACGTGCCGGTGGTCGTCGGGCTGGACAACGGGGGGACCAGCAACAACGCCACGGTGCTGACCGTGGACGGCCGGTTCCTGGTGGACGGCCTGGTGGAGAACCCGAGCGAGGTGAGCGCCGGCCCGGCGGCGGCGATCGAGGCGCTGGCCCGCGCGTTCGACGGGGTGCTGGCGCTGACCGGGGTGCCCCGCACGGCGGTGCGCGCGGTCGGGCTGGACACGCCGGGGCCGGCGAGCGCGACCGGGGTGATCTCGTCGCGCGGGTCGACCAACTTCTCCCAGCCGGCCTGGCGCGGCTACGACGTGCGGACGGCCCTGGAACGGCGGCTCGGCCTGCCGGTGCTCTACCACAACGACGGCAACGCCGCCGCGCTCTACGCCCACCACGCGCACTTCGGCGCGGAGGCGATGCGCCGCTCGTCGGTGTCGGCCATCGTCGGCACGGGGCTGGGCGGCGGTGTGGTCGAGGCGGGCCGGGTGGTCGCCGGGGCGGCCGGGATGGCCGGCGAACTGGGACACGTGCACATTCCGCTGACCGGGCTGCTCGCGCCGGACCAGCCGATGCCCACGTGCGCCTGCGGCTTCGCCGGGGACGCCGAGAGCGTCGCCTCGCTGACCGCCATCGGGCGGAACCTGCTGCCGTACTGGCTGGGACGCTTTCCGGACCATCCGCTGGCCGCCGAGCCGCCGGAGCGGGCGGCGAAGCTGGTCCGGGGCTACGGCGAGCGCGGCGACGCGTTGGCCCGGGAGGTGTTCACCCAGCAGGCGATGGCGCTGGGTCGACTCTTCACCGTGGCGGCCAACTTCACCGATCCGCATGCGTACTTCGTCGGGGGCGGGGTGGTGGAGGCGGCCCCGGAGTTCCGGGACTGGTTCCTCGCGACGGTGCGGGAGCACACGGTGCTGCGGGAGGAGCAGGCCGCGTCGGCCACCTTCGCCCTGGTGCCCGAGCGGGACATGGCCGGCGCCCGGGGCGTGGCCATCGCGGCGCTGGAGGCGCTGCGCGCCGGCCCCGCGCCCCGCCCGGTCGTCGCGGGCTGACCCGCCCGCCTCCCCGCCGGGCGAGGGCACTGCGCCCGCCTCCAATGCGAGGCGGTGCGGCCGGTCGTCCCCCGTCGGAGCCGACCCCGCCGGGCGACGGCCCCACCGGCTCCCATCGGTGGGACCGCCGCCGGCGGGGCGCCGGCGCGACGGGTCAGCGGGCGCGCCGGCGCCCCCGGAGGGAGGGGTCAGTGTCCGGGCGGCGCCCCGACGAAGGCGGCCCAGGCGGCCGGCGGGAAGAGCAGTGCGGGGCCGGACGGGTCCTTGGAGTCGCGGACGGCGACCGTGCCCGGGACCAACGCCATCTCCACGCACGCCCCCTCGTCGCCGCTGCGGCTGCTCTTGCGCCACCGCGCCACGGCCAGCGCCGCGCTGATCGTCGGTGTCATGGTCCTACCGTCCCTTCAGGAGTTGGAGGAGCTGGTCGCGGCTGTCCGCCGGGCTGAGCGCGACGGTCCGCAGGTGCTCCATGATCTTGGTGCAGGTACGCAGGTCGCCCGGCCGGTCGAGGACCATCTGCCCGGCCACCGTCTCGACCGAGGCGATGATCGGGTCCTCCGGGTCTGCGAACTCCAGGATGTGCAGCGAGCCCCGGGTGCCCCGGTGGTAGCCGGCGGCGAGCGGGATCACCTGGACCGTGATGTTGGGCAGCTCGCCCATCTTGACCAGGTGGTGCAGCTGCGACTCCATCACCGACCGGTCGCCGACGGGCCGCAGCAGCGCGCCCTCGTCGATGATGGCGTCCAGGATCGGCGGCTGGTCGCTGATGAGCCGTTGCTGCCGGTCGAGCCGGAACTGGACCCGCTGCTCCACCTCGTCGTCGCGCAGGGTGTGCGGGCCGCCGCGCATCACGCCACGGATGTAGTCGGCGGTCTGCAACAGCCCCGGCACCACCGAGGGCTCGAAGTTGGCGATGCCGGTGGCCTCGGCCTCCAGCGCGATGAAGTCGATGGTGCGCCGGTCGAGCAGGTGCGAGTAGGACACCCACCAGCCGGGCTTGCGCGCGTCCTTGGCGAGCTGCACGGCGGCGGCCACCTCGTCCGCGCCGACCCCGTAGAGGGTGAGCAGGGCGCGCACGGTGGCGGGGCTGACCAGCGTCTGCGCGTTCTCGTAGCGGGACAGGGTGCTGCGGGTGCTGCTGATCTCGTCCGCCGCCGCCTCCAGCGTGAGGCCGGCGGCTTCCCGGTGGGTGCGCAGCGCGATGCCCAGTCGCCGGGCACGGGCGGTCTTCGGAGCCATGCATCGATCGTCGCACATCTTGCCGGGAACGTGTAGATGAGAGAACGTCGATGAGAGTTGCATTCATGGCTGTAGACCTGTCAGTCTGTCATCGCGTCCTCACTGCCGGTTGTCGTGGCGACGGCGGTGGTGAGCGACCGGAGGGGAAGGGGCGCGCGGCGATCGGGTTTCTCCCCCGTACCCGATCGCCGCGTGCCACGCCCCGTGGCCCGTCAGCCGGAAGGGGATCGACGTGCGTACTGCCCGACAGGCTCGCGCCGACCGCCCCGGCGGGCACCGATGACGCGGTTCCTGGTGGTGCTCACCGACGTGCGGCCGGCCGAGGGCGCCGGACGCGACGAACGCAACTGCCCCGAGCGCCGCCGTCAGGTGGTCGGGGCGAGCAGCCGCGAGGCGGCGGACCGGATCGCGGGCGCGTTCATGGCGCTGGGCATGGTGCGGGCCGGCCGGCAGCGGGTCAAGGTGATCGCCATCGGCCGGCGGCACGCGCGCGGCTGACGCCGTCGAGGGCGGTGCGGTCGCGGGAGGCGGCCCCGCCGGGTGGGAGGGCCGCCCGGCAGGCGGCCCGGCCCGGCGGGAGGCGCGGCCCGGCGCCCCGCCGGGCCGTCCGCGTCACAGCATCCGGCGCCGCTTCAGGTAGGCGACCAGGTCGTCGTAGACGCCCCCCTCGTTGGCGAACATCGCCACGTTGCGGGCGGTGGCCATCCACGGCTTCGTCGATGGCCGGACCTCCTTGACCGCCCGCTCCAGGTCCCGGTGCTCGATCATCCGCACTTCGCCGGTGCGTACCGAGTCGGCCATCGCGAACTCGGCGGCCGTCTCGCAGAGGTGGGCCAGGTCGGCGCCCGAGTAGTCCTCGGTGGCGGCGACGATCTTCCGCAGGTCGATCCCCGCGATCGGCCGCTCCCGCAGGTGGTACTCCAGGATGGCGCGGCGCGCCTCGGCGTCCGGCGGCAGCACCAGCACCACCCGGTCGAGCCGCCCGGGACGGCGCAGCGCCGGGTCGACGTCCCACGGGGTGTTGGTGGCGGCCAGCACGAAGACCCCCTCGTTGCTGCCCTCCATCCCGTCCAGCTCCGCCAGCAGCTGGTTGCCCAGCGTCCGCATCGAACTGGAGCCGACCTGCGAGCGCTTGTGCCCCAGCGCGTCGACCTCGTCCAGGAAGAGCACGCAGGGCGCGTTGCGGCGGGCCGCCTGGAACAGCTCGTGCAGGTTGCGCTCCGAGTTGCCCATCCACATGTCGAGCACGTCCACGATGGACAGCGAGATGAACTTCGCGCCCATCTCCCCGGCGACCGCCCGGGCCAGGAACGTCTTGCCGCAGCCGGGCGGGCCGTAGAGCATCAGGCCGCCACGGAGGCTCTTGCCGTACATCCTGCGCAGCTCAGGGTTGCGCAGCGGGCCGAGGAAGGCCAGCTCCAGCCGCTCCTTGACCGCCGACATGCCGCCCACGTCGGCCAGCCGGATGCCGGAGGCCTCCACGTCGTACACCCGGTCGGAGTGGCCGGCGACCGGCTCCGGCTCGTCGCCGGCGCGGGCGAACCGCGGCGGCACCACGTCGGCCAGTTCCTGCTCGTAGGCGGCGAGGGGATCCTGGTCGGCGGTCGCGGCGGAACCGCCGGGCCCGGCCGGTGCCGGACGCTGCGCCGGCGGCCGCGGGTCCGCCGGGGCCGGCGTCGGCGGCGGGGGCACGGAGCCGCCCAGCGCCCGCTGCATCAGCGCCTGCGCCTGGCCGTTGCCCGGATCCCGGGCGAGGGCCTGCCCGACCTGCGCGATCGCCTCCCCGGCCCGGCCGGCGTCCAGCAGCAGCGCGGCGAGGTGCAGGCGCAGCGGCAGGTCGTCGGGGCGGGCGTCCAGGGCCGCCGTCAGGGACTCGATGAGGGGATCAGCGCTCATAGGACGTGCAGCGTAGTGGGCGCCCCGTGCCGTCACCGTCCCCGTACGGGCGGTTACGGAGCGTGAATCCTTTGTTGACCGGTTGCTGCGGCGGTCCGGCTGTCCCCGGGTATCGGCAGCCGGTGCCCGCCACGCACAGTAAGGTCAACCGGGTGAGCGCCCCGACCGGAGCAGTCGCGTACGAAGAGGTGACGCAGTGACCACCCCAGGCAGGACCCGCGTGGCGATCGTGTTCGGCGGCCGCAGCCCGGAGCACGGCATCTCCTGCGTCAGCGCCGGCAGTGTTCTCGGCGCCCTCGACCCGGACGAGTTCGAGGTGGTGCCGGTGGGCATCACCCGGGCCGGCCAGTGGGTGCTGACCAGCGGCGACCCCGGTCAGTTGGCGATCAACGCGCGCCGGCTGCCGGAGATCACCGCCGAGTCCGGCACCGACATCGTGCTGCGGGCCGACCCGACCGGCAACGGGCTCATGGTGCTCGACCCCACCGAGGGGCCCAGGGCGCTCGCCGACGTCGACGTGGTCTTCCCGGTGCTGCACGGCGCGTACGGCGAGGACGGCACCATCCAGGGCATGCTGGAGATGGCCGGCATCCCGTACGTCGGGGCGAACGTCTTCGCCTCCGCCGCCGCCATGGACAAGGAGTTCACCAAGAAGCTCTGCGCCGTCGAGGGCATCCCGGTGGGCCCGTACGCGGTGCTGCGCAACGGGATGACGTTGAGCGAGGCGGACAAGGAGCGGCTCGGCCTGCCGGTCTTCGTGAAGCCGTCCCGGGCCGGTTCGTCGTTCGGCATCAGCAAGGTCGACGACTGGGCCGACCTCGACGCGGCGGTCGCCACCGCCCGGCAGATCGACCCGAAGGTGCTCGTCGAGGGTGCGGTCGTCGGGCGCGAGATCGAGTGCGGCGTGCTGGAGGGCGAGGCCGGCGGCGCGCCGGAGGCGTCCGTGCTGGCCGAGGTCCGGGTGGTCGGGGACTACGACTTCTACGACTTCGAGGCGAAGTACATCGACTCCGAGTCCGCCTGCGAGTACGACATCCCCGCCGGCCTGCCGGAGCGGGTGACCCGCCAGATCCGGGAGTACGCCACCCGCGCCTTCACCGCGCTCGACTGCGCGGGCCTGGCCCGGGTCGACTTCTTCGTCACCCCGGAGCTGGACGTCTACCTCAACGAGATCAACACCATGCCGGGCTTCACCCCGACGTCGATGTTCCCGCGCATGTGGGCGGCGTCCGGGCTGGAGTACCCGAAGCTGGTCAACCGCCTCATCCGCACCGCCCTGCACCGCGGCGTCGGCCTGCACTGAGCCGCTCGCGCCGGGAAGGGCGCCCGCCTGACGCCTGACGCACAGGAAGAGCACCCGCCTGACGCCTGACGCGCGGGAAGGTGCCCTTCCCACCGCCCGCCCCGCGCACGCGAGGCGGGCCGGGTGCGGAGACCGTGTCAGGTCCGGCAGCCGCTGGGGGTGTCGGCGGCGGCGACGGAGGGCACGGAGGCCACGATCGTGTCCGAGACGGGGGCGACCCACTGCAACCCCTGCCCGTAGAAGTGCGGCACGCGGACCGTGACGGCGGTCTCCCGGTCCATGGTGGTGAGCACGGTGGCGTCGCGTTCCTCGCTGGCGTACCAGCAGACCCGGTTGACCGTCCAGACGTGGTCGGTGTCGTCGACGGCCGGCGTGGCCCCGCCGCAGGCGACGGTGACCGCCGGGTCGCCGTACGCGGCGTTCTGCTCCGGGCCGGCCGTGACCGGGCGCTGGGCGAGGTCGTTGACCGTGGGCGGCAACTGGGAGAGCAGGGCGCGGCAGACCGTGGCGGGCCGTTCGGCCAGCGCCGGCGCGGCCATCTCGACCGGGGCGGTGGAGCGCGGCCCGGCGCTCGTGGCGGTCGCGCTCGGCGTGGCGGCCGGCTCGGCCCGCTCGTCGGGGGAGAGTTGGGCGAACGCGAACGCGCCCACCAGCACGGTGACCGGCAGCGCGATCAGCGTGGCGACCAGCGCGGCGCCGCGGGTCGTGCGGTCGCGGGTCGGGCGGTCGGGGGTCACCTCGTCCGGCTGGGCGGAATCGGTCACGGGAGAGTCAGTGATCTTGTCCACTTACAGGCGCACCACCGAACATGTGAGGGTGCGGGTGATGCCAGGCACCATCTGCACCTTGCTGACGATGAGTTTGCCGAGCTCGTCGACGGTCTTCGCCTCGGTGAGCACGACCACGTCGTACGGCCCGGTGACGGCGTCGACGCGTACCACGCCGGCAAGGTCCGAGATGAGACCGGCCACGTCACGCGCCCGGCCGACCTCGGTCTGGATGAGGATGTACGCCTGTACCACGACTCGACCTCCGTCCGTCGCCGCCCTGGAGCGGCCCGAAGGGAGAAAGTACCTTACGGACCAGGTCTGATCCCTATCGGTGGTCAAGGAGAAGCGGTGAGCGAGCAGCACGGCGGAGGAGCGGCATGAGCGTCGCGGGGATCGGCGAGTTCGGCCTGATCGACCGGGTGACCGCCCGGTTGTCGTACGGATCGACGGTACTGCTGGGCCCGGGGGACGACGCGGCGGTGGTGGCCGCCCCGGACGGCCGGGTCGCGGCCTCGACCGACGTGCTGGTGGAGGGGCGGCACTTCCGGCGGGACTGGTCCAGCGCGCGTGACGTCGGCCACCGGGCGGCGGCGGCGAACCTGGCCGACATCGCCGCGATGGGGGCGCAGCCGACCGCGCTGCTGGTGGCGCTCTGCATGCCGCCCGAGCTGGATCCCGCGTGGGCCGAGGAGCTCGCCGACGGGCTGGCCGCCGAGGCGGCGAAGGTCGGCGCGAGCGTGGTGGGCGGGGACATGTCGGGCAGTCCGACGCTGACCATCGCGGTCACGGCCCTCGGGGACCTGGGTGGCCGGCCGCCGGTGACGCGCTCCGGCGCGCGGCCCGGTGATGTGCTGGCCCTGGCCGGCCGCATCGGGTACGCGGCGGCCGGGCTGACCGTGCTCTCCCGGGGCTTCCGTACGCCCCGGCTGCTGGTGGAGGCCTGCCGGCGGCCCGAGGTGCCCTACGCGGCCGGGCCGCACGCCGCCCGGCTCGGCGCCACCTCCATGATCGACGTGTCGGACGGGCTGCTCGCCGACGTCGGGCACGTGGCGAAGGCGAGCGGGGTCGCCGTGGACGTGCGCCGGGACGCCTTCGAGGTGCCCCGGCAGATGCGCGACGCCGCCCAGGCGCTCGGCGTCGACCCGTACTCCTGGCTCCTCGCCGGGGGCGAGGACCACGCGCTGGCCGCGACCTTCCCGTCGGCGGTGGCGCTGCCGGACGACTGGCGGCCGATCGGGCGGGTGACGGAGGGCTCGGGTGTCACGGTCGACGGGCGGCCGTACGACGGACCCGCTGGCTGGGACCACTTTCGGTAAGGCCCGATCGGCGTCGTACCCTTTACTCCGTGAGTGAGATCGAGATTCGGGCCGAGCGTTTCGACTCGCCGGTGGCGCAGCGGCTGATCCGCGCCGCGCTGGCCGACCTCGGTGCCCGGTACGGCGGCAGCGGCGACGAGACCCCGGTCGACCCGGGCGAGTTCGCGCCGCCCGCCGGCGCCTTCCTCGTCGCCCACCTCGGCGGCGAGCCGGTCGGCTGCGGCGGCTGGCGCAGCCACGGTGACGAGGGTGACACCGCCGAGCTGAAGCGGATGTACACCGCGCCGGCGGTCCGGGGCCGGGGCGTGGCCCGGGCGGTGCTGGCGGCGGTGGAGCGCTCCGCGCGGGAGCACGGGCGCAAACGGATCATCCTGGAGTGCGGCGACAAACAGCCGGAGGCCATCGCCATGTACACGGCGGCCGGCTACGAGCGCATCCCGAACTTCGGCTTCTACCGCGACGCCCCGGGCTGCATCTCCTTCGCCCGCACGCTCTGACCGTTCTGCGCGTGCCCTGACCCGTTTCGGCGCGCCGAGGGCCGCCGGCACCGTCTCGCGCCGGGGGCTGTTCCGGACCTCGGCGCGCCGCACGCCCCGCATTGTGCGCGGACGGGCATCGGAGGTGGAGCGTCGCCGGACACGACAGAACCGGCGGACCGCAACGGCCCGCCGGCAATGACGAGTGTGAAGCTGGGGCCTACCGCGTCAGGCGCGGGTGACCTTGCCCGCCTTGATGCAGGAGGTGCAGACCTTCAACTTCTTGGTGTTGCCGCCACCGGCCGGGGTACGCACCGACTGGATGTTCGGGTTCCAGCGGCGGTTGGTCCGCCGGTGCGAGTGGGACACGTTGTGGCCGAAGCCCGGTCCCTTGCCACAGACGTCGCACACGCTAGCCACGGGATACTCCTGGGATTGAAACGTTCATGAGGTCGCCGCCAGGCGCAGCCCGGGCAACCTGGCCAGGTTACCCGATGACCCGGGACCCGACCAACCGGCCCCGGACGCAGGCCCGAGGTGGGGCCGGCACCGCGCGACGCGGGTCCCGGTCGCCCGGCCCGCACCCGCCCCCGCGGCATCGCCGCACCTGGGGATACGCCACGAGGATAGTGGGTGCGCCGCGGCTGCCGGACACGCCGTGGGAGTCGCGTCGACCCCGGCGCGTGTCGGTGCGCGCCAGTAGGCTTCTCGCCGTGCTGGACACCCTCGACGCCGCCGCGGTCCGCCGTTGGTGCGCGGGCGGGCTGGTCGCGCTCAAGCGCCACCAGGGCGAGATCGACGACCTGAACGTCTACCCGGTGCCCGACGGCGACACCGGCACCAACATGGTGCTCACCCTCACCTCGGCCCAGCAGGCGCTCGCGATGGACCTCGGCACCCTCCCGGAGGACGGGCCCACCGCGCACGGGCACGCGTTGCGGCTGATGGCCCGGGGCGCGCTGCTGGGCGCGCGGGGCAACTCGGGGGTGATCCTGTCGCAGATCCTGCGCGGCTTCGCCGACGCCGTCGCCGCCGCGCCCGCCGTGCGGGGGCGCGAGCTGGCCGCCGCCCTGCGCGACGGCACCGCCGCCGCCTACGCCGCGGTCGCCCGCCCGGTCGAGGGCACGCTGCTCAGCGTCGTCGCCGCGGCGGCGCACGCCGCCGAGCGGGCCGACAGCGACGACCTGCGGGCGGTCGTCCGGGCGGCGGCGGGCGGGGCGGCGCACGCGTTGGCGCGCACCCCCGAGCAGCTTCCGGCGCTGGCCCGCGCCGGCGTGGTGGACGCCGGCGGCCAGGGCCTGTGCCTGCTGCTCGACGCCCTGGTCGAGGTCGTGACCGGCGAGAGCCCCGAGCGTCCCGCGCCCGCGCCGCGCCCGGTCCGCCCGCCGGCCACCGCCGTGCGCGAGACCGGTTCCGAGGAGTACGCGTACGAGGTGCAGTTCCTGCTCGACGCCGGGCCGGAGGCGGTGGCCCGGCTGCGGGAGGAGCTGGCGGCCCTGGGCGACTCGCTGGTGGTCGTCGGCGACGGAAACGCCGGCACGGGCACCTGGAACGTGCACGTGCACGTCAACGACGTGGGCGCGGCCATCGAGGCGGGCGTGGTGGCCGGCCGGCCGCACCGCATCTCGGTGACCCGCTTCGCCGACCAGACCGCACCAGTGTCGCCCCCCGCGGCGGCGGACGGGCGGGCCGCCGTGGTGGTGGCCGCCGGCGCGGGCATCGCCGAGCTGTTCGCCGGCGAGGGCGCGACGGTGGTGCCCGGCAACCCGTCGATCGGCGAGCTGCTGGACGCGATCCGCGCCACCGGGGCGGCCCGCGTGGTGGTGCTGCCCAACGACCCCGACACGCAGGCGGTGGCGAACGCCGCCGCCCGGGAGGCGCACGGGCTCGGCGTGAAGGTCAGCGTGGTGCCGACCCGCTCACCGGTGCAGGCGCTGGCCGCCCTCGCCGTACGCGACCCGGGGCGGCGCTTCGCCGACGATGTGATCGCGATGGCCGAGGCGGCCGGCGCGTGCCGCTACGCCGAGGTCTGCTACGCCCGCCGCGAGGCGCTGACCGTCGCCGGCCCCTGCCGTCCCGGCGACGTGCTGGCGCTGGTCGAGGGGGAGGTGCACCTGATCGGGTCCGACCTGACCGACACCTGCGCCGCCGTGGTCGACCGGATGCTCGGCGGCGGCGGTGAGCTGGTGACCCTGCTCTCGGGGGCGGACGCTCCCGACGGGCTGGCGGACGCGGTCCGCGAGCACGTCGGGCGGCGCTGGCCGTTCGTCGAGGTGCAGGCCTATCCGGGCGGGCAGCCGCACTATCCACTCCTGGTGGGGGTCGAATGACGTCCGAGCCGGCCACGATGGACACGCCGCTGAAGAAGCTGGTCGGCGAGAAGACCGCGAAGGCCCTCGCCGGGCACCTCGACCTGCACACCGCCGGTGACCTGGTCTACCACTTCCCGCGCCGCTACGACGAGCGCGGCGAGCACACCGACATCCGGTCGCTCGACGTCGGCGAGCAGGCCACCGTGCTGGCCCAGGTGCAGCGCACCGCCGTACGCCCGATGCGCCAGCGCCGGGGCAACCTGCTGGAGGTGACGGTCGGCGACGGCTCGGGCGGCACCCTGACCCTGACCTTCTTCGGCAACCAGGCCTGGCGCGAGCGCGAGCTGCGCCCCGGCCGGTGGGGGCTCTTCGCCGGCAAGGTCACCGAGTTCCGGGGCAAGCGGCAGCTCAACGGCCCGGAGTACGTCCTGCTCGGCGAGGGCGGCGACGGCGAGGCGGCGGCCAACGAGGAGATCGAGGAGTTCGCGGGCGCGCTGATCCCGGTCTACCCGGCCGCCGCGGCGGTGCCCACCTGGGTGATCGCCCGCTGCGTCCGGGTGGTGCTGGACACGTTCACCGCGCCGGAGGATCCGCTGCCCGCGACCCTGCGGGCGAGCCGCAACCTGGGCGGCATCGACACGGCGCTGCGCGAGATCCACCGGCCGACCAGCAAGGAGGCGCTCTACCGGGCCCGGCACCGGCTCAAGTGGGACGAGGCCTTCGCCGTGCAGCTCACCCTGGTGCAGCGCAAGCACCGCGCCGCCGCCTCGCCGGCCCGGCCCCGCCCGGCGAAGCCCGGCGGCCTGCTCGACGCCTTCGATGCCCGGCTGCCCTACGAGCTGACGCCCGGCCAGCACGACGTGGGCGTGGAGATCGCGGCGGACCTGGCCACGGCCCACCCGATGCACCGGCTGCTCCAGGGCGAGGTTGGCTCCGGCAAGACGGTGGTCGCGCTGCGCGCGATGCTCCAGGTGGTCGACGCGGGCGGGCAGGCCGCGCTGCTGGCCCCGACCGAGGTGCTCGCCGCGCAGCACCACCGGGGCATCCTCGACCTGCTGGGGCCGCTCGGGCGGGCCGGCGAGCTGGGCGCGGCCGACGACGCCACGCGGGTCGAGCTGGTCACCGGCTCGCTGGGTGCGGCGGCCCGGCGGCGGGCCCTGGCCGAGGTCGCCGGCGGCGCCGCCGGCATCGTGCTCGGCACCCACGCCCTGCTCTACGAGGGCGTCGACTTCGCCGACCTCGGCCTGGTGGTGGTCGACGAGCAGCATCGCTTCGGCGTGGAGCAGCGCGACGCGCTGCGCGCCAAGGCCGAGCAGCCGCCGCACGTGCTGGTGATGACGGCCACCCCGATCCCGCGCACGGTGGCGATGACCGTCTACGGCGACCTGGAGACCTCCACGCTCTCCCAGCTGCCGCAGGGTCGCTCGCCGATCGCCTCGCACGTGGTGCCGGTCGCCGAGAAGCCGGCCTTCCTGGACCGGGCCTGGCGCCGGGTGCGCGAGGAGGTGGCCGCCGGGCACCAGGCGTACGTCGTCTGCCCGCGCATCGGGGAGGGGCCGGCGAGCGAGGAGGAGCCGCCGCCGGAGGACGACAACGGGCGGCGGCCGCCGATGGCGGTCACCGAGGTGGCGCCGCTGCTCGCCGAGGGGCCGCTGCACGGCCTGCGCATCGGCGTGCTGCACGGCCGGCTGCCGGCCGACGAGAAGGACGCGGTGATGCGCTCCTTCGCGGCCGGCGACCTCGACGTGCTGGTCGCCACGACCGTGGTCGAGGTGGGTGTCAACGTGCCGAACGCGACCGTGATGATCGTGCTCGACGCCGACCGGTTCGGCGTCTCCCAGCTGCACCAGCTGCGCGGCCGGGTCGGCCGGGGCTCCGCCCCGGGGCTCTGCCTGCTGGTCACCGAGGCGCTGGAGGGCACGCCCGCGCGGGAGCGGCTCGACGCGGTGGCCTCCACCACCGACGGGTTCAAGCTCGCCGAGCTGGATCTGGAGCAGCGCCGGGAGGGCGACGTGCTGGGCGCCACCCAGTCGGGGCGCCGCTCGCACCTGCGGCTGCTCTCGCTGCTGCGCGACGCCGACCTGATCCGCGACGCCCGGGCCGAGGCGATCGCCCTGGTCGAGGAGGACCCGGAGCTGGCCCGGCACCCGGCGCTGGCCGCGTCGGTGGCGGCCCTGGTCGACGAGGAACGCGCCGAATACCTGGAGAAGGGCTGATCTAGGCTCCGAAGGATGTCGGCATCCTCATTAGACAGTGGCGTGCTCCTGCTGGCCCGGGGCGACGAGATCGTGACGGAACAGGTCACCGGGGTGGCCGATCGGAGCACCGGTGTCCACTGCGCTCCCGGGACCCGGTTCCAGATCGCCTCGATCAGCAAGCAGATGGCCGCCGCGGCGGTGCTGCTGCTCGCCGAGCGGGGTGCGCTGAGCCTGTCCGATCCGGTCGTGCGCTGGCTGCCCGGCCCGCCGCCGGAATGGTCCGCCATCACGCTGCACCACCTGCTCACCCACACCTCGGGCCTGGGCCACTGGGAGCAGTACCCGGCGGTCGATCTCGCCGACCCGGCTGAGCCGGACGACCTGCTCGGCTTGTTCGCCGCGGTGCCGCCGCTGTTCCGGCCCGGAGCCGGGTGGCACTACAGCAGCCCCGGCTACGTGCTGTTGGCCCGGGCCGTCGAGCGCGCGGCCGACCGGCCGTACGCCGAGTTCCTCGCCGAGGAGGTCTTCGCGCCGCTGGGCATGACGGGCAGCTTCGCCGGTGCGGGCGACGGACGGCCGGACGTGGCGGTCGGACACGAGGGCGGCCGTCCGGTGCCGTCCTGGGACCTGGCGACCGTGGGCATGGGCGCGGGTGACGTCTGGTGCACCGGGACGGACCTGCTCACCTGGCTCGACGTGCCGCGCCGGGGCCGGCTGCTCGCCCCGGCCTCGGTGACGGCGATGACCGCTCCACACGCGCCCACCGGCCGGCCCGGGGAGGCGTACGGCTACGGGTTCTTCGTCGGCCCGCTGGCCGGCAGGCGGGCGCTGCACCACTCGGGGGACAACGGCGGCTACAAGGCGTTCGCGGCCTGGCTGCCCGACTCGGACCGGCGGCTCGTGCTGCTGACCAACCAGGCCGAGGTCGACCCGGTCACGGTCACGTCGGTGCTCGGTCCCCCCGAGGCGCGTTGATCGGGTGCGGACGCCGACCGGGTGGCGGACGCGCCCTCGGTGCGGGCCGGCGGGGCCGACAGGTCGTGGCGGGTCCGCTCGTCGCCTCGGGTGCTTCGTCCACCGGCCGGGCCGTCGCGTAGCGTCGAGGCATGGGCAGGGAGCGACGGTGACCCGGATCGTGGCCGGAACCCTTGGTGGGCGGCGGATCGCCGCGCCGCCCGGCGCGGGCACCCGGCCCACGTCGGACCGGGTGCGCGAGGCGCTGTTCAGCGCCGTGCAGGCCGAGGTCGACCTGGCCGGCGCCCGCTTCGCCGACCTCTACGCCGGCTCCGGGGCGGTCGGCCTGGAGGCCCTGTCCCGGGGGGCCGCGCACGTGCTGCTGGTGGAGTCCGACCCCCGGGCGGCCCGGGTGGTCCGGGAGAACGTGGCCGCGTTGCGCGCCGCGCCGGCCGCCCGGCTGGTCACCGGCAAAGTCGCCACCGTGCTGGCGGCCGGCCCGGACGGCGACCCGTACGACGTGGTCTTCGCCGACCCGCCCTACGCGGTGCCGGACGCGGAGATCACGGCGATGCTCGTCGCGCTGGTCGACGGCGGCTGGCTGGCCCCGGACGCCCTGGTGGTGGTGGAGCGGTCCAGCCGCACGGGACCCGTCGGGTGGGTGCAGGGCATCACCGGCGAGCGCAGCCGGCGCTACGGCGAGACGACCCTTTGGTACGGTCGCCGATCATGAGACGTGCGGTGTGTCCCGGCTCGTTCGATCCGGTCACCAACGGGCACCTCGACATCGTCGGCCGGGCGAGCCGGCTGTTCGACGAGGTGATCGTGGGCGTGCTGGTCAACCAGTCGAAGAGCGGCCTGTTCACCGTCGAGGAGCGGATCGACATGCTCCGCGAGGTGACCGCCTCCTACGACAACGTCCGGGTCGAGTCGTTCCGCGGCCTGCTTGTCGACTTCTGTCGGGCGCAGCAGGCGAGCGTCCTGATCAAGGGCCTGCGGGCGGTCAGCGACTTCGACTACGAGTTGCAGATGGCGCAGATGAACATCGGCCTGGCCGGCGTCGAGACCCTGTTCATGCCGACCAATCCGCTCTACTCGTTCCTCTCCTCGAGCCTGGTCAAGGACGTGGCGAAGTGGGGCGGCGACATCTCCGCCCACGTGCCCGACCGGGTCCGCGAGGAGTTGAGCGCCCGGCTCGTCCCGCCGTCGCGCGACTGACCGCCCGGGGCCGCAGTTCCCGCCGGCACCGTGCCCGGCGGGGACTGCGCCGTGGCGTACCGCGACGCGCCGGGCCGGGGTGAGCGGTGCGCTGTGGTCGGGGCGCGACATGATGTGTGCAGCGGGAAACCGGCCGTAGCCCGCATCATGTAGGTCGGCCCGACGAACGACAGGAGTGAGGTACCGGTGGACCCGCTCGATCGCATCGACGAACTGATCGCCATGGTGGAGCAGGCGCGCTCCGTCCCGATGTCGCGCAACAACTGCATGGTCGACCGGGGTGAGTTCATCGCGATCCTCGATGAGCTGCGCGCCGAACTCCCCGCCGACCTGCGTCGGGCCGCCGCGCTGCTGGACGAGCGGGACAAGATCATGGAGGCCGGCAAGCGCGAGGCCGACCGGATCATCAGCGAGGGTGAGGCGGAACACGCCCGACTGGTCTCGGTGAACGAGATCACGGTCTCCGCCGAGCACGAGGGCGCGCGGATCATCGCGGAGGCCCGCGCCGAGGCGCAGCGCCTGCGCGAGGAGGTCGACGACTACGTCGACACCGCGCTGGCCAACTTCGAGCAGTTCCTCACCCGGGCGCTGGCCTCGATAGAACGCGGGCGGGACAAGATGCACGCGCTGCGCGAGATCGGCACCTTCGGTGGGGAGGAGGCGGACCGCCCGCTACCCTTCTGAGCGGCACCTCACCAGCCGGCAGATGGGGCGGGCGCCGCCCCCGGTTCGACGGTACGGCGGTCGCCCAGGTAACCTTTTTTGTCGGCCTCTCACCGGCCGGAGTCTGACTATGCCCAAACACACGCCTTCGACACTCAACCCCAGGTCGCCGCTGGTCCTCGACACGAGGGAGCTGCCGCGCCGGCCTGGTGCGTTGCGTACGGAAAAGCGGGTGGTGCCGGCACCGGCGGACCTCGGCGGCGAGATGATCGCCGTGCCGCAGGGCGCTGACCTCGACCTCGACCTGAGGTTGGAGTCGGTGTCCGAGGGCGTGCTCGTCTCCGGGACCGTCAGCGGTCGCGTCCGGGGCGAGTGCGGTCGCTGCCTTCGCGAGATCGACGACTCGCTGGCCGTGCGGATCCAGGAGCTGTACGCGTACGAGAACAGCACCACGGACACCACGACCGACGAGGACGAGGTGGGCCGGATGCAGGGCGATCTGATCGACCTGGAACCGGCGCTGCGGGACGCGGTGGTGCTCACGCTGCCGACCAACCCGCTCTGCCGGGAGGACTGCCCAGGCCTGTGCCCCGAATGCGGGGTGCACTTGGACGATCTGCCGGCCGACCACAGTCACGAGCAGATCGACCCGCGTTGGGCGGGCCTGTCGCAACTGAACCGTAAAGAGGAGTAGGAACCGTGGCCGTCCCCAAGCGCAAGATGTCGCGCAGCAACACCCGCGCCCGCCGGGCGAACTGGAAGGCGACCGTGGTCGCGACCGTGGCCTGCCCCCAGTGCAAGTCGGCGAAGCTGCCCCACGCCGCCTGCTCCGTCTGCGGCACCTACAACGGCCGCCAGGTCCTCGAGGTCTGACCTGGACGCCGAGTGACGCCCCCGACCCCTGGTCGGGCGGCGCGCGCACCCTGGCAATCGCCCGGTGCCCCGGCTCCCTCCGACGCCGGCCGGCCTGTTCCGGCCGGCGTTCCGATGGAGCCGGGCACCGCGCGGATCGCCGTTGACCTCCTCGGCGGGGACGACGCTCCCGCCGTCGTGGTTGACGGCGCTCTGCGGGCCGTGCGCGCCGACCCGGACCTGCATCTGCTGCTCGTCGGCCCGGCCGAGGCCGCCGGCGAGGTGATCCGTGCCCTCGACCCGGCACAGCGTGCCCGGGTCACCGTGCGGCCGGTCCGCGCCGTCGTCGGCATGGCCGACCATCCCGTGGCCGCCCGTGCCGACAGCACCGTCCGCGCGGTGGTGCACGCCGTCCGCGACGGCGTCGCCGACGCGCTCGTCTCCGCCGGGTCCACCGGCGCCACCGTCACCGCCGTCGCGCTCGGCCTCGGCCGCTGGCCGGACGTGCGCCGGCCCGCGCTGATCGCCACCCTGCCGGCCGTCGCCGGCCCGGTGGTCCTGCTGGACGTGGGCGGCTCGCTGGAGCCGCGCCCGGCCACCCTGGCCCGCCACGCCGTGCTCGGCGCCGCCTACGCGGCGGTGGCCCACGCCGTCGTCGCGCCCCGGGTGGGGCTGCTGTCGGTGGGCACCGAGGCGGGCAAGGGCGATCGCGCCCGCCGGCTCGCCGATCCCGTCCTCGCCGCCGCGTCGCTGCCCTGCGACGGCCGCTACGTCGGCCTGGTCGAGGGGTACGACGTCTCCCTCGGCACGCGCGCCGATGTGGTGGTCACCGACGGGTTCACCGGTAACGTGCTGCTCAAGGCGATCGAGGGTGCGTACGCGATGGCCGGCGGGCCCCCGTCCGGCGGCGGCGCCCCGCGCGCGGCGGCCCTGCTCGGGGTCGCCGGGACGGTCGTCGTCTGCCACGGCGCCGCCCGCGCCGAGGACGTCGCCGCGGGCATCGCGCTGGCCGCCCATCTCTGGCGACGACGCGCCACCGACCACGTCCGCGCGCTGCTCGACGGCGCCGAGGCGGGCGACCGCGAGGAACGCACCGACCGCTCCACCGACACCGAGGTACCCACATCATGAGCAACGACAAGCGGCGGCGGGCGTCCGTCGGTCACCTGGAAGCCGCGTTCGGCGTCAGCCTGGATCCGGAGCTGCTCCAGCGCGCCCTGACCCACCGCTCGTACGCGTACGAGAACGGCGGCCTGCCCACCAACGAGCGGTTGGAGTTCCTGGGCGACTCGGTGCTCGGCGTGGTGATCACCACCGCGCTCTTCCACAACCATCCCGACCTGCCCGAGGGACAGCTGGCCAAGCTGCGGGCCAGCGTGGTCAACATGCGGGCCCTCGCCGACGTGGCCCGGGGCCTCGGCCCGGACGGGCTCGGCGCCTATCTGCTGCTCGGCAAGGGGGAGGAGACCACCGGCGGCCGGGACAAGGCGAGCATCCTCGCCGACACCCTGGAGGCTCTGCTCGGCGCGATCTACCTCCAGTACGGGCTGGACACCGCCGCCATCGTCATCCACCGGCTCTTCGACCCGCTGATGGCCGAGTCGGCCGGCCGGGGTGCGGCCCTGGACTGGAAGACCAGCCTCCAGGAGCTGACGGCGGCGCTCGGGCTCGGCGTCCCCGAGTACCGCATCGAGGGCACCGGCCCGGACCACCTCAAGACGTTCACCGCCTGGGTGGTCGTCGCCGGCAACCGCTACGGCGGGGCCGACGGGCGCAGCAAGAAGGAGGCCGAGCAGCGGGCCGCCGAGGCGGCCTGGCGGACGCTCACCGAGCAGGCGGAGCGGGAGCCGGTCGGGCCGGAGGGCCCGGCGCCCGAGGACGGGACGGCGCAGACCGCCGAGGCGGGCCTGGGCCGTGCCTGAGCTGCCGGAGGTCGAGACCGTCCGGCAGGGGCTGGCCCGGTGGGTCACCGGCCGGCGGATCTCCGCCGTCGAGGTGCGCCACCCCCGCGCGGTACGCCGGCACGCGCCCGGCGGCGGGCACTTCGCCGACGTGCTGACCGACCGGACGGTGCTGGACGTGCGCCGGCGCGGCAAGTACCTGTGGCTGCCGCTGGACAGCGGCGACGCCGTGATCGGGCACCTGGGCATGTCGGGTCAGCTGCTGGTGCAGCCGGCCGACGCCCCCGACGAGACGCACCTGCGGGTCCGGTTCCGGTTCTCCGACGACGGTCCCGAGCTGCGTTTCGTCGACCAGCGCACGTTCGGCGGCCTGTCGGTCTCGGCCGGGGGCGCCGAGCTGCCGGCGGAGATCGCGCACATCGCGCGGGACCCGATGGACCCGCAGTTCTCCGACGCGGCGTTCGTCGCCGCGCTGCGCCGGCGGCGTACCGAGGTCAAGCGGGCGCTGCTGGACCAGACGCTGATCTCCGGCGTGGGCAACATCTACGCCGACGAGGCGCTGTGGCGGGCGAGGCTGCACGGCGCCCGCCCCACCGACGCGCTGACCGGCCCGGCCGCGCTGCGGCTGCTGGGCCACGTCCGGGACGTCCTCGGCGAGGCGATCAAGTCCGGCGGCACCAGCTTCGACGCCCTCTACGTCAACGTGAACGGGGAGAGCGGCTACTTCGACCGGGCGTTGAACGTCTACGGCCGGGAGGGGCTGCCGTGCCACCGGTGCGGCGCACCGGTGCGCCGCGAGGCGTTCATGAACCGTTCGTCGTACAGCTGCCCGCGCTGCCAGCCCCGCCCCCGGGCGGCCCTGCGAGGCTGACCCCACGCGGTCTCCGGGGCACGGGCGGCGCGTTCGCCCGGCCCGGCCCGCGAGGAGGTGCCGGTGGTCAGGGCGCCGCGCAGGGGAGTCGCCACGCGTCGAGCCGGCGTTCCTTGCGGATCGAGGAGAGACCGTAGCCCAGCGTGGTGACGCAGAAGTCCGTCGTCGAGCCGGCGTACTCCACGTGGAACACCGGCTTGCCCGCCTCGACGAACGGGAGCAGCCGGGCGCACTGGTCCAGCCGCACGCACTCCTCGTTGACGGCGAAGTCGAAGTCCGGGGCCAGGGCGGCCACCTGCCCCAGGTCGTTGATCAGGCCGGGGGAGAGGCTCAGCGAGCGGGCCAGCTCGGCCAGCCGGCGGTTGAACCGCAGTTGGTCGTCGAAGTCGAGCGGGAAGCCGGACCGGTGCGCGTACCCGTCGGCGTCGGCCAGGGCGACCGCCCCGAAGCCCTTGCCCCGGCAGAGCCGGAACCGGTCGGCCAGCACCGGCCGCAGCGCGTCCCACTGCCGTACGTCGAGCCAGCGGCCCTGCGGCCGGCGGGACGCGGCACCCCGTACGGCGGCCGGGAGGCGGTCCGCGTCCGGGTCGGTCGGCAGGACGGAACCGACGTGCACCTGGCAGACCAGCCGGCGGTCCCGGGAGCGCAGCTCGGCGGTCTGCGCGGCGGTGGTGGAGACCGGATCGAGCAGGAAGACGTCGGCGTCGACGGTGAGGTCCAGCACGCCGCTGAGCTGCCACTGCCACTGCCACCGGCCCGCCGACGCCGCCGGCCAGGCGGTCGGGGCACCGGGCGCGGCCAGGTCCGGCCGGCAGGCGGCGAGCACGCTCAGCAGGACGAGCGCGGCGCAGGCCGGCAGGGCCCGGCGCAGGCCCCACCCCACGGCGCGCGTACGCGGCCGGATCCGCATCGGCAGCTCCCGGGTCGCGGGCGGCGGCACACCGCCCGGAGCGGGTACGCCGTGTCGGCGTACCTCACCCGGTCAAACGAGTACGGCCCCGGCCACGACTCGCGTTCAGCGCGGCGCGGCGAAGACCTGCGTCCAGTACGGCCCGTTGCTGTTCGCGACGCCGACGCCGATCTCGGTGAAGGCGCAGTTCAGGATGTTGGCCCGGTGTCCGGAGCTGTTCATCCAGGCGTCCATGACGGCGGCCGGCGTCTTCTGGTTCCAGGCGACGTTCTCGCCGTAGGTGCGCCAGGAGTAGCCGACCCGGTCCAGCCGGGTCCCGACGTTGCTGCCGTCGCTGCCCGTGTGCGACATGTTCCGGTGGTCGGCCTGGTCCTGGCTGTGCCGCTGGGCGGCGGTCGTCAGCTTGTCGTCGACGCTCACCGCGCCGCAGCCGGCCTTGGCGCGCTCGGCGTTGACCAGGGCGACCACCTGGCTGGCCTGGCTACCGCCCCCGCTGCTGACCGGGGCCTTCGTGCCGCCGCCGGCCGGCGCCGTGCTCCGCTCGGCGCTGCGCCGCGAGGGCGCGGTGGTACGCGACGGCGCAGGAGTCGACCTGGTGCTCTTCGTGGCCGACGGGGTGGGCCTGGCGGTGGTCGGCGCGGTGCTCGGGGTGGCGCTCGGGGTGGGCGGGGCGAGCGTGTCGCCGGGCGCCGGCTCGCCGCCCGGCAGCACCGGGGCGGCGGCGACCGTGTCGTCGACGGCGGTGGGGTCGGTCGCCGGGCCGTCGGTCAGCGCGACCGCGCCGACGCCGAGGCTCACCACCAGCGTGGCGGCCGCGGCGGCACCGCCGATCACCAGCGGGCGGGGGAAGCGGCGGCGGGGGCGGTGGCGGCCCTCGGCGGTGGCCGGCGCCGTCGCGGCCGGGGCGGCCCGGAGCGCGGCGAGGTCGACGGGGGCGGTCGGGTCGTCGACCGGCCAGGCGCCGGCGGTCCGGTCCGCGGGGAAGGGGCGCTCCGCCGGGTACGCCCCGTCCGTCGGGCTGGCGGACCCGGCGGCCCAGCGGGGGTCCGGCTCGGCCTGCCAGCGGTCGGTGGGCTCGGGCCGCCAGGTCGCGGTCGCGTCGGTGGTCTGCGGCTGCCAGGTCCCGGCCGGCGCGGCGGGCTCGGGCTGCCAGCGGGCGGTCGGCTGGTCGCGGTGCCACTCGTCGGCGGGCTGCTCCGGGTCGTCCCCGAAGAGGTAGGCGGACCTCGGCTCCGGACGGTCGGTGAGCCAGGCCGGCGGCTCCTCGCCCAGCGGCTGCTCGCGGCGCCGGTCGGCGCCGTCCGGGTGGTTCGGGTCGGTCCAGCCGTACACGCCTCTGCCTCCAGGGGGTCGGTTGCGGGCCGGGGTGACGCTACGTGGCGGGCGTGAACAGCGGCAACGTGGCTAAGGAAGAGTTAAGGGGAAGCCGGACGGCAGGGTGGGGACTTCCCGGGATCCGAGGCGTAGAGTCAAGGTGTCCGGACAGAGTGTGTCCGCGCCTTGTGGCAGCCCCCCGGCAAGTGGCCAGGTCGACGTGGAAATGATCTACGGCCTGCGAGAACTTGACGAAAGAGGGGGTGTCGGCTCAATATGTAGGTGTCGCCAGTCGCGCCCGGTCATGCCCAGAATCGCCTGGGATGACAGCCGCGTACACATTTGGGCGCGCGTTGGCCGGCCCTTCCGGCAGCGCATATCAAGGAGTCAACATGGCTAAGGCCCTGTACGGCCACGTAGGTGCGGCGCCCGATCGGCGTCTGCTCGACGAGGTCACCCGACTGCGTACCACGGTTCGGGCTCTGGAGTTCGAGATCACGCGGCTGCGTGCCGAGAACGATCGGCTCGCGGCGGCTGCGGCGGAGGCGGACGATCTGCTCCGTCTGGCCGAGCCCGCACTGACCTGATCTCCAGATCGCAAAACTGAATCGCATCACGCAAAAAGAGCGCGCCGACACTTCTGTGCCGGCGCGCAGCTCTGTCCGCACCCCTTTTCGCCGCACCAATTCGTGATCTTGTGCGGCCCGCCGCGACGATTCCCGTACGACTCCGGCCGACGGATGGTCCGCGCCCGGGCGGGCCGGCCCGCGTCACCTGGGACGGGCGCCCGGCGGTCGCCAGGCGGGTCGCGTGCCCGGCGGTTCCCGGTCCCGGGTTAGTCTGCGGGTTCACCCAGGTCCGCGCAGCCGGCGACGGTACGGCGGCCACCGGACGAGGATCGAGAAGGTGCATCTCAAGAGCCTGACGGTGAAGGGCTTCAAGTCCTTCGCCTCCGCGACGACGCTCAAGCTGGAGCCGGGGATCACCTGCGTGGTCGGCCCCAACGGCTCCGGCAAGTCCAACGTCGTCGACGCCATCGCCTGGGTGCTCGGCGAGCAGGGCGCCAAGGCGCTGCGCGGCGGCAAGATGGAGGACGTCATCTTCGCCGGCACCGCCGGCCGGGCCCCGCTGGGCCGGGCCGAGGTGACCCTCACGATCGACAACACCGACGGCGCGCTGCCGATCGAGTACACCGAGGTGTCGATCACCCGCCGGATGTTCCGCTCCGGCGAGAGCGAGTACGAGATCAACGGCGACACCTGCCGGCTGCTCGACATCCAGGAGCTGCTGTCGGACTCCGGCATCGGCCGGGAGATGCACATCATCGTCGGCCAGGGGCGACTCGACGGGATGCTGCACGCCAAGCCGGAGGACCGGCGGTCGTTCGTCGAGGAGGCGGCCGGCGTCCTCAAGCACCGCAAGCGCAAGGAGAAGGCGCTGCGGAAGCTCGACGCGATGCAGACGAACCTCAACCGGCTCACCGACCTCACCGCCGAGCTGCGCCGCCAGCTCAAGCCGCTGGGCCGGCAGGCGGAGGTGGCCCGCCGTGCCGCCGCCATCCAGGCCAACCTGCGCGACGCCCGGCTACGGCTGCTCGCCGACGACCTGGCCACCCTGCGCGCCACCCTGGACCGGGAGATCGCCGACGAGACCGCCGTGCGCGAGCGGCGCGAGCAGGTCGAGGCCGAACACACCGAGGTGCAGGCGCGGCTGGCCGAGCTGGAGGCGGCCCTCGCCGAGGACGCGCCGCTGCTGGCCGCCGCGCAGGACACCTGGTACAAGCTCTCCGCCCTCTCCGAGCGGTTCCGCTCCATCGAGCAGCTCGCCCGGGAACGGCTGCGGCACCTCAGCGCCACCCCCGACGACGAGCGCCCCGGTCGCGACCCCGAGCAGTTGGAGGCCGAGGCCGAGCGGATCCGGGAGCAGGAGGAGGAGCTGCGCGGCGCGCTCACCGACGACCAGATCCGGCTGGCCGAGGCCGTCGAGCACCGCCAGGAGCTGGAGCGGCAGCTCGCCGCCGCCGAACGCGAGCTGGTCGCCGCGGCCAAGGCGATCGCCGACCGGCGGGAGGGCCTGGCCCGGCTGACCGGTCAGGTCAACTCCGCCCGCGCCCGGACCACCAGCGCCGGCGAGGAGATCGAGCGGCTCGCCACCGCGCACGCCGACGCGCTGGCCCGGGCCGACCAGGCCCAGGCCGAACTCGACGCGGTCGCCGAGCAGTCCACCGAGGCGGACCGGGACAACGCCGACCTCGACGCCCGGCACGCCGAGGCGGTCGCCGCCCAGGAGCGGGCGCAGGCCACCGTGCGGTCACTTACCGACGCGGAGCGGACGGCGGAGAAGGACGCCGCCACCTGGAAGGCGCGGGAGGAGGCGCTCGCCCTCGGCCTGCGCCGCAAGGACGGCGCGGGCGCGCTGCTGGCCCGCGCCGACGAGGTCCCGGGCCTGCTGGGCAGCCTGGCCGGGCTGCTCACGGTCGCGCCCGGGCAGGAGGCCGCGCTCGCCGCCGCGCTCGGCGGGCTCGCCGACGCGGTCGCGGTCAGCGGCGTCGACGAGGCGGTCGAGGCCATGCGGCTGCTGAAGATCTCCGACGCCGGTCGCGCCGGCCTGCTGGTCGGCAGCCCCGCCGGGCCGGGCATGGACGGGCCCGCCGACGCGCTGCGGCCGAAGCTGCCCGACGGCGCCCGCTGGGCGCCCGACCTGGTGGAGTGCTCCCCGCAGCTCCGCCCGGCGGTGCACCGGGCGCTGCGCGACGTGGTGCTGGTCGACGACCTCGCCGCCGCGGCCGAGGTGGTCGCCGGCAACCCGGAGCTGCGCGCGGTCACCCCCGACGGCGACGTGGTGGGGGCGTACGCGGCGGCCGGCGGGTCGGCCAAGGCGCCCAGCTTCATCGAGGTGCAGGCCGCCGTCGAGGAGGCCCGGTCGAACCGGCTCGCCGCCGAGGTCACCGGCGCGGAGCTGCGCGAACAGCTCGTCGACGCCCGCGCCGAGGTGGCCGCGGCCAAGGAGACGGTGCAGCACGCCGCCGCCGCCAAGCGGGAGGCGGAGAGCCACCGCAACGCCGCCGCCCGCCGGCTGGCCGAGCTGGGCGCCGCGGCCCGCTCGGCGAAGGCGGAGACGGACCGGCTCGGCGAGTCCCGGGCCCGCGCGGAGGCCGCCCGGGAGCGGGACCTGCTCACCCTGGCCGAGCTTGAGGAGCGGCTGCGGCTGGCCGAGGAGACCCCCGTCGACGCGGAACCCTCCACGGAGGAACGCGACCAGCTCGCCGCGATGGTGCCGCAGGCGCGGCAGAACGAGATGGAGGTCCGGCTCGCGGTGCGTACCGCCGAGGAGCGGGTCTCCTCGATCGCCGGCCGCGCGGACTCCCTGCGCCGGCAGGCCACCGCCGAGCGGGCCGCGCGGGAACGCGCGGCGGCCCGGCGCGCGGCGCGCACCCGGGGCGCCGGGATCGCCCGGGCCGTGGCGGGCGGGGCCCGGGAGGCCCTCACCCGGCTGGCCACCTCGATCGCCGCGGCCGAGGAGCACCGCGACGCCGTGGCGCGCGAACGCGCCGCCCGCGAGGCCGAACTCCAGGAGGTACGCGGCGCGGCCAAGCGGCTCGGCGCGGAGCTGGAGCGGCTGACCAGCCAGGTGCACCGCGACGAGGTGGCCCGCGCCGAGCAGCGGCTGCGCATCGAGCAGCTGGAGGCCAAGGCCGCCGAGGACTTCGGCCTGGACGTGGAGACCCTCGTCGCCGAGTACGGCCCGGCCCAGCCCGTCCCGCCCACCCAGGCCGACGTGGCGACGGCCGAACGCGACGGCCTGCCGGTGCCCGAGCCGGTCCGCTACGAGCGGCCGGTGCAGGAGAAGCGGGCCGCCAAGGCGGAACGGGAACTGGCCCTGCTCGGCAAGGTGAACCCGCTGGCCCTGGAGGAGTTCGCCGCGCTGGAGGAGCGCTACAAGTTCCTCTCCGAGCAGCTGGAGGACCTCAAGGCCACCCGCCGGGACCTGCTCACCGTGGTCAAGGACGTCGACGACCGGATCCTGGAGGTCTTCGCCAGCGCGTTCGCCGACACGGCCCGGGAGTTCCAGCAGGTCTTCACCGTGCTCTTCCCCGGTGGCGAGGGGCGGCTCGTGCTCACCGACCCCGACGACCTGCTCACCACCGGCATCGAGGTCGAGGCCCGCCCGCCGGGCAAGAAGATCAAGCGGCTGTCGCTGCTCTCCGGCGGAGAGCGTTCGCTGACGGCGGTGGCGATGCTGGTGGCCATCTTCCGGGCCCGGCCCAGCCCGTTCTACATCATGGACGAGGTCGAGGCGGCGCTCGACGACGTCAACCTGGGGCGGCTGATCACGCTGCTGGCCCAGTTGCGGGAGAAGAGCCAGCTCATCGTCATCACGCACCAGAAGCGGACGATGGAGGTCGCCGACGCCCTGTACGGCGTGACCATGCGCAACGGGGTGACCCAGGTGATCAGCCAACGGCTCAACCGGGCCGACGGAGACGAGCGGCGTGGCCGCGGCGAGGAGAACGAGTAGTGGGTCGGGAACGGGCGACGGCGCTCCTGGTGGACTTCGACGGCGTCCTGCGCAGGTGGGACCCGGCGGTGGCCGCCGGGGTGGAGCGGGAGTACGGCCTGTCCGACGGCGTACTCACCGAGATCGCCATGCAGTGGGGGCGGCTCCAGCCGGTGCTGACCGGCCGGGTCAGCCACGCCGACTGGATGGCCAGCGTGGCCGACGCGCTGGCCGACTCCGTGGGCGGCCCCGAGCGGGCCCGGGCGGCCGTGGAGCAGTGGCAGCGCTACCGGGGCGAGGTGGACCCGGAGGTGCTCGCCTTCGTCCGCGAGGCGCGGGCCGGCGGCATCCGCGTCGGGCTAGGCACGAACGCCACGGACCTGCTCGATGCCGACCTCGCCGCGCTCGACCTGACGGACGAGTTCGACGTGGTGGTCAACTCGTCCAGGGTCGGGGTGAACAAGCCGGCGAAGGAGTACTTCCAGGCGGCCTGCGAGGCCCTGGAGACCCCGGCGGCCCGGGTGCTCTTCGTCGACGACGAGGACTGGGCGATCCGGGGCGCCCGGGTCGCCGGCCTGTCGGCGCTGCGCTGGAGCGGCCCGGCCGACCTGCGGTACGCGCGGGCCGCCCTGGCGTACTGACCGGTTCCGTCCCGCCCCGGCGGGGGCTACTACTCGCCCGTGACGCCGTCGATGCGTTCGCGGATCAGGTCGGCGTGGCCGTTGTGCCGGGCGTACTCCTCGATCATGTGCACGTAGATCCAGCGCAGGTTGAACGTCCGGCGCTTCGGGCCGACCTCGGTGAAGGTCTCGTCGAGCGAGCGGCCGGCGGCGGCGGCGCGGGCCAGCGCCACCTCCCGGTGGTAGGTGGCGAAGTCGGCCTCGGCGTCGGCGGCGCTGACGTCGTGGTCGGCGTCCGGGTTGTCGGGCGTGAAGTAGGGGTAGTCGACCTGCTGGCCGGCGAGGTTCTCCCGGAACCACCAGGCCTCCACCTCGGCCAGGTGCCGGACCAGGCCGAGCAGGGTGAGCCCGGAGGGCTCGACGCTGGGCGTCTTCAGTTGTTCGGCGGTCAGCCCGGCACACTTGAGCAGCAGGGTCTGCCGGTGGAAGTCCAGCCAGCCCTCCAGCATGGTGCGCTCGTCGCCGACGTAGGGCTCGGGGGTCCGGGTGATCTCCGGTGCTCGCCAGGTCATGCCGGTCATCCTGGCTGGCACCTCCGACAACCGGCGAGCGGTTTATCGGGGTGCCGGCGCGTGGGCGGTGGCCGCCCGGCGCGGGTGGGCAGGCCGGGGCGCGGCGGGAGGCTCACCCGCCGGGGGTCAGGCCCTGCCGCATGACCTCGCGCAGGTGGCCGTCGCTGGTGGTGCCCTCGATCGTCACCTCGGCCGTCCGGCCGGCGTGCACCAGCGTGGCGACCGCGTTGCCGAAGTACGGCCCGGCCAGCCGCTTCCAGCGGAACGGCGGGCGGCGTACGCCGGCGGTGCGGGCCAGCGCCCGGGTGGCCCCGGACGGCCCGGACGACCAGCCCAGCTTCATCAGCGGGCGCATCCCGGCCGGGACCTGGTTGTGGATGGGCGAGCAGGTGAGCTGGTGCACCGGGGTGACCACGCTCCGGTCGTCGAACCGCGCCCGCGCCACGTACGAGTGGTGCACGTCGCCGGAGAGCACGCTGATCGACGCCGGTGGCGCGTACGCCGGGCCGGCCCCGACGCGCTCGCCGGGCTCGCCGGGGGTGCCGCTGCCGAGGCGGGCGAAGAGCGCGCCGAGCGCGTCGAACGAGCGGCGGAACGCGGCCCAGTGCTCCAGGTCCAGCCCCCGGCGCAGCTTCTCGGCCAGCCGGGCGACCCAGGGCCGCCGCGAGTCGGCCAGCTTCTCGTTCCACGCCTCCACGTGGTGGATGCCCGGCGGCAGCAGCCAGGGCAGGGACGCGCCGACCACCAGGTGGTCGTAGACGCCGTGGGCGCGGTCGAGGAACCACGACCACTCGCCCGGGGGCAGCATCGCCCGCTGGCCCGGCTCCAGCACCCGGCTGCACCGGTTGTCGAGCATGACCAGCCGGGTCCGGCCCAGGTCCAGCGCGTAGCTCCACTGGTACTGCACGGCCCGCCACCGTTCGGTGTCGTGGGCGAGGTCGGCCTCGGTGTCGACCCGCTGCCCGAACTCGCGCAGCACGCCGGTGGCGTCCTCCGCCGCGACGACCTTGGCGTAGACCGGGTCGGCGGCGATCTCGTCGGGGGAGAGGTTGCCCAGGTGCTGGTAGACCCAGTACGAGGCGAGGCCGCTGGTGATCCGCTCCGCCCACCACGGCTGCTCGCGCATGTCGGAGCGCCAGGAGGCCGAGGTGTTCCAGTCGTCGATGACCTCGTGGTCGTCGAAGATCATCACGCTCGGCACGGTGGAGAAGAGCCAGCGGATCTCCGGGTCCCGCCAGGACTCCAGGTAGAGCTTCGTGTACTCGTCGAAGCTGACCACCTGGTCGCCCGGCGCGCCCTTCGGCCGGCGGCGGCGCCGCTTCAGCAGCCGTCGGACCGTGGGCGACGTCACGTCCGCGTAGACCTGGTCGCCGAGGAGCACCAGCAGGTCGGGCACCTCGGTCGTAGCCGGGTCGGCCATCAGCCGCCGGGCGTACGCGTCGAGGGCGTCCGGGGGCAGCCGCCGGGTGGTGGCGTGCTGGGTGGTCTCCCGGCAGGAGCCGAAGACCAACCGGACCGGCTGATCGAGGTCGTCGGCCGCCCGGGTGCGGATCACGCTGGGCGGGAAGTCGCCCTTCGGCACCGGCCAGGCGACCTCGTCGTCGATCAGCACCTCGTAGGTGGTGGCGCTGTCGGGGGTGAGCCCCTCCACGACGACGAGCGCGTAGTGGTGGTCGTACGCCGAGAAGGTGGGCGCGGTGCCGCCGGCGCCGTCGGCGGTGCGGACGGTGACCACCGCGGGCGCGCTGGTCTCCACCCAGACGGTGGCCGTCGTGCCGACCACCCTGCGGAGCAACGGGCCGATGAGCAGGTGTGCCGCGGGCATGGTCGACCTCCAGATGAGCGGACTTCATCTTTACTACCCGGCCGGCGGTCGCACCACTGCTGGCTGTGAGCGAGCCTACCGCCGGCCTCCGCGGACCCGGTCGGGAGCGGTGGCTGGGACAGCTTCGCCGGCATCTGACAGGATTCCGGCATGACCGAATACCTCCTCATCGCGCTCGCCCTGCTCGGCGTGCTGATCCTTGGCGGCATCGGGCTGGTCGTGCCGCGGTTGCGCCGGCGACCGGAGCCGCCGCTGCCGAAGACGGAGGTCGACACCCGGGCCGAGGAGGACCTGGCCGGCCCGCCGGTCCAGGCACCGGAGGCCGAGTTGTCCACCGGGATCCTGGTGGAGCCGCCGGTGGTGGAGGCCCCGGCACCGGTGCTGGAGGTCCCCGAGCCGACCGCCGGCCGGCTGGTCCGGCTGCGCTCGCGGCTGTCCCGCTCGCAGAACGTCTTCGGCAAGAGCCTGCTCGGCCTGCTCAGCCGCGACCACCTCGACGAGGACACCTGGGAGGAGATCGAGGACAGCCTGATCACCGCCGACGTCGGCGTCGACGCCACCCGCGACATCGTCGACCGGCTGCGCGAGCGGACCCGGGTCCTCGGCACCCGCTCCGGCGGCGAGCTGCGCGCCCTGCTCGCCGCCGAGCTGGTCAACGCGCTCGACCCGACCCTGGACCGGTCCCTGCGGACCGCGCCCAAGGAGGGCGTGCCGGCGGTCGTGCTGGTCGTCGGCGTCAACGGCGCGGGCAAGACCACCACCTGCGGCAAGATCGCCCGGGTGCTCGTCGCCGACGGCCGCAGCGTGCTGCTCGGCGCCGCCGACACCTTCCGGGCGGCCGCCGCGGACCAGCTGGAGACCTGGGGCGGTCGGGTCGGCGCGGAGACCGTGCGGGGCCCGGAGGCGGCCGACCCGGCCAGCGTGGCCTTCGACGCCGTCAAGCGGGGCATCGACACCGGCGTGGACACCGTGCTCATCGACACCGCCGGCCGGCTGCAGAACAAGATCGGCCTGATGGACGAGCTGGGCAAGGTCAAGCGGGTGGTGGAGAAGCACGGCCCGATCGACGAGACACTGCTGATCCTCGATGCCACCACCGGGCAGAACGGGCTGGAGCAGGCCCGGGTCTTCACCGAGGCGGTCAACGTGACCGGTGTCGTGCTCAGCAAGCTCGACGGCACCGCCAAGGGCGGCATCGTGATCGCCGTGCAGCGCAAGCTGGGCATCCCGGTCAAGCTGGTCGGGCTCGGCGAGGGCAAGGACGACCTGGCCCCGTTCGACCCCGCCCAGTTCGTCGACGCGCTGCTCGGTACCGAGCCGCTCGCCCGGGACGCGTAACCTCGCAGTGACGACCGACGATCGCGCCTACGCCGGGTGGCGCGACCCCAGCCACCCGTCGACGGGCCTCGGGAGACCGTACGTGACTTCGCAGGAGATCCCGCTGCACGGCGGGAACGTCAGCACCGTCGTCCGGGTCGGCGACACGGTCCGGCGCAACGCCGGGCCGTGGACGCCCTCGGTGCACGCCCTGCTGCGCCACCTGGAGTACGTCGGGTTCACCGGCGCCCCCCGCGCGCTCGGCATGGACGAGCGCAACCGGGAGGTCCTGTCGTACCTGGAGGGGGAGTGCGGGGAGTACCCGCTGGCCCCGCACTGGGTCACCGACGAGGCGCTGGTGACCGTCGCCACCATGCTCCGCATGTTCCACGACGCCCAGTACGGCTTCGTCCCGCCGCCGGGCGCGGTGTGGCGCTCGTTCGGACCGCCGCCGCCGGACACCGAGGTGATCTGCCACCACGACGCCGCCCCGCACAACGTGATCTGGCGGCCCGACGGCACCCTGGGGCTGATCGACTTCGACCTCGCCTCGCCCGGCGCCCGGATCTACGACGTGGCGTACGCGGCCTGGACCTGGGTGCCGATCTTCTCCGACCGGGACTCGATCACGCTCGGCTGGAAGCACCCCGACCGGCCGCGCCGGCTGCGCCTCTTCGCCGACGCGTACGGGCTCATCCCCCGGGACCGGCACCGGCTGATCCGGACCATCCGCAAGCGGATCGTGGACCACGTGGAGGGCATCCGCCGGATGGCCGCCGCCGGTGAGCCGGCCTTCGTCCGGATCGTGCACAAGGGGCACCTGCGCCGGCCGATGCGGGACCTGCGGCTGCTCGACTACGAGCGCAACGCCCTGGAGTACGCGCTGCGCTGAGCGGTCCGTGCTGTCGGCCGCGCCGGCCGGCGGTGAGCTTCTCTTCACACGTCCGAAACAACCCGTCACCGTTCGGAAATCGACGGGTGACGCTGGGGGAAACAGGGAGCGAGCAGGCTTCCGCCCATCCGGCGTACGGGCGACGCTGCCCCGGAAGCCGTGAAGGAGGGAACTTCACCTTTAGGAGGCCAGCGTGCCTGAGGCACCCACGATCGATTCCGGCAACACCGTGTGGTTGCTGGTGTCGACGGCGCTCGTGCTGCTCATGACGCCCGGACTGGCGCTGTTCTACGGCGGCCTCAACAGGTCCAAGGGTGTACTGAACATGATGATGATGAGCTTCTCCGCGATCGGGCTCATCTCCGTTTTGTGGTGGTTCTACGGTTTCAGCATCGCCTTCGGTAGCGATGTCAACGGGCTCTGGGGCGACCCGGGCGCCTACCTCGGTACCAAGACCTTCCTCGCCGAGACCGACCTCTGGGGCGCGACGGCGGAGAACCCGAGCGGCATCGGCGTCCCGCTCTACGTGTTCATGGCCTTCCAGATGATGTTCGCCGTGATCACCGTCGCGCTGATCAGCGGCGCGATCTCCGACCGGGCGAAGTTCGCCGGCTGGCTGCTCTTCGCGTTCGGCTGGGCGACGCTTGTCTACTTCCCGGTCGCGCACTGGGTGTGGGGCGGCGGCATCATCGGCGGCGACCTGCACGCGCTCGACTTCGCCGGCGGCACCGCCGTGCACATCAACGCCGGCGCGGCGGCTTTGGCCCTGGTGCTGGTGCTCGGCAAGCGGCTCGGCTGGCCCCGGGAGGGCATGAAGCCGCACAACATCCCGCTCGTCGCGCTCGGCGCGGGACTGCTCTGGTTCGGCTGGTTCGGCTTCAACGCCGGTTCCGAGCTCACCGTCGACTCGGTCGCCGGCCTGGCCTTCATCAACACCCAGCTCGCCACGGCCGCCGCCGTGCTCGGCTGGATCGTCGTCGAATGGATCAAGGACAGGAAGCCGACCCTGGTCGGCGCCTCGTCCGGTGCCATCGCCGGCCTGGTCGCCATCACCCCGGCCTGCGGCTTCATCGCCCCCTGGGCGGCGGTGCTGCTCGGTCTCGTCGCCGGGTCGGTCTGCGCGCTGGCGATCAGCCTCAAGTACAAGCTCGGCTACGACGACTCGCTCGACGTGGTCGGCGTGCACTTCGTCGGTGGCTGGATCGGCTCGCTCTGGCTCGGCCTCTTCGCCACCAACTCGGTCAACGGCGCGATCACCGACGTGATCGGCGCCTCCGACGGGCTCTTCTACGGCGGCGGGGTGACCCAGCTCGGCCGGCAGGCCCTGGCCGGCCTGATCGTCACCGTCTGGTCCTTCGCGGTGGCCTGGGTGCTCGCCTTCGGCATCGAGAAGACGATCGGCTTCCGCCTGCGGGCCGAGGACGAGGTCGGCGGCATCGACATCGCCGAGCACGCCGAGAGCGGCTACGACCTGTCGCCGGCCACCGGCAGCGGCGGGGGCAGCGCGTTCGCCATGGCCGGGCTGACCGGCGCCAGGCCGGCGACGGAGCCGGCGACCGCGCCTGCCGAGCCCACCGTGCCGGCTGCCGAGCCGGCCGAGCCGGCCGCCGGGTCCGCCGCCGAGACGGTCGCCCGTTAACGTTCCTGGGATGGAGGGGTTGGACATGAAGCTGGTGACCGCGGTCATCAAGCCGTACCAGCTGGACGCGGTGAAGGAGGCCCTGCACGCCCTCGGCGTGGCCGGCCTGACCGTCAGCGAGGTCCAGGGCTACGGGCGGCAGAAGGGGCACACCGAGGTCTACCGGGGTGCCGAGTACACGGTCGAGTTCCTGCCCAAGATCCGGGTGGAGGTGCTCACCGACGAGATCGACGTCGACAAGATCGTGGACGCCGTCGTCGGCGCCGCCCGGACCGGCAAGATCGGAGACGGGAAGGTCTGGGTGACCGCCGTCGAGGAGGTCGTCCGGGTCCGTACCGGCGAGCGCGGCCTCGACGCGCTCTGACCGGCCACTGACATGACCTCGTCGACCAGGAAGAACGCGTCGGGACACACCGGCAACGGCGCCGCCGCCCTCCTGGTCGACGAGGTCGTCGGCGTCGACGGCGGCATCGGGGCGACGGCGCGGGCCGCGCGGGCCGACGCGTACGACCGGTGGCTGCGCGGGCTGCTGCCGCAGCGGCCCGGGGTGGCGCTGATCGCCGTGGGCGGGCTGGGCCGCCGGCAGTGCGCGCCGCACGGCGACCTCGACCTCGTCCTGCTGCACGCCGGGGTGCCCGGCGTGGACGAGCTGGCCGCCTCGGTCTGGTATCCCGTGTGGGACGCCGGGCTGCGGCTGGACCACTCCGTCCGGACCGTCGCCGAGGCGCTCTCCGTCGCCCAGGACGACGTGAAGGTGGCCCTCGGGCTGCTCGACGCGCGGCTGGTCGCCGGGGACGCCGCGCTCGCGGACACCCTCGTCCGCACCGCCGCCGACCACTGGCGGCGCACCGCCGTACGCCAGCTCCCGGCGCTCCGCGAGATCACCGCCGCCCGCTGGGCCGCCCACGGCGAGCTGGCGTTCCTGCTGGAGGGCGACCTGAAGGAGGCGGCCGGCGGGCTGCGCGACGTGGGCATCCTGCGGGCGATCGCCACCGCCGGGATCACCGACGCGCTGCGCCCCGCCGTCCGCGCCGCGCACCTGCGGCTGCTCGACACCCGGGACGCGCTGCACCGGCAGGCCGGCCGCCGGGTCGACCGGCTGGTCGCCCAGGAACGCGACGGGGTCGCCGCGCTGCTCGGGCTCCGGCAGTCACCGGCTGGCGGGTCCGACACCCCGGCCCTGCTTTCGCCGCACGCCCCGCGGCTGCTCTCACCCGGCGCGTCCGACGCCGCGTTGCGGGCCGGCGCCGCCGAGTCGATCGGCGACGGGGACACGCTGCTGCGCCGGGTCGCCGGGGACGCCCGGACCGTCAGCCACGCCCTCGACGACGCCTTCCGCGCCGCCGACCGGCTCCGCTCCGGCCGCCGCCGGGGCGGCGACGGGCGTCCGCTGCGCCGACCGGTCGCCCGGGACGTCGTCGAGCACGACGGCGAGCTGGTGCTGGCCCGCACCGCTATCGGGGCACGCCCCGACCCGAGCCTGTCGCTGCGGGTCGCCGCCGCCGCGGCCGTCACCCGGCTGCCGATCGCCCGGGCCACCTGCGAGTGGCTGGCCGCGTACTGCCCGCCGCTGCCGGCGCCGTGGCCGGCCGAGGCCCGGGCCGCGCTGGTCACCCTGCTCGGCGCCGGTCCCGGCCTGGTGCCGGCCTGGGAGACCTGCGACCGGTACGGGCTGATCGAGGGCTGGCTGCCCGAGTGGACCCGGCTGCGCAGCCTCCCGCAGCACAACCCCGTGCACCGGTTCACCCTCGACCGGCACCTCGTGCAGACCGCCTACGAGGCCAGCCGACACACCCGCGAGGTGGACCGCCCCGACCTGCTGCTGCTCGGCGCACTCCTGCACGACGTCGGCAAGGGGCTTCCCGGCGACCACAGCACGGTCGGGGTGCCGCTGGCGGAAGCGGTGGCCGCCCGGATCGGCCTGCCCGCGCCGGAGGTGGCGCTGATCGGCACGCTGGTCCGGCTGCACCTGCTCCTGCCCGACGTGGCCACCCGGCGGGATCTCGCCGACCCGGTCACCATCGCCGGGGTGGCCGAGCGGGTCGGCGACCCGACCACGCTGGACCTGCTGCACGCCCTGGTGCGGGCCGACGCCGCCGCCACCGGCCCGGCCGCCTGGTCGGACTGGAAGGGCCGACTGGTCGCCGAGCTGGTCACCCGGGTACGGACCGCGCTGGACACGGGCGCGCTGCCCGCCCCGCCCGCCCCCGACCCGGCCCTGCTGGCGGGGCCCCTGCCGGTCGTACACCTGACGGCCGACCGGGTGGCGGTGGCCGCGGCGGACCGGCGCGGCCTGCTCGCGACGGTGGCCGGCTGCCTGGCGCTGCACCGGCTGGAGGTGCTCTCCGCCGACGCCTCCACCGTCGACGGCCGGGCCCTGGTCGAGTGCCGCGTGCAGCCCCGGTACGGGCTCGCGCCCGACCCGATCGCCCTCGGCGCCGACCTGCGCCGCGCGGTGAACGGGGACGTCTCGGTCACCCAGCGGCTGCGCGGCCGGGCCCTGGCGGCGCGGTCCGAGGGGGCCGCGCCCCGGGTGGTGTGGCACCGCGAGGCGGCCACCGACGCCGTGCTGCTGGAGCTGCGCGCCGCCGACGCGGCGGGCCTGCTCTACCGGGTCACCTGCGCCCTCGACGAGGCCGGCGCCCAGGTGCGGGCGGCCCGCATCTCCACCCTCGGCGGCGACGTGGTGGACGCCTTCTACCTCGTCGGCGGCTGGCCGGACGACGCCGCCCGGGCCCGTCTGGAGGCGGCGGTGCTGGCCGCCGTGTGACGATGTGCCTCCCGCCGGCCCGGGGAGCCTCGGCGCGCGCGGGCGTGCCGGCGCTCATCCGCGCCCCGGCTGTGCCCGGCCCGGAGCGGCCGTGCGGCCCGGCCGGCTACCCTAGCGGTGGCCGGACACCTCGCCCGGTCGCCGATGTGCCCGCCGGAACACTGACAAACGGGATGTTCGCGTGTTTGACACCTTGAGTGACCGCCTGTCCGGGATCTTCACCAAGCTCCGCGGCAAGGGTCGGCTCACCGACGCCGACATCGACGCCACCGCGCGCGAGATCCGCCTCGCGCTGCTGGAGGCGGACGTCGCGCTGCCGGTGGTCAAGGGCTTCATCGCCAACGTCAAGGAGCGGGCGCGCGGCTCCGAGGTCTCCCAGGCGCTCAACCCGGCGCAGCAGATCATCAAGATCGTCAACGAGGAGCTGATCAACGTCCTCGGCGGCGAGGGGCGGCGGCTCCAGTTCGCCAAGCAGCCGCCGACGGTGATCATGCTCGCCGGCCTCCAGGGTTCCGGTAAGACCACCCTCGCCGGCAAGCTGGCCCGCTGGCTCAAGGCCCAGGGCCACCAGCCGCTGCTGGTCGCCGCCGACCTCCAGCGCCCCAACGCCGTCGGGCAGCTCCAGGTGCTCGGTGGCCGCGCCGGCGTCGAGGTGTACGCCCCCGAGCCCGGCAACGGCACCGGCGACCCGGTGCAGGTGGCGCGCGCCTCGATCGAGCACGCGAAGCGGGCCGCCCGGGACATCGTCATCGTCGACACCGCCGGCCGGCTCGGCATCGACGCCGAGATGATGCAGCAGGCCGCCGACATCCGCGACGCGGTCGAGCCGGACGAGGTCATCTTCGTCATCGACGCCATGGTCGGCCAGGACGCGGTGCGCACCGCCGAGGCGTTCCGCGACGGCGTGGGCATCACCGGCGTGGTCCTCTCCAAGCTCGACGGCGACGCCCGCGGTGGCGCCGCGCTGTCGGTGCGGGAGGTCACCGGGCAGCCGATCCTCTTCGCCTCCACCGGCGAGAAGCTGGAGGACTTCGACGTCTTCCACCCCGACCGGATGGCCAGCCGGATCCTCGGCATGGGCGACGTCCTCACTCTGATCGAGCAGGCCGAGCAGGCCTTCGACACCGATCAGAAGGAGAAGATGACCGCCAAGCTGATGGGCGGCGAGCAGTTCACCCTGGAGGACTTCCTCGACCAGCTCATCGCGGTCCGGCGGATGGGCCCCATCGCCAACGTGCTGGCCATGATGCCGGGCATGGGGCAGATGAAGGACCAGCTCGCCGAGGTCGACGACAAGCACTTCGACCGGGTCACCGCGATCATCCGGTCGATGACCCCCGCCGAGCGCACCAACCCGAAGATCATCAACGGCTCGCGCCGGGCCCGCATCGCCAACGGCTCCGGCGTCACGGTGATGGACGTCAACCAGCTGCTCAACCGCTTCACCGAGGCGCAGAAGATGATGAAGCAGATGGGCGGCATGATGGGCCTGCCGGGCGGCGGCCGGCGCAAGGCGACCAAGTCGCCGAAGAACAAGCGCAAGGGCACCAAGGGCGGCAACCGGCCGCGCGCCGGGGCGGGCGCCGGGATGCCGGGCGGCTTCCCGGGCGGCATGCCGCAGCTCCCGCCGGGCATGGACCCGAACGACCTGGCCGGCGGCCAGGGCCTCCCGCCGGGCTTCAAGCTGCCGAAGATCGACTTCAACAAGCTCGGCAAGGGCGGCGACGGCCGGCCCCGCTGACGCGTGTCGCTGGCGACCGCTCGCCCGTCCCCGTCGAGGACGCGCTGCTGGCCGTCGAGGTCCTCTCGCCGACCTCGACGTTCCGCGACCTCTACGACAAGGCGAAGGTCTACGCGCACGCCGGGGTGCGGACGTACTGGGTGGTCGACCCGCTGCACGAGCGGATGACCCTCACGGAAGACACGCTCGGCCCCGCCGGCGAGTACGAGGCGGTGACGCACACCGAGGACCTCTTCGTCGCCGAGCGGCCCTGGAAGGTCTCCGTCGACCTGCCCGCGCTGACGGCAAGGCGGGCCGGGCTGCTGGCGCGCGACGAGGGCTGAACGCCGCCGGCCCGCGCGGGGCGGGAAGAATGGCGGCGGACCGCCCCCTTTCGCGCAGACGGAGGACGCATGGCCTGGCACGTACGCGGCGTGGTGCTGCCCGACGACGAGGTCCGTGACCTGTGGCTGGTCGGCGACCGGGTCACCTTCACCCCTGTTGCCGGCGCGGAGACGATCGCCGACGGCGGGTTCGTGCTGCCCGGCCTGATCGACGCGCACTGCCACATCGGCATCGCCCGCGGCGGCGCCCCGATCACCTCGCTCGACCAGGCCCGCGAGCTGGCCCGCGTCGACCGGGACGCCGGGGTCCTCGCCATCCGCGACGCCGGGTCGCCCTACCCGTACCCCGAACTCGACGACGAGCCCGACCTGCCCCGGCTGGCCCGCGCCGGCCGGCACGTCGCGCCGCCGAAGCGCTACCTGCGCGACATCGGCGTCGAGGTCGGCGCGGCGGAGGTGGCGGCGACGGTGGCCGTGCAGGCGCGCGCCGGCAACGGCTGGGTGAAGCTGGTCGGCGACTGGATCGACCGGGGGGTGGGCGACCTCGCCCCGGCCTGGGACGCCGACACCATGGCGGCCGCCGTCCGGGCCGCGCACGCCGCCGGGGTACGCGCGGCCGTGCACACCTTCTCCGAGTCGGCCGTCGAGATCATGGTGCGCGCCGGGGTGGACTCGGTGGAGCACGGCACGGGCCTCAGCCTGGACCTGATCGACGAGATGGCCCGCCGGGGCACCGCGCTCATCCCCACGATGATCAACATTCGGACCTTCGGCGGAATCGCCGAGCAGGCCCGGGAGAAGTTCCCCGGCTACGCCGAGCACATGCTCGCGCTGCGCGACCGCTTCCCCGAGGTGGTCCGTTCGGCGCACGAGGCCGGGGTCCCGATCTACGTGGGCACGGACGCGGGCGGCGGCATCGACCACGGCCTCGCCGCGGAGGAGATGCTGCTGCTGCACGAGCAGGCCGGCATGTCCACCACCGACGTGCTCGCCGCCGCGTCCTGGCGGGCCCGCGAGTGGCTCGGCTTTCCCGGACTGGTCGAGGGTGGCCTGGCGGACCTCGTCGTCTACGCCGAGGACCCGCGCGCCGACCTGCGCGCCGTACGCACCCCCGCCCGCATCGTGCTGCGCGGTCGCGTCGTCCGCTGACCCGCCGCGCCGGGGCGTCGGCGCGGATGCTCCCGGTCGGGCCGGTGGCGCTCCCGACCGGCGGCGCGGCGCTGCCCCGGGGCGGCGCCCGGTCAGCCGGTGTGGGCCTGGGTGACCGCGTGCAGGAGCAGGTACACCGCGAGGTCGGCGAGGGCGGCGGCGGTCTGCGCGACGGGGGCGCCGGGCAGGACGATGTGGCTGATCACCAACCGGACGACCGAGTCCGTGGCGAACGCGACGGCGTTGCGGTCGGCGCCCGGCAGCACGCCGTCGGCCCACTCCAGCAGCACCTCGGTGGCCTCGGTCAGGACCAGCTCCGACCGGGTGGTGAGGTAGGGCAGCAGGTCGTCCGAGCCGCCCCGGGAGCTGGTCAGGACGGCCTTGATCAGCGGGTCGTCGGCCGCCTGCGTGAGGGTGTGCGAGATGGTGGCGTGCGCGGCGGCCCGCACGTCGTCGCCGTGGGCGCGCAGCAGGGCGCGTACGTCGCCGACGAACCGGTCGACCTCCCGCCGGGCGAGCGCCTCGGCCAGCCCCGCCTTGGTGCCGAACTCGTTGTAGACCGTCTGCCGGCTGACCCCCGCCGCGCGCGCGACGGCGCCCATCCGGACGCCGTCCCAGCCGGTCGCGATGGTCAATGCCCGGGCGGCCTCGACGATCGCGTCCCGGGAACGGGTGCCGTCCCTCACCTCGCCCATGGTGGTCGAATCCTAGCCCGGCCGCACCGCCCGGCACGGCGGAGACCGCCGACGTCGCGCCCGATGACGTCGTCCCTTCGGCCGACGCATAGGATGTGCGGTCATGGCACGCGTGCTCACTCCCCGTGCGGAGGACTTTCCCCGCTGGTACCAGGACCTGATCGCCAAGGCGAAGCTGGCCGACAACGGCCCGGTCCGGGGGACCATGGTCATCCGCCCGGCCGGCTACGCCATCTGGGAGCGGATGCAGGCCGAGATGGACGCCCGGATCAAGGCGGCGGGCGCGGAGAACGCGTACTTCCCGCTCTTCATCCCGGAGAGCTACCTCAAGCGCGAGGCCGAGCACGTCGAGGGCTTCTCGCCGGAACTCGCGGTGGTCACCCACGGCGGTGGCAAGCAGCTCGCCGAGCCGGTGGTGGTGCGCCCCACCAGCGAGACCGTCATCGGCGAGTTCATGGCCAAGTGGATCGACTCCTACCGGGACCTGCCGCTGCTGCTCAACCAGTGGGCCAACGTGGTCCGCTGGGAGCTGCGCCCCCGGATCTTCCTGCGCACCAGCGAGTTCCTCTGGCAGGAGGGGCACACCGCGCACGCGACCCGCGACGACGCCCGCGCCTACGCCCGCCGGATCCTGCACGAGGCGTACGAGGACCTGATGGTCAACGTGCTCGGCATCCCGGTGGTCGTCGGCCTGAAGACGGCCCGCGAGCGCTTCGCCGGCGCCACCGCCACCTACACCTGCGAAGGCATGATGGGTGACGGCAAGGCCCTCCAGCTCGGCACCAGCCACGAGCTGGGGCAGAACTTCGCCAAGGCCTTCGACATCAGCTACTCGTCGGCCGAGGGCGGCCGGGAGCACGCCTGGACGACCTCCTGGGGCACCTCCACCCGGATGCTCGGCGGCCTAATCATGTGCCACGGCGACGACAACGGGCTGCGCGTGCCGCCGAAGCTGGCGCCCGTGCAGGCGTACGTCATGGTGGTCAAGGACGGCGAGGGCCCTGGCGGCCCTGCCGAGGTGGCGAAAGAGCTTTGCGACGCGTTGCGCGACGCGGGCGTCCGGGTCGCGCTCGACGACCGCGTCGACACCCCGTTCGGCCGCCGGGCCGTCGACGCCGAGCTGCGCGGCTATCCCGTACGCGTCGAGGTCGGTCCCCGCGACCTGGCCGCCGGCAACGCGGTCGTGGTCCGGCGCACCGACGGCTCGAAGTCCCCGACGCCGGTGGCCGACGTGGTGACCGCCGTGCTGGCCGCCCTCGACGCCGACCAGCGGGCCCTGCACGACCAGGCGCTGGCCCACCGGAAGTCCCGCACGGTCGAGGTGTCGACCCTCGCCGAGGCGATCGAGGCGGCAGCCACCGGCTGGGCCATGGTGCCGTGGTCGGCGGTTGGCGTGCAGGGCGAGACGGAGGCGAACGGCCAGGGCGTCACCGTGCGCTGCCTGCTGCGCGCCGACGGCTCGGTGCCCGACTCCGAGGACGAGCCCGACCTGGTCGCCATCCTGGCCCGCGCCTACTGAGCCCCGCCGCACCCCTCAGGTGCCGCGGCAGCTCGCTCAGGCGTCAGGAAGGGACCCTTCCTGACGCCTGAGGTGGCGGAAGGGTCCCTTCCTCGCACCTCGGAGCGGTGGGCGGGCGCGGGGGGCCTGGGCCGGTAGGGTCGGTCCGTGAGATTCGAACCTGGGCGGCTGATCGTGCACCGCAACGTGCGCCGGGGCCGGATCGGCTGGGTACGCACCGCGCGGGTGGTCAGCGACGACGACCGGGGCCTGCTGCTCTGGGTGCCCCGCGACTCCCCGGTCGCGAGCGAGGTCACCGAGGCCGGGCTGGGCATGCGGGCGGTGCCGTTCAGCGAGTGGATCTCCTCGTCGTACCGCCTGGCCACCGGCCGGTGGGACGGCCCCTCCGTGCTCAAGTTCCTGCCCGCCGGGGCGGCCCACTCCGTGTGGTGGTTCCGCGACGCGCACGACCGCTTCGCCACCTGGTACGTCAACCTGGAGGAGCCCGGGGTGCGCTGGGACGACGGCACGCTCGCCGGCGTCGACATGGTGGACCAGGACCTCGACGTGGTCGTCCGCCCCGACCTGGGCTGGGAGTGGAAGGACGAGGGGGAGTTCGCCGAGCGGCTCGCCTTCCCCGACCACTACTGGGTGACCGACGCCGACGCCGTCCGGGCCGAGGGGAAGCGGGTGATCGCGCTGGCCGAGGCGGGGGAGTTCCCCTTCGACGGCACCTGGTGCGACTTCACCCCGCCGCCCGACTGGACCGTCCCCGACGGGTTGCCGCCCGGCTGGGACCGCCCCCCGGTGCGCTGACCCGGCCCGATCCGCCCGCGCGTCCCGGTGGCGCACCGCCCTCGATCGGCGGGGCCGGCCGCCGGCCGGCGACTGTGCTTTCGGTCACTTCTGCCGCCCGGCGGGTGACCGGGGGCGGTCCGGTGCGAGCGATCGGGGCCCGATCTGGCAGAATGGCTGGCTGGTATCCGGCGCGCGTCCGGCGCCCTCTAACCCGGGCACGTCGCCAGTCCACCGAGCAGTCTCCGGCCCAACCCCACTGTGCCGGTCGACACTCACCCGTGCACCGCCCGTACCGGGCAGGTGAGATCGCAACAGGAGCGAAACAACTGTGGCCGTAAAGATCCGGCTCCTGCGGATGGGCAAGATCCGCAACCCGCAGTACCGCATCGTCATCGCCGACTCGCGCACCAAGCGCGACGGCCGGGCGATCGAGTTCGTCGGGGTCTACCAGCCGAAGGAAGACCCTTCGGTGATCGAGGTCAAGTCGGAGCGGGTCCAGTACTGGCTGTCCGTCGGCGCCCAGCCGAGCGAGGCGGTGCAGCGGCTGCTGGAGCTGACCGGTGACTGGCAGAAGTTCAAGGGCCTGCCGGCCCCGCCGCCGCTGAAGGTCGCCCCGGAGCGGGTCGACCGCACCGCGGCGTACGAGGCCGAGGCGAAGGCCGCCGCCGGGCTGGCCGAGGCGCCGGCGAAGCCGGCCAAGAAGGCCGCCAAGGCCGAGGCGCCGAAGACCGAGGCGCCGAAGACCGAGGCGCCGAAGACCGAGGCGCCGAAGACCGAGGCGCCGAAGACCGAGGCGCCGAAGACCGAGGCTCCGGCCGAGGCTCCGAAGACCGAGGCTCCGGCCGAGGCCCCGGCTGCCGCTGCCGACGCCGGTGAGCAGGCCTGACATGCCTCTGCGTCCGGCGTTGGAGCACCTGGTCAAGGGCATCGTCGACCACCCCGATGACGTACGCGTCCGGATGGTCGACTCCCGTCGGGGCAAGCGGCTGGAAGTCCGCGTGCACCCGGAGGACCTCGGCACGGTGATCGGGCGGTCCGGCCGGACCGCCAAGGCGCTGCGCCAGGTGATCGGCTCCATCGGCGGGCGCGGCGTACGCGTCGACATCGTCGACTCGTACTGATGCTGCTCGTCGTCGGCAGGGTCGGCAAGCCGCACGGCATCCGCGGTGAGGTCACCGTCGAGGTGCGGACCGACGAGCCCGAAGCGCGGTTCGCCCCAGGCATGGTGCTGCGCACCATGCCTGGGGCGACGCCCCGGGCGCGCCGCACCGAGCCCGTGGCGCCGCAGCCGTCGCCGGCCGCGCCCGAGCAGGGGGTGGCCTTCCGGGTGCCCGCCGAACTGGTCGTGGAGTCCGCCCGCTGGCACCAGGGACGGATGCTTGTCGCGTTCGAGGGCAGCCTGGACCGGGACGTCGCCGAGGCGCTGCGCGGCACCCTGCTCGCGGTCGACAGCGCCGACGTCGCCGCGCCGGAGGACCCGGAGGAGTTCCACGACCACCAGCTCGTCGGGCTGGCCGTGGTCACCCCCGACGGCGACCGGCTGGGCGAGGTGGCCCGGATCGACCACGCCCCCTCCTCCGACCTGCTGGTGCTGCGCCGTCCCGAGGGCGGCACCGCGCTCATCCCGTTCGTCAAGGCGATCGTCCCCGAGGTTGACCTCGCCGGCGGTCGCGTCGTCGTCGACCCGCCGGCCGGTCTGCTCGATCTGTAGAACCGCTGGAGCACCCCCGCATGCGCGTCGACATCGTGTCGATCTTCCCGGAGTACTTCGCCCCGCTGGACCTGTCGTTGATCGGCAGGGCGCGGGCGAACGGCACGCTGCGGCTGGCCGTACACGATCTGCGGATCTGGACCCACGACGTGCACCGCACGGTCGACGACACGCCCTACGGCGGCGGGCCCGGCATGGTGATGCGGCCGGAGCCGTGGGGCGAGGCGCTCGACGCCCTCGCCCCGGCGGAGGTGACCGCGCCCCGGCTGGTGGTGCCGGCCCCGACCGGTGCCCCCTTCACCCAGGCGATGGCGCACGAGCTGGCCGCCGAGCCGCACCTGCTCTTCGCCTGCGGTCGGTACGAGGGCATCGACCAGCGGGTGCTCGACCACGCCGCGACCCGGATGCCGGTGACCGAGGTCTCCCTCGGCGACTACGTCCTCTTCGGCGGTGAGGTGGCGGTGCTGGTGATCCTGGAGGCGGTCACCCGGCTGCTGCCCGGCGTGCTCGGCAACGCGGGTTCGCTGGCCGAGGAGTCGCACGCCCACGGGCTGCTGGAGGCCCCCATGTACACGAAGCCGGCGACCTGGCGGGGGCTGGAGGTGCCGGAGGTGCTCCGCTCCGGCGACCACGGCAGGATCGCCCGCTGGCGGCGGGACGAGGCGCTGACCCGCACCGCGACGCGTCGTCCCGACATGCTCGCCGCGGTGGACCCGCAGCGCCTGGACAAACGGGACGTCGCCGCGCTGGACCGGGCCGGATTTCAGGTGCCGCCGGGGGATGTGGCAAAGTAGGGGGGTTGCCGCAACCGGCCGCGCCGCGGCCGGCTGCGAGGATCCCCGACCGGGGTCGGGTCACCGACCGCCACCCGGGGATCAGAATCACCCACCCGCGCACCGATTGACGGTGCGCCGTGAGCCTCACGAGGACGCAGCGATGAACATCCTGGACGCCCTTGACGCCCAGTCGAAGCGCACCGACCTCCCCGACTTCCGTGCCGGTGACACCGTCAAGGTGCACGCCCGCGTCGTCGAGGGCGCCCGGTCCCGTGTCCAGATCTTCCAGGGCGTCGTCATCCGCCGCCAGGGTGACGGTCTGCGCGAGACCTTCTCGGTCCGCAAGATCAGCTTCGGCGTCGGTGTCGAGCGCACCTACCCGATCAACAGCCCGGGTATCGACCGGATCGAGGTCGTGACCCGCGGTGACGTCCGCCGCGCCAAGCTCTACTACCTGCGCGAGCTGCGGGGCAAGAAGGCCAAGATCAAGGAGAAGCGCGAGAAGCAGCCGAGCTGACCTCGCGCTCGCCACGCCGCCCGAGCTGCGCGTATGTCGTACCGACCGGACCGCACTACCCTGGTCGCTACGGGCGCAGCCGGGCGACGTCCCGCCACGACGGCGGAGCGACGACCACTACCGCCCGGGGAGCCCCGACAGGGTTCCCGGGCGGTAGTGTCATTTCTGCTGACCGGAGAGTGGCGTGGTGCAGACGCTTGACGAGGACGGCGCCGTCGACCCCTGGCGACGGCGCGCCCGCCGGCCCCGCCGACAGATGCCCCTCTGGCAGGAGCTGCCGCTGCTGCTGGTCGTCGCGTTCTGCCTCGCGGTGCTGATCCGCACCTTCCTGCTCCAGGCGTTCTTCATCCCCTCCGGCTCGATGGAGGACACCCTCCTCGTCGGGGACCGGGTCCTGGTCAACAAGGTCGTCTACGACGTGCGCGACCCGGTGCGGGGCGAGGTCGTCGTCTTCCGGGGCACCGACCGCTGGGCCCCGCAGGTCGCCGAGGGGCCGGAGCCCGGGTTCGCGGGCAAGCTCAGCCGGACCGTCGGCGACCTCGTCGGCGTCAGCCGCCCCGGCGAGAAGGACTTCATCAAGCGGGTCATCGGCCTGCCCGGCGACCGGGTGAAGTGCTGCGACGCCGAGGGGCGGGTGCTGGTCAACGGCACGCCGCTCGACGAGTCGTCGTACGTCCTGCGCGACTCGCCGCTCGACATCCCGCCCAACCCCCGCGAGTGCCGGTCCCGGCGCTTCGACGAGATCGTGGTCCCGCCCGGGCAGATCTTCGTCATGGGCGACCACCGGATGGTCTCCCAGGACGCCCGCTGCCAGGGCCCGGTGCCGATCGAGAACGTGGTGGGCCGGGCGTTCACCGTGGTCTGGCCGTCGTCGCGCTGGAGCGCCCTGTCGGTGCCCGCGACCTTCGACGACGTCGCCGACCCGCCGGCCGCCACCACCGGCGCCCCGCCCCCGGTCCGCCCCACGCCGGACGGCGATCTGGTGCTGTTCGCCCCGACCGCTGTCGCGCTCGCCGTTCTCGCGCGTTCCGGACGGTGGCGCTGGGCCGGGCAACGTAGGCTCGTGCCGTGATTGACGAGCAGACCGACAAGCCGCGCAGTTCCTTCTGGAAGGAGCTGCCCATCCTCCTGGGTGTGGCGATCCTGGTCGCGGTGCTGGTGCGCGCCTTCGTGCTGCAGACCTTCTTCATCCCCTCCCCGTCGATGGAGAACACCCTCCAGATCGACGATCGGGTGCTGGTCAACAAGCTGGTCTACGACTTCCGGTCCCCGCACCGGGGCGAGGTGATCGTCTTCAAGGCCCCCATGGAGTGGAGCGCCAACCCCGACGGCGAGGACTTCATCAAGCGCGTCATCGGCGTCGGCGGCGACCACGTGGTCTGCTGCGACGCGCAGGACCGGCTGGTGATCAACGGCAAGTCGCTGGACGAGCCCTACATCTACCCCGGCGACAAGACCGCCGAGGAGTTCGACATCACCGTCCCGAAGGGCCGGCTCTGGGTGATGGGCGACCACCGCGAGGCGTCGGGCGACTCGCTGGAGCACTGGCAGCAGTCCGGTCAGGACATCACCGTCGCCACGATTCCCGAGGGCGAGGTCGTGGGGCGGGCCTTCACCGTCTTCTGGCCGTTCGGCCGGGCCACCTGGCTGAGCGTCCCGAAGCCGTACGAGGCCATCCCCGAACCGTAGGGGCCGCCGGGCGTGTGCGTTGTCGGCGGCGTCTGGCAGGCTGGTGCGGTGACCGTCTACACCCCCCGGCGTGCCGCGCGCGTCCTGCTCGTCGACGCGGCGGGTCGGGTGCTGCTCTTCTGCGGCTCCGACCCGGCCCGTCCCGAGCACGGGCGCTGGTGGTTCACCCCCGGCGGCGGCCTGGACGAGGGGGAGACCTACCCCGAGTGCGCGGCGCGGGAGCTGGCCGAGGAGACCGGGCTGCGGCTGCCGGCCCCGGCGTTCGGGGCGCCCGTGCACCGCGACGTGACGGAGTTCCCCTTCGACGGCGTGTGGTACCGGCAGGAACAGGAGTTCTTCCTGGTGCGGGTGGCGGGCCACGAGGTCGACACCGCCGGCTTCAGCGAGATCGAGCGGGCCACCGTCGCCGCCCACCGGTGGTGGTCGCCGGACGAGCTGACCGTCAGCGGCGAGCGATACTACCCGCCGGACCTGACGACGGTGCTGGCCCGGGCGCTGGCCGCCTCGACCGCGCCCACGGCCGCGCAGGACGCGCCGTGCTGACGCCCCCGCGCACGGTGGTGCGCCGCGAGGGTGGGCTCTACGCGCTGGAGCGCGCGTTGCAGCGGCGCGGCTTCCGGCACGTCGCCGGGGCCGACGAGGCGGGTCGCGGCGCCTGCGCCGGGCCGCTGGTCGCCGCCGCCGCGATCCTGCCCGAGGGCCGCCGCGGCGAGATCGACGGGCTGGCCGACTCCAAGCTGCTCACCCCCGCCAGCCGGGAGCGGATCCACGACGAGGTCGTGGCCCGCGCGCTGGCGTACGCCGTGGTGGTGATCCCGGCCGAAGAGGTCGACGAGCGGGGCCTGCACGTGAGCAACCTGGCCGCGATGCGTCGCGCGCTGGCGTCGCTGACGACCCGCCCCGACTACGTGCTGACCGACGGCTTCGGCGTGGACGGCCTCGACGTGCCGGGGCTGGCCGTGTGGAAGGGCGACCGGGTGGCCGCCTGCGTCGCGGCGGCGAGCGTACTCGCCAAGGTCACCCGGGACCGGATGATGGTCGAGCTCGACGGGGCGTTCCCGGGCTACGGGTTCGCCGAGCACAAGGGTTACATCACCGCGGAACACACCGCGGCGCTGCGGGACCGGGGGCCGTGCCGGGAGCACCGGTTCTCGTACGTCAACGTGGCGACGGTGTCCGGTCGCGACGGCGCCCCGCCCCGGGCGCGCCGGCCGGCGGACGCGAGGCGGGACGAGCCGATGGAGCGCTCCTGCCCGCCAGGGGGTACCGTCGGCGTGGCGTTGGGCGAGCAGCCTCAGCCTCCGGCGTCGGTGGGGGAAGATGTGGTCATGGAAGGCGGAGTGCGATGAGCGCGGAAGACCTCGAGAAGTACGAGACCGAGATGGAGCTCCAGCTCTACCGGGAGTACCGCGACATCGTCCGCCAGTTCTCCTACGTGGTGGAGACGGAGCGCCGGTTCTACCTGGCCAATCAGGTCGACCTGCACGTGCGCAACTCCGACGGCGAGGTCTACTTCGAGGTCGAGATGCACGACGCCTGGGTGTGGGACATGTACCGTCCGGCCCGGTTCGTGAAGAACGTCCGGGTGATGACCTTCAAGGACGTCAACGTCGAGGAGCTGGAGAAGCCCGACATCTCGCTGCCCGCCGACTCCGGCTTCGGCGGCTGACCCACCGCTCCGCCGCCCGCCCGGCTGACCCACCGCCGGGCGTACGAGCCCATCGGCGCCCCCACCGCCGCGCGGCCGTCGCCCCGCTCCTCCCCGGCAGCCCGGTTCACCCCGCCAGCACCACGACCTCGACCCGCTGGACGAGGTTGTTGGCGAAGCCGCCCCGGTTCCACGCCTGCTCGACCGGCTGGCTGCGCCCGGAGGCGTCGGTGGCGCGGGCCCCGAGGACGTGCCGCCCCGGCTCCGCCGCCCACTCGTAGCGCCACCGGCGCCAGGCGAACTCCCCGCCGACCTGCTCGTCCAGGATGGCCGGTCGCCAACTGGCCCCGCCGTCGGTGGTCACCTCCACCGAGACGACCGGGGCGTGGCCGGACCAGGCGCGACCGTCCAGCGTGCACGGACCGGGCCGCAGCACGCGGGTGCGGGACATGAAGTCGGGGAAACCGGGCGGCCGGACCAGCGCCCGCGGCTCGATCCGGGTCACCGGCACACCGGGGTCGTCCGCGTCCCGCCGCAGCCGGTAGGCGACCGCGTTCTGGTAGCCGTCGAACGCCTCGGTGCGTACGTCGATCGCGCGCAGCCACTTGACGTGCGCCATGCCGTACCAGCCGGGCACGATCAGCCGCAACGGGGCACCGTGCTGCGGCAGCAGCGGAGCGCCGTTCATCTCGTACGCCAGCAGCACCTCCTCGCGCAGCGCGTCGGCGACCGGCAGCGCCCGCTGGTAGTCCTGCTCGACGCCGCGTTCCACACCGTGGTCGGCGCCCGTGAAGACCACGTCCACGGCGTCGGCGGCGATCCCCGCCTCGCGCAGCAGCGGCGCCAGCGGGGTGCCGGTCCACTCCGCGTTGCCGACCGCCTCGACCAGCCACGGCTGGCTCACCGGCCGGGGGTGCAGCAGGGCGCGCCCGTTGCCGGCGCACTCCAACGTGACCCGGCGGGTGACCCGGGGCCGCTCGCGCAGCGCCGCGAGGTCGAGGGTCAGCGGCCGGTCCACCGCGCCGGCCACCGTCAGCGCGTGCGCGTCCGGGTCGAGGTCCGGGATGTCGTAGTGGATGAGCAGGTAGTGCAGGCCGGCCGGGGTCACGTCGTAGCGCAGCGCCTCCAGCGGGATGCCGTGGTTGCGGGCGGCGAGCTGCAACTCCTCGGCGGTGATGCCCTCGCCGGGTTCCGCCACGCGGGAGGGCCCGCTGGCATCGTGCACAGTGGTCATCGAGGACCTCCCCGGCCGGACGGCGGCGGCTCCGCCGTGCGCCCGTCCCAGCCTAGGGCCTCGCCGGCGCTGCCGGGCACGCCCAGGAAGCAGCGTGCCTAGCAGACCGCCCGGCCCTCCGGGGGCCGTCCACAGGACGACCGTCGTCCACAGGCGAGCGTGCCGGGGGTGGCGGGGGCGGGCGGGTGCCGCGCAGGCTGCGCCCATGCGACCTGCCGCCCGTACCGCCGTCGCGCTCTGCGCGGCCCTGCTGTCCCTCGGACCCGCCGCGCCCGCCGCCCGGCCGGTCCCGGCGGCGGGGCGAGCGTTCGTCCCGGCGGCACCGCCCGGGGTCGCACCGCCCATGGTCGCGCCGGCCGGTGCCGTGCGGTTCCGGTGGCCGCTCGACGGCGTCCCGCGCCCGGTGCGCCGGTTCGACCCGCCGCCCCGGCCGTGGCTGCCCGGGCACCGGGGCGTCGACCTGGCCGCCGCGCCGGGCGCGACCGTGCGGGCCGCCGGCGCCGGCACGGTGCTCTTCGCCGGTCTGGTCGCCGGCCGACCCGTCGTCACCGTCGGGCACTCCGACGGGCTGCGGACCACCCACGAGCCGGTGTCGCCGACGGTCCGCCCCGGCGAGACCCTGGCGGCCGGGGCACCGCTGGGCACCCTCCTCGCGGGCCACCCGGGCTGCCCCGCCCCCGCCTGCCTGCACTGGGGGTTGCGGCGCGGCGCCGACTACCTGGATCCGCTGGCCCTGCTCGGCCTGGGACCCGTGCGGCTGCTGCCGCTCGACGGGGACGACCCCGCCCTCAGCGCTGGGCGAGCAGCGGGGGCAGCCGCACCGAGAGCCGCTCGTACTCGTCGGGGGTGTTGTAGACCTGGGCACAGAGCCGCAGCCAGCCGCGTCCGTTCCAGGCCATGACGGCGACCTCGGTGGCGAGCCGCTCGGCGATCCGTGCCCGCAGCGCCCGCGCCGCGTCGAGCGTGCTGCCCAGACCCGCCGGCAGCGGCACGATCCGCATGGCGATCCCCGGTCCGCCGGGGTCCGGCAGGTCGGCGGGGGCCACCCCGAGTGCGTCCCCCAGCAGCCGCTGGCCGTACGCCGCCAGCGCGGCGTTGTGCCCGCGTACCCGGTCCACGCCGAGGCTGCGCAGCGTGAACAGGCCCACCGGCGCGGCCAACCAGCCCGTGTAGTCCTGCGTCGCCGCCCACTCGACGCGGCCGGGGAACCCGGACTCCTGCTCCCAGGAGACGGCCAGCGGTTCGATCCGTTCCCGCCACGGCGGGGCGACCGCCAGCACGGCGGTGCCGCGCGGCGCGTACGCCCACTTGTGCAGGTTGCCCACCCAGAAGTCGGCGCCGACGTCGCCCACCGGTGCCGGAAGCATGCCCGGGGCGTGTGCGGCGTCGACGAGGACCGGTATCCCGTGCTCCCGGGCCACGCCGACGATCGCGGCGACGGGGAAGAGCCGGGCGGTGGCGGAGGTGAGCTGGTCCACGACGAGCAGCCGGGTCCGGCCAGGGCGCAGCCCGGCGCGGACGATCTGGACGATCTCCTCGCCCGAGGCGGCCAACGGGACGGGCAGGGTCCGGTTGACCGCCCCCGTACGCCGGCACTCCCGGGCGATGGAGAGGCCGACCGCGCCGTAGCCGTGGTCGGTGGTGAGCACCTCGTCGCCGGGACGCAGGCCGATCGACTGGAGCACCACCGCCACGCCGGTGGTGGCGTTCGGGACGAGGGCGGTGCCGTCCGGGTCGGCGCCCAGGAACCCGGCCAGGTGCCGGCGGGTGTGGGCGATCCGGTCGACCAGGCCCTGCGTGAAGAAGCGCAGCGGGTTGGCCTCCATCTCGTCGCGCAGCCGCTGCTGGGCCCGCTGCACGGCGATCGGCACCGCGCCGAACGAACCGTGGTTCAGGTGGCTGACCGCCGGGTCGAGCGAGAAGAGCAGGCGGGCTGCCGCGATCGGCTCGGGCGGCTGCGGGAGGCTCACCCGGTGATCGTAGCGACCGGTCGATCCATCGCCGCCGTTCCGCCGGGTACGGGCCGTCGGGCGCCCGCCCGGGCCGCGGTTCCATCGAGCCCGTGCCGGTCGACCGTCCTCGATCCCGGAGAATCGCTGGTCATGGACGTCGAACTGCGCTGGCCGACCGCCGCCGACCGGCAGCTGCGCGCCGAGGTGCACCGGGTGCTGCACGCCGTGGCCGAGCGAGGCGGCGCGATCGGGTACGCGGTCCCGCCCGGCCGCGCCGAGACCGACGCCTGGCTGGACGGGGTGCTCGGTCTCGTCGAGGTCGGCGACGCCGCGCTCGTCCTCGCCGTGCTCGACGACCGGGTGGTGGGCACCGGGTCGTGGCGGCGCGGTCCGAAGCCGATCTTCACCCACTACGCCGACCTGGAGAAGATCACCGCACACCCCGCCGCCCGTGGCCGCGGCATCGGTCGGCTCGTCACCGGCGCGCTGATCGACGACGCCCGCAAGGCCGGCGTCGAGACCCTCGCGCTGGGAGTGCGCGGCAACAACCACGGTGCCATCGAGCTGTACGAGCGCCTCGGCTTCCGCGAGTGGGGTCGGCTGCCGAACGTCATCGAGGTGGGCGACGAACGCTATGACGACGTGCGGATGTGCCTGGACCTCGGGCGCGAGCCGCACGTCGTGCTCCGGGGCTCGGCCCCCGACGGGCCGGGCTCGTCGCCGCGCCGGACCTGAGCACCCGCCCCTGCCTGTCCGGCAGGTCGGGCCGGCTGCCGCACCCGGGCCGCTCGTGCCCGGGCTGTTCGGGCCCCGGTTCCCGCTCCCAGGCTGCTCGGTCCGGGCTGCTCGGGCTCGTGCCCGGGGTGGCCTGCGACGGCGGGACTCAGGCGCGTGGGTGGGCCTGGCGGTAGGCGGCGCGGAGCCGCTCCACGGACACGTGGGTGTAGATCTGGGTGCTCGCCAGGGACGAGTGCCCCAGCAGTTCCTGCACCGCCCGCAGGTCGGCGCCGCCCTCCAGCAGGTGGGTGGCCGCCGAGTGGCGCAGTCCGTGCGGGCTGATCGGGGGCAGGCCGGCGGCCTCCGCGTACCCGCCGACGATCCGCCGTGCCGTCGTCGGGTTGAGCCGTCCGCCGCGGGCGCCGAGCAGCAGCGCGTCGCGGGAGTGCGGTGCGGCCAGCGCCGGCCGGCCGTGGCGCAGCCACTCGTCGAGTGCCCGCTGCGCCGGCACCCCGTACGGCACGGCCCGTTCCCGGCCACCCTTGCCGAACACCCGCACGACCCGTCGCGCGTGGTCGACGTCGGCGACGTCGAGGCCGCACGCCTCGCTGATCCGCACTCCCGTGCCGTAGAGCAGCTCCAGCAGCGCCCGGTCCCGCAGCAGTACCGCCTCGGCGACCTGGTCAGCCGCAGGGGGAGGACCTGACGACTCTGGCGACGCCGGCCCGGACCCGTCGTCGGCGGGCGACGCCGGTCGGGCGCCCTTCTGGTCGGGTGATGCTGGCCGGAAGCCCTCCTCGTCGGTTGATGCTGGTCGGGAGCCCTCCCCGTCGGGTGACGACGGTCCTGAGTCGTCCCCGTCGGGTGACGGCGGTCGGGAGCCGCCCTCGGCGGGGGGTGGCGGCCCGGTCGGGGCGAACCGGCTCGGCGCTTCGACCAGGGCGGCCGCCTGGTCGGCACGCAGCACGGTCGGCAGGTCCCGGTGGGCGCGCGGGCTGGACAGGGCGCCGGCCACGTCGGCGGGAAGCAGCCCGCAGCGGTGGGCCCACGCGCTGAACGTCCGCGCCGAGGCCGCCCGGCGGGCGAGCGACGTCCGTGCGGCCCCCATCGTCCGCTGCTTCGCCAGCCAGCTGCGTAGCACGGCGAGGTCCAGCTCCGGCAGGTCGGCGCAGCCCATCCGGTGGGCGTGGTCCAACAGCGACACTACGTCACCGACGTACGCCCGGACGGTGTGGGCGGACCGGTTACGCACGGCGGCCAGGTACCCGGCGAAGTCGTCCACCGCCTCGCGCATCGCCGGTGGGAGCGCCTCGTGGGTCGCCCGGGTGCCGTTCGCCTCCCGGCTCACCGCGGTCCCCTCGCCGCCACCCGCCGGGCGCCCGGTGCGCCTCGCGTGCGCGTCCCTCCCACGCCGGGCCGAGCTGCGAACGCCGCCTGGCCGGGCCGAGGTGCGAACGCCGCCTGGCCGGGCCGAGGTGCGAGCGCCGCCTGGCCGACCCGCACGGGAGGCCGCACCCCTCGGTACACCCCGGTGCGGATCGAGGCCGTGGTGGCGATGGGCGGCGGATCCTCGGGCGGCACGGGACCAGCCTACGGTCGCCCGACGCCACCGGCAGGCCACCGGGCCGGGCACGGCACTGGCCGCCCGACGCCACCTCGCCGGGCAGCGCACCTGGCCGCCGGTCACCGGCTGGGCACCGGGGCCGGTCAGCGCATCGGGCCGCCGGCCACCGGCAGGCCACTGGGCCGGGCAGCGCACCGGGCTGCCGGCCACCGGCTGGGCACCGGGCCGTCCGGGCGCCCGGTCGGCGACCGGCCGTGCCGGCTCGCGGGTGCTCCCGGCGCGGACGCGCGGCTCGGGTGGTGGATTGCGTCGGCCGGTGCGCGCAGACTTGTCGTACCAACGGGTGTGGGCCCTGGCCGTGGTCGCCGTGCGACGGGACCAGGCTCGACGAAGGGGGACCGGGCATGGGGGTGGACGTCGTCCTCTACCGGGCGGTCGGGGTGGGCTCCGACCGACGCCGCCTTGTGCCGGCCGAGGTGCTGCCCGATCCCGACGACGTACTGCTGAACCTCGTCCGGCGCGTCCGTGGCACCGGGCGTACCCCTCTGCTCGACCGGGTGGATCCGGTCGGCGAGCTGGTGGTCCCTGCCGGCCAGGCGCCGCAGCTCCTCGCCGAGGTGCGCTGCCTCGCCGAGGTGTCGCGGTCGACGCCGGAGCTGACGCACGTGCGCCGGCTGGACCGGTTGGCGCGGCGCTGCCGGCAGGACCGCGCGATGGAGATCCGCTTCGAGGGTGACTGACGGCGGTTCACGGTCCCCCCGGCGTCGCCGGTCGTCCGGCGGTCGCGTTCCCGGCCGGCGGGGGCGCGAGGGCGTACCCGTCGTCGCGGCGGAGCACCAGGGCCAGTTCCTCGAGCATCGACAGTTTCCGCAGCGCGGTACGGACGGGCACGCCGGCCCGCGCGGCGAGGACGTCCACACCGACTGCGCCCCGGCGGGGCAACGCCTCGACGACGGCCCTCGCGTCGTCGTCGAGCAGGTCGGCCGGCTGCTGCGGGCCGCGCGGTACGGGCGCCAGGTCGCCGATCCGCCCGACCTCCTCCAGCACCTGCGCGACGCCGGTCACCAGCCGGGCCCTCGGGTACTCCCGCAGCGTCTCGTGCGCACCGACGGACATCGCCGACGTGACCGGGCCGGGCACCACCATGCTGGGCTTGCCCAGGGCGAGCGCCCGGTGGGTGGTCTGGGTGGCGCCGCTGCGGGCGGCCGCCTCCACCAGCACCGTGCCGAGGGTGCCCGCCGCGATCACCCGGTTGCGGATGAGGAACCGGGGCCGCAGCGGATCGGCTCCCGGCATCCACTCACTGACCAACAGCCCGGTGTCGGCGATCCGGTCGAACAACGCCGCGTTGCCCATCGGGTAGGGGCGGTCCACGCCGCAGGCGAGCACCGCTACGGTCAGGCCACCGGCGTTGAGCGCGCCCCGGTGGGCCGCGGCGTCGATGCCGAAGGCTCCGCCCGAGACGACGGTCCAGTCCCGGTCGGCCAGCCCGTAGCCGAGTTCCGTGGCGACGTGCGTGCCGTACCCGGTGGCGGCGCGGGCGCCGACGACCGCGACGGAGCGGTCGAACGCCTCTGCGAGCGGCCACGAGCCGCGTAGCCAGAAGCAGAGCGGCGGGGCGGTCTCGATGTCCACCCGTCGGTAGGCACCGGGCAGCCGGAGCCGGCGCAGGTCGCCGACCCGGACGGGCCACTCGTCGTCGCCGGGGACGACGATCCGGGCGCCGAGGCGGTCCGTGCGGGCCAGCGCCTCGGCCGCGACGGCTCGGGCGTCGCCGGCCGCGCAACGGGCCGCCACGGTGTTCCGCAGCGTCTCCTCCGGCGCGCCCCCGTCGAGCAGGAGGTCGAGCGCCGCCACGGGGCCGAGCCGGTCGACCAGCCGGTGCACCGACCAGGTGCCGGGCTCGGCGAGCCAGGTGAGCGCCACCCTGGCCAGGGTCTCCTCGTCGGTGCTCACGTCGCGTCCCCCGTCCTGAGTTGGATGGCCTCCCGGACGTCCTCCCGGTCGGGGCGGTCCCGACCGTCCAGATCCGCGATCGTCCAGGCCAGGCGGATGATGCGGTCGAAGCCGCGGGCCGACAGCGACCCGGCGTCCAGCCGGACCCGCAGCTCGGCCGTGTCCGGCCCGGGCAACCGCCACGGCGGGCGGCGCAGGTACGGGCCGGGTATCTCGGCGTTGAGCCGGTGACCGAGCACCGCCCAGCGGGTGGCCGCCGCCTGCCGGGCCACCGCCACCCGCGCGGCGACGGTGGCGGAGGGCTCGCTGTCGACGGTGGCCTGCATCAGCTCGGCCGCGCGGACGGGCGGCAGCTTCACCTGCACGTCGATCCGGTCCAGCAACGGCCCGGAGAGCCGGCTGAGGTAGCGCCGCCGGGCCTGCGGCGGGCACTCGCAGTACGCGTCCCCGGCCGGCTTGGCGCACGGGCACGGGTTGGCCGCCAGCACCAACTGCGTACGGGCCGGGTACTCGGCGCCGCCCCGGCTGCGGACCAGCCGGACCCGGCCGTTCTCCAGCGGTTGGCGCAGCGCCTCCAGCGCGCCCCGGCTGAACTCGGGCGCCTCGTCGAGGAAGAGCACGCCCCGGTGGGCGAGCGAGATCGCGCCGGGGCGGGCCAGCCCGGAACCGCCGCCGACCAGCGACGGCACCGTCGCCGTGTGGTGCGGTGCCTGGAACGGCGGGCGGCGCAGCAGCCGGCCGCCCGGTGGCAGCAGCCCGGCGATGGAGTGCAGCGCGGTGACCTCCAGCGCGGCCTCGTCGTCCAGCTCGGGCAGGATCGACGGGAGGCGCTCGGCGAGCATGGTCTTGCCGGCTCCCGGCGGCCCGACCAGCGCCAGGTGGTGCCCGCCCGCCGCGGCCACCTCCAGTGCCCGCCGGCCCAGCCCCTGCCCGGCGACCTCGGCCAGGTCGGGCCCACCACCGGCCGGCGACGGGCCGTCCGGCTCCGGCTCGATCAGGGGCGAGCCGTCGCGGATGAAACTGACCAGCCGGTGCAGCGTGTCGACCGCCCGGACCCGGACCCCGGGGACGACCGCCGCCTCGGCGGCGTTGCCGGCCGGCACGATCACCTTCCCGACGCCGGCCCGGGCGGCCGCGGCGACCATCGGCAGCACACCGCGCACCGGGCGGACCGTGCCGTCGAGGCCCAGCTCGCCCAGGACCACCACGTGTTCCAGGGGCAGCAGCGGCAGCTCGCCGGAGCCGCCCAGGAGGGCCGCCGCGATCGCCAGGTCGAACGCGGAGCCGAACTTCGGCAGGTCGGCCGGCAGCAGGTTGAGGGTGATCCGCCGGTTGGGCCACCGCTGACCGGAGTTGACCACGGCTGCGCGGACCCGGTCCCGGGCCTCGTGCAGGGCGGTGTCCGGCAGCCCCGAGATGACCACCGCCGGCAGGCCGGCGGCCAGGTCGGCCTCGACCTCCACCAGGTGCCCGGTGACGCCCACCAGGCCCACGCAGAGCACCTTCGCGTAGCTCACGACGCCACCCGCCGTCGCTCGACGCCGCACCCGGTCCGGTCGGGTCCGCCCATCAGAACGCCCCCTTGAGGTGCTCGACCCGGGCGGCGCCGGCGCCGGTCAGGCGTACGGAGACGACGTCGAAGCGCACCTCGTCGGCGGTGGTGCCGGTGTCGGCGAGCCACCGGGCGGCGAGCCCGCGCAGCCGCCGCGCCTTGGCCGGTACGACCGCCTCCGCAGGCGACCCGTACTCGTCGGTGCGGCGGGTCTTCACCTCGCAGAAGGCGAGCACCGGCCCGTCCCAGGCGATGATGTCGATCTCTCCGGCCGGGCAGCGCCAGTTCCGGGCCACCGGGCGCAGTCCCGCCCCGATCAGGTGCCGGACGGCGCACCGCTCCCCGTACGCGCCGACCGCCTGGTTCCGCTTTGTCATGTCCGGCACGGTGCACCCGGCGGGCGGGCAGCCGCCGCCCCGTGCCCCGGAAACTGTGGACGACGGGCACACTGTGGACGAACGGACGATCATGCCCTCGTCGTGCTATGCGGTCCGCCTCGGTGGACCGCCGCCACGAGCCACCGCGTTCGGCGCTGAGCTGGGCCTGCCCGCCCGCCGCCGTCCCCGCCGCCGCCGTCCCCGGCCAGCGGCGGCGGGTGACCGGTGCTCCCGGTGGCGCGGATGTCCCGGGGGCGAATGGCGCCCGTGGAGCCGGTCGCATACCGTGCCGGACGTGGACGGACGACGGAACTTTGTCGAAGATCAGGAGTCGCGCTGGTATCCGGCCGACCGCGACCGTGACCGTGACCGTGAGAGCGGCTACGGGGAGGCGGACTGGCGCGGTCCGGCCGAGAGCCGGTACCGGGACGACGACCTGAACGCCCCCGAGCAGCGCCGGTCCGCCGAGGACGGCCGCTACGGTGACTCCACGGGAACCCGACGCGGCGAACCAGGACGCTTCGGCACGTCGGCGGAGCCCGACTCCGGGCGCTTCGCGGCCGTCGAGCCCGACTCAGGCCGGTTCGGCGCTGTCGAGCCCGACTCCGGCCGGTTCGGCGCCGTCGAGCCCGACTCGGGGCGTTTCGCGGCCGTCGACACCGACCGGGGCCGCTTCGGCGGGTCGGAGGACTCGGGCCGGTTCGCGGCCACGGGACGGGAGGACCCGAGCCGGTTCGCCGTGCCGGGACCGGAGGATTCCGGCCGGTTCGCCGTCACCGGCCCCGAGGATTCGGGCCGGTTCCCCGCCACGGGATCGGAGCCCGGGAGGTTCGGCGAGGCCGATTCGGGGCGCTTCGCGGCGGTGCCGCCGCTCGGGGAGGCCCGGTCGGAGACCGAGGGATACCGGACGAGCCGCTCGCGCCGGGCCGAGTCGGACCCGGACGTCTCCGGGGAACTGCCCGGCGACCGCCCGGGCCGGCGCGCCGCCCGGGAGTCGAGGGAGGCCCGCGACGCGCTGTCGACGTCGGGCGTCGACGCGCTGGCCGGGGCGGGACCCGTCGAGCGGACCGCGGAGCCGGCCCGCCCGGCCCCGCTGGGCGGCTACCCGATCGTCGCGCCCGGTCGGGTGGCCGAGGCCGCGAGCGCGGCGGAGACGCCGGTCGACGAGCCCGTCCGGCCGGTCGAGCCCCCGCACCCGCTGGAGATGCCGACCGGGCCGATGCCGCCGATCGCGCCCCGCGGCGACCTCGCGCCGGGGGAGCTGCCGGCGTACCCGCCGGTGGTCGCCCCGCTTCCGGGAACGCCGGCGGGCGACGGGGTCTACCGGACGCGGCGGCCGGCGCTGGCCGCGCTCTTCACCCTGCTGGTCCTGGTGTTCGAGGTGCCCGCGATGCGGGTGCTGCTCAACGGCGTGACCGGCGACCCGGTCTCGACGGCCGACGTCGTGGTGGGGATCTTCCTGGTCTGCGGCCTGCCGATCTTCGCGATCGGCCTGTACGGGCTGCGCACCGGCGGGCTGTCGCTCGCGGAGGGGAACCGGGGCTGGCTGCGTCCGCCGACGGCGTACCTGACCGTGGGCCTGGTGCTCTTCGTCGCCGCCGCGCTCGCGGTCCGCTGACCCTCGACCGTCAGGAGCGCCCCGCCTGACGGCTGGCCCCGGCCGGGGCGGGCGCGCCGAGTGCCGGAAATGGGCGTTCCGACCCCTTCCCCGCACCCGAGGCATCGGGGGCGGGGAAGGGGCGTACACTGGTCGACTGGCGACCGCCTCGCGCGGTCGACCTCGCGCGCCCTCTCCACGAGTCGTCGTGGGGCGACGGCCTCCCTGGTCCCGATCTTGGTCGGGCCCGCCATGGCCGCCGACCGGGCGCCAGGACGCCCGGCCGCCTGGCCGGGCGGGACAACCAGGGACCACGAGGAGTACCCCACCATGGCCGTCGTGACCATGCGTCAGCTGCTGGAGAGCGGTGTCCACTTCGGGCACCAGACCCGGCGCTGGAACCCGAAGATGAAGCGTTTCATCTTCACCGAGCGCAACGGTATCTACATCATCGACCTGCGCCAGACCCTCGACTACATCGAGAAGGCCTACGCGTTCGTGCGCGGGACCGTCGCCGAGGGTGGCAGCATCCTCTTCGTCGGCACCAAGAAGCAGGCCCAGGAGGCCATCGCCGAGCAGGCGACCCGGGTCGGTCAGCCCTACGTCAACCACCGCTGGCTCGGCGGCATGCTGACCAACTTCCAGACGGTCTACAAGCGGCTCCAGCGGATGAAGGAGCTTGAGGCCCTGGGTGACCTGAGCGGCACCGCCGCCGGGTACACCAAGAAGGAGACCCTGCAGCTCTCCCGCGAGAAGATCAAGCTGACCCGCACGCTCGGCGGTCTGCGGGACATGCAGAAGCTCCCGGCCGCGATCTGGGTGGTCGACACCAAGAAGGAGCACATCGCCGTCGACGAGGCCCGCAAGCTGGGCATCCCGGTCATCGCGGTGCTCGACACCAACTGCGACCCGGACGAGGTCGACTTCCCGATCCCGGGCAACGACGACGCGATCCGCTCGGCCGAGCTGCTGACCAAGGTCGTGGCCGCCGCCGTCGCCGACGGCCTGATCGCCCGTTCCGGCCGTCGTCGCGGCAGCGACGAGAAGCCGGAGCCGGGCGTCGCCTCCGACGAGCCGCTGGCCGAGTGGGAGCGCGAGCTGCTCGAGGAGCCGAAGAAGGCCGACGAGCAGGCCCCGCAGGCCGAGCAGGCCCAGCCGGTCGAGCAGGCCCCGCAGGCCGAGCAGGCTGAGCAGGCCCCGCAGGCCCAGCCGGTCGAGCAGCCGGCGACCGCCGCCGCGGAGTGACCGCACCGCCGCCTCCCCGCCGCCCGGTCTCCCGGGCGGCGGGGAGCGGCAGGTACGCCGGGCACGTCGCGCCCGGATCCGGGTAACCGGCACCAGGACCAACCCACCCGCAGTCTCAACACCGAAGAGAGAGCCATGTCCAACTTCACCGCCGCGGACGTCAAGAAGCTCCGCGACCTCACCGGCGCCGGCATGATGGACTGCAAGAAGGCGCTGACCGAGGCCGAGGGCGACTTCGACAAGGCCGTCGAGATCCTGCGCGTCAAGGGCGCCAAGGACGTCGGCAAGCGGGCCGGCCGTACGGCCGCCAACGGTCTGATCGCCCACTCCGGCAAGGCGCTGCTCGAACTCAACTGCGAGACCGACTTCGTCGCCAAGACCGACGCGTTCATCGAGCTGGCTCAGCAGCTGGTGGAGCACGGCGAGCGCAGCGGCGTCGGCACCGCCGAGGAGCTGCTCGCCACTGAGCTGGACGGCAAGACCGTCGCCGACCTGGTGCAGGAGCAGTCCGCCAAGATCGGCGAGAAGCTCGTCCTGAACCGCTTCGCCAAGCTCGACGGCACCACCGCCGTCTACCTGCACCGCAAGAGCCAGGACCTGCCCCCGGCGGTCGGCGTGCTCGTGCAGTACACCAGCACGGCCGGCGACGAGGCGTCCGACTCGGACGCCCGGGGCGTGGCGATGCAGATCGCCGCCATGCGGCCGAAGTTCCTCACCCGGGACGAGGTGCCGGCCGACGTCGTCGAGTCCGAGCGGCGCATCGCCGAGCAGACCGCCCGCGAGGAGAACAAGCCCGAGGCGGCCCTGCCGAAGATCGTCGAGGGTCGGGTGAACGCGTTCTTCAAGGACTACGTCCTGCTCGAGCAGGCGTCGGTCGCCGACAACAAGAAGTCGGTGAAGCAGCTGCTGGCCGATGCCGGCATCGAGGTCACCCGCTTCGTGCGGTTCGAGGTCGGCCAGGCCTGAGCCGCCCCGGGCGCTCTGCGCCCCGCGGGCAGGGAACGTCGACGAGGAGGCCGCCGGTGTACGTGACAGGCACCGCGGCCTCCTCGTCACATAGGGTCGGCTACGGCAGTTTCGCGGTACGCGGCGTACGGGACGTGCGCATGGGGAAGGGCGGGGCGGATGACGCAGGTTGTGAGTGACCGGAGTCTGGCGGCGGACGATCCGACGGCGCCACCCCCCGGTCGGGCCCGCCGGGTGGTGCTGAAGCTCTCCGGTGAGGTGTTCGGCGGGGGCGCGATCGGGGTGGACCCGGACGTCGTGCAGGCCATCGCCCGGCAGATCGCCACCGTGGTCCGCCGCGGCGTGCAGGTCTCGGTGGTGGTCGGCGGCGGCAACTTCTTCCGGGGCGCGGAGTTGCAGAAGCGCGGCATGGACCGCGCCCGGGCCGACTACATGGGCATGCTCGGCACCGTGATGAACTGCCTCGCGTTGCAGGACTTCCTGGAGAAGGAGGGCATCGAGACGCGCGTGCAGAGCGCGATCACGATGGCCCAGGTCGCCGAGCCGTACATCCCGCTGCGCGCCATCCGGCACCTGGAGAAGGGCCGCGTGGTGATCTTCGGCGCGGGCGCCGGCATGCCGTACTTCTCCACCGACACCGTGGCTGCCCAGCGGGCCCTGGAGATCCGTGCCGACGTGGTGCTGATGAGCAAGAACGGCGTGGACGGCGTCTACACCGCCGACCCGCGGATCGACCCGACCGCCAGCAAGTTCGACTCGATCACCTTCTCCGAGGTGCTGCGGCGTAACCTGCGGGTCGCCGACGCCGCCGCGTTCAGCCTGTGCATGGAGAACGGCCTGCCGATGCTGGTCTTCGGCGCGCAGGGCGACGACACCATCATCCGGGCCGTGGGTGGCGACAAGATCGGCACCCTGATCACCGCCTGAGCGGTCCGACCCGACCTCAGCGGTCCCTCCGACACGACAAGCCCACGACGAGCACAGAAGGAGGCGAGGAGACCGGTGATCGACGACACCCTCCTCGAGGCCGAGGAGAAGATGGAGCGTGCGATCGAGCACGCCAAGGAGGAGTTCGGCGCGATCCGCACCGGTCGCGCCAACGCCGCCATGTTCTCCAAGATCATCATCGACTACTACGGCAGCCCCACGCCGCTGCCCCAGATGGCGTCCATCGGGGTTCCCGAGCCGCGCATGGTGATCATCAAGCCGTACGACAACTCGCAGATCAACGCCATGGAGAAGGCGATCCGCGACTCCGACCTCGGCGCCAACCCGAACAACGAGGGCAACCAGCTCCGCATCCTGCTCCCGCAGATGACCGAGGAGCGCCGCCGAGAGATGATCAAGGTCGCCCGGCACAAGGGTGAGGAGGCCAAGGTGGCCATCCGCAACATCCGCCGCAAGGGCAAGGAGGAGCTGGACCGGCTCGTCAAGGACGGCGAGGTCGGCGAGGACGACGGCCGCCGCGCCGAGAAGGAACTCGACGACCTGACCCAGCGCTTCGTCGCCGCCGTCGACGACCTGGTCAAGCACAAGGAGAGCGAGCTTCTCGAGGTGTGAACCGTGCGCCGGCACTCCACCGGCGGCGACGACGTCTTGGCACCGGCGCTCCACCGCCCGATCCCGGGCGGCGGGCCCGGTGCCACCGTCGTCGGCGGGCCGGCACGGGGCCGGTCGGACGTGAGGGATCGGCGGGTGCAGTAGGCTCGGCAGGATTCCCGGCACCCTGCGGTGAATGGTGGGAATCGGCCGGCCGTCGGGCGGGTCAACCGGACGGAACAGTCGCGCGGGTAGGGGAATGGTTGTGGTTGTGCGTCAGCTGGTGGATCTCGTACCGGTCCCGCTCGGTGCGTGATGTCCCACCTCGATCCCCACGGCAGCGCCGAGCCCCGCGGCTGGGACCGCCCCGACGCGCCCGCTCCCGCCCCGGCGCCCGCCCTCCCCTGGCCGGAGCCCGAGATCGATCCGGGTCGGTGGGACCGCCGTCCCGCCGTGCTCCCCGACGCGTACGCCGAGGCGCCGGCCCGCTCCCGCCCGCACGCCGACGTGGCGGCGGCCGGTGAACCGGCGGCGATGAACGGCCACCGCGACCGTCCCGACGACTCGGAGTACCCGACCACCCAGCTCGAACCGGTCCGGGACGTCGAGCCGGAGCCGGAGCCCGTGCCGCCTCCGGGCCGCCGGCAGCGCGGTCGACGCCGGGCCGGCGCCGACCGGCCCCCGACCCAGCAGCCCGTTCCGAGTCGGGCCGGGCGCAACCTGCCGGCAGCCGTTGCCGTCGGCGTGGGCCTCGGCGCCCTGATCGTGGTGCCGCTGTTCTTCTACCGGACCGCCTTCCTGGTGGTGGTGGCCGCGGCGGTCGCCATCGGCATGTGGGAGATGGCCCGGGCGGTACGCCGCAGCGGCGCGCACCCGCCGCTGGTGCCGCTGATCGCCGGCGGGGTGCTCACCATCGGGCTGGCCTGGTTCTCCGGCCCCGACGCGCTCAGCCTCGGCCTGCTGGTGACCGTGCTGGGCACCATGGTCTGGCGGCTCGGCGACGGGCCGGGCGGCTTCCAGCGTGACCTGACCGCCGCCACCCTCATCGCCGTGTACGTGCCGTTCCTCGGCGGCTTCGCCGCGCTGCTGGCGGCGGTGCCCGAGGACGGCGACCTGCGGGTGCTGGTGACGCTGGCCGCGGTGGTCCTCTCCGACACCGGCGGGTACGCCGCCGGCGTCAGCTTCGGCAAGCATCCGATGGCCCCCTCGATCAGCCCGAAGAAGTCCTGGGAGGGCTTCGCCGGCTCGGTCACCGCCGCGGCGCTGGGCAGTGCCCTGCTGCTCTGGCTGCTCCTCGACGTGGCCCCGTGGTGGGGCGCGCTCTTCGGGTTGGCGATCTCCGGCGCCGCCGTCCTCGGTGACCTCGCCGAGTCCATGATCAAGCGGGATCTCGGGGTGAAGGACATGAGCAACCTGCTCCCCGGGCACGGCGGCCTGATGGACCGGTTGGACTCGATCCTCTTCGCGCTGCCGACCGCGTACCTGCTCCTGGCGGTCTTCGTTCCGGTGCTGGAGTGAGGCGTGAATCACCCGTCGTCAGTGGCCCCGCCCGGGCGGCGGGGGGCGATTCGGCACCTCCGGACAGGTGTGTCGGCCGTCCGGCGTGACAGACTGGACGCGCCATGACGAGCTTGCCCCTGATTCCCGCAGACCCCGACGCCCCCGGGCGGCGGCCCGCGATGCCTCCCCGTCACCTCGCCGATCTCGACCTCGCCGGCCGCCGCGCCCTGGTCGCCGAGCTGGGGGAGCCGGCGTTCCGCGCCAAGCAGGTCTCCACCCACTACTTCGGTCGGCTGGTGCGCGACCCGGGGCAGATGACCGACCTGCCGGCCGCCACCCGGGAGAAGCTCGCCGACCAGCTCCTGCCCCGGCTGCTCACCCCGGTCCGCGAGCTGGCCTGCGACGACGGCGCGACCCGCAAGGCGCTCTGGCGGCTGCACGACGGCTCGCTGGTGGAGAGCGTGCTGATGGGTTACCCGGACCGCGTCACCGTCTGCATCTCCAGCCAGGCCGGCTGCGGCATGGCCTGCCCGTTCTGCGCCACCGGGCAGGCGGGGCTGACCCGCAACCTCTCCACCGCCGAGATCGTCGACCAGGCGGTCTACCTGGCCGGGGTGGCCGCCTCCGGAGCGGTGGCGGGTTCGCCGCCGCGCCTGTCGCACGTGGTCTTCATGGGCATGGGCGAGCCGCTGGCCAACTACTCCCGAGTGGTCGCGGCGATCCGCCGGCTGGTCGCCCCGGCGCCCGAGGGGCTCGGGCTGTCGCAGCGCCACATCACGGTCTCCACGGTGGGCCTGGTCCCGGCCATCCGCCGACTGGCCAGCGAAGACCTCTCGGTGACCCTTGCGTTGTCGCTGCACGCCCCCGATGATGAGCTGCGCGACGAACTCGTGCCGGTCAACCAGCGCTGGAAGGTGTCCGAGGTGCTGGACGCGGCGTGGGACTACGCGGCCCGCACGGGGCGTCGGGTGTCGATCGAGTACGCCATGATCAGAGACGTGAACGACCAGCCGTGGAGAGCCGATCTGCTCGGGCGGCTGCTGGCCGGGAAGCTGACCCACGTGAACCTCATCCCCCTCAACCCGACTCCGGGCAGCCGTTGGGACGCCAGCCCCAAGCCGGTCGAGCGGGAGTTCGTCCGGCGGCTGCGCGAGGCCGGGGTGTCGACGACCGTGCGGGACACCCGGGGTCGCGAGATCGACGGAGCGTGCGGGCAACTCGCCGCCGCCGAGGACATTGACACCGACACCGACCGGGCCGGGGAGAAGGCGTGACCGGGCGTAGCGAACGAGACCAGGAGACATAGTGGCGAGTCAGGGTCAGCGTTTCCGGCGTAAGGCGCTCCGCCGGGGATACAAGGTCGACGAGGTCGACGCCTTCCTGGACCGGGTCGAGGCGACGCTCGACGGCCGGCCGGTGGGCGCCCCCGTCGCCTCCCAGGAGGTCCACGACGTCGTCTTCCGGGTCCGCTTCAACGGCTACGACGAGTGGCAGGTCGACCTGCACCTCGACCGGGTCGAGCGGCAGCTGGCCGAGCTGGAGGAGCGCGGTGGCGCCGGCGGCCGCGGCGGCGACCCCCGCGACGCCGACCGCCTCGGTCCGCCCGACCGCATGGGTCCGCCCGACCGGATGGGTCCTCCGGACCGCATGGGCCCGCCCGACCGCATGGGCCCCCCGGTGCGCGACGACCGTGGCATGTCGCCGGTCCCGCAGCCGATGCCGCCCCGGCCGATGCCGGCACAGGCCGGTCCGCCCGGCGACCGCTACGGCCGCTACGACGAGCCCACCGGTGCCTTCGCCGGTGGCTACGACGCCCCGCGGGGCGGCTACGAACCGCCGCGCGGCCCCGGTGGCCCCGGCGGACCCGGCCCGATGGGACCGGGCGCCCCGATGGGCCACGGCGCTCCGCCGCCGCGCGGCCTGCCCGCCGGCCCCAGCGGCTACGGCGACGGTCCCGGCAACTACGGCGATGGTCCCGGCAACTACGGCGACCGCCCCGGCAACTACGGTGACGGCCCCGGCGGTGGCTACGGCGACGGCCCCGGCAAGTACGGCGACGGTCCGGGCGGTGGCTACGGTGACGGCCCCGGCGGTGGCTACGGTGATGGTCCTGGCGGCTACGGCGATCGCCCGGGCGGCTACGGCGACGGTCCCGGTGGCTATGGGGACGAGCCGCGTTTCGACGGGTTCGAGGCCGGCCGGCGCGCTCGCGCCGACATGACCGCCGAGATCCGGATGCCTGAGCGGGACCCGCGTGACATGCGGGGCCGGGGCCCGGCCGGGCCGCCTCCGCAGCCGCAGCCGGGCTTCGGCGGCCCACCGCACGCCGGTCCGCCGGTGGGTGGTCCGCCGGTCGCTGGCCCACCCGTCGGTGGCCCACCCGTCGGTGGCCCGCCACCGATGGTCGGCCCGCCGATGGCCGGCCCGCCCGGCAGCGACCTCTACCGCGTCGACCAGATCCGTCGCAGCTTCCAGGTGCGCCGGTTCGGCAGCGGGTACGACCCCGACCAGGTCGACCGGTTCTTCGACACGCTGCTGGGCGGCATGCAGGGGCGCAACCCGATGCCGGTGAACCCGAAGGAGCTGGACACGCTGCGCTTCGGGCTGGTGCCCGGTGGCTACTTCGAGGCCGAGGTCGACGCCGCGCTCAAGGACGTGCAGGACATCCTGTTCGGCCGCTGATCCGCGTACGGCGAGGGCCCGCTCCCCGGTCGGGGGCGGGCCCTCGTGCGTGTGGCCTCCGGCGCGCGGACCGGTGCGACGCCGGCTGACGCGGGTGCGGTCAGGACCGCAGGCCGTTGCGCCGCAGCACGGTGTCGCCGATGACGATGAGCAGCAGCAGCACGGCCAGGCCGATCAGCCAGATGTTCTCGACCCTGCCCTCGTGGTTGCCGCAGAGCATCGCCAGCAGGGCCAGCGCGGAGACCACCGCGCCGATCCGCCCGGACTTGCGGTGCCCGGGCTTGTGCTGGTCTGGCGACGTTACCGGCTCGCTTCCTGCCACTGTCGGTCCTTCCCTCGCGATCGGATCTCCGGTTAGTCTGGCACGCCTCGTGCCGGGCCCGGCGCTGGGTCCGACCGATGGGGCGGACCGCACGATCCGCACGGGCGCGGCGGGCGTCGGCCCGGGGTACGTACGAGGGCCGGCAGGGACTTCGGCACGGTGCCCGGCGTCGGGCAGGTGGCGTCGCCGGCGTCGGGACCAAGGGCCCGGCTCCACCCGGGCGCATCGGCACTACCGGCGTCGCGGGTAGGTCGCCAGACTCCCTCCGGTAGCGTTTCTGGCGTACACCTTGTTTGTCGTTTTGAGGGGGAACTGCGGTGCGAGTGACCGGTACGGGGCACGCCAGCATGCGGATCGACACGGCCGCGGGCAGCATCCTGTGCGACCCGTGGGTCAATCCGGCCTATTTCGCCTCATGGTTCCCGTTTCCGGACAACTCCCTGCTCGACTGGGAGGCCCTCGGCGACGTCGACTACCTCTACGTGTCGCACCTGCACCGGGACCACTTCGACGCGGCGCACCTGAAGCGCTTCGTGTCGAAGGACGCCACCGTGCTGCTGCCCGCGTTCCCCACCTCCGAGATGGAGGACGAGCTGCGGGAGCTGGGCTTCACCAAGTTCCTGAAGGCGCCGAACGAGCAGGTCGTGGAGCTGGACGGCGGCCTGAAGATCATGATTCAGGCGCTGACCAGCCCGACCGACGGCCCGATCGGCGACTCGTCGCTGTGGGTGGAGTACGACGGGGTGCGGCTGCTCAACCAGAACGACGCCCGTCCCACCGACCTGAGTGCCTTCGCCGAGCTGGGCCACGTGCACGCGCACATGCTCCAGTTCTCCGGTGCGATCTGGTACCCGATGGTCTACGAGCTGCCGCAGGCGGCGAAGACGGCGTTCGGCAAGCAGAAGCGCGACCGGCAGTTCGACCGCACCTGGCGCTACATCGACGACCTGAAGGCCGACCACGTCTTCCCGATCGCCGGCCCGCCCTGCTTCCTCGACGACGAGCTGTGGCAGTTCAACGACATCCACGGCGACGAGGGCAACATCTTCCCCGACCAGTCGGTCTTCCTGAGCGAGTACGCCAAGGTCGGCGGCACCAACGGCGTCGTGCTGCTCCCGGGCAGCGTCGCGGAGATCACCACCTCCGGAGCCAGCACGACACACCCGGTGCCCGTGGAGGAGTTCTTCGCCAACAAGGTGGCCCACCTGGAGGAGATGCGCGAGCGCAAGCGGCCGGTCATCGAGGCCGAGAAGGCGTCCTGGCGGCACCCCGAGGTGGACGTGCTCAAGGAGATGCAGCGCCGGATCGAGCCCCTGCTTGAGGAGTCGATCTACCTGGCCAAGGGGGTCGGCGGCCCGGTCCGCTTCGACCTGGTCAGCTACGACGGCGAGAGCGTCGAGTCGATCGTGGTGGACTTCCCGGGCAAGCAGGTCCGGCCGTACGCCGACGAGAAGGTCCGCTACCGGTTCCGCACCGAGCGGGCGTTGATCGAGCACCTGCTGCACATCGGCGAGGTGGACTGGGTCAACTCCCTCTTCCTCTCCTGCCGCTTCTCGGCGGCCCGGATCGGCCAGTACAACGAGTTCGTCTACGCGTTCTTCAAGTGCCTCTCCACGGAGCGGCTCCAGTACGCCGAGGGCTGGTACGACGAGCACGAGCGGAGCACCGACGCCGAGGACATCACCCTCGGTGACTGGGTGGTGCAGCGGCGCTGCCCGCACCTGAAGGCGGACCTGACCCGGTTCGGCATCGTCGAGGGCGACCAGCTCACCTGCCAACTGCACGGCTGGAGGTTCGACCTGGCCAGCGGCCGGTGCCTGACCAGCGTCGGGCACAAGGTCCGGGCACACCGGGCCGGCGAGCAGCAGACCCCCGCCCCGGCGGGCGAGGTGGCCAGCTAACGGCGATTTCCCCGCGCCCGCCGCCCCCGCCGGGTGACCATCAGGTCGACGAGGGGGTGACGTGGCCGAGGGAGTGCGCAAGAGCGGCTACCGGTACCGACGTGACCGGGAGATGGTCCGGGACGCCTCCCGGGTGGAGACGTTCAGCGACGGCGTCTTCGCGGTCGTGCTGACGGTGATGGCCGTCGAACTGCTCCAGAACGGCCCGGCGAGGGCCGGTGGGAGGGAGCTTCCCGACGCCCTCGCCCACGCCTGGCCGTCCTACCTGGCGTATGTGATCACCTTCGGCATCGCCGGCCAGATCTGGCTCGGCCACCACAACGTGTGGCGGTACGTGGTCCGGGTAGATCAGCTGCTGCTGGTGTTCAACCTGCTCGTGCTGCTCTTCGTGGCCGCGATCCCGTTCACCGCCGACCTGCTGTCGGACAACCTGCGCGGCGGGCCGACCGAGCAGCGGTTGACCGCCGCACTCTACTTCGGCACCGTGCTCGGCGAGTCGATCTTCTTCAACCTGAGCTGGTGGTGGGCACGGCGGCGAAGGCTGCTCCACCCCGATCTGGATCCCCGGCTGGCCCGTGCGGTGGCGCGGCGCCTGCTGCTGCGCCCACTGCTCTACCTGATCGCCTTCGCCTTCGTCTTCGTCAACGCGGTCCTCAGCCTTCTGCTCTACCTGCTGCTCCTCGGTCTCTCCCTCATCCACCGTCCCGGCGACCTGCCCCCCGCCGAGGCCGGCGGCGAGGTCAGCGGCCGAGGTCGGTGAGGACGCGGCGGGCGGCGTTGTGGCCGGCCGCGCCGATGACGCTGCCGGCCGGGTGGCAGCCGGCGCTGCCCGCGTAGACGCCGTCGACGCCGGTGGCGTACGGCATCCGGTCGGTGAACGAGACCGTGTTGTCGACGTGGTGGATGTGCCCGCCGGTGATGCCGAAGTGCGCCTCGATGCCGGGCGGCGGCAGCGGCACGGCGTCGGCGATCAGGTCGGCGGTGCCCGGGGCGTACCGCTCGCAGATGCCGATCAGGCGGTCGACGTAGCCGGGCAGCGCCTCGTCCCAGGTGGTGCCGGCCAGCTCGTACGGCACCGACTGCACGAAGAGCGCCGACGAGTGGTGCCCCCTGCCGTCGGACAGCGACGGGTCCACGGTGGTGTGCAGGTACCACTCGATGGTCGGCTCGGCGGGCAGCCGACCCGCCTGCACGTCCGCCCACATGGCGCGCAGCGCCGCCATCGGCGACTCGCCGCCCCCGCCGGTCAGGGACTCCGAGCCGGGCAGCAGGTGGATGGTCGAGCCGAACGGGCTCGGGGAGCCCTGGGGCAGGCAGGAGAAGCGGGGCAGCCCGGTCAGCGCCAGGTTGAGCTTGAGCGTGGTGCCGGGCCGGCGGACCGCCGCCATCCGCTCGGCCAGCGGCGCCGGGAGCACGCCGTCGGGCAGCAGGTCCATCAGCCGGTACGGGTCGCACGCGCCGAGCACCACCCGCGCGCCGATCTCCCGCCCGTCGGCGAGTACGACCCCGCTGGCCGCGCCGCCGTCCAGGGTGATCGCATGCACCGGCGTGCCGGTGCGGATCGTCGCGCCGGCGGTCCGGGCGGCGTCGGCGAACGTACGCGACACGGTGCCCATCCCGCCCTCGGCGATCATCCACGTGCCGTCGGAGCCGGGCAGCCGGCACATGTTGTGGACGAGGAAGTTGTGCCCGGTGCCCGGGTCGTCGGGGCCGGCGTTGAGCCCGGAGAGGCCGTCGGTGACCGCGTACATGCTCATCAGGAGCTCGGAGCGGAAGTCGAAGCGGGCCAGGTGGTCGGCGACGGAGCCGCGGACGAGGTCGACGAAGACCTGCCGCAGCGCCGGCCGGACGTACCGCTCGGCGGTCTCCTCGACGGGCAGCGGCTCGGCCAGCCAGGCCGGGGCGAGGTCGTCGCGCAGCGCGGCCAGCTCGGCCTGGAGGGCGTCGTCGGCGGCCACGTCGGCGGGGGAGAAGAACTCGGCGAGCTGCCCGCGGGTGGCCGCCGTGTCGCTGCCGAAGAGCAGGTACGGCGAGCCGGGGCCGCCGGGGGTGGGCAGGAAGTAGTGCGGGTCGCGGCGCAGCACGGGGATGCGCACGTCCAGCGTGGCGAGCAGTTCCGGCGGCATCAGCCCGAGCAGGTACGACCCGGTGGAGTGGCGCAGCCCCGGCACCTTCGGGAACGGCGCCTCGGTGCGGGTGGCCCCGCCGATGACGTCCGCCGCCTCCAGCACCAGCACGTCGAGCCCGGCGCGGGCGAGCAGGATCGCGGACACCAGACCGTTGTGCCCGGCGCCGACGATCACCACGTCGGCCCGGGGCGGCAGCTCGTCACCCATGCCGGTGGAGCCTAGCGCCCACAGGTCCCGCCGGTCAGCCCTTCCACCGCCGGTCGGCCTAGGCTTGCCTGCCATGGCAGCACCCTTCAGCGCGCCCACCCCCGCCCCGAACGCCACGGTGCTACCCACCGGACGGCGCCGTGCCCGGGTCGGCCTGCCGCTCTCCCTGTTCCTCGTCCTGGCCGGGATCGGCGGCCTCGTCGCGGCTGTCGCGGTCGTCGGCGGAAGCCATCAGCCACGGTCACCTGTGGCGGGGCTCGTCGCGGCGGGCACCCTGGCGGCGCTCGGTGTGCCGGGTGTCCTGCTCTTCGTGGTGTCCTGGCGGCAACGGCGGACGAGGATCCTCGTCGACCACATTGGCCTGTGGTTCGACAAGGGGGACCGGCGGAACGTCATCCCGTGGCACAGTCTCGCCGGCGTCGGCCTGTTCACGAGCCACGGGCACAAGGCCAGTTTCCACTCCCTGGAGCTGTACCCTACGGGCCACATCGACCGCGACGACCCGGTGCTGTGGACACTGGTGCGCGAGGAGGCGCCGTTCCGCCCCGGGCTGCCCCACCTGCGCCACCGTCTCCGTCTCGAGGCTGCCGACGTGCCCCTGGCGGTGTCGGCGGTCCGCCACCACGCGCCGCACCTCTGGCTCGGTGAGTCCCGACGCGAGGGCAGCCACATCGGGCGCCCCGACCGTGCCGGGCACCGGGAGCGGACCCGGGCGCGGGGGCGGTAGCCGGACGCCAGCGAGGTCAGGAGGGCGGGCTGTCGTCCGGGGGCGGGCCGGCCAGCAGTTGGGCGGCGAACGTCTCCAGTTCCAGCTCGAACAGCGCCTCGGCCTCGGTGACCGCCCAGTCGAACTGGTGGAAGACCTCCATGGCGACCAGCCCGTAGAGGCGGGTCCAGCCCGAGAGGAAGGCGTACGCGACCTCGATCGGCACCTCGCCGTGGCTGAGCCGCAGCGGCTCCAGCCGCCCGTCCAGGTGCCGCCGGAGCAGTTCGCCGGGCGGGGTGCGGAAGGGGGAGCGGCGCCACAGGTCGAGGATCGGCTGGATGAAGACCGCGCCGAGGCGGGCGCCGGGGTGGTCCGGGGTGGCGTGGCCGCCGACGAAGGCGGTCCGTCCCGGGACGGGGGCGCCGAAGATCAGCCCGAACTCGGCGGGGTGCGCCAGCGACCAGGCGCGGAACGCCCGGGACATGGCCAGCAACCGCGCGACCGGCTCGCCCCCGGCGTCGTCCCCAGCCGCCTCCAGCCGCAGCCGCAGCTCGTTGTAGAGGTCGGCGGCGAGGTCCGCGACCAGCGCCTCCAGGCTCGGGAAGTAGCGGTAGATGGCCGGCGCCGTCATGCCCATGTCGCGGGCGATGGCCCGCAGCGAGATCGCGTCGATCCCACCCGTCACCAGCAGACGGCGTGCCCCGTCCTTGATCTCGGCGACGGTCGCCGTGCGCAGGCGTTCCCGCCGAGTGGGTGCGGCCATCGACAACCACCTTGACCAGAGGAAACACCGTTGCGATAGTTAACGGCGTTCACTGAAATTAGCGATGGTAGCAGCTTAGCCATCTGTGGAGGGAGAGGCGAATGTTCGCCTGGTGGGGACACATGGTGGTGCGGCTGCGCTGGGCGGTGCTGGCCGCCGCCCTGGTGCTGGTCGCTGTCGGATCGACCTGGGGGGCGGGTGTCTTCGGGCAACTGACCGGGGGTGGCTTCGACGACCCGGCCAGCGAGTCCAGCCGGGCCGCCGAACGGATCGACCGCGAGCTGGGGCCGCAGGGCGCAGACCTGGTGGTGCTCTGGTCCAGCGACACGGCGTCCGTCGACCAGCCGGCCTTCCGCGACCCGGTCACGGCCACCGTCACGGGGCTGCGCGCGCGTTCCGAGATCACCAGCGTCACCACCTGGTACGACACGCAGGCCCCCGCGCTGCTCTCCACAGACCGCCGGGCCACCTACGCGCTGATCCAGCTCCGGGCCGCTGACAAGGACGACAAGACCGCCGCGTACGAGGAGCTGCGGCCGGCCCTCGACGCGCCCGGCGTACGGACCGAGGTCGGCGGCGCGACGGCTGCCCTGCACGAGTCGAACACCCAGACGACCAAGGACATCACCCGCGCGGAACTGCTCTCCATGCCGGTGCTGCTGGTGCTGCTCGTGCTGATCTTCGGCGGGCTGGTGGCCGCGTCGACGCCCCTGCTGATCGGCGGGCTGGCCATCCTCGGCGCGTTCGTCACCGTCCGGCTGGTCACCCTGGTCACCGACGTGTCGGTCTTCGCCATCAACGTCATCACCCTGATCGGCCTGGGCATGGCGGTCGACTACTCCCTCTTCGTGGTCAGCCGGTTCCGCGAGGAGCTGGCGGCCGGCCACGACACCCCCGCCGCGATCCGGCGCACCATGCTCACGGCGGGGCGTACGGTGCTGGTCTCCGGGCTCACCATCGCGCTCGCCATGGCCAGCCTGCTGATCTTCCCCCAGGCGTTCCTGCGCTCGATGGGCCTTGGCGGGATCGCCGCCGTGCTGGTCGCCATGCTGGCGGCGCTGACCGTGCTGCCGGCCCTGCTCGCGGTGCTCGGCCGTCGGATCGACGCGCTGCGCGTACCGCTGCCGTGGCGGCGTGGGGCGCGCGGCGGGCGGCCGACGGCGGGGGAGACGGGCGGCGCCTGGGCCCGCATCGCGCACAGCGTGATGCGCCGCCCGGTGCGCTACCTGGTCGGGGTGACCGTGCTGCTCGCGGTGCTGGCCGCGCCGTTCCTGGGGGTCTCCTTCGGCGGGTTCGACGACCGGGTGCTGCCCCCGGACGCCGAGCCCCGGGTCGTCTCCGAGCGGGTCGCCGCGGAGTTCGCCGGCGGCACGATCTCGCCGATCGACGTGCTGGTCTCCGGGGCGTCTCCGGAACAGGCGCAGCCCTTCGCCGACCGGGTGGCCGCCGTGCCCGGCGTGACCGGGGTGCAGGTGGCGGCCAACCGGGGCACGTCGACGCTGCTGACCGTGACCTACCCGGGCGAGCCGGCCGGCGACACCGCGCAGGACGTGGTCCGGGCGCTGCGCGACCTGCCCGCGCCGGACGGCGCCCAGGTGCTCGTCGGCGGCCGGCCCGCCGTCGACCTCGACCTGATCGACGGCCTCGGCGACCGGCTGCCCTGGATGGCCCTGCTGATGGCCGCCGCAACCCTGGTGCTGCTGTTCCTCGCCTTCGGCTCGCTGGTGCTGCCGGTCAAGGCGGTGCTGATGAACCTGGTGTCGATCGGCGCGTCGTTCGGGGTGGTGGTCTGGATCTTCCAGGACGGTCACTTCGCCGACCTGCTCGGCTTCACCCCGACCGGGTTCATCGAGCCCAGCAACCCGATCCTCATGCTCGCCGTGCTCTTCGGGCTGGCCACCGACTACGAGGTGTTCCTGCTCTCCCGGGTACGCGAGGAGTGGGACCGCACGGGCGACAACACCGCCTCGGTGGCGGCCGGGCTCCAGCACACCGGGCGGATCATCACCGCCGCCGCGCTCCTGCTGATCATCGTGGTGGCCGGCTTCGCCACCGGCGAGATGGCGTACATCAAGCTCATCGGGATCGGCATGATCGTGGCGATCGTGGTGGACGCGACGCTGGTCCGGGCGCTGCTGGTGCCGGCCACGATGCGGTTGCTCGGCCACTGGAACTGGTGGGCTCCCGCCCCGCTCGCCCGCTTTCACCGCCGCTTCGGCCTGCACGAGTCCGCCGAGCCTGAGCCGGCGGCCCCGGAGACCCGTCACGCCGAGTTCACCAAATAGAAGCTTCCATCGATACCCCGTCGGCCCTGGCGTCGACGGGGCATCGGACCTGCCGGACCGGGACGGCTTCCCGGTGCCGACCCGCCGGCAGGTCGGCGCCGCACGGCACTTCGACGGCGGCGAGGGCTGCTGGTGCGACCGGGGCACCTGCTGGTTCACCACCAAGGGCGCCAACCGGGTGTGGGCGTACGACGCGGTGAACCAGCGCCTCGACCTGGCCTACGACGACTCGCTGGTGCCGGCGGGCGCCGCGCCGCTGACCGGGGTGGACAACATCACCGGCACGGCCGGCGGAGACCTCTACGTCGCCCGGTCGGCGGGCGGGGGGGCGGCGCGGCGGGCGCGCCAGGCGGAGAGGGCGAGGGTGGCGGAGTAGCCGGCCAGCACGATCACGTGGAAGAGGTAGAGCCAGAGCAGGACCGCCACCCCCGCGCCGATTTCGTCGAAGCCCCCGAACGGCACCCCCAGGTCGATCGGGAGCGAGGCGAAGAGCACGAAGCCGTGCAGGAAGCCGGAGAGGTTCGCCGCGGTGAACGACCCGACGCCCAGCGCGGAGAGCCAGTCCGGCGACGCCGGGCCGACCACCCGGAACAGCCAGAGCAGCACCGGGGTGAGCACCAGCCAGACCGCCAGGAACGACAGCACCACCCCCAGCGCGCCGGTCCAGCCGCCCTGCCGGACCAGGCCGGTGGTCGTGGGCAGCGCCAGCAGGATCGACAGCAGCAGGGCCGGGGCCGGCGCCAGCAGCGGCAGCAGCAGCAGCCGGCCCCGCCAGCCGACCAGCGACTCCTCGCTGCGCGGCACGGCGACCGAGACGAAGGCGCGGCGCAGCCCCTCGCCGTAGAGCGACGCCGGCAGCAGCGACGCCAGCGCCAGCAGCGGGGTCAGGCCCACCCCGGCCTCGACGAGCGCCTGCACCGCGTGGGGCGCGCCGATCGCGTCGGGCAGCGTCTCCACGGCGTGCGAGGTGAGCCGGCGTACCCGCTCGGCGCCCGCCAGCAGCGAGGTCAGCCAGATCGCCAGCAGGGCCACCGGCACCACCGCGATCGCCCCGTAGAAGGTGATGGCGGCGGCGTGCAGGGACAGGTCCCGGCCCCGCAGCGGGCGGAACGCCGCACTGGTGACCCGCTTCGCCCGTTGCCATCCGCCGCCCATCGCGGCTTCTTTCCCCGTACCGCCCCGCGTCACTCATTATGATCACGGGCCATGAGCGTTCTCACCACCCAGCGCCTGGTGCTGCGGGAGTGGACCGTCGGCCCGGCCGACCTGGCCCGGATCTTCGACATCTACTCCCGGCCCGAGGTCACCCGCTGGCTGGGCGCGCCCGGCCTGCCGCTGACCGACCCGGCGCAGGCCGCCGACCGGCTCGCGATGTGGCGGGAGCGGCACGCGGGCCACGGCGGCCGGTACGGCACCTGGGCGATCGAGGTCCGCGACACCGGCGTGGTGGCCGGCACGGTGCTGCTCAAGCCGCTGCCCGGGCGGGACGAGGGCACGCTGACCGAGGACATCGAGGTGGGCTGGCACCTGCACCCCGACTCGTGGGGCCACGGGTACGCCACCGAGGCGGCTCGCGCCCTGGTGGCCCGGGAGTTGGCGACCGGCACCCGGGAGGTCTACGCGGTGGTGGCGCCGGGCAACGAGGCGTCCATGGCGGTGGCCCGCCGCCTCGGCATGACCCACGTCGGCCGCCGCACGGACTGGTACGGCGGCGAGGAACTGGAGACCTTCGTGCTGACAGGTGGGGTCACCGCGCCCGGACCCAGGTGATGAAGCGGTCGGTGAGGCCGTCCCGCCGCCCCGAGATCTTGGTAAGAGAGCGCCCCTCCAGGGGCCGTTTCCTACCAAGATCTCGGGGAGCCGGCGGGCTCGGGCGGCCGGCCGCCCAGCCGAGGCCGGCCGGGGCCGGGGCGGGCGGGGCAGCCGGTTACGCCACCTCGACGAAGTCGAGTTCCGCCCAGCGGCTCAGGTGGGTGAACCGGAGCGTGTTGAAGCCCGCGTTGAGCGTGACGTCGACGCCCACCTGCCGCCAGACGTCCCAGCCCGTGTTGGGGTAGGTGACGACCTTCGGGTTCGCGCCGTTGACCGTCAGCGTGTGCTGGGCGTCGCCGTAGCCGGCCGCGTAGGCCACGTGGGCGCGGTACCCGCCGGCCCGGGGCGCGAAGACGGTCACCTCGACCCAGCTGTCCGCGTAGTCGATGTACGCCACCACCTGGCCCTGCGACGTGTTCGGGGCGGCGCGCACCCCGCAGTGGTTGAGCGCGCCGCGCTCGGCCTCGTAGCGCACCCGGCTGCCCCGCACCACGGGGTTGCCGCCGGCCCAGCCCAGCGCCGCCACGTACATGCCCCGGGCGGAGTAGTTGTTGATCCAGCCGTGGAACACGATGTGGTCGCCGCCCGCCTCGCGTACCACGTCCGCACCGCCCGGCCCCCGCACGGCCGAGTCGAGCGACGCCGTGGTCATCAGCGAGCGGTACGCCTTCGTGTACGGGCCGGTCAGCGAGGCCGACGTGGCGTAGCTGGTCTGGTAGCCGTCGCCGCCGTAGCCGCCGAGGGAGTAGAAGAGAACGTACTGCGCGCCGACCTTGGTCAGCACCGGCGCCTCGATGATGCCCGCCTCCTCGGCGCGACCGCTGCGCAGCAGCTCCACCCGGGCGCCCTGGAGGGTCACCCCGTCGGCCGCGACCCGTTGCAGCCAGATGCTCGTCGGCTGGCCGATGGCGTTGCCGTCGTCCTTGTAGAGCAGGTAACGCAGGCCGGTGCTGTCGGTGAAGCTCGCCGCGTCGATGTCGCCGCCCTCGCCGGCGTTGCAGACCAGCGGTCCGGTGCCGACGGAGGTGAACGGCCCGAGCGGCGAGGTGGCCAGCGCGGCGCCGAGGCACTGCCGGCCGGTGGCCCGGCTGCGGGCGGTGTAGTAGAGCAGGTAGCGCCCGTCGGCCCGCTGTGACACGTCGGGCGCCCAGGTCAGGCCCCCGTTGGCCCAGGCGCCGAGGGTCGGCATCGCGTCGGCCCGCCTGGTCCACGCTCCGGTCAGTGAGCTGGCCGTGGCGACCGGGACGTTGCCGTGGCCGTTGTTCGTCGAGTACGCGTAGTAGGTGCTGCCGAACTTGACGACGTCGGGGTCGGGGAAGTCGCTGGCGATGACCAGCGAGGGGGTGGCGGTGGCAGCCTGGGCCACGCCCGGGCTGACGAGCAGGGGAGCGGCGACCAGCAGGGCCGCCAGCCAGACGAGACCTCTTCGCATGACGGAAGTCAACCACAGTCATCGATGTACTGAAAGTTTCCTGCGGGCGGATCCGGCGCACTGTTCCGGGTTCCGTCGCCACCTGACCGCCCAGGATCCTGTCGGATCGCCGGGCTACCCTCACCGGGCTTCCGAGAGATTTGCGAGGGGTTACGGATGACGGTGCTCGACGAGGCGACCCGGCGGTTCGTGCAGCAGGCCGTGGTGCTGCCGCCCGAGGCCCTCGCGCAGGCGTGGGAACGTCTGCTCGATCTGCATCCGCAGGGCGGTCGGGCGGCACGCGACGCTGTCAGGGTCTCCGCCGCACAGAACTCGGAGATCGACAACGCGGTGCGGTCGGGGTTGCGGGCGCGGCTGGCGGACCTCGACGCCCACTCGCCGGACCTGTTCTCGGACGCCATAGTTGTCACGGGCAGCGTGGCCCGCGCCATTCAGGCCCGAAGCAACTTGACCGGCGAGCAGTACCAGCTGCTCACCGAGCCGTTCACCGCCGTCGGCATGGCGGTGCCGGAACACCGCTGACGGCGTCGACTGGTCGAGTGGCGGGCCCGTCGATCGCCTGCGCGTGTCCGGCGTCGGACCAGGCGTGCGATCCCGTGCGGCGGGGGCTGCGGCGGCTAGGCTGGACTGCGCAGAATGTCCGCTGAGGGGGTGAGCCCGGATGGCCGAGGCGGCTTTCGCGCCCGAACCCGCGCCGCAGCCCACCGAGCCGTCGTTCGACGTGCTGCGGTGGCGCGACGAGCCGTGGACCGCCCAGCTCGCCCTCGACCTGTTGCCGGAGACCAACGGCCCCAAGGTTGAGGTCCTGAGCGGAAGCGTGATCGTGACGCCACCTGCCGGTTATGACCATCAGGACGCGGAGTTGGATCTCGCGTACCTTTCTCAAGCAGGCGGCCCGCCGGGCCAAGCTGTGGCTCTACCTCGAGGCGAACGTCGTCTCGGGCGACGACCTCTTCATCCCGGACATCGTCATTCTCGACGTGCCGGGTGGCGGGCGGACGACGATGGACATCGGGCACGCCGTGCTGCTCGGTGAGATCGTGTCGCCTGGCAACCGTCGCAAGGACGTCATCGACCGGCCGCGGGAGTACGCCGCCGCTGGCGTGCCGTTCTTCCTCCGCGTCGATCTGCGGAACCGGGTGCCCACCATCGCGTTGTTCGAGCTCGTCGAGGGGGAGTACCGGCCGGTGGCGGCCGCCGCCGCAGGTACCCGGTTCGTCATGAGGAAGCCGTTCGAGTTCTCCATCGACCCGGGCGACCTGCTCGGCGAGGAGGCGCCGGAGGAAGGCGAGGAAGACCCGGCGGGGCAGGCCGACGCCGAGGGTTGAGGCTCCCAGCGGGGGCACAGCGACGGTGGGGAAGAATGGCCCGGTGACTTCGCCCCGGGAACTCGTCCTGCTCGGCTCCACCGGTTCGGTCGGCACACAGGCCATCGACATCGTGCGGCGCAACCCGGACCGGTTCCGGGTGGTGGCGCTCGGCGCCGGTGGCGGCAACGTCGAGCTGCTCGCGGCCCAGGCCCTCGAACTGCGCGTCGACGCGGTCGGCGTGGCGAAGGCGTCCGCCGCGCAGGACCTCCAGCTCGCCTTCTACGCCGAGGCGAGCCGGCGCGGCTGGGCCACCGGCGACTTCAAGCTTCCCAAGATCGTGGCCGGCCCGGACGCGATGGCTGAGCTGGCGCAGTGGCCCTGCGACGTCGTGCTCAACGCGGTGGTCGGCTCGCTCGGGCTCGCGCCGACGCTGGCCGCGCTGCGCGCCGGGCGTACGCTCGCGCTCGCCAACAAGGAGTCGCTCGTGGCCGGCGGCTCCCTGGTCAGGGCGGCGGTGACGCGGCCGGAGCAGATCGTCCCCGTCGACTCGGAGCACTCGGCGCTGGCGCAGTGCCTGCGCGGCGGTGGCCGGGGCGAGGTGCGGCGGCTGGTCGTCACCGCCAGCGGCGGCCCGTTCCGGGGCCGGCGCCGCGACGAGTTGACGCAGGTCACGCCCGAGCAGGCGCTCGCCCATCCGACCTGGAACATGGGGCCGGTCGTCACGATCAACTCCGCCTCGATGGTCAACAAGGCGCTGGAGGTGATCGAGGCGCACGAGCTGTTCGACGTGCCGTACGCCGACATCGCCGTGATGGTGCACCCGCAGTCGGTGATCCACTCGATGGTCGAGTTCGTCGACGGCTCCACCCTCGCCCAGGCCAGCCCGCCGGACATGCGGCTGCCGATCGCGCTCGGTCTCGGCTGGCCCGACCGGGTGCCCGACGCCGCCGCCGCCGTCGACTGGACCAGGGCACACACCTGGGAGTTCGCGCCGCTGGACGACGAGGCGTTCCCGGCCGTCGCGCTGGCCAAGGCCGCCGGCGAGGCCGGCCGCTGCCGGCCGGCGATCTACAACGCGGCGAACGAGGAGTGCGTGGCCGCCTTCGTGGCCGGCCGGCTGCCCTTCCTCGGCATCGTCGACACCCTCCGACGGGTGCTGGAGGACGCTCCCGACTTCGACGAACCAGGTACCGTCGAGGACGTGCTCGCGGCGGAGTCGTGGGCGCGCGCGCACGCGCAGGAGATCATCATCGCGGGTTCGGTGGAAGGAGCTTGATGGCGTACCTGCTCGGGGTGGTGCTCTTCGCCCTCGCGATCCTCATCTCGGTGAGCCTGCACGAGGCGGGACACATGCTCACCGCCAAGGCGTTCGGGATGAAGGTCACCAAGTACTTCGTCGGATTCGGCCCCACCCTCTGGTCCTTCAAGCGGGGCGAGACCGAGTACGGCGTCAAGGGCATCCCGCTCGGCGGCTTCTGCAAGATCGTCGGGATGACCCCCCAGGACGACGACGTCGACCCGGCCGACGAGCCGCGCGCGATGTGGCGGTTCCCGGTGTGGAAGCGGACGATCGTGATGTCCGCCGGCTCGATCACCCACTTCGCCCTCGCCGTGGTCGCACTCTGGATCATGGCGGTCAGCGTCGGCCTGCCCAACCCGCAGTTCCCCAGCACCGAGGCCGAGATCCGCAAGGAGCCGGCGGTCATCCAGCTGTCGAAGTGCGTGGTCCCGGAGAACACCCTGCGCGAGTGCACCACCGCCGATCCCGCCAGCCCCGCCGCCCAGGCGCAGCTGCGCGACGGCGACCGGATCACCGGGATCAACGGCACGCCGATCAACGACTACGGGCAGCTGCTCACCACCCTGCGCGCCCTCAAGCCGGGCGACACGGCGCAGATCGCGTACGTCCGCGACGGCCAGCCGGCCACGACGAGCACGGTGCTCGCGCAGACCCAGCGGCCCCCGCTCGACGACCCGAGGGGCCAGGTCGCCGCGGTCGCCGCGCTCGGCGTGGGCCTCGTGCCCAGCACCCCGCTGCGGGTGACGTACGGGCCGGTCGGCGCGGTCGGCGCGACCGCCGACTTCACCGGCGACATGGCGGTGAACACCTTCGAGGCGATGAAGCGCATCCCGGAGAAGGTGCCGGCCCTCTGGACGGCGATCACCGGCGGCGAGCGGGACATCGACACCCCGATCAGCGTGGTCGGCGCCAGCCGGCTCGGCGGCGAGTTCGTGGAGAACAAGGCCTGGATCGGGTTCTTCATGCTGTTCGTCGCGCTGAACTTCTTCATCGGCGTGTTCAACCTGCTGCCGCTGCTGCCGCTCGACGGCGGGCACATCGCCATCGCCTGGTTCGAGCGGGCCCGGTCCTGGCTCTACGCCCGCATCGGCCGCGCCGACCCCGGGCGCGTCGACTACCTCAAGCTCATGCCCCTCACGTACGCGGTGATCCTGATCGGTGGCGTGTTCACGCTGCTGACCATCACCGCGGACGTCGTCAACCCGATCACGCTCTTCTCAAGGTGAGTGCCTGAAGTGACCGCTGTCAGTCTCGGTATCCCCGCCGTGCCGCCCCCGCCGCTCGCCCCGCGCCGGGTCAGCCGCCAGATCATGGTCGGTCCGGTGCCGGTCGGTGGGGGCGCGCCGGTGTCGGTGCAGTCGATGACCACCACCCTCACCTCCGACGTCAACGCCACACTCCAGCAGATCGCCGAGCTGACCGCGTCCGGCTGCCAGATCGTCCGGGTCGCCGTGCCCAGCCAGGACGACGTGGAGGCGCTGCCCGCGATCGCGAGGAAGTCGCAGATCCCGGTGATCGCCGACATCCACTTCCAGCCGAAGTACGTCTTCGCCGCGATCGACGCCGGCTGCGCGGCGGTCCGGGTCAACCCGGGCAACATCCGCCAGTTCGACGACAAGGTCAAGGAGATCGCCAAGGCGGCCGGCGACGCGGGCGTGCCCATCCGGATCGGCGTCAACGCCGGCTCGCTGGACAAGCGGCTGCTCGCCAAGTACGGCAAGGCCACCGCCGAGGCGCTCGTCGAGTCGGCGCTGTGGGAGTGCTCGCTGTTCGAGGAGCACGGCTTCCGCGACATCAAGATCTCGGTCAAGCACAACGACCCGGTGGTGATGATCCGGGCGTACCGCCAGCTCGCCGAGAAGTGCGACTACCCGCTGCACCTCGGCGTCACCGAGGCCGGCCCGGCCTTCCAGGGCACCATCAAGTCGGCGGTCGCCTTCGGCGCGCTGCTGGCCGAGGGGATCGGCGACACGATCCGGGTCTCCCTGTCGGCCCCGCCGGTGGAGGAGATCAAGGTCGGCAACCAGATCCTGGAGTCGCTCGGGCTGCGCGAGCGGGGCCTGGAGATCGTCTCCTGCCCGTCCTGCGGCCGAGCCCAGGTCGACGTCTACAAGCTGGCCGAGGAGGTCACCGCCGGCCTGGAGGGGCTGCCGGTGCCGCTGCGGGTCGCCGTGATGGGCTGCGTCGTGAACGGCCCGGGCGAGGCCCGCGAGGCCGACCTCGGGGTGGCCTCCGGCAACGGCAAGGGCCAGATCTTCGTCAAGGGCAAGGTCGTCAAGACCGTGCCCGAGGCGCAGATCGTGGAGACCCTGATCGAGGAGGCGCTGCGCATCGCCGACGAGATGGGCGCCGAGCTGCCCGAGGAGCTGCGCGGCCTGCTCCCCGGCGCCACCGTCAGCGTGCACTGACCCACCGCGCCGTCGCGCGCCGGCCCCGACCGCCCCCGCCGGCGGCCGGGGCCGGCGCGCTTCCGCCGGGCGTACGCTCCGCGTCGCCGCCACGGTGCAGGCGTCCCACTCGTCACTCGACCGGCGCGGCACGGGGCGGATCTGGCAGGCTGGTATCCGTGCTGACGGTGCCGGTACGCCAACTGGGGGAGTCGGAGCGCCGCGCGGTCGAGCGGCTGCTCGACCTCGACCCGTTCGCGGGCGCGCAGGTCGCCGAGCGGATCACGGCGCGTGGCCTGGCCTGGTGGCGTGCCGAGGGACGGGTGCTGGGCTACGGCAGCCGCCGCAACCTGGAGTCGATCTGCTGGCTCGGCGGCAACCTGACCCCCGTGCTCGCCACCGAGCCGGCCGTCGCCGCGTACGCCGACCTCCTCGCCGGCGAGGAGCGGCTCTGCTCGTCGATCGTGGGCCGGGCCGACGCGGTGCTCGGGCTCTGGGACCGCCTCTCCGCCGTCTGGGGGCCGGCCCGGGACGTACGCCCCAACCAGCCGTTGCTGGCGACCGACGCGCTGCCGGCGCTGCGGGCGGACCCGGAGGTGCGGCGGGTGCGCGCCAGCGAGGTCGACCGGCTCTTCCCGGCGGCGGTGGCGATGTACACCGAGGAGGTCGGCGTCTCGCCGCTCGCCGACGACGGCGGGCGCGGCTACCGGCGGCGGGTCACCGACCTGGTCCGGACCGGGCGGGCGTACGCCCGGTTCGTCGACGGCCGGGTGGTGTTCAAGGCCGAGCTGGCGGTGGTGACCCGCCGGACCGCCCAGGTGCAGGGCGTCTGGGTGGCCCCCGAGTGGCGGGGCCGGGGCATCGCGTCGGCGGCCATGGCGGCGGTGGTGCGCGACGCGCTGCTGCGGGTCGCCCCGACCGTCAGCCTCTACGTGAACGACTTCAACACGCCCGCCCGCCGGGTCTACGAGCGCTGCGGGTTCCGCCCCGTCGGCACGCTCGCCACCGTGCTCTTCTGAGCCATCCGTGCGGCGTCCGCTCCGAGTCACCCTTCGCGGCGTCCGCGCGGGGCGGCTCCCGGCCGGCGCGGCCCACGCACCGGCCTCCGGCCAGGTGAACGGCCGGTAAATGCGTTGAGCCGGCCGGCTCCACCGACCAGGCTGGATGCTCCGCCCCGGTCTGCGGAGAAGGGACTCCGTCATGCGTCTGTTCCGGGACCTGTGGGCCACCTCGCCCCGCCGAATGTCGATCGTGACCTGCCTGATCGTGCTCGGCGCCGGGGGCCAGGCCGCCGCCGCCGCGCTGGCCGGCCCCGTCCTGGTGCACCGCGCCGCCGGGTTCTTCGCGCTGCTCGCCGTGGCGCTGGTCGCCGCCGTCCTCACCGACCTCGCGGTGAGCCTGCTGATGGCCGGGCTGACCGCCGACTGGTCCGCCGACGTGCGGCGCCGGCTGTGCCGGGTCGCGCTCGGGCAGGACCTGCCGACCCTGGAGACCACCCCGGTCGGCGAGCTGCTCGACCGCATCGACGGCGACGTCTACCAGGTCGCCGCGGCGGTGCGCAACCAGGGCGTACGGATCGCGCAGGGCCTCGCCGCGGGCGTGCTGTCGACCGTCGTCGCCCTCGCGGTGTGGTGGCCGGCCGGCCTCGGGATGCTGCTGCTGACCGTGCTGCTGGCCGTCGGCCTGCGCAAGCCCACCGCGCGGATCGGCCCGGCCCGGATGGCCGAGGAGGAGGCCTGGTCCGACCTCGCCGCGGTGATGGAGGAGGCCATCCACGGCCAGGACGACGTACGCACCAGCCTGGCCCGGCCGTACGTGCTGCGCCTCTACGCCCGGCGGGCCGCCGAGGTGCTCAGTCGCGGGGTGCGCGTGTGGCGGATGTCCGCCCAGGTCACCACCGTGGCCGCCGGCGTCATCCGGGCCGGGATCGCGGCCGTGGTGCTCGGCGGCGCGTGGGCACTGGTCACCGGCCGGGTCGACGGCGCCCGGCTCACCGCGATCTGGCTGCTGGCCATCGGCTTCGGCATGACCGTCGAGCATGTCAGCCGGATGGTCCCCGAACTCCAGTACGCCCTCGGCGCCTGGGGGCGGGTGCAGCTGCTGGCGGGCTCCCGGCAGGAGCCCGTGGGCGGGGCCGCCCCGAACGAGGGCGACCTGGTGGTGCGGGGCCTCACCTTCCGCTACGGGGGCGCCGACGACGGGCGCGGCCCCGCGCTGCACGACGTCGACCTGACCTTCACCCGGGGCCGCTCGTACGCGCTGGTCGGCCGGACGGGCTCCGGCAAGTCCACCCTGGCGAAGGTGCTCACCCGGGCCGTCGACGTGCCGCCCGGCACGGTCTTCCTGGCCGGCGACGACGTGTGCGACCTCGACGTCGAGGCGCTGCGCCGGTGGATCGCCGTGGTGCCCCAGCGCACCGAGATCCTCGCCGGGACCCTCGCCGAGAACGTCGCGTTGTTCGATCCGGACCTGCTCGACGCCGCCGCCCGGGCGCTGCGCGAGCTGGGGCTCGACGGCTGGATCGCCGAGCTGCCCGCCGGCCTGGACACCCGGCTGGGCGACGGCGGGCACGTGCTCTCGGCGGGCCAGGAGCAGCTGGTCGCCTTCGCCCGGATCCTGGTGCGCGACCCGCACGTGGTGATCCTCGACGAGGCCACCGCCCGCCTCGACCCGGTGACCGAGGCGCGGGTGCAGCAGGCCACCGAGCGGTTGCTACGGGACCGGATCGGCATCGTCATCGCCCACCGCCTCTCCTCCGTACGCCGCTGTGACGAGGTGGTGGTGATGGCCGACGGCGCGGTCGTGGAGGCCGGGCCGCTGGACTCCTCGGAACGCTTCGCCGAACTGCTCGCCACCAGCCACGCCACCGCGTACGCCCACGCGGCACCGGGCGGTCGTTCCGGCGGGGTCGACCTGCTGACCGGCCCGTCGGACCCGTGGCCGACCACCGGCCCGGACGAGGCCCTCCCACCGGCGACGCCCCCGGTCGGCCCGCCGGCCGTTCCGTCGGCCACGCCCACGGCCGTGCCGCCGGTCGGAGTCCCGGCCGTGCCGCCGGTCGGGGCGGTTCCCGCGACCCCGACGGAGCCGGTCGGGTCGGCCGACGGCCGGGCGGGTCAGGGCGGGTCCGCAGCCCCCGGGGAGCCGGAGACGACGTCCCCGCGGGGGCTGCGCGGGCTGCGGGAGATCCTGCGGCTGTGCCTCAACGACGCGCGCTACGGGCTGGCCTCGCTGGCGTTGTTCCTGCTGCTCGTGCTCCTCGGGCTGGAGGGGCCGGTGCTGCCGTGGCTCTGGGCGGACGTGGTCGACGGCACGGGCGACCCGTGGAAGCCCGCGCTGGGGATCGTCGTCGGCCTGCTGGTGACCCTGCCGGTGCCGTACCTCAACGGTCTGCGCTTCCCGCAGTGGTGGGTCCGGCAGATGCTGCGGATCAGCCTGCGCCTGGTGCACGGCCAGACCGGACCGCGTCGGGTCAGCCGGCACACGCCGGCGGAGGTGGTGGCCCAGGGCGGCGACACCGAGCGGGTGGTGCAGCTCGCCGACAACCTGATGGACCAGGGGCTCTCGCTGCTGCTCCTGGTCACGATGACCGCCGTCACCGGCAGCGTGGTGCCGGGGCTCTTCTTCGCGGGCACGATGCTCGTCTCCGGACTCGCCGCCACGCTGTTCGGCCCCCACCTGGAACGGTCGGCGCGGGCCACCGTCGCGGCGCGGGCCGCGTTCGCCACCGCGCTGGTCTCCTCGCTGTCGGCCGCCCGTACGGTCAAACTCGCCGGGGCCACCCGCCCGGTGCTGGCCCACCTGGCCGACCTCGACGTGGTGCGCAGCGACCGGCAACGCCGGGAGATCTCCGTGCAGGTCTGGTCCCGCTCGACCCCGTCGCTGGTCAGCGGCCTGCTGCCGATCGGCGCGTGGGCGCTCTTCCTGGCCGGGCAGCTCTCGGCCGGCGCCACCCTGGTCGCGGTCGCCACCCTGGCCGCCGCCCGCTGGTTCGCGTGGACGACGGCCTCGCTGATCTCGCAGATCCCGTCGGCGCGGGTGTGGACCCGGCGGACGGTGGCGATGACCGGCGTGGAGTCGTACTCGGCGGCGGTGCCGGGGGTGGACCTCGGCGCGGGGACCGCCCCGGCGCCCGTCGTGCCGCCCCGGCACCCGCTGCGCCGGCTGGAGCTGACCGGCTTCGGCGTCCGGCACACCGACGGGACGGTGGCCGTACGCGACGTCGACCTGACGGTGGAACGCGGCCAGCTGGTGCTGGTCGTCGGGCCGGTCGGCTCGGGCAAGTCGTCGCTGCTGCGGGCGCTGGCCGGCATCGCCCCGCACACCGGGCGGCTGACCTGGAACGGCGACCCCGTCACCGAGCCGGAGCTGTTCCTGCGCCCCCACCAGGTGGGCTACGTCGGCCAGCTGCCCCGGGTGCTCTCCGGCACGGTGGCCGACAACATCACCCTCGGCCACCAGGTGGACGCCGCGGCGGCGGTGTCGACCGCCCAGCTCGACCACGACCTGGCGGCGGCCGGCGGCGGGCTCGGGCTGCTGATCGGGCACAAGGGCACCCGGCTCTCGGGCGGGCAGTTGCAGCGCCTCGCGCTGGCCCGGGCGCTCGCCCCCCGTACCGAGCTGCTGGTGGCCGACGACGTCTCCTCGGCGCTGGACGTCACCACCGAGCTGGCGCTGTGGCAGGCGCTGCGCGAGCACGGCGTGACCGTGGTGGGTTCGACCTCGAAGCGCGCCGCCCTGGTCCGGGCCGACCACGTCGTGGTCCTCCGCTCCGGCACGGTCGCCGCCCAGGGTCCCTGGCGCGAGCTGGAACCCCACTGGTCCCACCTGGCCGGCTGACCCACCCGCCCCACCCCCACCTGACGGACCGGGGACGGGGCTGAGAGAGGGGCAGGTCAGGCGCGGGCGTACTGGGCGGGCCAGGTGGGGGTGGCGCCGAGCTTGGCGGCGGCCCGGTGCGGCCAGTACGGGTCCCGCAGGAGTTCCCGCCCGAGCAGGACCAGGTCGGCGTCGCCGGACGCGACGATCTCCTCGGCCTGCTCCGGCTCGACGATCAGGCCGACCGCGCCGGTGGCCACGCCCGCCTCCCGGCGTACCCGGGCGGCCAGCGGCACCTGGTAGCCGGGGCCGACCGGGATGGTCGCGGTGGCCGACGCGCCGCCCGACGAGCAGTCGACCAGATCCACCCCGGCGGCGGCCAGTTCGCCGGCGAGCACCACGCTGTCCTCGGCCGTCCAGCCCGTCGGCTCCCAGTCGGTGGCCGAGACGCGGGTCAGTACGGGCACGTCCTCGCCGACCGCCGCACGGACCGCCCGCGCCACCTCCAGGGTGAGCCGCATCCGGCCGGCGCGGTCCCCGCCCCAGGCGTCGTCGCGGTGGTTCGTCAGCGGGGAGAGGAACTCGTGCAGCAGGTAGCCGTGCGCGGCGTGGATCTCCACTGCCGCGAACCTGGCGTCGACCGCCCGGCCGGCCGCCGCCGCGAACGCCTCGACGACGCCGGCGATCCCCGCCTCGTCCAGCGCGGTCGGCACCCGGTAGTCGGGCACGAACGGCGCGGACCCCGGGCCGACCGGGGTCCAGCCGCCCTCGGCGTCGGGCACCCCGCCCCGCCGGGACGCCCACGGGCGGTACGTCGAGGCCTTGAACCCGGCGTGCGCGAGCTGCACGACCGGCACCGCGCCGTGCGCGGCGACGAAGGCGGTCACCGGCCGCCAGGCGTCGACGTGCGCCCCGGACCAGAGCCCGGTGTCCTGCGGGCTGATCCGCCCCTCGGGCAGCACGGCGGTGGCCTCGGTCATCACCAGACCCGCGCCGCCGACCGCGCGGGCTCCCAGGTGCACCAGGTGCCAGTCGGTGGGCAGGCCGTCCGGGCCGGCGGTGTACTGGCACATCGGCGCCAGGGCGATCCGGTTGGGCAGGGTCACGCTGCGCAGGGTCAGCGGGGTGAACAGGACACTCATGCGGTCATCCTCTCGGATGCGGGGCGGACCCCGGGGCGGGGTCCTCCCCGACTCGTCGGGTCGCGCCGGGCCCGGGCGCGACGGTCGGGGCGGGCGCGGGCGGCGGCTCAGGCGCGGCTCGGGCCCACCGCGAGCGCCCCGGGCGGCTCGGACCCGCCCGGGGCGCGCCGGGGTGGCTCAGGCCGGGACGGGGCTCAGCTCCTCAGCGCGGCGCGGGCCGTCGCCGTCGGCGTCCGCCGGGGCGAGCGGCGACCGCCGGCCCGCCGAGTCGTACGCGGCCCGGTCCAGGGTGCCCTCGCGGGCGGCGACGATCGTCGGCACCAGTGCCTGGCCGGCGACGTTGGTGGCGGTGCGGATCATGTCCAGGATCGGGTCGATCGCCAGCAGCAGACCGGCGCCGGCCAGCGGCAGGCCCAGCGTGCTCAGCGTCAGGGTGAGCATCACGATCGCGCCGGTCAGGCCGGCGGTGGCGGCCGAACCGACCACCGAGACGAAGGCGATCAGCAGGTAGTCGGTGACGCCGAGGTCCACCCCGAAGACCTGGGCGACGAAGATCGCGGCCAGCGCCGGGTAGATCGCCGCGCAGCCGTCCATCTTCGTGGTGGCGCCGAACGGCACCGCGAAGGAGGCGTACTCGCGGGGGACACCGAGGCGCTCGACCGAGCGCTGGGTCACGGGCATCGTGCCCACCGAGGAGCGGGAGACGAAGGCCAGCTCGATCGCGGGCCAGGCGCCGGCGAAGAAGCGCACCGGGTTGAGCCGGCCGGCGCCCACCAGCAGCAGCGGGTAGACCACGAACAGCACGATCGCGCAGCCGACGTAGACGGCTGTGGTGAACTTGGCGAGCGGGGCCACCAGGTCCCAGCCGTACGAGGCAACGGCGTTGCCGATCAGGCCGAGGGTGCCGATCGGGGCGAGCCGGATGACCCACCACAGGGCCTTCTGGACGATCTCCAGCAGCGCGCGGTTGATCGCCACGAACGGCTCCGCGGGCTCGCCGACCAGCAGCGCCGCCGCGCCGACGACGAGGGCCAGGAAGACGATCTGGAGCACGTTGCCGTCGACGAACGCGCCGACCGGGTTGGTCGGCACGATGCCGGTGAGGAAGTCGGTCCACGAGCCGGTCCTCGTGGGCGCGGTGGCGCCGGCGGTGTCGAGGGTGACGCCGCGGCCCGGGTCGGTGAGCAGGCCGAGCCCGATGCCGACGCCCACCGCGATCAGCGCGGTGACGCCGAACCAGAGCAGGGTCTTCAGGGCCAGCCGGGCGGCGTTGGCCACCCCGCGCAGGCTGACCACGCTGACCACGATGGCGGTGAAGACCAGCGGCGGTACGGCCAGCTTGAGCAGCTGGACGAAGAGGCCGCCGACGGTGTCGAGGGTGCTGGTGAGCCAGCTCAGGTCGTTGGCGCGGGCGAGGAAGCCGAGCGCCACGCCGAGGACGAGGCCGAGCAGGATCTGCACGGAGAAGGGGATCTTGCGCAGGGCGGAAGCCATGAGGGTGTGTCCCAGGGTCTGGAGGTCGGAACGGGGCAGCGTCAGGAGAGCGGCTGCGCCGGACAGACGCCGCTGGCCTGCAGTCGGAGGTCGACATACAGGCGCACGGTCAGGTGCCAGACGTTGGTCATCGCCCGCCGAGGATAACGCCGGCCGTCGATGCTGCGGAAGGAGTCCCCTCGGTGACGCTCCTTACAGCAGGTGCACGAAGGGGCCGATGCCCCATCTCAGGCGCTGCGACGTGCCCCGGCTCACCGGCGGAGGGCGACGGCGGTCGCGGCGGCCGTGCCCCACAGGACGGCCACCAGCAGCAGCAGCCGCTCCAGGACGGCGATCAGGCCGCCGCGCCCCACGAAGAGCATGGCCACGGCGGTCGCGCCCGCCAGCGGCAGGGCCGCCGCCAGGGCCACCGCGGCCAGCCGGCGCAGCGCCGACGGCGCGGCCCGGGTGAGCATGACCGCCAGCATCGCGAAGACCACCGCGGCCACCGCGAGGATGCTCGCCGCGCCGTGCACCAGGTCCGCCGTGGTCGCCCGCTCGAACGGCGGCAGCGGGCAGCCGGCGCTGCACGACACCGCCCCGGAGACCAGCGCGAAGACGCTCCCGGCCGCGAGCAGCCCGGCCGCCGCCCGTAGCACCGGGGGCAGCGCCGCCGCGAGCAGCAGCAACCCGGCCGCCAGGGCGAAGACCCCGATCCGGTACGCCGGGGCGTACGCGCTGTCGGTGACGCCCGCCTCGCTGACGTACCCGGTCAGGCCCGGCCCCGGACCGGCGACCACGGCGACGGTCACCGCGACCGCGCCCGCGACGACGCAGGCGGCGGAGGCCGACGCGGCGGCGGCCCGGGGCGGGGCGGTCCGGCGCGGCTCAGCCACGCCCGTGCGGCGTGGTCCAGCCGGAGATGTCGGGGCCGAGCGGGACGATCCCCGTCGGGTTGATCGCCGCGTGGGTGCCGTAGTAGTGCCGCTTGATGTGGTCGAAGTCGACCGTCTCGCCGAAGCCCGGCGTCTGGAACAGGTCCCGCGCGTACGCCCAGAGCACCGGCAGTTCGGTGAGCTTCTGCCGGTTGCACTTGAAGTGACCGTGGTACGCCACGTCGAAGCGGACCAGGGTGGTGAAGAGCCGCACGTCGGCCTCGGTGATCGCGTCGCCCATCAGGTAGCGTCGGCCCGCCAGCCGCTCGGAGAGCGCGTCGAGCCGGGCGAACAGCGCGGTGAACGCCTCGTCGTACGCGGCCTGCGAGGTGGCGAAGCCGCACCGGTAGACCCCGTTGTTGACGTCCCGGTGGATCTCCGCCATCAGCGCGTCGATCTCCGGGCGGAGCTCGACCGGGTAGAGGTCCGGCGCCCCCGGCCCGTGCAGGTCCCGCCACTCGGTGGACAGGTCCAGGGTGAGCTGCGGATAGTCGTTCGTGACCACCCGGCCGGTGCGCGTGTCGACCAGCGCCGGCACCGTGACCCGCCCGGTGTAGTCGGGGTCGGTGGCCAGGTACGCCTCGGAGAGGAAGCCGATGCCGAGCACCGGGTCGAACCCGTCCGGGTCGAGAGCGAACCGCCAGCCCCGCTCGTCGCGGATCGGGTCGACCGTGCCGAGGGAGATCGCGTCCTCCAGGCCGAGCAGGCCGCGCACGATCCGGGCCCGGTGCGCCCACGGGCAGGCCCGGCACCAGATCAGCCGGTAACGGCCCGCCTCCAGCGGCCACCGGCCCTGCGCGTCCGGCCCGCCGCCGGGCGGGGAGTCGGAGTCCGGGGTGACCCGACCGGTGAACCGGTTGGGCTGGCGGACGAACTCGCCACCGCCACTGGTCTCTGCGCTGAACTGGGCCCGGGCCATGCCGCCAACCTATCCGCTGCGCGCGCGGATATCCTGGCGGCCGGGCGTCCCCGCGACCCGGAACCGCCCGCCCCGCCCCTTCCCACCCCCCGAAGGATCGCGCTGATGACCGTGGCATACCTGGTGGCCGGTGTCCGCACCCCGATCGGCCGCTACGCCGGCGCCCTCGCCGGCGTCCGCCCCGACGACCTGGCCGCGCACGTGATCCGCGAACTGGTCGCCCGACACCCGTCGGTGGACTGGGCGCGGGTGGACGACGTGATCCTGGGCTGCGCCAACCAGGCCGGCGAGGACAACCGCAACGTGGCCCGGATGGCGGCGCTGCTCGGCGGGCTGCCCGAGGAGGTGCCCGGCAGCACGGTCAACCGGCTCTGCGGCTCCGGCCTGGACGCCCTCGCCACCGCGGCCCGCTCCGTCGTGGCCGGCGAGGCGGACCTCGTGGTGGCCGGCGGGGTGGAGAGCATGAGCCGCGCCCCGTTCGTGATGCCGAAGGCGAGCACCCCGTTCTCCCGCACCGCCGAGGTCTACGACACCACCATCGGCTGGCGGCTGGTCAACCCGCTGATGAAGAAGCACTGGGGCATCGACTCCATGCCGGAGACGGCGGAGAACGTCGCCGCCGCGTACGGCGTCGGCCGCGCCGAGCAGGACGAGTTCGCGTACCGGTCGCAGCAGCGGGCCGCGAAGGCGCAGGCCGACGGCCGCTTCGCCGAGGAGATCGTGGGAGTGACCGTGCCGGCGGGGCGGCGCGAGACCAAGCTCGTCGAGGTCGACGAGCACCCCCGGGAGACCTCGCTGGAGAAGCTCGCCGCGCTGCCCACCCCGTTCCGCGAGGGCGGCACGGTGACCGCCGGCAACTCGTCGGGCGTCAACGACGGCGCGGTGGCGCTGCTGGTCGCCTCCGAGGCCGCCGTGGCCCGCTACGGCCTCACCCCGCTGGCCCGGGTCGCCGGCGCCGCCGCGGCCGGCGTACCGCCGCGGGTGATGGGCGTCGGGCCGGTGCCGGCCACCCGGAAGCTGCTCGACCGCCTCGGCCTCGGCCTCGACGCGGTCGACGTGATCGAGCTGAACGAGGCGTTCGCCGCGCAGTCCGTCGCGGTGCTGCGCGAGCTGGGCCTGCCGACCGACGCCGAGCACGTCAACCCGAACGGCGGGGCGATCGCGCTCGGGCACCCGCTCGGCGCCAGTGGCGCCCGGCTGGCGCTGACGGCCGCGCTGGAGCTGCGCCGCCGGGGCGGCCGGCGGGCGCTGGCCACCATGTGCGTCGGCGTGGGGCAGGGCATCTCGCTGCTGCTGGAGTCCGCCGGCTGACCCGGGGTCGGCCAGGGCGCCGCCGCTGCCCGCCCGGTCCGGGGGCTCCGATGCCGTGGGCGACGAGGGCTTGTCACCGGCGGGGGCGGAGCCGTGCCGGCGGGCGGGTCCGTGACGGACATCCGACGGGCCGACGAAGTGGGTCATGGGACCTCCCGGAGCCGGCAGTACGCGGCCTAGAGTGGTGAGCACCACACGACCCGCGGGTCGGCCGGTGCCTCGCGTACCCCCACGTGACCGCGGCACCGGCTCCCTCCCGCACCGCGGCGACGACCATGAGGTGCAGTAGTGCAGATGCCGGACGGACTTCCCGCCGAGATCGACCTCTCCCGGCCGAGCGCGGCCCGGGTGTACGACTACTTCCTCGGCGGGGCGCACAACTTCGAGATCGACCGGCAGCTCGCCGAGCAGATCGCCGGCATGACCCCGAACCTGGCGGCGACCATGCGCGCCGGCCGGGAGTTCCTGCGTCGCGCCGTACGCACGCTGCTCGACGCCGGCATCGACCAGTTCCTCGACATCGGCTCCGGCATCCCCACCGTGGGCAACGTGCACGAGGTCGCCCAGACGGCCAATCCGAAGGCCCGGGTGGTCTACGTCGACATCGACCCGGTCGCGGTGGCGCACAGCCGGGAGCTGCTCGCCGGCGACGAGCTGACCGGGGTGATCCACGGCGACCTGCGGGAGCCGGAGCGGATCCTGGCCGCAGCCCGTGACCTGGGGCTGCTCGACTTCAGCCGGCCGCTGGGCATCCTGCTCGCCGGGGTGGTGCACTTCGTCCGGGACACCGACCGCCCCGGCGAGATCCTGGCCACCCTCCGGGCCGCCGCGGCCCCGGGCAGCCACCTGGTCGTCTCACACTCCACGTTCGAGGACCAGCCGCAGGAGATGCTCGACGCGCAGCGCCTCTCGGCGCGTACCGACACCGAGATCACGCTGCGCTCCCGGGCCGAGGTGACGAGCTTCTTCGGCGACTGGACGCTCCTGGAGCCGGGTGTGGTGCACATGCCGCTGTGGCGCCCCGACTCGCCCTCCGACGTCGACGAGCACCCGGAGCGGTTCGGCGCCTTCGGCGGCGTCGCCCGGTACGACCAGCCCACCGCCTGAGCCCATGGCCGCCGTCCCGGAGCCCGGCGGCGACGACCTCAGCCGGTCGGGCGCCCAGTGGTACGCGGCCGAGTGGGCCAGGGCGGTGCGCCGGCTCGGTTTCGTGCCCCTCAGCGCGGCGGAGACCGAGCGCCTGCTGCACCTGCACACGGTCCGGCTGGCCCAGGCCCTGCTCGCCGAGCCCTTCTCGCCCCTGCCGGCCGAGGAGGTGGGGCGCGCGCTGGTCGAGGAGCACCTGACCGAGCCCCGGGTGCTCGACTGGTCGGTGCGGGCCCTCGGCGACCGGTTCGCCGCCCGGGTGGTGCCGGGCCGGGCCGACGGGGACGGGACGGCGCAACGGGTCGCGGCGTTGCAGGGCGCACTCGCCGCCGGCTTCGCCCGCGCCCTGCGCGACCGCACCTTCGCGCAGCAGGAGCGGATCGCCCGCTCGGCCTGGCAGGCCCGCGACGACGTGGAGCAGGCCCTGCGCGACAGCGAGGCCCGGTTCCGGGCCGTCTTCGTGGGGGCGGCCACGGGGATCGGCATCGCCGGTGTCGACGGCCAGATCATCGACGTCAACCAGGCGTTCGCGGACATGCTCGGCTACTCCATCGAGGAGCTGCGCGAGACCAACGTGGCCGCACTGTTCCATCCCGACGACGCGGCCGGGATGTGGGAGCTCTACCAGGAGCTGATCGAGGGCAAGCAGGACCGGGCCCGGGTGGAGAAGCGCTACTACCGCAAGGACGGCAGCGTGGTCTGGACGGACCTGTCCGTCTCGCTGATCCGCCACGACGACGGCCGGCCCCGGTTCACCGTCGCGATGATCGAGGACATCACCGAGCGGCACGAACTCCAGCAGCGGCTGCGCTTCCAGGCGCTGCACGACCCGCTCACCGGCCTGCCCAACCGGACGCTGTTCTTCGAGACGCTGGGCCGGGTCTTCGACGTCGCCGACGCCGCCCGACGGGTCGGGGTCTGCTTCCTCGACCTGGACGGCTTCAAGGCGGTCAACGACAGCCTCGGCCACGACCTCGGCGATCGGCTGCTCGTGGTGATCGCCAAGCGGCTGGCCGACTGCGTCGCGGGCCGCGGCCACCTCGTCGCCCGGATGGGCGGGGACGAGTTCGTCATCCTGGTCGACGACGGCGCCGGGATCGACGACGCGGTGGGTGTCGCCGAGCTGGCCCTGGCGGCGGTCTCCGCCCCGGTCCGCATCGGCGAGCAGCAGCTCGCGGTGTCGGCGAGCGTCGGGATCGTCGAGTGCCCGGTCGGCGGGACGAGCGCCTCGGAGCTGATGAAGGCCGCCGACACCACGCTCTACTGGGCGAAGGCGGAGGGCCGGGGCCGGTGGGCGGTCTACGACCCGGAGCGCGGCGCCCGGGACCTCGCCCGTTCCGCCCTGGCCGCCGGACTGCCGGCCGCGCTGGACCGGGGCGAGTTCGTCGTGCACTACCAGCCGATCGTGTCTCTGGTCGAGGGCTCGATGCTGGCCGTGGAGGCGCTGGTCCGGTGGCAGCACCCGGAGCTGGGGCTGATCGGGCCGGACCGGTTCATCGGGCTCGCCGAGGAGACCGGCCTGATCGTCCGGCTCGGCGAGTGGGTGCTGCGGCAGGCCTGCCGGGACGCGGAGGCGTGGCGGCGCGAGTTCCCCCGGGCGCAGCTGGTGGTCAGCGTCAACCTGGCCGCCCGGCAGGCCGACGACCCGGGGATCGTGGACACCGTGGCCGACGCGCTGGCCTCCACCGGGCTGCCGGCGGATCTGCTGCAACTGGAGCTGACGGAGAGCGCGGTGATGGGCACCGCCGGGGAGCCGCTGCGGTCGCTGCACCGGCTGGCCGCCCTCGGCGTACGGATGGCGATCGACGACTTCGGCACCGGCTACTCCAACCTGGCGTACCTGCGCCGGCTGCCGATCCACTGCCTCAAGCTGGCCGGGCCGTTCGTCGAGGGCATCCGGGGTGAGGACGCCGAGGCGGTGCCCGACCACCGGGACGAACGGATCGTGGACGCGCTGGTGCGGCTGGCGCACGCGCTGGAGCTGTGGGTGACCGCCGAGGCGGTGGAGACCGGGGTGCAGGCCGAGCGGCTGCGCGCGCTGCGCTGCGACACCGGGCAGGGGCGCTTCTTCGGCCCGCCCGCACCGGCGGCGGAGATCACCGCCCGGCTACGTGGCGACGACGACCGGGGAGCAACGGCATGAGCCTGACGGACAGCGAGGCGGCGGTCGCCGTACTCGCCGGGTTGGCGATCCTCGCCGGGCTCGCCGGGGTGGTGGTGCCCGGCCTGCCGGCGCTGCCGCTGTGCTGGGGCGGGGTGCTGGTCTGGGCGATCTTCGGCGGCGCCGGGCCCGGCCGCTGGGCGGTGCTCGCCGCCGCGACCGTGGTCGCCGCGGGCGGCACCGTCGTCAAGTACGCCTGGCCGGGGCGGAACCTGAAACGCACCGGGGTGCCCACCTCGTCGCTGCTCGTCGGTGGGCTGCTGGGCCTGGTCGGCTTCTTCGTGGTCCCGGTGATCGGGCTGGTGCTCGGCTTCGTCGGCGGGGTGTGGGCGGCGGAGCGGCTGCGGTTGGGCGACTCCCGGCTGGCGTGGCCGGCGACGAAGCAGGCGGTCGCGGCGGCCGGCCTGTCCATGCTTGTCGAGTTCCTCGCCGGTCTGCTCGTCGCCGCGCTCTGGGTCGCCGGGCTGCTGCTCACCTGAGCAGACGCGGGCGGCCGCGCAGGATCGGACTAGTGCGGGGCCGGGCCGGTCGCTCGGTTCGAGCCGATGCGGGTGTGGTGCGGGCGGCGCGGGGCGGGCGTCGGGTACGGCGCAGCGCCGTACGGTGAGAGAGAGGTGACGTGCCCCGCGCCGCCGCGTGCCGGGCGGTCCGAGCGCCCGGCGGTGGCCCGTCGCGATCGGGCCTGGTCACGGGCTCAAGCATGCGGCGCACGCGCCGGCACGGCAACGCAATTTGCCCGGCTCGGCCGGCCTGCCCACCCGCGGTGGCGGCCTGCCCACCCGCGCGGTGCCGCCCCGCCCAGTTGCGGGCGCCGGGCGTGCCGGCCGGGGCCGCCGTGCGCCGTCTGGCCCCCTGCCGAGCTGCCCCACCGCACGGGGCAGCTCGACGGGGGCCGGTCGGACAGGGCGGGCGGCAAGGGCGGACGGACAGAGACAGGGCGCAGGGGCGGACGCTGCGAGGCGGGCCCGGGTGCGTTCCGGGGCGGTTGCCGGGATGCCCGGCGGGGCATTGACGGTCGACCGGTTCAGCCAGTAGACCTTGGTGATGGAGGCCCGCCGATGAGGAAAGCTCCGCTCACGTTGGAACAGCTGCGGGTCGCCGTCGCAGAGGATGAGATCGACACCGTGGTGCTGGCCCTGGTCGACATGCAGGGCCGGTTGCAGGGCAAGCGGTTCCACGCACCCTACTTCCTCGACCAGGTGGCCGCGCACGGCAGCGAGGGCTGCAACTACCTGCTCGCCGTCGACGTCGACATGAACACGGTCGACGGGTACGCGATGTCGAGCTGGGAACGCGGCTACGGCGACTTCGCCATGGTGCCGGACTTCGACACCCTGCGCCGGGTGCCCTGGCAGCCGGGCAGCGCGCTGCTCCTGGCCGACCTGGCCTGGCTGGACGGGTCCCCGGTGGTCGCCTCGCCCCGGCAGATCCTGCGCCGGCAGCTCGACCGGCTGGCCGCGCACGGGCTGACCGCGTACGCCGGCACCGAGCTGGAGTTCGTGCTGTTCCGCGACTCGTACGAGGAAGCCTGGCAGCGCGGCTACCGGGACCTGACCCCGGCCAACCAGTACAACGTGGACTACTCGCTGCTCGGCACCGCCCGGGTGGAGCCGCTGCTGCGCCGCATCCGGCGGGAGATGGCCGGGGCGGGGCTCACCCCGGAGAGCGCGAAGGGGGAGTGCAACCTCGGCCAGCACGAGATCACCTTCCGCTACGACGAGGCGGTGGCCTGCGCCGACCACCACGTGATCTACAAGAACGGGGCGAAGGAGATCGCCGCCCAGGAGGGCATGTCGATCACCTTCATGGCCAAGCCGAACGCGCGCGAGGGCAACTCCTGCCACATCCACTTCTCGCTGCGCGACGCCGACGGCCGCTCGGCGATGCTCGGCGACGGGCCGGCGCACCTGTCGACGACCGGGCAGCGGGTGCTGGCCGGGCTGCTGGCCACGATGCGCGAGTTCAGCCTCCTGTTCGCCCCGAACATCAACTCGTACAAGCGTTACCAGCCCGGGTCGTTCGCCCCCACCGCGCTGCGCTGGGGCACGGACAACCGCACCTGCGCGCTGCGGCTGGTCGGGCACGGCCAGGGCATGCGGGTGGAGAACCGGGTGCCGGGGGCGGACGTGAACCCGTACCTGGCGATCGCGGCACTCGTCGCCGGCGCGGTGCACGGCATCGAGCGCGAGCTGGAACTGGGCGAGGAGTGCACCGGCAACGCGTACGACGACCCGGCCGCCGACCGGGTCCCCGGCACGCTCCGCGACGCCCTGGCCCTCTGGGAGGGCTCGACGGTGGCCGCCGAGGCGTTCGGCGACGAGGTGACGGCCCACTACGCCAACCAGGCGCGGATCGAGCTGACGGCCTTCGACGCCGCCGTGACGGACTGGGAGCTGATCCGTGGCTTCGAACGCCTCTGACGAGGGAGAGGGGTCAGGCTTGAGTGAGGTGGTGGATCCGGCCACCGGGGAGGTCGTGGGGTCCGTGCCCGCCACGTCGGTCGGGGAGGTCGACGCGGCGATCGCGCGGGCGGACGCGGCCTTCCGGCGCTGGCGGGCGGTGGCGCCGGGGGAGCGGGCGCGGGTGTTGCGGCGGTTCGCGGCGGTGGTCGACGCGCACCTGGAGGAGCTGGCGCGGCTGGAGGTGCGCAACTCCGGGCACACCATCGGCAACGCGCGGTGGGAGGCGGGCAACGTCCGCGACGTCCTCGACTACTACGCGGGCGCGCCCGAGCGGCTGACGGGGCGGCAGATCCCGGTGCCGGGCGGGCTGGACGTGACGTTCCACGAGCCGCTCGGCGTGGTCGGGGTGATCGTGCCGTGGAACTTCCCGATGCCCATCGCCGCCTGGGGCTTCGCGCCGGCGCTCGCCGCCGGGAACACCGTGGTGCTCAAGCCCGCCGAGCTGACCCCGCTGACGGCGCTGCGCCTGGCGGAGCTGGCGCGTGAGGCGGGCGTGCCCGACGACGTGTTCACCGTGCTGCCGGGCGCCGGGTCCGTGGTGGGGGAGCGGTTCGTCACCCATCCCGCCGTCCGCAAGGTCTGCTTCACCGGCTCCACGGAGGTGGGCACCCGGATCATGGCCGGCTGCGCCGCGCAGGTGAAGCGGCTGACCCTGGAGCTGGGCGGCAAGAGCGCCAACCTCGTCTTCGCCGACGCCGACCTGGAGCGGGCGGCGGCCACCGCCCCGTACGCCGTCTTCGACAACGCCGGCCAGGACTGCTGCGCCCGGTCGCGGATCCTGGTTCAGCGGCCGGTGTACGACCGGTTCCTGGAGCTGCTCGAACCGGCGGTGCGCGCGCTGCGGGTGGAGGACCCGGCCCGGGACACGGCCGAGATGGGCCCGTTGATCTCCGCCGCCCAGCGGGACCGGGTGGCCGGGTACGTCGACGGGGCGAAGATCGCCTTCGCCGGCTCCCGCCCCGACGGCCCCGGCTTCTGGTACGCCCCGACGGTGCTGCTCGCCGGATCGACGGCGGACCGGCACTGGCGGGAGGAGATCTTCGGCCCGGTCGTCTCGGTGCTCCCGTTCGACGACGAGGCCGACGCGATTCGCCTCGCCAACGACACCGAGTACGGCCTCTCCGGCTCGGTCTGGACGCGGGACGTGGGCCGGGCGGTGCGGGTGGCACGGGCCGTGGAGGCGGGCAACCTCAGCGTCAACTCGCACTCCTCGGTGCGCTACTGGACGCCGTTCGGCGGGATGAAGCGTTCCGGGCTGGGCCGCGAGCTGGGCCCCGACGCGTTGCACGCCTTCACGGACGTCAAGAACGTGTTCATCGCGACGGAGGAGTGATCAGGTGCGGGGTCGTCTTGAGGGCCGGGTGGCCGTGGTCACCGGAGCGGGCAGCGGGATCGGGCTGGCTACCGTGCGGCGGTTCGCCGCCGAGGGGGCCCGGGTGGTCTGCGTGGACGTCGACGCGGAGGCCGGCGGGCGGGCCGCCGAGGAGGTCGGCGGCGAGTTCGTCGCCACCGACGTCGCCGACGAGTCGGCCGTACGGGACCTCTTCGACGGGGTGGCCGAGCGGCACGGGCGCATCGACGTGGCGTTCAACAACGCCGGCATCTCCCCGCCGGAGGACGACTCCATCCTGACCACGGGGCTGGACGCCTGGGAGCGCGTGCTGCGGGTCAACACCACGAGCGTCTACCTCTGCTGCAAGCACGTCATCCCGCACATGCGCCGGCAGGGCAAGGGCTCGATCATCAACACCGCGTCGTTCGTGGCCCTGATGGGGGCGGCCACCTCGCAGATCGCGTACACGGCGAGCAAGGGCGGGGTGCTGGCGATGACCAGGGAGCTGGGCGTGCAGTTCGCCCGGGAGGGCATCCGGGTCAACGCGCTCTGCCCCGGCCCGGTCGCCACCCCGCTGCTGCTGGAGCTCTTCGCCGCCGACCCGGAGCGGGCCGCCCGCCGGCTGGTGCACGTGCCGATGGGACGGTTCGGCGAGCCGGAGGAGATCGCCGCCGCGGTGGCGTTCCTGGCCAGCGACGACTCGTCCTTCATGACCGCCGCGCAGTTCGTCGTCGACGGCGGTATCACCGGCGCGTACGTCACCCCGCTGTGAGCCGGCCACTGATCGGGATCACGGCGTACGTCGAGCCGGTCGGTTGGGGGGTGTGGCGGGACGTGCCGGCGGTGCTGCTGCCCGAGGCGTACGTCCGGGCGGTCACCGCGGCCGGGGGCCGGGCGGTGGTGCTGCCCCCGGACGACCGCGACGCGGACGTGCTGCGGGTGCTCGACGGGCTGGTCCTGGCCGGCGGCGCGGACGTCGACCCGGCCCGGTACGGCCAGCCGCCGGCGCCCCGCACCGAGAGCCGGCCCGGCCGCGACGCGGGCGAGCTGGCCCTGCTCACCGCGGCGCTCGACACCGACCTGCCGGTGCTCGGGGTCTGCCGGGGGATGCAACTGCTCGCCGTCGCCGCCGGCGGGGCGCTGCACCAGCATCTGCCGGACCTGGTGGGGCACGACCTGCACCGCCCCGCCCCCGGCGTCTACGGCGGGCACGGCGTGCGGTTCGCTCCGGCCAGCCTGGCCGCGACGGTGATGGCCGGGGTGGACCGGGTCAACTCCTACCACCACCAGGCGGTGGCCGACCCGGGCCGGCTGGCGGTGACCGGCTGGTCCGACGACGGGGTGGTCGAGGCGGTCGAGGATCCGCACCGGCCCTTCCTGCTGGGCGTGCAGTGGCACCCGGAGAACGAGCCCGATCCACGACCGATCGCCGCCCTGGTCCGGGCCGCCCGGGAAGGCCGGGCCGGCCCGGCGCGCCGGTGACACACTCCCCGCCACCGTAGCGGCGGGCGGGTGGGGGTGTCGCACATCACAGTCGCCTCCCGGGGTGCCTCTCATCCAGGGCCGTATCGTCCCGTGCACGGGACTGAAGTGCGGCGCTGGTCCAGATTCGGTTGACCAGCCGTCCTGTGTGGACCTGGCCCGGCGACGCCGCGGTCGGGGGACGGCGGCCCGGTGCGGCGGACGTGAACAGCGCACGCCGGGGGGTATGCGTTACGTTGCTCGTCCGTCGGGGTACCAAGCGGGGCACGGCCGGTCGGATCACCGGGCCGAGGCGGTGACGGCCGGAGCGGGAGGAACTATGAGTTCGGCCCAGGGGGGCGTGGACGAGGGTTGCCCGTCCGAGGTGGGCCAGGAGGTTGATCTTCCCCCGTTGCTGGCTGCCGCCTTTGCCGGTGGCGGCGAGATGGGCGAGTTGATGGGCAGCCTCGACTGGTCCGGCCATCCGCTCGGCACCCCCGACCGGTGGCCGCCGGCGCTCTGTTCGGCGATCGGCCTGATGCTCGCCTCCAGCGCGCAGATCGTCATGTTCTGGGGCGAGGACGAGCTCGCCTTCTACAACGACGCCTACCGTCCCACGATCGGTGGCAAGCACCCGGACGTGCTGGGCCAGCCGGCCCGCGAGCACTGGGCGGAGACCTGGAGCGTGCTCGGGCCGCTGCTGGAGGGCGTCCGGCGGGACAGCCGGTCGTACCGCGCGCAGGACCACCCCTTCCCGCTCGACCGGCGCGGCTTCCTGGAGGAGACGTACTTCGACGTCTCCTACGACCCGATCCTGGCCGCCGACGGCACCGTCGCCGGCGTCTTCTGCATCGTCAACGAGACCACGGGCCGGGTGGTCGGGGAGCGCCGGCTGCGGCTGCTGGCCGAGCTGGGCACCGACCTGGCCGAGGTGGACAGCAGGCCCGAGCTGGGCCGGGTCGCGGCGGCGGTGCTCGACCGGCACCGGCCGGACGTGCCGTTCTCGCTGGTGTACCTGCCCGACGAGGGCGGGAACCTGGTCCTGACCGGGTGCGGCGGTGTCGGCCCACGGGCGGTCGCCACGCCCCCGCCGGCGCGGCTCGCCGAGGTCACCGCCACCGGCACCGCCGCCACCGTCGCCGTCACGGACCTACTCACCGAGGCTCCGGCCGACGCGACCGGTGAGGCGCTGGTGCTGCCGGTCACCGCCGGGAACGAGACCGTGGGCGCGCTGGCCGTCGGCGTCGCCCGCCGACAGCCGCTCACCGACGAGTACCGGGACTTCTTCGACCTGGTCGCCGCGCAGCTCTCCCGGGCCGTCGGGCGGCAGCAGGCGTACGAGCAGGAACGCACCCGCGCCGCCGAGCTGACCGCCCTGGACCGGGCCAAGACCAACTTCTTCGCCAACGTCAGCCACGAGTTCCGCACCCCGCTGACCCTGGTGCTCGGCCCGCTGGAGGACCTGCTGGCCGACCCGGCGCTGCCGGAGGCGTACACCGAACGGCTCGCCACCATGCACCGCAACGCGCTGCGGCTGCTCAAGCTGGTCAACACGGTGCTCGACTTCTCCCGGCTGGAGTCCGGGCGGCTGGCCGCCCGCTACCAGCCCACCGACCTCGCCGACTACACCGCCCGCCTGGCCAGCACGTTCCGGTCGGCCACCCAGCGGACCGGGCTGCGCCTGGTCGTGGACTGCCCGCCGCTGCCGGCGCCGGTCTTCGTGGATCGGGACATGTGGGAGAAGGTCGTCCTCAACCTGGTCTCGAACGCGGTGAAGTTCACCTTCGACGGCGAGATCCGGGTGCGGATCCGCGCCGTCGACGGGGCCGCCCGGCTGGAGGTCACCGACACCGGCGTCGGCATCGTGCCGGAGGAACTGCCGCAGGTCTTCGAACGCTTCCACCGGGTGCCCGGGGTGCGTTCGCGCAGCCACGAGGGCACCGGGATCGGCCTGGCACTGGTCCGCGAGCTGGTCGAGATGCACGGCGGCGAGGTGGCCGTGCGCAGCCGCGTCGACGAGGGCAGCACATTCACCGTGACCGTTCCGTTCGGCGCCGGGCACCTGCCGGTCGAGCGGGTCGTCGACGCCGGCCCGCCGGCGCAGGTCGAGCTGGCGCAGGCCGACCTCTACGTCGCGGAGACGGCGCTCTGGACCGGCGCCGCCGGGTCGACCGACGGTGCCGGCTCGGCCCGGGGGACCGGCGCCGCCGGCCGGATCCTGGTCGCCGACGACAACGCCGACCTGCGCGAGCACGTCACCCGGCTGCTCTCCCCGTCCTGGGAGGTGGTCGCGGTCACCGACGGCGTGGAGGCGCTTCGGCACGCCGTCGACGGCTCGTTCGACCTGGTGCTGACCGACGTGATGATGCCCCGGCTCGACGGGTTCGGGCTGGTCGCCGCGTTGCGTGCGGATCCGCGTACCCGGCACCTGCCGATCGTGCTGCTCTCCGCCCGGGCCGGCTCCGCCGAGGAGGTCGCCGGGCTCGCGGTCGGCGCCGACGACTACCTCACCAAGCCCTTCTCCGGCCAGGAGCTGACCGCCCGGGTACGGGCCAACGTCGAGCTGGGCCAGCTCCGCGGCCAGATCATCCGTGGGCTGCGGGCCCTGGCCGACGCGGCGGTCGCGGTCAACACCGCCCGCTCCACGGCCGACGTGCTCCAGGTCGCCGCGCGGCACGCCCTGAGCCTCGCCGAGGCCGCGCGGGTGGTGGTCTCCGCCACCGGGATGCGCTTCGAGGCCGACGGCGGCGGGCTGGCCTCGATCGAGCCGTCCTTCGTGCTGCCGCTGACCGGCACCGCCGGCGAGCGGCTCGGCGAGCTGCGGGTCTGGCGTCCGGACGGCGACGGGACCCACACCGACGAGGCCGCGCTCACCCAGCTCGCCCGGCTGGTTGGCGTGCGGCTGGAGAACGCCCAGCTCTACGAGGCCGAGCACCGCATCGCCACCACGCTCCAGCACAGCCTGCTGCCCCGGTCGCTGCCGCAGCTGCCGGGCGCCCTGGTGGCCAGCCGCTACCTGCCGGGCAGCGCCGACGTGGAGGTCGGCGGGGACTGGTACGACGTCGTCGCGCTCGGCGACGACGAGCTGGTGCTGGCGATCGGCGACGTGGTCGGCAAGGGCGTGCGGGCGGCCGCCGCGATGGGCCAGCTCCGCAACGCGCTGCGGGCGTACGTCCTGGAGGGCTTCGATCCCGGCGAGTCGCTGACCCGGCTCAACCGGCTCGTCGGCACCAACGAGGGCCGCTCCTTCGCGACGGTGTTCTGCCTGTGGTTCAGCCCTCGTACCGGCCGGATGCGGTACGCCAGCGCCGGGCACCCGTCCCCGCTGCTGATCCGAGGAGACGACGTGGCGTTCCTGCACGACCGGGCGCTCGGGCCGCCGGTCGGGGCGATCCCCGACACGGCCTACCGGACGGTCGAGGGGGAGCTGGCCGCCGGGAGCCGCCTGCTGCTCTACACCGACGGGCTGATCGAGGACCGGCAGCTCGGCATCGACGCCGCGCTGGCCACGCTGCGGCAGGACGCGGCCACCCCCGGCGAGCACGTGACCGATCTGATCGACGCCGTGGTGGAGCGGATCGCCGGGCGGCCGTTGCGCGACGACGTCGCGGTGCTCGCCCTGGAGGTGGCGGAACTCAACCGGTTCGCGCTGCGGCTGCCGGCCGATCCCACCCGGCTCAGCGTGCTGCGCAAGCGGCTGGAGGACTTCCTCGTCGCGCACAAGGTCAGCGAGACGGACCTGTTCGACCTGACCGTCGCCGTCTCAGAGGCGGCCGCCAACGCCATCGAGCATCCGGTCGAGCCGGCCGAGCCGACGATCGGCGTCGAGGTGACCATCTCCGATCGGACGGTGGTCGCCACGGTGCGCGACAGCGGCCGGTGGCGGGAGCCGACCGGATCGGGCTTCCGGGGGCGGGGACTGTCCCTCATCGAGGCGCTGGGGGAGCTGTCGGTGCACCGTACCGCCGAGGGGACCGAGGTGACGCTGCGCCGGCGGCTGGCGGACTGAGCGCGGCCGGCGGTCCTCCGGCGCGCGACCGGCCCTACGGCGCGCGGTGCGGGGGTCAGGCCGGGCGGAGCCAGGCCTGGTCGGCCAGGCCGGAGATGTCCAGCACCCGGTGGACCTGCCGCGACGGCAGCACGGTGAGCGCGCCGGGAAACTGCTGGGCCAGCCGGACCACGGCGTGGATGGCCGCCGAGTCGAAGAAGGTGACCGCCCGCAGGTCGAGCGTCACCCGCTCGGCCGGCTCCCGCAGCGCGGTCTGGAACATGACGTCGGCGGTGGCCATGTCCACCTCGCCGGTGACCAGGACACGGAGGTGGTCGCCGTCGACCTCCGCGGTGGCGGAGAAGACGGGAGACGTGCCATCCCCTTGATCCACGGAGCCACAATTGCACAGCGGACCGGGCACGGCAACAACCGCTCCGGCCGGGCGGTGGCGGGGGTCACCACCGGGCACGGCGATAAACTCGCGTCATGACCGTCCGTGCGCCGCTGACCCCCGGCACGCTCACCCCGTTGCGGCCCGTGCCCGCCCACATCGTCCGCCCGGAGTACGTGGGCAAGAAGCGTCCCCAGGAGTGGCGCGGCTCCCACGTGCAGACCCCGGAGACCATCGAGAAGATGCGGGTCGCCGGTCGGCTCGCGGCGCAGGCCACCCAGCTCGCCGGCGAGCACTGCAAGCCGGGCGTGAGCACCGACGAGATCGACCGGGTCGTGCACGAGTTCCTCTGCGACCACGGCGCCTACCCGTCGACGCTGGGCTACCGGGGCTTCCCGAAGTCCTGCTGCACCAGCCTCAACGAGGTGATCTGCCACGGCATCCCCGACTCCACCGTGCTCGCCGACGGCGACATCATCAACGTCGACGTGACCGCGTACCTCGACGGGGTGCACGGCGACACGGACGCCACCTTCTGCGTGGGCGAGGTCGACGAGGAGGCCCGGCTGCTGGTCGAGCGGACCCACGAGGCGATGATGCGCGGCATCCGCGCGGTCGCCCCGGGCCGCCAGATCAACGTGATCGGCCGGGTCATCGAGTCGTACGCGAAGCGCTTCGGCTACGGCGTCGTGCGTGACTTCACCGGCCACGGGATCGGCGAGGCGTTCCACAGCGGGCTCTACGTGCCGCACTACGACAGCCCCCGCCCCACGGACGTGATGGAGCCGGGGATGACCTTCACCATCGAGCCTATGATCACCCTCGGCACCCACGAGTACGACATGTGGGACGACGGCTGGACCGTGGTGACGAAGGACCGCAGGTGGACGGCCCAGTTCGAGCACACCATCGTGGTGACCGAGGACGGCCACGAGATCCTCACGCTGCCGTGACGGAGACCCCGGCGGCGCTGCGTGAGGCGCACCACGCGGACGTCTCCGGCGGTTGGCTGCGCCCCGCCGTCTTCGGGGCGATGGACGGGCTGGTCACCAACATCGCCCTGATCGCCGGGGTGGCGGGCGGCGGGGTGTCGCCGCGCAGCGTCGTGCTCACCGGCGTGGCCGGCCTGGTGGCCGGCGCCATCTCGATGGGGCTGGGGGAGTACACCAGCGTCCGCTCGGCGAACGAACAGGTCGCGGCCGAGGTCGCCAAGGAGCGCCGCGAGCTGGAGCGGCACCCCGAGGCGGAGGCGCGCGAGCTGGCCGAGGCGTGGGTCGCCCGGGGACTGCCGCCCGACCTGGCCATGGAGGTCGCCCAGGCCGTCCGGCGCAATCCGGAGGAGGCGCTGCGGGTGCACGTCCGGGAGGAGCTCGGCGTCGACCCGGACGAGCAGCCGAGCCCCTGGGCCGCCGCGATCTCGTCCTTCCTGTTCTTCTCGGTCGGGGCGCTGGTGCCGCTGCTGACGTACCTGTTCGGCGCGACGAGCCTGTGGCTGGCGCTCGCGGTCGGCGGGCTCGGGCTCTTCGTGGCCGGGGCGGTGGTCGCCCGGTTCACCGCCCGGCCCTGGTGGTCCGGCGGTCTGCGTCAGCTCCTGCTCGGCGCGGCGGCGGCCGGCGCCACGTATCTCGTCGGCACCCTCATCGGCGTGCAGGGCGGGCTCGGCTGACCTTCCCGCGCCGGCCCTCCCGGCGCCCGGCGGGCGCCGTCCGGCGCGGTGTCAGCCGTCGAGAAGGTCGTCGACCGTGCCGTCGACGGGGCGGCCCCGGGCCGCCAGCTCGGCCGCCTGGCGGGTCAGGACGACGCCCACCTCGGTCATGTCCGCGCCCGCCAGTCCCGTCCGACGCACCGCGTCGCCCGGGTCCCGGAAGTAGGTGCGGCTGAGCAGTCCGGCGACCGTGGCCGCCGCCAGCCGCGCCTCGCCGAGCATCAGCAGCGCCTGGTCGGTCTCGTACCACTCGGCCAGCCGGGCGGCCCGGGCGTGCGCCGCCCCGCCCCGGTACCAGGCCCGGCGGGCCGCCGTGCTGAACTCGGCCGGCCGGGCCCGGGCCAGCCGGCCCAGGTGCTCGTCGCGCAGGGTGCGCAGCCAGCCGGTGGGGTCGTGCAACGCCCGGGTGCTGACGTAGCGGTCGGCGGTCAACGGCCAGAGCGGGGAGATCACCCGGGCCTGGCGCAGGTAGTCGTCGGCGCCGGCCACGGTCAGGTCGACCAGCACGCCGTCGACCCGCCGCGTCGCCGGGGACGGCCCGCCGCCGGGCCGGTACGTCACCACCAGCAGTCCGACCTCGCCGTCCCCGCCGCCGTCGTCGTCGCCGTGGGCGAGCGGGCCGTGCACCGCGACCGCCAGCACGTCGGCCGGGAACCGCCGGCGCACGGCGTCGGCGACCCGTTCGGCCACCGCCCACCGTGGATCGTCGGGGTGGGGTTCGCCGTCGGCGCCGGTCACCGCACCAGCCTATTCGCGGGCGGTCGGCCCGCCCGGCACGCCGCGCCCGGTGGGCACCAGCCGGAAGACGAGGATCTCCCGGCCGCCGGCCCGCTGGGCGTACGCGCGGTAGGCGGGCCACTCGGTGACCAGCAGCGTCCAGAGGCGGTCCCGTTCGGCGCCGGTGGCGACGTCGGCGCGCACCGGGACGCGGCGGCCCTTGACGGCCACCTCGGCGGCCGGATCGGCGCGCAGGTTCATCGCCCAGCCGGGCTGGTGGGTCTGGCCGAAGTTGGAGCCGACCACCACGTACGCGTCGCCGTCGGGCACGTAGAGCAGCGGATTGCTGCGCGGCTTGCCGGAGCGGCGGCCGGTGGTCGTGATGACCAGCGACGGGATGAGCCCGAGCGCGACCACCCGCCCCCGGGTGAGCCGCCCCACCATCCGGTCGGCGGGGACGAGCAGGCGGACGGCGGCGCCGAACCAGCGGTGGTGACCGACCCGGCGGGTCAGGGCTCCCAGTACGGGCACGGCGACCAGTGTGCCCGCTCCCGGCCCGTCAGTCGAGACGTCGCTCGACCGGCAGCCGGGACCGGGTGAAGAAGCCCGCGCCGAGCATCGCGACCAGCGGCACCACCACCAGGACGCCGAGCGTGGTCCAGGGGACCACCACCGGGTACGGCTCCGTGACCGGCCACAGGGCGGCGTACCGGCGGTTGAGGGCGGTCAGGATGATCGACGCGGAGCCGAGGCCGGCGACGATGCCGAGCGCGGAGCCCAGTACGGCGATCACCCCGGACTGGCAGAGCGAGAGCAGCCGGCGCAGTCCCGGGCCGGCGCCGACCGCCGCGAGGGTGGACAGGTCGGCCCGCCCCTCGGCCGCCGCCAGCCCGGTGGCGATGGCGGCGGCGCCCAGGGTGATCACCCCGGCGGCGGCGGCCAGCAGGAGCAGCAGCGGCCGCCCCGCGTCGCCCTGCGTGCCCCGGTCGATCTCGACCTGCGCGTGCAGCGGACGTACGGCGGCGACGAACCGGTCCTGCCGGTCCTCGTCGGGCACGCCGTCGGCGGCGATCGCCCAACCGAGCGGGTGGACGTCGAGGCCGAGCCGCCCGGCGGCCGCCGGGGAGAGCAGCAGCCGGTCCGCCCCCAGCGCGGTGGGCAGCGGATACCCGGCGACGGTGGTGACGGCCTGGGGGTCGGGCCGGGCCTGCCCGGCGCGGGTCACCCGCACGTCGACCCGCCCGTCGCGCACGTAGCGTGGATCGGTCACGACCGCGCCGCCGGCCCGCAGCACGGCGGTGGCGGCGGCGACGTCGGCGGGGGCGGCGCCGGTGAGCGCCGGCAGGGCCGTCCCGTCGTCCACCAGGACGTGGAAGTACCGGCCGAGGTGCTCCTCGGGTTCCGCGCAGCGGGCGTCGGCGCGGGCGCGGCGCTGCTGCTCCGGGCTGAGCCTGTCGCCCGGCGTCCACGGGCAGACGCGCTCGGCGGGCAGCACCGGCGAGACCACACACAGGTCGGTGGCCGTCCCGCACCGGGGCTCCGCCAGCGGCGCCACCGTCCGGACCCCCAGGTGGGCGCGCGCGGCCTCGCTGACCCCGGGCAGGTCGGGCAGGGTTTCCCCGTCCGACCCGGTGACCAGCACCGTGGTGGCCGGCAGGGCCGGCAGGTACATCGTGGCCGACCGGGCGTCGTCGCTGGCCAGGTACACCCCGATGGCGACGCTGCCGGCGACCGCGGCCATCACGGCGGAGATCGCGGGCGCGGTCGACGACCGGTTGCGGCTGGCGTCGCGCAGCGCGATCCGGGGCGCCAGCGGCAGCGACCGCCCGAGGCGGGCGAGCAGGCCGACCAGCGTCGGGGTGGCGAAGACCAGGCCCAGCTCGCCGACGACGAGGCCGGCCAGGATGACCGCCGGCGCCGTCCGGGCCGCCCCGAACGCGGCCACCGCGGCCCCGGCGGCGGCCAGGACCGCCCCGACTGTCAACCAGCGTCGCCGGTGCGCCGGCGGGGTGCGCCGGCCGGCCAGCCCCGCCACCACGTCCTGCCGGGCGGCCGTCCAGGCCGGGGCCAGCGCGGCCAGCACCCCGGCCAGCACCGCGACGGCCGCGATCGCCGCGAGCGCCTCCGGCCACCAGCGGTACGCGCCGAAGCGCGCGCCGAAGAGGTGCTGCTCCACCAGGGGGCGGCCGGCGAACGCGGCGGCGACGCCCAGCGCGACCCCGAGGGCGGCGCCGACGGCACCCAGCACCACGCCGTCGGCCAGCACGATGCGGCGCAGGTGGGCGTCGTCCCCGCCCGCCACGGCGACCAGCGCGAGGTCCCGGCGCCGCCGCCGTACGCCGACCGCGAAGGCCGGCCCGACGAGCAGCACCACCTCCAGCAGCCCCAGCCCGCCGACGAGCACCGAGACGCTCATCCCCTCCACGTCCATGGTGGAGCGGCCGTACGGCGCGAACGTGACGGTGTCCGACGCCGGGGCGGGGACCCGGGCGTGCACCACGACGCCGTGGGCGTTGAGCCGGCGGAACAGCTCCTCGTCGGGGTCGCCGGGCAGGTCGACCAGCCAGCTCGTGCCCGGCTCGGCCTCCATCCGCCCCTCCGACGGGTGCAGCGTCACCACCGGGCCCAGGTCGTCGGGGTACTCGGCCACCCCGACCACCCGCCAGGAGCGGGCGCCGTCGCCGGACGTGACGGTGTCGCCGAGGCGGGCGTCGAGGCGGCGCAGGGCCGCCGGGCTGACCGCGATCTCGTCCGGCCCGGCCGGCGCCCGCCCCGAGTGGAACCGGACCAGCCCCCGCCCGAGCGGGTCGGTGAGGTCCACGGCGCGGCCCGTGAGCGTGTTGTCGACCCGCTCGCCGACCAGAGCGTCGAACGACACCCAGCGGCGCAGCGGGACCACCCGGCTCCCGGCCGGCAGCAGGGCGGCCACCTGCCCGGCGGTGACGGGCCCGGCCGAGGGACCGTCGTCCGGGTCGGTACGCCAGGTCTCGGCCCAGGTGCTCTGCGCGAGGGGGGTCCGCGTCACCCAGTTCAGCTCCGCGTCGGCCGCGCCGAGTTGGCGGTCGGCCCGCTCCACCGGGGTCAGCTCGGACATCCGCCAGCTCACCGCGGTGAAGCTCAGCACCAGCACCGGCAGCGTGATCATCGCGAGCACCAGCGCCGTACGCCCCCGGGCCCGCCGGGCCTCCCGCCGGGCGATCCGCAGCGCGGCCCACCAGGAACCGGCGGCCCGGGCGAGCCGGCCGCCCCGGCTCGCGCTCACCGACCGCTGCCGCTCAGCAGCTGCTCCACGCTGCCCAGCGGGGCCGTCGTGTCGACAAGCACCCCGTCGCGCAGGAAGACCACCCGGTCGGCCCAGGCGGCGTGGCGCGCCTCGTGGGTGACCAGCACGGCGGCGGCCCCGGCGTCGACGCGCCGGCGTAGCAGGTGCAGCACCGCCTCACCGGTCTGCGAGTCCAGCGCGCCGGTCGGTTCGTCGGCGAGCACCAGCCGGCGCTCCCCGACGAGCGCGCGGGCGATGGCCACCCGCTGCTGCTGCCCGCCGGAGAGCTGGTCGGGGAACCGGTCGGCCAGCGCGGTCAGGCCCACCTCGGACAGCGCGTCCAGCGCCAGGCGGCGGGCCCGGCGTACGCCCGTGCCGTCGAGTTCGAGGGGGAGGGCGACGTTCTCCACGGCGCTGAGGCTGCCGAGCAGGTTGAGGTCCTGGAAGACGTAGCCGATGCGGCGGCGCCGCACCTGGGCCAGCCGCCGCCGGTCGAGGGCACCGAGCGGCTCGCCCTCCACGTACACCTCGCCCGCGGTCGGGCCGTCCAGCCCGCCGGCCAGGGCGAGCAGGGTCGACTTCCCCGAGCCGGACGGTCCCATCACGGCGACGAGTTCCCCCGCGCGCACGGCGAGGCTCACCCCGCGCAGCGCGTGCACGGCCGCCGCGCCGGCGCCGTGGGTGCGGTGCACGTCACGCACGTCCAGCACCGGCGTGGTCGGGCTCCCGTCCGCCGGCCGGTTCCCCGTGCTCACCGTCGCGCCTCCTCGTCCGCCCGGTCCACCGCCTCGGCAGGCGTCGTCGGGACGCGGCCGGGCTCCGCCGGACGGTAGCGCACGAGGCTGGTCTCGCAGTGGTCCAGCCAGCGCACCTCGGCCTCGGCCTGGAAGGCCATGGCGTCCAGCACCAGCCGCCACGGCAGGTCCTCGGGGCGGTCGCTGGCGTACTTCAACCGGGTCAACTCCTGCAACGTCCGCATGGTCGCGCTGCGCTGGGTCTGCACGACCGACCGGACGTCCACCCCGGGGGTGGTCAGCGCGAGGGCGAGCTTGATCGCCAGCTCGTCGCGGGGCCGGTCGGTGCGGCTGATCGGCGTGGCGAACCACAGGGCCAGGTCCGTCCGCCCGGCGTCGGTGATCTCGTACGGGCGCTGCCCCGTCTCGCTCTCGGGCAGCGACCGGACCAGCCCGTCCCGCTCCAGCCGGGACAGGGTGGTGTAGACCTGCCCGATGTTCAGCGGCCAGGTCGAGCCGGTCGACTCCTCGAACGCGGCGCGCAGCTGGTAGCCGTACATCTGGCCGCGTTCGAGCAGGGCGAGCAGCCCGTGACGGATGGACATGGCAACGGAGTATGCATACCTGGTATGCGACCCGCAACCGGAGCGGGCGTCGAGGGTCGGCCGGTCAGGCGGGTCGGCCCGGGAACGGCACCGTCAGCGGGGTGATCCCGGCCGTCCGTCGCCAGCGGGTGGCCCGTACGGCGTACTCGACCAGGGCGGCCAGGGCCCTGTCCCGGTCGGCGCCGCTGGTGGCCGGCACCACCGCCCGCCAGAACGCGGCCGTGCGCTCCTCCACCTCGGCGGCCAGCCGCAGCGCGCTCGCCCGGTCGGTGACCGGGAACGGCAGCGTGTAGCCGGCCCGGTCCGGCGGGACGTTCCCGCCACCGGCGCTCAACTGCACGATCAGGTCGTCGCGGCGGCGCCGGTGCGCGGCCTCCGCCTCCTTCGCGGCGGTCCGGGCGGCGCCGGTGAGGCGTACCCCGATGGGCCCGTACGCCCAGATCGCGGCGTACTCGGCGGAGAGCACCGCGCCCAGCGCCCCGGCCGGCCCCGGCGGTGTGGGCGCGGTCACCTCAGCACCTCCACGTGCGTGGCCCGGGCGGCGGCGATCGAGGCGAGCAGCGCGGCCCGCTCCGCCGGCGCCGCCGCGCAGGCCCGGGTCGCCGCCTCCTGGGCGGCGCGTTCGTCCTCGCGCAGCGCGGCCCGTGCCGCCGCCGGGCCGCCCGGCGCGGCGGGCGTGGCCGCGGCGGACGCCGAGGGCAGCGGTACGCCGATGAGCCGGGCGAGTTCGGCCGCGTGCGCGCGGTGCGCCTCGGCGATCGGCGTGAGCAGGCCGGCGAGCGCGGGGTGCGCGGCGGCGGCGTCCCGGTGCCCGGCGGCGAGCCGGAGCGCCTCGTCGAGCAGCGGCGTGAGCGGATCCGGCCCGGGGGTGGGGTCGTCGTCGCGGCTCAGGAGGCCGCAACCGGTCAGCGGCGCCGCCGCTCCGCCGAGCGCCAGGAGCACCCCGGCGCGCAGCACCTTTCGCCGGGAATGCCCGGTTGCCTCGCCGCGTCGTGTCGTTCTGCCCGTCGCCACCGGACAAGTCAACACCATCACCGGCCGTACGTGGGCGACCGGCGTCGGTGCGCCGCCCGGCCCGCCGCGCGGCAGGCGCGTTACGCTCTGCGCAGCCACCGGCGCGTCAGCTCCGGTGGCGTGCCGGCATGGCGGCCGACCGGGTGCCGTCGATCAGCAGGAGGGTGCGGAGATGACGCAGCGTGGCCGTGCCACGAGGTCGACGGGTCCGGCGGGGAGACCCCGACGCGCCGACGCCCCACGGGGCGGGGAGCGTGCCGGCGGCCCGCGCGGCGACCTCGCCGCCCGGCGGGCCCGGCTGCGTGAGGTGATCGAGCCGGTGGTTGCCGGCGCCGGTTACGACCTGGAGGAACTCTCCGTCTCCCGCGCCGGCCGGCGGCACGTGGTGCGGGTGATCGTGGACGCCGACGGCGGGATCAACCTGGATGCCGTCGCCGAGGTCTCCCGGGCCGTCTCCGCGGCCCTCGACGCGGCCGAGGAGGCCTCCGGCGACCTCGTCGCCGGGGAGTACCAGCTGGAGGTCAGCTCCCCCGGCGTGGACCGGCCGCTCACCCTGCCCCGGCACTGGCGGCGCAACGTCGGCCGGCTGGTGAAGGTGACCGCCCGCGGCGCGGGCGCCCCGTCCGGCCAACCCGCCGGGCAGCCCACCGGCGACCGGCAGGTCACCGGCCGGGTGGTCGAGGCCGACGACGAGCGCGTGGTGCTGGAGACCGACGCCGGCCGCGCCACGTGGACGTACGCAGAGCTCGGCCCCGGCCGGGTGCAGGTCGAGTTCCACCGCCTCGACGAGATCGAGGAGACGGACGGACCCGACGACATGGACGACACCGACGACTTCGACGACGAAGATGATGTGGAGGACGAGGAGAGGTGAACATCGACCTCGCGGCGCTGCGCGCACTCGAGCGCGAGCGGGAGATCCCGTTCGACACGATCCTCGCGGCGATCGAGACCGCGCTGCTGACCGCCTACCGGCACACCGAGGGGGCGGAGTCGCACGCCCGGGTGGAGATCGACCGCAAGTCCGGCGCGGCCCTGGTCTACGCGCAGGAGCTGGACGACGACGGCACCGTCGTACGGGAGTGGGACGACACCCCGCACGACTTCGGTCGGATCGCCGCCATGACCGCCAAGCAGGTCATCCTCCAGCGACTGCGGGAGGCCACCGACGAGGTGCACTTCGGCGAGTACGTGGGCCGCGAGGGTGACCTGGTCACCGGCGTGGTGCAGGCGCACGAGACGCGCACCGAGAAGGGCATCGTCAGCGTCGACCTCGGCAAGCTGGAGGGCGTCCTGCCGCAGTCCGAGCAGGTGCCCGGCGAGCGCTACGCGCACGGCGAGCGGATCCGCTGCGTGGTGGTGCACGTGGCCAAGGGGATGCGCGGGCCGCAGATCACCCTCTCCCGGTCGCACCCGGCGCTGGTCAAGAAGCTCTTCGCGCTCGAGGTGCCGGAGATCGCCGACGGCACGGTCGAGATCGGCGCGATCGCACGTGAGGCGGGTCACCGTACGAAGATCGCGGTCCGCTCCACGACCCAGGGGGTCAACCCCAAGGGCGCCTGCATCGGCCCGATGGGGCAGCGGGTACGGGCCGTCATGAGCGAGCTGCACGGCGAGAAGATCGACATCATCGACTGGTCGGACGACCCGGCGACGTTCGTCGGCAACGCCCTGTCGCCGGCCAAGGCCCTGCGGGTCGAGGTGGTCGACCTGGCCACCCGCACCGCCCGGGTCACCGTCCCGGACTTCCAGCTCTCCCTCGCCATCGGCCGGGAGGGGCAGAACGCCCGACTTGCGGCCCGGTTGACCGGTTGGCGGATCGACATCCGGTCCGACGCCGAGCAGTCCGGTGCCGCCGGCCGGGGCGCAGCTGATCACGTCCCGGAGCCGGGCGGCGCGATCTCGGGCTCCTAGGGGTAGACTTTCTCCAGTGGTACGACGCGCGCTGCCGGAACGCACCTGTGTGGGTTGCCGGCGACGTGCGCCGGCCAGCGAATTGCTGCGGATCGTCGCGGTCGGCGACGAGGCTGGTCACAGCCTTCGGCCCGATCCGGCCCGCAGGCTGCCGGGTCGGGGAGCGAACATGCACCCGGATCCGGCCTGCTTCGCGCAAGCGGTGCGGCGACGCGCTTTCGGGCGTGCGCTGCGCCTCACCGGGGTCCCCGACCACGGTGAGCTTGCGGAGCACGTCGATGCGCCAACCACTACGTCCGGTCAGCCCGACCGGGCGAGGGTCGCTAGCAGGGTAGGACGACCGACATGAGCACACGATGAAGTCCCTGAAATGACCAGGCTTCAAGTGCACGAGTGAGGTCGCTGCGGGTGCTGCCCGCACGACCTCGGAGTGAGGAGTGCAGTGGCAGGTAAGGCCCGCGTACACGAGCTTGCAAAAGAGCTCGGGGTCGAAAGCAAGACCGTTCTCGCCAAGCTCAAGGAGATGGGCGAGTTCGTGAAGTCCGCGTCCAGCACCGTCGAGGCGCCCGTCGCCCGACGGCTGCGTAGCGCATTCGTCGCCGGCGCCGGTTCTCCGGCACCAGCCGCCCCACCGGCGGCCGCCCCGGCGCCGACCCCGACCCCGACCTCGACGCCCTCCCCGGCCCCCGGTGGGCCCCGGGTCTCGGCCAAGCCGATGCCGCCCCGGCGGCCGGCCGCGCCGGCGCCCGGTCCCAAGCCCAAGGGCCCGGTGCCCGGTCCGCCGCAGCCCGCGGCCCCGGTCGCCAAGCCGGCGAGTGCCCACGACATCGAGGTGGCGGCCGCCGAGGCGCGTGCCGCCGCGCTGAAGGCTGAGCAGGAGGCGGCGGTCAAGGCCGCCCAGGCCGCTCGGCAGCAGCAGCGTGAGAACGTCCGCCGGGAGCCCCCGGCGGACGGTGGCAACCGTCCCGGTCCCCGACCGGGGCCGGGTGCCATGCCGCCCCGCCCGGGTTCCCCGGCCGCCGGTCGTCCCGGCACGCCGGCACCGGGTCCGGGTGGTCGTCCGGGCGGGCGTCCGCCGGCGCGCGGCGCCGGTAACAACCCGTTCGGCATCCAGGGCAGCCAGCAGCAGCAGCGGCCTCCGGCCGCCGGTCCGGGTGGCCCCCGGCCCAGCCCGGCCGGCATGCCGCCGCGTCCGAGCCCGGCCTCCATGCCGCCCCGTCCGAGCCCGGCCTCCATGCCGAGCCAGCGTCCCGCTACCGGTCGCCCCGGCCCCGGTGGCGCCGGTCGCGGTCCCGGTGGCGGCGCGGGTCGTCCCGGTGGCGGCGGCGGTGGCGGTGGCTTCCGCGGCGGTCCCGGTGGCGGCGGCGGTGGCGGTGGCTTCCGCGGCGGTCCCGGTGGCGGCGGCGGTGGCGGTGGCTACCGTGGCGGTCCCGGTGGCGGCGGCGGTGCGCCGGGCGGCGGTTTCCGTCCGGGTGCTCCGGCCGGCGGCGGCGGTCGTCCGGGTGGTGGCGGTCGTGGCCGTGGCGGCGGCGCCGCGGGTGCCTTCGGGCGTCCGGGTGGCCGGCCGACGCGCGGTCGCAAGTCCAAGAAGCAGCGCAGACAGGAGTTCGACAACCTGTCGGCCCCGACCATGAGCTCGGGTGCCCCCCGGGGTCAGGGTCAGGTCGTCCGGCTCTCCCGTGGCGCCTCGCTGTCGGACTTCGCCGACAAGATCAACGCCAACCCGGGTTCGCTGGTCCAGGAGATGTTCAACCTGGGCGAGATGGTCACGGCGACCCAGTCGTGCTCCGACGACACCCTGCTCCTGCTGGGTGAGCACCTCGGCTTCAACGTGCAGATCGTCAGCCCGGAGGACGAGGACCGCGAGCTGCTCGCGCAGTTCAACATCGACCTCGACGCCGAGGTCGCGGAGGACCGCCTGGTCGACCGTGCGCCGGTCGTGACCGTCATGGGTCACGTCGACCACGGTAAGACCAAGCTGCTCGACGCGATCCGCAAGGCGAACGTCGTGGCCGGCGAGGCGGGTGGCATCACCCAGCACATCGGTGCCTACCAGGTCCACGTGCCGCACGAGGGCGAGGACCGCGCGGTGACCTTCATCGACACCCCGGGTCACGAGGCGTTCACCGCCATGCGTGCCCGTGGTGCCCAGGTCACCGACATCGTGGTGCTCGTCGTCGCGGCCGACGACGGTGTCATGCCGCAGACGATCGAGGCGTTGAACCACGCCAAGGCGGCCGACGTGCCGATCGTGGTGGCGGTCAACAAGGTCGACAAGCCGGAGGCGAACCCGGACAAGGTCCGCCAGCAGCTGACCGAGTACGGCCTCGTCGCCGAGGAGTACGGCGGCGACACCATGTTCGTCAACGTGGCGGCGAAGCCGGGCATCGGCATCGACGAGCTGCTCGAGGCGGTCCTGCTGACCGCCGACGCGTCGCTGGAGCTGACCGCTCCGATCGACGGGCCGGCGCAGGGTGTGGCCATCGAGGCGCACCTGGACAAGGGCCGCGGTGCGGTGGCGACGGTGCTGGTGCAGAAGGGCACCCTGCGGGCGGGCGACTCCATCGTCGCCGGTGGGGCGCACGGCCGGGTCCGGGCGATGCTCGACGAGAACGGCAACCAGGTCGCCGAGGCAGGTCCGGCCCGTCCGGTCCTGGTGCTCGGTCTGACCGCGGTGCCCGGTGCCGGCGACACGTTCCTGGCGGCCGAGGACGACCGCACGGTGCGCCAGATCGCCGAGCAGCGGCAGGCACGGCGGCGGGCGGCGTCGTTCGCCAACTCCCGCGGCCGGGCCACTCTCGAGACGCTCATGGAGCAGCTCAAGGAGGGCGAGAAGACCTCGCTCAACCTGGTGCTCAAGGGCGACGTCTCCGGTTCCGTGGAGGCCCTCGAGGACGCGCTGTTCAACCTCGACATCCCGGAGGAGGTCCAGCTCAGGATCATCCACCGGGGCGTGGGCGCGATCACCGAGAGCGACGTCATGCTCGCGAGCGCGTCGTCCGAACCGGTCACGATCATCGGTTTCAACGTGCGGGCCGCCAACAAGGTCCGCGAGATCGCCGACCGCGAGGCTGTGGAGATCCGGTACTACACCGTGATCTACCAGGCCATCGAGGAGATCGAGGCCGCGCTCAAGGGCCTGCTCAAGCCGGAGTACGAGGAGGTCGAGCTGGGCACCGCGGAGATCCGCGACGTCTTCCGCTCGTCCAAGATCGGCAACATCTCCGGTTGCATCGTCCGGTCGGGCATCATCCGGCGCAACGCCAAGGCACGCCTGCTGCGGGACGGGTCGGTGGTGGCGGACAACCTCACCGTCAGCTCGCTCAAGCGGTTCAAGGACGACGCCACGGAGGTGCGCGAGGGCTTCGAGTGTGGTCTGACCCTGGGTGGTTACAACAACGTCCAGGTCGGCGACGTCATCGAGACCTTCGAGATGCGGGAGAAGGTTCGCGCCTGATCCGCTGAACCACTGATCGAGGGGTTTGCGCCGAAAGGCGTAAACCCCTTGATCATGTGGGGGGTCGTGCGGGTATCGTCCGGGGCGATGTTCACCGGAACCGCGGTCTTCGACCTGCTGCTGCCGGGCGACTCCCGGTCGCTCAAGGCCAAGAGATCATATGTACGGCCGATCGTGGCGGCGCTGCGCCGTTTCGAGGTGTCGGCCGCCGAAGTCGGAGCGCTCGACCTGCACGGTCGGGCCGAGATCGCCGTGGCCGTGGTGGCCGCCGAGGCGTCGCACGTCCGCGAGGTGCTGGACTCCTGCGAGCGCCTGGTGGCCGGCCGGCCGGAGACCGAGTTGCTCTCGGTGCGCCGGCGGCTGCACGGCGAAGAGGACTGACCCGGCGGCACCTGTCCGCCGGGTGGCCGGGACGGTGCCGGCGGCGCGCGGTGCGGGTGGCCGCGCGGGTAGTGTTTCGAGTTGTTGGGCCGTCGGCTCCGGGGCGCTCCGCGTCGCCGGGCGGCGGCCGGGAGCGGTACGCCGTGGAGGTGGCGAAGATGTCGGATCCGGCCAAGGTACGCCGGCACGCGGAGCGGGTGCGTGAACTGGTGGCGTCGGTGGTGCGCAGCCAGATCAAGGATCCCCGGCTCGGCATGATCACCATCACCGACGCCCGGATCACCGCCGACCTGCGCGACGCGACCGTCTTCTACACGGTGCTCGGCGACGCGGCGGCCCAGGCGGGCACGGCGGCGGCGCTGGAGAGCGCCAAGGGCATGCTGCGCAGCACCGTCGGCAAGGCGCTCGGGCTGCGGCACTCGCCGACGCTGACCTTCGTCCTGGACGACGTGCAGGATCAGGTCAAGCACATCGACGACCTGCTCGCCCAGGCCCGCAACGCCGACGCCGAGGTGCAGCGCATCGCCGCCCGGGCCGAGTACGCGGGCGAGCCCCAGCCGTACCGGCTGGACGAGGACGAGGACGAGGACGCCGACGAGGCGCGCGACGCCGACGAGGACGCCGAGGAGACCCCGCCCCGGGGCGGGGACCCGCGGTGACCGAGCCCTCCGGCGGCACGACCGGTGGCGCCCTCGCCGAGGCGCCGCCACCGGTCGACTCCGGCCCGACCGAGGCGGATTGGGCCGCCGGCGTCGCGGCCGTACGGGATCTGCCGCCGGACGGGCGGGTGCTGCTGATCTGCCACGTCAACCCGGACGGGGACGCGCTGGGCAGCATGCTCGGCTTCGGGCTCGGGCTGCGGCGGCTGGGTGTGCGGCGGATGCAGGCGACCTTTCCCGGCCCGCCGGAGGTGCCGGAGCCGTTCCGGGGGCTGCCCGGGCTCGACCTGCTGGTACCGGCGACGGAGGCGTACCCGGACCCGGACCTGGTGATCTGCTTCGACGCGGCCAGCGAGTCGCGCCTCGGCGACCTGGTCGACCGGCTGGAGACCGCCGGCGCCGCGCTGGTGCTCGACCACCACGCGTCGAACACCCGCTTCGGCCGGATCAACCTGGTGGACCCGCACGCGGCGGCCACCTCGGTGGTCGCCGAGGGGCTGCTCGCCCGACTCGGCGTCCCGCTGGACGCCGGGATCGCGGAGTGTCTCTACGTCGCCCTGAGCACCGACACCGGCTCGTTCCGGTTCGAGGCGACCACCCCGGCGGTGCACCAGCTGGCGTCCCGCCTGCTGGCGACCGGCATCCGGCCCGGTGACATCTCCCGCCGGGTCTTCGACACCCGGCCGTTCGGCGCCGTCCGCCTCTTCGGCGAGGTGCTCGGCCGGGCCCGTCTGGAACCCGCCGGGGCCGCCGGGCACGGTCTGGTGTGGACGTACGCGACCCAGGACGACCTGGCCCGTCACGACCAGCGCCCGTACGTGCTGGAGGCGCTGATCGACTCGGTCCGGTGCACCGCCGAGGCCGACGTGAGCTGCGTGGTCAAGCAGACGCCGACCGGCGACTGGGCGGTGTCGATGCGCAGCAAGGGCGCGGTCGACGTCAGCCGGGTGGCGGTCGCGCTGGGCGGCGGTGGGCACCGCTTCGCCGCCGGCTTCACCGGTTCGGGGACGGTCGACGAGGTCGTCGACCGGATCCGCGCGGAGCTCGACGGCGCGCTGACCGGCCCCGGCCGGCTCTGATCGGAAGGGCCCGGCACTCCGAAGATCAGGGAGAGCTCGGGGAGTGTCCGTCTTCCCGGTTGCGGCGAGTACGGGGAGAATCGCGGGATGGAACAGCCCCACGACCTCACCGTCGAGGCGCCCCGCGCCTGGGACCGTCCCGCCGTCACCGTGCCGGTGCTCGTCTGCCTCTCGCTGGTCGGCGGCCGGTTCCCGTCCTTCTCGACCGAGGCCAATCTCTGGACCCTCGGCACCGGCGGGGTGCTGATCTGGTTGGGCCTGAGCAACCGGGTGCCCCGGCGGCCCGCGCCACGCCGGCTGGGCACCCCGGCGGCCTGGTGGGCCCTGCCGGTGGTGGTCTTCGGGGTCTTCGAGGGCACCACGTTCGTGCTGGCGGCGGGGGACGACTTTCCCACCTTCTCGCGGCTGGCCGATCCGCTGCTGGAGGACCAGCTGGTCCGCTCGGCGGTCTGGCTGGGCTGGCTGTCGGCGTTCTGGGGGCTGGTGCGGCGATGATGCGGATGCTGGCCATCGGGGGCTTCCTGGTTTCCCTGGTGCTCTTCGCCGCCGTCGAGTGGGCGGCCCGCCGCGAGGGCTCGCGGATCCCCACGATCGGCGAGGTCTGCGCCTACGTGATGCGCTACGAGGTGGGCCCGGTGCCGGTCGGCCGGATCGGCCTGTTCGGCTTCTGGTGGTGGCTGGGCTGGCACTTCCTGGCCCGCTGACCGCGCCACCGCATCCCGCCGGGACCCGTGACGCGCGCGGCTCCGGACGAACATGAGTCCAAATCGCGGGAACACCGGGCAGCATGTGGAACTGAACGATAGCTTGGGAATCGGCCGGCGTCGTGTGGCGGCGCTGGCCGTGGGCGGTGTCGCCGCACCCGGTGGCGCCTCCCTCCAGGGTCGGACCGACCCGGGCTCTCGCTGCCCACAGCCGCTCCGGTGACCCCGGACCGCTGCCGGGCGCGCAGCACGACCGCCCGTGAGGGCTGCCGCCGGTCGGCGGCCCACGCCCTGGAAGGGGACCACCATGCCGAGCAAGCCCAAGCCGCAGACCACCGACGAGGCCCGCGAGCAGATGCGCCGCGCGCTGCAGACCTCCATGGACACCCGTCAGTGACCGACGCCGACCGGCGGTGACGCCGCCGGCGTCCCGCGCCGACAGCGTCACCGCCCATCCGGCTCCGGTCGCGGCCGTCCGCCGCCCCCGGCCCGCGAGCGGCTTCCCGCCCGGCCCAACGGTAGGTCGGACAACTGCGCCGGTGCGCCCGCCGCCCGTCGGCCCCGGAATCGCGCAGCTCGGCCGTCACGGTCCCCGCGTGCGCCGGTAGGAGCACCCTGTCCCGCGAGGTCGCCCGCCGGCTCGGCCTTCCACTGATCCACCAGGACCGGCAGTACCGGCAGCCCGGCTCGCTTCCACAGATTCACCAGAACCGGCAGTGCTGGCAACCCGGCTGGGTGGCCCAGGGCGACGCCCGCTGGCGGGCCACGGTCGCCGAACCCGCCGACCGGCCGGCGTAGGTGCTGGACGGCGACCACGAGGCACGCCCGGACTCCGACTGCCCCGTGCCGACCTGCTCGTCTTTCGCGACCTCGGCCGGCTGCTCTGCCTCGGCCGGCTGCTCTGCCGCCGCCGGGCGCAACGCGCCACGGGCCGTCCCGACCGCCCGCAGGCTGGCCGGAGACGACCGACGTCGAGTTCCTCCGGTACGTGTGGCGCTGTCCCCGCCGGTCCCGTCCGCAGCTGCTCACCGCGATCGCCACACACTCGCCGGCGCTCCCGGCTCTGCACCCGCGCCGAGGCGCGCCCGCTGGCTCGACCCCCTACCCCCGGCCTGAGCGTCCGCGTCTCCGGCTTGGTCGTCCAGCCTCCCGGCCCGAGTGTCCGCGTCTCCGGCCCGGCGTCAGTCGCAGAGCTGTGCGCGCAGCGTGTCGTGGGCCCACTGTTGCCAGCGTTCCGGCGTCCATCCCCGGTCGCGGACGAAGAGGAGATACAGCTCGGGACTCAGCAGCCCGAAGAGCACGTCGGCGGCGTCCTCGACGGAGAGCCGCGCCCGGGCTCCGGGTTTGGCCAGGAGGCTGCGCGCCGCGGCGGTCTGGACCTCGAGGCGCGGATCGCTGTCCTGCTGCCACAGGCCGGCCAGGCTCGGGTCCTGCCCGCCGGCGGCACGCAGGACGCCCATGATCGGCGCGACCCGCTGGAGCACCTCGCAGGTGCCGCGCACGTGCGCCCGTAGCTGCGCCTCTGCGGTGTCGGCCGCGACGGCGTCGAGGAACCAGGCTCGCTGCAACGTGGGAACCGGTTCGTCGTCGCCGGCGATGGTGACGTCGACCAGTTCCTTGAGCAGCGAGGGCTTGTTGCCGAAGGCGAAGTAGATGGTCTGCACGGAGACGCCGGCGCGCTCGGCGACGCCCTGCAGGGTCGTCGCCCCGTAACCCTGGTCGACGAACAGTTCGTACGCGGCCTGGAGGATCCGTCGCCGGGTCTGCCGCGACCGCTCGCCCTTCTTGCCGGCGCTCTTGACCAGTTGCATGGCCTTACTGTAACACTAGAGTCGCACTCTAAAAACCAGCTCTAGAGGAAGGCTCAAGGGTATGACTCTCATCCGGACGACCAGGTTCACGGCCGAGCCGGCCGACGCCGACACCGTGCTGGCGCGGCGCGCGAAGCTCCTCGAGGCGATCCGGGCGGCGTACGACGGCCCGACCGAGACCCGACTGGTCCGCGTCGACGAGCGGACCTGGGTGGACATGTGGCGGTGGGACTCGCCCGAGACCCTGCGGGCGGCGCTCGCGGGCGCCCCGGGCCTGCCGGAGGCCGCCGCGGCGTTCGCCGTCGCCCGCGACGTCACCGCCGAGCAGGGCGACCTGGTCGACGAGGACGTCTGGGCCCGATGACGTCCTCCAGCCACCTGGCCGTCGAAGCCTCGGGCCTGGTGAAGACCTTCGGCGCGACGCGGGCCGTCGACGGCATCGACCTGAGCATCCCCGCCGGCTCGGTGTACGGGTTCCTCGGTCCCAACGGCGCCGGCAAGACGACCACCATCCGCATGCTGGCCACGCTGCTGCGCCCCGACGCGGGCACCGCATCGGTGTTCGGCCACGACGTGGTCCGCGACGCCGTCGCGGTACGCGACCGGATCGGCCTGACCGGCCAGTACGCCTCGCTCGACGAGGGCCTCACCGCCCGCGAGAACCTCGTCCTGCTCGGCCGGCTGCACGGCCACCGCCCGGGGGACGCCGCGAGCCGGGCCGAGGAACTGCTGGCCGCGTTCGCCCTGGCCGGGGCGGCCGACCGGCTGGTCAGGACGTACTCCGGCGGCATGCGGCGCCGGCTGGACATCGCCGCCGGCCTCGTCGTGACGCCCGACCTGCTGTTCCTGGACGAACCCACCACCGGGCTCGACCCGCGCAGCCGCAGCGACGTGTGGGGCGTCGTGCGGGCGCTCGTCGCCGAGGGCACCACGGTCCTGCTGACCACCCAGTACCTCGACGAGGCGGACCAGTTGGCCGACCGCATCGCCGTCATCGACCACGGCGCCGTCGTCGCCGAGGGCGCCAGCAGCGAACTCAAGGCGTCGGTCGGCGGCGGGACGCTGCACGTGCGGCTGGCCGACCCGGACGACCGGGTCACCGCCGACCGGCTGCTGACCGAGGCGCTCGGCGGGCCCGTGACGCCGGCCCTCGATCTCGCGGCCCTGACCGTCCAGGTGCCGACGGACACCGGTGCGGCGCTACGCGCGCTGACCGAGCTGGCACGGGCCCGGATCACGGTGACCGAGTTCGGTCTCGGGCAGCCGAGCCTGGACGAGGTGTTCCTGGCGCTGACGGGCCACCCGAGCACCGTGGACGCGGCCGCGAGGGGGAAGACCGGATGACCGCGCCCGTCGCCGTCGCCGCCGCCCGGCCGTCGCCCGGGGCGCTCGCCAGGCGTCCACGTCCTGCCCGGGCGGGCACGCTGAGCACCTGCCTGACGTTCGGCCGACGGGCCCTGCTGAAGATCAGGCGTACCCCTGTCCAACTCTTCGACGTCGCCGTCCATCCGGTGGTGTTCACCGTGATGTTCACGTACCTGTTCGGCGGCGCGGTCGGCGGCTCGACCGGCAGGTACGTCGGCTACCTGGTCCCGGGGATTCTCGTCATGACGCTCCTGGTGACCACCGCCACCACCGGTGCCGCTCTGAGCGTCGACGTCGCCAGCGGCGTCTACGACCGGTTCCGCACGCTCTCGATCCGGCCCGTCGCCCCGCTCGTCGGGGCCCTCCTCGGCGACGTGGTGCGCTACCTGCTCGCCTCGGCGGTGGTCGTGGGGCTCGGCCTCGCGCTCGGTTTCCGCCCGGGCGGCGGCGTCGTCGGTGTGGCCGCCGCCGTGCTGCTCGTCGTGGCCTTCAGCGTGAGCCTGTCCTGGGTGTGGACGGCGCTGGCGTTGCTCATGCGCTCGCCGGGTGCCGTGCTCGGGGTGACCCAGGCCGTGCTGTATCCGCTCTCCTTCTTCAGCAACGTCTTCATCACCCCGGCGACCCTGCCCGGGCCGCTGCGCGCCTTCGTCGACGTCAACCCGGTCACCCACCTGGTGACCGCCGCCCGGGAACTCATGGCCGGGGCCCTGCCCGGCCGGCAGATCGGCTGGATCCTCGTCGCCTGCGTCGCCCTGACGGCGGTCTTCGCGCCACTGTCGGTACGCCTGCTCCGCACCAGATGATCCGCGCGGGCGAGAACGCCGCACGGTCTGCGGCGTTCTCTCCCGCGCGCCAACCCGAACCGGAAGGCCGTCGATGACCGACCCGAAGAAGACCGACGAGTGTCTCGCGACCGGGGCGACGATCCCCGTGACCCCGATCGGGCGGGTTCACAACGGGCGGGTGGACGCGGGCGAGTCGGACCACTGGGGCGACGTGGTGAGCACCATCGTGGTCGAGCCGCGCTTCGGGGAGGCATGTCTCACCGGGCTCGCCGACTTCTCCCACGTGGAGGTGGTCTTCTTCTTCGACCGCCTCGCCGAACGGGAGGACTACCGGCCGCTGTCGCGGCCTCGCGGCCGGGTCGACCTGCCCGAGGTCGGGGTGTTCGCCGACCGCGGTCCGCGACGGCCCAACCGGATCGGTTGCACCGTCTGCGAAGTCGTCTCGGCAGGCGGCCGAAAGCTGCGGGTACGGGGACTGGACGCGGTCGACGGCACGCCGGTCCTCGACGTCAAGCCGGTGATGCGGCAGTTCCTCCCGGAAGGTGTCCGGCAACCGGAGTGGGTCGACCGCCTGATGGCGGAGTACTTCGGCGGCCAGCCCGAGCCGCCGACGGGCACCGAAACCCCGGGGCACGCCGGGACGGTGCTGCGCTAGGGTGCGGGCATGAGGCCGTTCCAGGGCGTTCTGCCCCCGCCGCGCTCCTGACCGGAGCGCCCCACCACCGGTCGCGTCCCCGCGTGCGGCGACTGCGGCCGGTCCTCCGCACGGCGGCCCGCCTGACCGGGGCCGCAGAACCCAGGTGGTAACGCCTGCCTCTTCTTCGTCGTGCGTGCGCTCCGACAGACGTCGTCCCCTGTCAGCGTCTCGATCCGCCCTGGAGCGCACCTGTGTCCCGAACGTCTCTGTCTGGCCTCTCCGCGTCCCCGTCCATTCCGCACCCGCGCCGCGGCCCGGCCGGCGTACGCCGAGGGCTGCTGTACGTCACCGGCGCCGCCGTGCTCTGGGGCACCACCGGCGTCGCCGTGCAGCTCGTCCGCGAGTCCACCACGCTCACCCCGACGGCCATCGGGTTCCACCGTCTCGCCATCGGCGCGCTGGTGCTGGTCGCCCTGCTCGCGCGCCGCCTCGGGCCGGTGCTCGCGGCGCTGCGGTCGGAACCGGTCGCCCTCGTCGGCGTCGGGATCGGGCTCGGGGGCTACCAGGCGTTGTACTTCCTCGCCGTCGCGTCGGGCGGCGTCGGGGTGGCCACCGTGGTCAGCCTGGGGCTCGCCCCGGTCCTCATCTTCGGCTGGGAGTCGCTGCGCGCGCGGCGGCTGCCCGGGCGGACGATGCTGGGTGCCCTGGTGGCGGGCGTCCTCGGCCTCGTGCTGATCACGGTGTCGGTCGGGGAGCCGGGCACGACCGCGCCGCGGCCGCTGCTCGGGCTGCTCGCGGCGGTCGGCTCGGGGGTGGGCTACGCCGCCAGCACGGTGCTGAGCCGGCACGCCGCACAGCGCGTCGCGCCGATGACGCTCACCACCGTGTCGGCGGCGGTCGGCGCGTTGGCGCTGGCCCCGATCGCGCTGGCCGAGGGGATCAGCGTCCCGGCCCGGCTCGCGCCGATCGGCCTGCTGCTCCACCTCGGGGTGGTCACCACGGCGGTGGCGTACGCCCTGTTCTACGCCGGGTTGCGCAGCATCACCGGCAGCGCCGCCGCGCTGGCCACCCTGGCGGAGCCGCTCACCGCCGTGCTGCTCGCGGGCTGGATCGTGGGTGAGTCGCTGCCCGTGCCGGTGCTCGTCGGGGGAGTGCTCCTGCTCGGTGCGGTGACCGTCGCCCACCTCTCTCCTGGTAAGTAACCATGCCGCTTGCGATCCTTACCTGGCCGTGCCAGGATCGGCGGCGATGAGCCAATCCGTCGCCTTTGAAACCCGCGCCGTCGCGCCCCGCCGGATCGCCGCGCTGGCACTGCCGGCGCTGGTGGTGCTGGCCGCCGAACCGATCTACGTGCTCGTGGACACGGCGGTGGTGGGGCACCTCGGCCGGGTGCCGCTGGCCGCCCTCGCCGTCGGCGGCACGGTGCTGACGCTCATCGCCTGGCTCGGCACGGTGGTCGCGTACGGCACCACGGGGCGGTCGGCCCGACGGTTCGGGGCGGGCGACCGGGGGTCCGCCGTCGCCGAGGGCGTGCAGGCGTCCTGGTTGGCCCTCGGGGTGGGGGTGCTGGTCGCGCTCGGCATGCAGATCGGCGGCGGGGCGTTGGCGCGTACCCTCGCCGGAGGCCCCGGCGAGGTGGCCGACGCCGCCGCGCAGTGGCTGCGGGTCGCGGCGCTCGGCGCGCCCGGGCTCCTGCTCGCCGCCGCCGGCAACGGCTGGCTGCGCGGCGTGCAGGACATGCGCCGCCCGCTGATGTTCGTGCTCGGCCCGAACGTGCTCTCCGCCGTGCTCTGCCCGGTGCTGGTCTACCCGGCCGGGCTCGGACTGGTCGGCTCCGCCGTGGCCAACGTGATCGCGCAGAGCATCGGCGGGGTGCTCTTCGCCGGGGCGCTGGTCGCCGAACGGGTCTCGCTGCGCCCCCGCCCGAGGCTGATCGGGCAGCAGTTGGCGCTCAGCCGGGACCTGCTGATCCGGGGCGTCGCGTTCCAGGCCAGCTTCCTCTCCGCCACCGCCGTCGCCGCCCGCTTCGGGGCCGCCGCCGTCGGCGCGCACCAGATCGCCCTGCAACTGTGGTTCTTCACCGCCCTGGTGCTCGACGCGCTCGCCATCGCCGCCCAGTCCCTGATCGGCGCCGCCCTCGGGGCCGGCGAGGACGCCGCGGCCCGGCACCTGGCCCGCCGGATCGCGCTGCTCGGCGGCGCCTGCGGCGTGGCGTTCGCCGTGCTCGTCGCCGCCGGCGCCGGCGTGGTCCCCGGCTGGTTCAGCTCCGATCCGCAGGTACGCGAGCAGGCCATGCTCGCCTGGCCGTGGTTCGTGGCGATGCTGCCGCTGGCCGGTGTCGTGTTCGCCCTCGACGGCGTGCTGATCGGCGCGGGCGACGTCCGCTACCTGCGCAACCTCACCCTCCTGGCCGCGCTCGGCGGCTTCCTGCCCGCCATCTGGCTGGCGTACGGGCTCGACCTCGGCCTCGGCGGCATCTGGGCGGGCCTCACGCTCTTCGTGGTGCTCCGGCTGGTGGCCCTGCTGCTGCGGCTGCGCTCCGGGGCCTGGGCCGTGGTCGGCGCGGTGCGCTGAGCCTCAGCACCTCGAGGTGGACGCCATCGGGGCGGCCAGGTCGAAGAAGTCGCCCGGATCACCACCCGGCACGCGAGGGCCGTGCAGGTCCGGCAGCCACTGCATCACGTTCACCCAGCCGTCGCGCAGCCAGGCGCAGTCGGCGTTCCAGGTGACGGCTTTCGCGGACGCCAACCAGAGCCCTCGGGACGACGCCGGAACGTCCTTCGGGTGCGGCACCTGCCAGACCACCCGGTCCCGGACCGCCACCAGGCCGGCGCCGGCCGGCGCCCGGCGCATAACGTCGAACGGGTACGTCCAGACGAACTCGGTGGTCACCTCCAGCAGGCGGACTCCGGCCACCGTCCTGGCGCGGTAGCTGATCCGTCCCTGCGCGCGGATGTCGTACTCCCAGTCCGCCTGGGATCCGATCCTCGTGGCGACGTGCAGGAAACGCGAGTTGTCGAAGTGCGGCCGCATCTCCGCGCGGGAGTCTGGCGCCAGCAGGCCGAGGAAGGGTTCGGTGTCGCCGACCAGCATCGCGGTCTCCAGCCGGCTCTCGATGAGCGCCTTCCGTACCGAGTCGAGCGCGGCGCGTACCTGGACCTTGTCGAACGGACCCTGGGCGGTGGCCGCAGGCAGGACGATCGCCTTCTCCCGGAGGGCGAAGGACGCCGCCGGGGTGCCGGCGAAGAGATCGCGTGGGGTGCCGACGGCGCTGATCGGCTCGGGCGTCGCGCTCGCGCTCGGTGCGACGGTCGCCGTGCGACGCCAGTCGGCCACCTGAACGACCATCCACCCGGCCGCGACGATCATCAGCAGCGCCAGTGCGAACGCGAAACCGACCGTCAGCGGGCCGTTGTGCCGGGCCTGGAAGAAGCGCACCCGGTCCAGCCCGGTCGGCTGGTGTTCCGGCCCCGGCGACCGCATCCAGTCGGGCAGCCGCACCGGCTCGGCCTCGGCGAACAGGACCTCTCGCCGCCCCTCGGCCGCACTGGCGGGAGGCTGCTGGTCGGCGGCCGGCGGCCCGTCGGCGGCGGAGGGGCGTTCGGCCGGCGGCGCCTGATCGGCGGTCCCGGGAGTGCCGGCGTGCGGGTCGGTGTGCATCGGGTCCGCCTCAGAGCGTGTCGCGCAGGGTCAGGTAGAGCCAGTAGAAGAGCCCGGCGACCAGGGCGAACGTCGCCATCGCGGTGACGAGGAACACGACCACCGAGATCATCGGGCGGGACTCGGTCAGCCTGTCGCGGTCCCGCCACCGCCACAGCGACCGCCGGGCCGCACGCAGCACGGGCAGCCGCTCGACGAGGTCGGTGACGCGACGGCCGAGGGTCCGTCGCGGTGGTGTGGGGTTACGCATCCAGTCCGGGAGGTCGACCGGGGCGTGGTGGTCGTGCGCGCGTCGTGTGTCGGGTGTCATGAGTGCTCCGGTCCGGGTCAGCAGGTGTCTGCGACGTCCAGCGAACGATCGGGGTCGAACACCGCGTCCGGGTCCTCCGTGTCGACCGGAAGGCCGTAGCTCGGGGCGCCGAGATCCAGCAGACCCTTGTCGAACTTCGCGCAGTCCATGTTCGAGGCGTACGAGTCCGCCTCCCAGAGCCAGAGCCCGACGCCCGCCTTCGCGACGTCGTCGGGATGCGGCACGTGCCAGACGACGGTGTCGTGGACGACCACCACACCGGCGCCCGGAGTGGGGTCGAGGGTGCGGAACGCGTACGCCCAGACGAAGTTGGTGGTGATCTCCAGCACCCGGATGCCGTCGCTGTCCCGGGTCGCCCGGTAGGTGACCCGTCCCTTGACCCGGGGCTGGTCGGCGGTCAGCCGGGCACCCGGGGCCAGCCGGGTCGCGTACGTGGCGAAGGAGTCGTCACGGAAGTCGGCTCGCATGCTCGAGCGGGTCGCGGGAGCGAACATCCGCACGAACCGGTCCAGCTCCCCGCCGGCCAGGAACTTCCGGTCCAGCCGGGCGAGCAGCATCGCCGCGCGGACGTCCGCGAGGGCCGCCGCCACCTCGGTGGCGCTGAACGCACCTGTCCGCCGGGCGGGCGGCAGCGTGATCCCGGCCGCCCCCTTGGCGAAGGCCGCCGCCGGGGTGCCCGCGAAGTTGTCGGCGGGCGATGCGGGCGTCGCGGGCGTCGTGTCGCTCGTCGCGGAGACGCCCGGCGGCGGGCTGGTCGTCGGGTAGCCGCGCGGCGTCTCCCCGGCCCGTCGCCACAGGTCGAACCACCCCACGCCGAGCAGGAGTACGAGGACCAGTCCGCCCCCGACCACGGCGGTGACCGCCCGGGTGTGCTCCTCCCAGAACAGGCGGAGCCGTTCCAGGGCGCCGACCGGATGCTCCTCGGCCGGCTGGCGCAGCCACTCCGGAACCTGCCCCGGCTCGTCGCCGGACGCCAGGGGAGCCGGCCGGCTCGGCGGGGACGGCTCGTCCACCGGTGGGGGACTGGTCATCGGCATGTCCTTGGTGAACGGTCCGTCGAGGGCGCATGATCTTCGCACCCGGGCCGCCCGGGACGTGATCCCGTACGCCCCCGCCGCCGTGATCCCGCCCGAGTGGCTGACGGCACATCGGCCGACCATCGGAGGCGGCCTCCGCCGCCGCGCGGAGCGGCGAGCGGCTCCGGTGCCGCTGCGGACGTACGGCGGCGGCGGGGCGTCCGGCCCGGTCTGGCAGGCTTGGGTGTCGTGAGCACAGACGGTCTGATCGTGGTCGACAAGCCCGGCGGCATGACGTCGCACGACGTGGTGGCGCGCATCCGCCGGTTGGCGCGCACCCGCCGGGTGGGGCACGGCGGCACCCTCGACCCGATGGCCACCGGCGTCCTGGTGATCGGGGTCGGCCGGGCCACCCGCCTGCTCACCTACGTGATCGGCGCGCACAAGAGCTACACGGCCACCGTCCGGCTCGGCCAGGCCACCGTCACCGACGACGCCGAGGGCGACGTGATCGCCACCACCCCGGCCGGCCAGGTCACCGACGAGGCGGTCCGGGCGGCCCTGGCCGCGCAGACCGGGGAGATCGACCAGGTGCCGAGCGCGGTCAGCGCCATCAAGGTCGACGGGCAGCGGGCGTACAAGCGGGTGCGCGAGGGGGAGAGCGTCGAGCTGCCCGCCCGCCGGGTCACCGTGTCCCGGCTGGAGCTGCTGGCGGTACGCCGCGACGCGCCCGATGTCGTCGACGTGGACATCGACGTGACCTGCTCCTCCGGCACGTACATCCGGGCGATCGCCCGGGACGCGGGCCTGGCGCTCGGGGTGGGCGGGCACCTGACGGCGCTGCGCCGTACCGCCGTCGGGAACTTCGCCCTCGCGGAGGCCGCCACCCTCGACCAGCTGGAGCAGCGCGCCCCCGAGGTGGTGAACCTGCCGCTGGCGGCGGCGGCCGACCGGTTCTTCCCGCGCCGCGACGCCGGCGCCGACGAGGCGAAGGTGCTCTCCCACGGCGGTCCGCTCGACCCGGTGGGAATCGCCGGCCCCTACGCGGTCTTCGGCCCCGACGGCGGGCTGATCGCTATCGTCAGCGAGCGGGACGGCCGGGCCCGCGCGGAGATCGTGCTCGCCCCCGCCTGACGGGAGCGAGGGACGGCGGCCGGTGCGGGCCGCCGCGGAGGCAGGGGAGGAGCGGCATGCAGCGGTGGCGGGGGTACGACGCGGCGCCCGGCGGCTGGGGGCGGTCGGTCGTCACCATCGGCGTCTTCGACGGTGTGCACAAGGGACACCAGGCGACCATCGGGCACGCCGTGTCCCGGGCCCGCGAGCTGGGCGTGCAGTCGGTGGTGGTCACCTTCGACCCGCACCCGGCCGAGGTGGTGCGCCCCGGTTCGCACCCGGCGGTGCTCACCGAGACCGCCCGCAAGGCCGAGCTGATCGAGGCGCTCGGCGTGGACGTCCTCTGCGTGGTGCCGTTCACCCCGGAGTTCTCCCGGCTGCCCGCCGAGGCGTTCGTGCACGACATCCTGGTCGAGCACCTGCACGCCGCGCTGGTCGTGGTGGGCGACAACTTCCGCTTCGGGCACAAGGCCGCCGGCGACGTGGCGCTGCTGGAGCGGCTCGGGCGCACGTTCGGCTTCGCCGTGGAGGGCGCCCCGCTGGTCGCCGAGGCGGGCACGGTCTACTCCTCCACGTACATCCGCTCCTGCGTCGACGCGGGGGACGTGACGGCGGCGGCCGCCGCGCTCGGCCGCCCGCACCGGGTGGAGGGCGTGGTGGTGCGCGGCGACCAGCGCGGCCGCGAGCTGGGCTTCCCCACCGCCAACCTGCTCTGCCACCGGTACGCGGCGGTGCCCGCCGACGGCGTCTACGCCGCCCGGCTGGTGCGCCGGGGCCACGCCGAGCCCCTGGCGGCGGCGGTGTCGGTGGGCACCAACCCGACCTTCTCCGGCCGGGAGCGGCGGGTGGAGGCGTACGTGCTCGACTTCACCGGCGACCTCTACGGCGAGCGGCTGGCGCTGGACTTCGTGGCGCACCTGCGCGGGCAGATCCGCTACGACGCGATCGAGCCGTTGATCGCCCAGATGAACCAGGACGTCGAGCGGACCCGGCGCGTGCTCGGCTGACCGCGTCGCGGCCCTTGACAGGCCGCCGCCCGGCAGGGCTGGTAGTCTGGCGGGGACGTCGGCTGACCGACGTGGGGCCTCGCGTGCCTGCACGACGCCGCGGGTGCGAGGTACCGGTCCGTTTCCGGTCCACTGACCGATCCGACGGACATCATCGAACAACCCACGAAACAGGGAGAACATGGCGCTCGACCAGGAAGCCAAGGCCAAGATCCGCGCGGAGTACGCGACCGCCGACGGCGACACCGGTTCGCCGGAGGTGCAGGTCGCGGTCCTCACCAAGCGGATCGCCGAGCTGACGGAGCACCTGAAGGTGCACAAGCACGACCACCACAGCCGCCGTGGGCTGCTGCTGCTGGTCGGCCGCCGCCGTCGGCTGCTCAACTACGTCCAGAAGAAGGACATCAACCGCTACCGGTCGCTCATCGAGCGGCTCGGTCTGCGCCGGTGACGTGACGGGGGAGTGGCCCGACCGGGCCGCTCCCCCGCTTCGCCGCCACACGAAAACCGGGCCGCGCGACCACCTGAAAAGGGAGCCGGTCAGCGTACCGGTCTCCGGTAGTGGCCCCCGGACACCCCGGCCTCGCGCCGGCCATCCGGGCGCTTCGATCGAAGACCGGCCGTCTGAGCAGCTCCCCGCGTCGTGGGCCCCCGATGCGAAGGAGCACGACAGCACCATGACCGAGACCAACCTCGGCACCGAATCCCGCACCGCCGTGATCGACAACGGGTCCTTCGGCACCCGTGAGATCACCTTCTCCACCGGCCGGCTGGCCCGTCAGGCCGCCGGCTCCGTCGTCGCCCAGCTCGGCGAGACGGTCGTCCTCTCCGCCACCACCGCCGGCAAGCAGCCGAAGGAGCAGTTCGACTTCTTCCCGCTGACCGTCGACGTCGAGGAGCGGATGTACGCCGCGGGCCGCATCCCCGGCTCGTTCTTCCGCCGCGAGGGCCGCCCCAGCGAGGACGCGATCCTCACCTGCCGGCTGATCGACCGGCCGCTGCGCCCGTCGTTCGTCAAGGGCCTGCGCAACGAGGTCCAGGTCGTCGAGACCATCCTCGCGCTCGACCCGCAGCACCCCTACGACGTCGTGGCGATCAACGCCGCCTCGATGTCGACCAAGCTCTCCGGCCTGCCGTTCTCCGGCCCGATCGGGGCGACCCGGGTCGCGCACATCGACGGCCAGTGGGTCGCCTTCCCGACCTTGGAGGAGCTGGCCCGGGCCACCTTCGACATGGTCGTGGCCGGCCGCTCGCTGCCGGACGGCGACGTCGCGATCATGATGGTCGAGGCCGAGGCGACGCCGCACGCCGTGACCCTGATCGCGGGCGGCGCGACCGCGCCGACCGAGGAGATCGTGGCCAGCGGCCTGGAAGCCGCGAAGCCGGCGATCCGTGAGCTGTGCCGCGCGCAGAGCGAGCTGGCCGAGGTGGCCGCCAAGCCCGTCGCCGAGTTCCCCGTGTTCCTGGACTACCAGGACGACGTCTACGAGGCGGTGGCCGACCTGGCCCGCGCCGAGGTCGCCGAGGCCCTCCAGATCGCCGGCAAGGCCGACCGCGAGGAGGCCCTCGACCGCATCAAGGCCAAGGTCGCCGAGGAGCTCGGCGGTCGCTTCGAGGGCCGCGAGAAGGAGCTCAGCGCCGCCTTCCGGTCGCTCACCAAGTCCGAGGTGCGCAACCGGGTGCTGCGCGAGCAGGTCCGCATCGACGGCCGCGGCCCGCGCGACATCCGCCCGCTGACCGCCGAGGTCGGCGTGCTGCCCCGGGTGCACGGCTCGGCGCTGTTCGAGCGTGGCGAGACCCAGATCCTGGGCGTCACCACGCTGAACATGCTGCGCATGGAGCAGATGGTGGACACCCTGTCCCCGGAGAACCGCAAGCGCTACATGCACAACTACAACTTCCCGCCGTACTCGACCGGTGAGACCGGCCGGGTCGGCTCGCCGAAGCGGCGTGAGATCGGCCACGGCGCGCTCGCCGAGCGGGCGCTGATCCCCGTGCTGCCGTCGCGCGAGGAGTTCCCGTACGCCATCCGGCAGGTCTCCGAGGCGCTCGGCTCCAACGGCTCCACCTCGATGGGCTCGGTCTGCGCCTCGACGCTGGGCCTGCTCTCCGCCGGTGTGCCGCTGAAGGCGCCGGTGGCCGGCATCGCCATGGGGCTCATCTCCGACGAGGTGGACGGCAAGACCGAGTACGTGACGCTGACCGACATCCTCGGCGCCGAGGACGCGTTCGGCGACATGGACTTCAAGGTCGCCGGCACGCCGGAGTTCGTCACCGCGCTCCAGCTCGACACCAAGCTCAACGGCATCCCGTCGGACGTGCTGGCCGCCGCGCTGCAGCAGGCGTACGAGGCCCGGCAGACCATCCTCGGCGTGATGCAGGCGGCGATCGAGGCCCCGGCCGAGATGTCGGAGTACGCCCCGCGGGTCACCACCGTCAAGATCCCGGTCGACAAGATCGGCATGGTGATCGGCCCGAAGGGGCAGACCATCAACGCGATCCAGGACGAGACCGGCGCCGAGATCTCCATCGAGGACGACGGCACGATCTACGTCGGCGCCACCAACGGCCCGTCGGCCCAGGCGGCGGTGGACCGGATCAACGGCATCGCCAACCCGACGCTGCCGAAGGCCGGGGAGCGCTTCCTCGGCACGGTGGTCAAGACCGCCGCGTTCGGCGCGTTCATCTCGCTGCTGCCGGGCCGCGACGGCCTGCTGCACATCTCCAAGGTGGGCGACGGCAAGCGGGTCGAGAAGGTCGAGGACTTCCTCAACGTCGGCGACCGGGTCGAGGTCGAGATCGCGGACATCGACGCCCGCGGCAAGATCTACCTGGACAAGGTCCGCCCGGAGGGCGCCGAGGCGCCGGCCGCCGGCGAGGCTGCTGGCGGCGAGCGTCCGGCCGGCCGGGACCGGGACGACCGGGCTCCGCGCGACCGGGGCGACCGTGAGCGCGGCGGCGACCGGGGCGGTCGTGGCCCGGGCGGCGGCGGCGAGCGCGGCGAGGGCGGCGGCGAGGGTGGCGAGGGCGGCGAGCGTCCGCGCCGCCGCACCCGGCGCAGCTGACGCACCGCACCATCGCATCACCCACCCCTCGTCGATCTGGGAGCAACACGTGAGTCGGGCCGTCAGCGCGCCGTTTCCGCCGGATCGACGGGGGGTGGCGTCCGCGCCGGGCCCCGCAGGGGCCGCGCACCGGGGCACCGGGACGGCCCGCTCCGGCGGCGCCTCCCGGGCGGTGACCCGCACCATCAGCGACGACCCGCTGGGCGGCACGGTACGCCGTACCGTGCTGCCCAGCGGGCTGCGCGTGCTCACCGAGGCGATCCCGGCGATGCGCAGCGTCTCGTTCGGCGTCTGGGTCGCGGTCGGCTCGCGCGACGAGACGGGCCCGCAGGCCGGCGCGGCGCACTTCCTGGAGCACCTGCTCTTCAAGGGCACCAACAAGCGCAGCGCGCTGGAGATCTCCGCGGAGATCGAGGCGGTGGGCGGCGAGACCAACGCCTTCACCACCAAGGAATACACCTGCTACTACGCCCGCGTGCTGGACGAGGACCTGCCGCTGGCCATCGACGTCATGTGCGACGCGGTCGCCGACTCGCTGCTCGAGCCGGCCGACGTGGAGACCGAGCGGGGCGTGATCCTCGAAGAGATCGCCATGCACGACGACGAGCCCGGCGACGAGGTGCACGACCTCTTCGCCCGTGCCGCCTACGGCGACCACCCGCTGGGTCGGCTGATCTCCGGCACCGAGGAGACCGTCACGCCGATGACCCGGCGGCAGATCCAGGGCTTCTACCGCCGCCACTACACCCCGCCGCGGATCGTCGTCGCCGCCGCCGGCAACCTCGACCACGCCACGGTGGTCAAGCTGGTCCGCCAGGCGCTGCGCGGCACCCCGCTGGACACCGACCCGGCGACGCCCGCGCCGCACCGGTCGGCCACCCCGGCCGTACGCACGAAGCCCGCCACCACGCTGGTGGAGCCGAAGGAGACCGAGCAGGCGCACGTCATCCTCGGCTGCCCCGGCATCGACCGGCTCGACGAGCGGCGCTTCGCGCTCGGCGTGCTCAACAACATCCTCGGCGGCGGCATGTCGAGCCGGCTGTTCCAGGAGATCCGCGAGCGGCGCGGCCTCGCCTACTCGGTCTACTCCTACGCCAGCCAGTACGCCGACAGCGGCCTCTTCGCCGTCTACGCCGGCTGCGCCCCGGGCAAGGTCGACGAGGTGCTGGAGCTGACCCGGACCGAACTGGCCCGGGTGGCCGCCGACGGCCTGACCGAGGCCGAGGTGGCCCGCGGCAAGGGGATGAGCAAGGGCTCGTTCGTGCTGGGGCTGGAGGACACGGGCTCGCGGATGAGCCGGCTGGCCAAGGGTGAGCTGCTCTACGGCCACCTGATGCCGGTCGACGAGCTGCTCGCCCGGGTCGACGCGGTCACCGTGGCGGACGTCAACACCCTGGCCGCCGAGCTGCTGAGCCGGCCGATGTCGCTGGCCGTGGTCGGCCCGTTCGGCGCGAACGACTTCGCCGCGCGCTGACCCGTCCCGCACTCCTGCCCGGCGCCCCGGATGCGCACGTCCCGGCGGCTGACGGTCCGCCCGGATGCGCGCGTCCCGATTGGGATAGGTTGTGCCCCGTGACTGACGAGCAGGAGAAGAGCCCGGACGAGCTGATCCGGGTCGGCGTGCTGGGCGCCCGGGGCCGGATGGGCGTCGAGGTGTGCCGGGCCGTGGACGCCGCCGCCGACATGGAGCTGGTGGCCATGGTCGACGAGGGCGACGGCCTGTTCGCCGCGTCCGACGCTGGGGCCGAGGTGGTCGTCGACTTCACCACCCCCGACGTCGTCATGGACCACCTGCACTGGTGCATCGACCAGGGCATCAACGCGGTGGTCGGCACCACCGGCTTCACCGAGCAGCGGCTGGAGCGGGTGCGTGGCTGGCTGGCCCACAAGCCCGGGGTGGGTGTGGTGATCGCCCCCAACTTCGGCATCGGCGCGGTGCTGATGATGCAGTTCGCCGCCCGCGCCGCCCGGCACTTCGAGTCGGTCGAGATCGTCGAGCAGCACCATCCCCGCAAGCTGGACGCCCCCAGCGGCACCGCCACGCACACCGCGCGGCTGGTCGCGGCCGCGCGCGCCGAGGCCGGGCTCGGACCGGTGCCGGACGCCACCAAGGACGAGGTCGCGGGCGCCCGGGGCGCCGACATCGACGGGGTACGCGTGCACGCCGTGCGCGCCACCGGCCTCGTCGCCCACCAGGAGGTGCTCTTCGGCACCGTGGGGGAGACGTTGACCATCCGGCACGACTCGTACGACCGGGTCTCGTTCATGCCCGGCGTGCTGCTAGCCGTCCGCGCGGTCCGCACCCGGCCCGGGCTGACCGTCGGCCTGGACGCCCTGCTCGACTGACGGGCAAACTCTTTGCGGCGTATCCGGACGATCCCTAGGATGCCCGGATGATCAATTCTGGACTCTCCGACCGGGCCGGGCGTCAGGTGACCCTGCGCCCGGTGGACGACGACAACTGGCGGGCGGTGGCCGACGTCGCCCCGCGCGACGACCAGCGCGGGTGGGTGGCGGCGCTGGCCGCCCGCTACCTGCTGCTGACCATGCGCTCCGACGTGTGGACCTCACTGGCGGTGTACGCGGACGAGACCGTCGTCGGGCACGTCATGTGGGGCGTCGACGACGACGGGTCCCGGTGGATCGGTGGCATGGTGGTCGACGCTGCCGAACAGGAGCGGGGCGTCGGGCGGGCGGCCGTGCGCACCCTGGCCGCGTGGCTGGGCGCCCAGGACGGCGGTCACCCCGTCCGGCTCTCCTACCACCCCGACAACACCCAGGCCGCCCGCCTCTACACGAGCCTCGGCTTCGTGCCCACCGGGGCGATGGAGGACGAGGAACTGGTCGTCGAGCTCGTTGCGCCCGCCCAGGGCTCGCCCCGAGCCTGACCTGGTCAGCCTTCCTGGATCACCGACAGGATGTTGCCGGCCGGGTCGGTGAACCACGCGATCGTCGGCCCGTTGCCGCGCATGACGCCCTTGTCGTCCTGGGGCATCCCGGGGTAGTGCGCGAACCGCACCCCGCGCGCGGTCAGCTCGTCGACGGCCCGGTCGACGTCGTCGACGGGGAAGTTGAGCACCGTGTGGGCCGCGGGGGTGTGGTCCGCCTTCGGGTAGACCATCACGTCCCGGCCCCCGGCGAGGTGCAACGTCAGCAGGCCGCCCATGGCGTCGTCGCGCGACACCCGCAGGCCGAGCGTGTCGGCGTAGAACCGTTCGGCCCGGCCGGGGTCGTCCACCGAGAAACTGCTCCACGCCATCGTGTCCGCGAACATGTCGATGCCTCCCTCTCGTGGACGCCGCCACCGCGACCATGGGGTCACGGTAGGCGACACCCCCGACAGTGTCCGGCGGATCGCCGGCACCGGCGGGCCGGAAAGCGCGGCCCGGTGCGATCCGGGTCGTGACCGTCGGGCCAGGTCAGTCCCCGGGCGTCGCCGGTATCGGTGACGACGCACCCGGCGTCAGATCCGGGAGCGTCGCCTCGGTGGGCGTCGCGTCCGCCGGATCCGCGTCCCCCGGCACCGCCACGTGCAGCCGCACCTGCGGGACGAGCATGTCCTCCACGTCCAGCGCGCGGGCCGCGCCGTCGGGCTCCCAGCCGGTGCTGGTGAGGAACTTCCGGGTCGCCGCGTCGCCGTCGAAGGCCCAGGCCAGCGCGCGGGTGAACCCGTCGGCACGCCACAGGTCGACGGTCGCGGCGAGCAGCCGGCTGCCGTGCCCCCGCCGGCCCCAGCGCGGCTCCACCAGCAGGTCCGTCACCGCGGCGACGTCCGGCCCGAGGACCTCCGCCGGCTCACCCGGGGCGAGCGCCTCGGCGTCGGCCGGACCGGAGGCGGCGAACCCCACCAGATAGGATTGCTCGGCCTGTTCGACGGCGACCAGCACCCGATGGGCGCCGGAGGGCGGCTCCTGCACGGCCGCGCTCCACCGCCTGGCGAGCCACGCCTCGTCCAGGTTGTCGAGCACGTGCCGGGGCAGGATCCGGCGATAGGCGACCCGCCAGGTCGCGAGTTGGATGCGTGCGATCTCGCCGGCGTCTTCCGGACGCGCCGGGCGGACGTACCCGAGAGCCATGGGACCGAAGCCTACGCAGGGCGAGGGAGGCGATGGTGGCGCAGGGTCCCCCACGGACCGTCCGGCAGGTCGTCGGCGTCGTCACGCTCGCCGTCGCGGTGACCGCCTTCCTGTCCGTCGCGGCCGTCCGGCACGGCTTCTTCGACCTCAAGGTCTACTACGGCGCGCTGACCTGGTGGGTGCACGACGGCGGGGAGATCTACGACTTCCTCAAGCCCGGCACCCAGTACGGCTTCACGTACCCGCCCTTCGCCGCCCTGGTCATGCTGCCGATGGCGTACCTGCCGTGGTGGGCGGCGATCGCGGTGAGCGTGGCCGCCAGCGTGGTGGTCACCGCCGTGCTGTTCTGGTGGCTGATCGACCCGGTCTCCCGCCGCTCCGGCTGGACCCGCTGGTTCGCCCTCGCCGTGGCGCTCTGCCTGGCCGCCGCGTACGAGCCGATGCGCGAGACAATCAACTTCGGCCAGGTCAACATGCTGCTGCTCTTCCTGGTCGCGATCGACCTGCTCCGGCTGCTGCCGGCCGGCAACCGCTGGGCGGGCGTGGGCATCGGCCTGGCCACCGCGATCAAGCTGACCCCGGGCATCTTCATCGTCTACCTGCTGGTCACCCGCCGCTGGCGCGCCGCGGTCACCTCGATGGCCACCGCGGCCAGTGTGACGCTGCTGGCCGCCGCGCTCTTTCCCGACGCCTCGCGGGAGTTCTGGACGGAGGCGCTGTGGAACACCGGCCGGGTGGGTGAGCTGGCGTTCGTCTCCAACCAGTCGCTGCGCGGCGTGGTCGCCCGGCTCAACCCGGAACATCCGAGCACCCTGGCCTGGCTGGCGCTGGTGCTCGCCACGCTGGCGCTGTGGGCCTGGCGCTCCCGTGCCGCCGTGGCCGCCGGCGACGAGGCGACCGGCCTGGCGCTGACGGGCGCGGTGATGTGCCTGGTCAGCCCGGTCACCTGGGTGCACCACCTGGTCTGGCTGCTGCCCGCGCTGATCCTGCTGGTCGACAACGGGATGGCCGCGCCCGCCGGCAGCCGCCGGCGCCGCGTCCTGCTGGGCGCCGCGATCGTCGGGTACGGCTTCCTGATCAGCCGGATCGTCTGGGCCTGGGAGAAGGACTTCACCGGGCTCGACGGCTTCCTCGGCAGCAACACCTACGTCTGGATCAGTCTGGCGCTGCTGGCGTTCCTGCCGGTCCGGCGGGTGGGCGACACCGACCCGGTCGACCGGCCCCGGGAGAGGCCCGCCGGGTCAGCCGTCGAGGCGGCCGGCGTACCGCAGCTCGACCAGCCCGACCGGCGGGCGCCCGCCGGCCAGCGGCACCGGGTAGGTCGACCGCTCACCGTCCGGTGACAACCCGGCCCGCTCGTAGAACCGGCGGGCCCGGTGGTTGGCCTCCAGGACCCAGAGCCGGTAGTCCGACCAGCCCCGGGCGACCAGCCCGTCGCGCGCCGCGGCCAGCAGCGCCCGCGCCGTGCCGTCGCCCCAGCGGGTCGGCTCGACGTACATCGCCACGACCTCGCCGTGCGCGGCGTCGAGGTCGCCACGGTCCTGGTTGTTGCGGTACGGGCCGAACGTGGTGAACCCGGCCAGCCTCTCGTCGACCTCGGCGAGCAGGGTGGTGAACGGGTGTTCCGGGTCGGCGGTGCCGAGGTCCCGGCGGCGCTGCGCCCAGGCCGTGACGTTGAGCCGCCGGAGCACCTCCTCGGGCATGATCCCGGCGTAGCCGGCCTGCCAGCCGTGGATGTGCACCCGGGCGACCGCCTCGGCGTCGTCGGGCTCCTCGCGGCGGATCGTGAGCATGCGTCCGTTCTATGCCCCGGCGGGTGACGGGTCCAGCGTCCGCACCGGTGTCGTACCTGTGGATTAGGGTCCCGACGATGGCCGCACCGGAATCGCTCTCGCTCGCCCAGGCACGTCGGGTGGCGCTCGCCGCCCAGGGCTTCGCCGATCCCGCGCCCACGGGCGTGCCCACCCGCCGGCACCTGCGTCGGGTGCTCGACCGGGTCGGGCTGATCCAGATGGACTCGGTGAACGTGCTGCAACGGGCGCACTACCTGCCGCTCTACAGCCGGCTCGGGCCCTACCCGACCGCGTTGCTCGACGACGCCGCCTACCGCCGCCCGCGGGAGCTGTTCGAATACTGGGGCCACGAGGCGTCGCTGGTGCCCGTCGGGCTGCATCCGGCGCTGCGCTGGCGGATGGCCCGGGCCCGCTCGGAGTCCTGGGGCGGGATGCGGCGGATCGCCCAGGAGCAGCCCGACCTGGTCGCCTGGGTCCGCGACGAGGTGGCCGCCCGGGGGCCGCTCACGGCCGCCGAGATCGAGCACGACGCGCCCCGGGAGACCGGCAACTGGGGGTGGAACTGGTCGGCGGTCAAGCGGGCGCTGGAGTTCCTGTTCTGGGCGGGGGAGGTGACGGCCGCCGACCGCACCACGTCGTTCGCGCGCCGCTACGACCTGCCGGAGCGGGTGCTGCCGGCCGCCGTGCTCGACGCGCCGACGCCGACCGACGCGGAGGCCCACCGCGCGCTGGTGGGCATCGCCGCGCGGTCGCTCGGGGTGGCCGCGGAGCCGGAGCTGCGCGACTACTTCCGGCTGCCGGTGGCGGGGGCCCGGCAGGCCATCGCCGAACTGGTCGAGGCGGGCGAGTTGCTGCCGGTCGCCGTGCAGGGCTGGCGGCGGCCCGCCTGGCTGCACGCCGGGGCGCGGCTGCCCCGCTGGGTGCGCGGCAACACCCTGGTCAGCCCGTTCGACCCGGTGGTCTGGGAGCGGGCCCGCACCGAGCGGCTCTTCGACTTCAGCTACCGCATCGAGATCTACGTGCCGGCGCCGCAGCGGGTGCACGGCTACTACGTGCTGCCGTTCCTGCAGGGGGAGCGGTTCACCGCCCGGGTCGACCTGAAGGCCGACCGGAAGGCCCGTGTGCTGCTGGTGCCGGCTGCCTGGGGCGAGCCGGGCGTCGACCGGGGCGAGACCGCGCTGGCGCTGGCCGCCGAGCTGCACCGCCTCGCCGGCTGGCTGGGCCTGGACGCGGTGGCTCCGCCCGCCGCCGGCGACCTGGCCGCCCCGCTGGCCGCGGCGCTGGCGGGCGTGGCCGGTGTACGGTGAGCGACGTGACGAGCGTTGACGGACCGGCCTTCCCGCCGCATCCGCAGACGGGTGGGCTCGACGCCCCGCCCCAGGCGGGCCCGGCCGCACCGGCCGACGGGCGGCCCACGGACCAGGCGCCGCCCCACCCGGGTCCGCCCTATCCGCCCCACCCGGGTGCGCCCCATCCGGATCAGCCCTACCCCGGGGCGGCCTATCCGGGTTCGCCCTATCCGGGGGCGGCGGCCTACCCCGTCGCCGAGCCGGACCGGCTCACCCGCTTCGTCGTCCGCCTCTACGAGCGCTCCCCGCGCTGGGCGGTGCCGCTGGCCGCGCTCGGCTGTGTCGCCGCCGGCATCGGCTACGCGCTGATCAGCGACCCCACCCGCTCGGCGCCCGACGCCGCGCCGACCTGCCTGCTCAAGCTCACCACGGGGCTGGACTGCCCGGGCTGCGGCGGCACCCGCGCGCTCTGGTACGTGCTGCACGCCGACCTGCCGGCCGCCGCCCGGCACCACTTCCTCTTCGTCTTCGCGCTGCCCTTCCTGGCCTATCTCTTCGTCGCGTGGGCGGGCCGGCAGGCGTTCGGCTGGCGCCTGCCCGAGCTGCGGATCAGCTCCCGGGTGATCGGCGTCTTCCTGGCTGCCTGGCTGGCCTTCACGATCCTGCGCAACCTGCCCTGGGCACCCTTCACCTCCCTCTACGTCTGAGCCCAGCCGGCCGCCCTGCCCGCGTCGCCGGCCGCTCGCCCTGCCTGCGTCGCCGGCCGCGCCGGGCGTCACCGTAGGAGGCCGGGACGCCTCAGCCGTCTCGGGGTGTGCGTCCTGTCGAGCTGAGTCGTTTACGACATCACGCCGCCAAGGCCCTTCGCTCTGCGGTCGGGCCGATTGGCGGCGGGTGTGGCCGGTCGTGGTGCGCGCTGAGGCCGCACTCGGTCGGGCTTGCCGGCGGCGGGGCGTCCGACCGAGGTCGCTCCCGAGCGCCCGCGGTCGGCCCGGCGTTTCCACGACTCGTCGCTGCTCGCCGATGTCGTGAACGATTCAGCTCGACAGCGCGCGGGAGGGGACGCCGGCCGGCCGTGCGCCAGGCCCGGCGTCCGACAGCGGAACGATGCGCGCCCCGCGTGTTCGATCACCCGGCCGCGTGATCGACAGCTCAGCCGGGTGATCGACAGTGCACCGTCATCGACATTGCACCGTGATCGACGTTGCACCGGGCGAGCCTGGCTTGGGCGGGCCGGGGCCACGCCACTACAGTCCCAGGAATGCCGGAGATGGTGCAGCCCCAGGTCAAGCTCGTCGCGTGGACGCACTTCGAGGCCCCCGACGACGTGCCGTGGTCGACCGACGCCGAGGGCGGCCAGGCCCTCGCGGAGTTCGCCGGCCGGGCCTGCTACCAGAGCTGGAAGAAGCCGAACCCGGCCACCGCCACCAACGCCGGCTACCTCGCGCACATCCTGGAGGTCGGCCACCTGAGCGTGCTGGAGCACGGCTCGGTCAGCTTCTACTTCAGCGGGGTCTCCCGCTCGTTCACCCACGAGCTGATCCGGCACCGGCACTTCTCGTACTCCCAGCTCTCCCAGCGGTACGTGCCGGAGCGCGACGCCGCCATGGTCGAGCCCTCGGTGATCGCCGACGACCCGGAGCTGCACAAGAAGTTCGTGGAGGCGGCCGAGGCGAGCGTGCGCGCGTACAACGAGCTGCTGGAGGGGCTGGAACGGCGCTTCGCCGACGTGGAGAACGCCACACTGCGGCGCAAGCAGGCCCGCCAGGCGGCCCGCGCGGTGCTGCCCAACGCCACCGAGACGCGCATCGTAGTTACCGGCAACTACCGGGCCTGGCGGCACTTCATCGCCATGCGCGCGACCGAGCACGCCGACGTGGAGATCCGTGAGCTGGCGGTGGAGTGCCTGCGGCAGCTCCAGGGCGTCGCCCCGAACGTCTTCGCCGACTTCGTCATCTCGGCCCTGCCCGACGGCACCGAGGTCGCGGCGAGCCCGCACGCCGAGCTGTCCTGAGGGCTTCCCCGGCGGGGCGCCGGTGGTCGTCCGCTAGGTTGGTGGCATGACGCACGACCACCCTGACACGTCCGCCCGGGCGGTGTCCCGCCCCTTCGGGCGAGTCCTCACGGCCATGGTGACCCCGTTCACCGCCGACGGCTCGCTCGACCTCGACGGCGCCGCGCGGCTCGCCAGCTACCTGGTCGACGAGCAGGGCAACGACGCGCTGGTGGTCAACGGCACCACCGGCGAGTCGCCGACCACCACCGAGGCCGAGAAGGAACAGCTGATCCGGGCCGTGGTGGGAGCCGTCGGTGACCGCGCCAAGGTCGTGGCCGGGGTCGGCACCAACGACACCCGGCACACCATCGAGCTCTCCACGGCCGCCGAGAAGGCGGGCGCGCACGGCCTGCTCGTGGTCACGCCCTACTACAACAAGCCGCCGCAGAGCGGCCTGCTGCGGCACTTCACCGCCGTCGCGGACGCCACCGGGCTGCCGGTGATGCTCTACGACATCCCGCACCGGGCGGGCGTGCCGATCGACACCGAGACGATGGTGCGCCTGGCCGAACACGCCCGGATCGTCGCGGTGAAGGACGCCAAGGGCGACCTGACCGCCACGAGCTGGGTCACCAGCCGGACGAACCTCGCCTTCTACAGCGGCGAGGACTCGCTCACCCTGCCCTCGCTGGCCGTGGGCGGCGTGGGCGTGGTCGGCACCTCGACCCACTTCACGGGCGCGCTGACCAAGCAGATGATCGAGGCGTACGACGCGGGGGACACCGCCACCGCGTTGAGCCTGCACCGGCGGCTGCTGCCGCTGTTCACCGGCATCTTCCGTACCCAGGGCGTGATCCTGGTGAAGGCGGGCCTGGTGGCCGCCGGGAAGCCCGCCGGGCCGGTGCGCGCGCCGATGGTCGACGCGACCGACGACGAGATCGCCCAACTCCGCGCGGACTGCGCGGCGGCGGGCCTGGAGCTGCCCGAATGATCGAACGACACGACGGACGCCGAGTGACGGCGTCGCAGAATGAGGTGGACGCGTGACCGAGGCGCACATCGATGCGGAACTTCCCCCGCCGCTGCCGGAGGGTGGGCTGCGGATCATCCCGCTCGGCGGGCTCGGTGCCATCGGTCGCAACATGACCGTCTTCGAGTACGACGGCAAGCTGCTGGTGGTCGACTGCGGGGTGCTCTTCCCCGACGTGGAGCAGCCCGGGGTCGACCTGATCCTGCCCGACTTCGGTCCGATCCTGGACCGGCTCGACGACGTCCAGGCGATCGTGCTGACCCACGGCCACGAGGACCACATCGGCGCGGTTCCCTACCTGCTCGCGCACAAGCCCGACATTCCGCTGGTCGGCTCCCAGTTCACCCTCGCCCTGGTCGAGGCGAAGCTCGCCGAGCGGCGGATCCAGCCCTACACGCTGACCGTGCGGGAGGGCGGCCGGGAGCGGCTCGGCCCGTTCGAGTGCGAGTTCTTCGCGGTCAACCACTCGATCCCCGACGCGCTCGCGGTGGCCATCCGCACGCCGGCCGGCCTGGTGCTGCACACCGGCGACTTCAAGATGGACCAGCTCCCGTTGGACGGTCGGATCACCGACCTGGCCGGGTTCGCCCGGCTCGGCGCCGAGGGCGTGGACCTGCTGCTCTCGGACTCCACCAACGCGGAGATCCCCGGCTTCGTCACGCCCGAGCGGGAGATCGGGCCGGTGCTCGACTCGATCTTCGCGAAGGCCAAGGGGCGGATCATCGTCGCGTCGTTCGCCTCGCACGTGCACCGGGTGCAGCAGGTGTTCGACTCCGCGGGCGAGCACGGCCGCAAGGTCGCCCTGATCGGCCGGTCCATGGTCCGCAACATGGGCATCGCTCGCGACCTCGGGCTGCTCAACATCCCGGCCGGGCTGGTCGTCGGGCTGGAAGAGGCGACGACCCTGCCGCCCGAGCAGATCGTGCTGATGTCCACCGGTTCGCAGGGCGAGCCGATGAGCGCCCTGGGGCGGATGGCCAGCGGCGACCACCGGCACATCACCATCGCCCCCGGCGACACCGTGGTGCTCGCCTCCTCGCTGGTGCCCGGCAACGAGACCTCGGTCTACCGGGTGATCAACCGACTGGCCCGGGCCGGCGCCGTGGTGGTGCACAAGGACGTGGCCAAGGTGCACGTCTCGGGCCACGCCCCCGCCGGCGAGCTGCTCTACCTGCTCAACGTGGTCCGCCCGAGCAACCTGATGCCGGTGCACGGCGAGTGGCGGCACCTGCGCGCGCACGCCCGGCTCGGCATCGAGTCCGGCGTCGCCGCCGACCGGGTGGTGCTCTGCGAGGACGGCGACGTCGTCGACCTCGTCGAGGGCCGGGCCAGCCTGGTCGGTCACGTGAAGAGCCGCTACGTCTACGTCGACGGCCTCGCCGTCGGCGACGTCAGCGAGTCGCTGCTCACCGAGCGCCGGATCCTCGGCGACGGCGGATTCATCGCCACCACCGTGGTGGTCGACTCGGTCACCGGCAAGGTGGTGGGCGGCCCGACCCTGTCGGCGAAGGGCTTCTCCGAGGACCCGGAGGCGTTCAACCCGGTGATCCCGCTGGTCACCGAGGCCCTGAACCGGGCGGCCTCCGACGGCATCACCGATCCGCACCAGCTCCAGCAGATCGTCCGGCGCACCGTGGGACGGTGGGTGAACGACGCGTACCGCCGTCGGCCCATGATCGTCCCCACCGTCGTCGAGGTCTGACCCCGCGCCGCCGCGACGCCCGCCCGCACCCCGTGTGCCGGCGGGCGTCGCCGTGTGGCGGGCCGGTCCGGGGGCGCACCCCTGCGGCACCGCGACCGGCCGGCCGCCGACATCCCCGTGCACGTCGGCGACCGACCCGGAGCCCATCCGGAGGACCGGCCCCGGCCAGCGGAACTCAGCGGCGGCCGAGCCGGCGGCGCAGCAGCAGCAGGCCGGCCCCGAGGGCCAGCAGCGCCGCACCGAACAGGGCGTACGTGGTGCCGGCCGGACCGGTGCGGGGCAGCCCGGCCCCATCCCCGGCGGGCGTCGCCGGAGCCGACGTGGCGCTCGGAGCCGACGTGGCGCTCGGAGCCGACGTGGCGCTCGGCGTGGACGTGACGCTCGGCGTCGCCGCCGGCGGAGTCGTCGGGGCGCCGCCCCCCGTGCCGCCTGGCACGGGCACGGTGACCGAGGTGTCCTTGTTGGTGTACCGGTTGGTGGGCGCGAGATACAGGCGGATGCTCCCCGCCCTCTCGCTGACCGCGAGGCGGATGTGCACCGTGTCCGTGGCGCCCGCCTTCAGCTCGCCGGACCGGATGATCTCGCAGCCCTTGCCGGCCATCCGACCGCTGTCCGAGCACAGCGGCCAGATCACCTGCACACCCTTCGGGGGGACGAGGTTCAGCGAGTAGCCGCCGAGAGTGAAGGTGCCGGTGTTGCGTACCCGGGCCGTCACCCCCATCGACGCGTCGACGACCGGGCTGGCGGTGGCCCGCAGCCGCAGCGACGTCCGGTCCGGCCAGTTGACGCGGAAGTCGGTGGGGCCCTCCGTGCCACCGGCGGCGTCCCGGCCGGCGACGGATCCCCAGCTGCTCACGCCGAAGACCGGCTCGGCCGCCGTCGCCCTCAGCGCCAGCCGGTACACCTGCCGACCACCGGCCGGCACCTGCGTGCCACCGCAGACCCAGGTCTGGGGCGACCCGGCGCCGCGGCAGTCGCCACCCGAGGTCACGGTCAGCCCGGCCGGCAGACGCAGGACGAAGAAGCCCTTCGCCGCCGCCTTTCCGACGTTGCTGACGGAGACCTCCAGGGGCCCCGCCGGGTGCCACGGGTCGCCGCTGAGGAAGACCAGATCCGGCCGGGCGACGATGGTCGGCTCGGCGGCCGTGGTCGTGGTCGGGGTGGGTGTGGGGTCGTGTGCCGACGCGGGCGGGGCGGGGGCGACCAGCGCCAACAGGGCGGGGGCCAGCAGGGCGGTGGCCGCCACGGCGCCGGCGCGGAACGGATGCGTCATCGTGAACTCCCGAGACTCGGTGTCGGTGATGGAGAGACCACCCGGACCAGCCTCCGGTTGCACGGTGTCGGAAGCCCGTCAGGGCGGCTCGGCGTACCCGTCGGCCGCGTCCACGGTCGTGTCGAGCAGGCCGGCGAGTCGCCGGCCGGCCCGCGTCAGGCCAGCAGCGCGTTCAACTCGCCGTAGCCCATCGCGCCGGCCAGCGAGTCGTACGACCCGGAGCGCAGCGCCTCCGTGGCGGCCCGGCGGACCAGCCCGTACGCGGCCTCGGCGAGCGCCGAGCCGAGGCTGACCCGGGCCACGCCAAGCCCCGCCAGCGTGGCGACGGGAAGCCCACCCGGCCCGGTGAGCACGTTGACCGGCCCCTCGATGCCGGCGACCAGCGCGCCGATGGTCTCGGCGTCGGCCACGCCCGGCACGAAGATCCCGTCCGCGCCCGCCGCCCGGTACGCGACCGCGCGGCGGAGCGTCTCCGCCAGCCGTTCCGCCGGGTCGCCCACCGCCCGCAGGAACACGTCGGTGCGGGCGTTGACGAAGAGCCGCACCCCCGCCGCGTCCGCCGCCTCCCGGGCGGCCCGGATCCGGGCGCACTGCTCGTCGACCGGGCGCAGCGGGGACGTCCCGGCCGGCGCGGCGTCCTCGATGTTCACGCCGACCGCGCCGGCGGCCAGCACGCCGGTCACGGTGTGGGCGACCCCGGCCGGGTCGGCGGCGTACCCGCTCTCGATGTCCGCGGTGACCGGGACGGTGACGGCGGCGGCGACCCGGGCGACCACCGCCAGGGCGCGCTCGCGGTCCAGTTCGTCCCCGTCCGGGACGCCCAGGCTCCACGAGACGCCGGCGCTGGTGGTGGCGACCGCCGCCGCGCCGCAGTCGGCCACGATCCGGGCGCTCGCCACGTCCCAGGCGTTGGGCAGGACGAGCGGGGCGCCGGGGCGGTGCAGGGAGTGCAGGAGCAGGGCGGTGCGCTGGTGGTGCGTCGTCGTCATGGTGCCAGTCCAGCAGGGCGGCAGGAGATCGTCCGGCGGGTTTCGGACCTCACCGGTGAGCCGCCGCCCGGCCCGGCAGTCAGGGCAGGGCGGCGACCGCCTCGGCGTACGCGACGGCGGTGTCCACGGCCGCGTCGAGCAGGACCGTGAGCTGGGCCGGGGCCACCCCGTGCGCCAGGTCGGTGGCGACGTGACCGGCCAGCAGCAGCTCGCCCTCCCGCTCGTGCACGTACGCCTTCGGCAACAGCCGGTCGTGGTTCCAGGCGTTGCAGAAGGCGTACGCCTCCGCGAGCCGGTCAGCCGGCAGCCGGCGGTTCGCCACGGACCGGGCCTGGAGGATCTCGCCCCGCTCGCCGGCGCGCCGGAACTGGATCAGCGCCTCGCCCCACCGGCCCGTGACGGCGCCACGGTCGTCCACCGCGTACCGGTCCCCGCGCCGGTCCAGCTCGGCGGTGATCATCGCCAGGCTCAGCGGGCGTGGCTCCCCGTCCGGCAGGACGTCGTCGGGCGGGTCGTCGGCGTCGTCGGCGTCGTCGTCGGGCGGCAGGGGCACCGGTGCGGCGGCCGGCCGTTCGGCCAGCCAGGACGCGATCCGGCCGGACTGGTGGCCGGTGCCGTTGCGGGCGTCGAAGCTGCCGGCCAGCGCGGTGGCCACCCCGAGCAGGGTGGCGCCCAGCGTGGCCACGTCGAGCTCGGCGGCCGGCCGCACCCCGTACGCCGGGCGGTGCACCGTCCGCCCGCCGAGCCCCGCCTCCACGGCGAGGGCGCAGACCAGCGCACCGGCGGCGGCGAACTCCATCGCGGACAGGTCGTCGTGCGGCCGGTCCAGCCGGGGCAGCTGCTCGGCGAGGACGTCGACGCCCCGGGCGGGGTGCCCGGCCAGCGCGCACCACCGCAGGTGCGTCGCGAGCAGCGGGAAGGCGGCCCGCTCCCGCCGGTGCCGCCGGTACGCCCGCACGTGCGCCTCGGCCGCCCGCTCCGGCTGGCCGGTCCGCAGCCAGGACAGCAGCCCGGCGACCAGCGTCCGCTCCGGCTGCTCGGTGCAGTCGACGTCGCCGTGTGGGGAGTCGGGCAGGGCGGTCAGCGCGGCCCGGTGGTCGCCCCAGCCGGCGAGCAGTTCCGCCCGTCGGGCCGCCGCGCAGTCCGGGCAGCCGCCGACCGGCCCCGGATCGGCCGTCGACCAGCGGTCGTACCACCGCCGGGCGGTGGGCTCGTCGCCGAGGTGGTCGGCGATGCGGCAGCGCAGCTCGGCGACCACCGCCGGGTCGTCGGCGGCGCGCGCGGCGAGGTCGTCCAGCATGGACCGGGCCTGGTCCAGCCCGACCCGGGGCGAGCCGAGCAGGGCCTCGACCGCGTAGCGCCGGTAGCGTCGCAGCGGCTCGGCCTGGTCTTCGGCCAGCAGGTCGGGGCGGCGCTCCACCGTGGCGAGGCAGCGGCGCACCGGCTCGACCAGCCGCCACCGCTGCCCGTGCAGGAGGTACGCCTCGATGAGCGCGAACCTGGCCGCCAGCGCCGTCCGGTCGTCACCCGTGGCGTCGGCGTGCGCGGCGATCCGTTCCAGCTCGGTGCTGCGGGCCTCGCCGTCGGGGGTGTCGCGGGCGTCGGCGAGCGCTTCGGCCAGCGCGGGGTCGGACCCCCGGCCCCCGCGCCGCAGCCCGCTCCACCAGCCGGGCAGCCCGAACGGGTCGAGGCCGCGACCGGCCAGGTCACCGCCGCGGCCCGTCACGCCACCACCCCGCCGGGCAGCCGGGCCACCTCGGTGGCGAGCTGGCAGCCGGTGGCGATGCCGCAGTCGAGCAGCTGGTCGAGCTGGTGCGCGGTGACGCCGCGTTCCAGGTCGGTGATGACCTCGCCGCAGATCCGGGCCCGCCCGTCGTCCTCGACGTGCACGAAGGCCTTCGGCCAGAGCCGGTCGTGGTTCCACGCGTTGCAGAAGGCGTGCAGCGCCGGCACGTACTCGATGGGGAACGCCGGCGCGGTCAGGGTGCGGACCTGGAGCAGTTCCCCGTTGGCGCCGGGGCGCAGGAACCAGATCAGGCTGTCGTCCCAGCGGCCGACCAGGTCGCCGTCGGCGTCGGCCTGGACCCGGTATCCCCGGCTGTGCAGCACGGCGGCGATCAGCTCGCCGGTCAGCGGTTCCAGCGTCCCCGGGTGCCCGGCCAGGTGACCGTCCCGACCGTCCTCGGTTCCCGGCGATGCCATGGGGGCAACCCTTCTGAGGCAGATATCACGTGACGCGGCGGGGCCCGCGCTGCGACACGCGGACACGACCCGGAAAGGCGGCGATCTGCCGGGTCACGCCATTAGGTTGATGCTATGGCGGGCCGTACCTCTCAGGCGAGCCGGCGGCGCGGCGCGTCGCCGCGTGGCACCACGAACAGTCGTGCCCGTCAGCCGGCGAAGAAGGCCGGCCGGGCGGCACCCCGGCGGCGGCCGGCGGCCCGGTCCGGCCCGGGCCCGATGGTCGGGCAGGCGGTCCGCGCACTGTGGATGGGGATGGCGCACGGTCTCGGCTGGGCGTTCCGGCAGGCCGGCTCCGCCCGGGGGCTCGACCCGGAGCAGCGCCGCGACGGCGCGGGCCTGCTGGTCTTCGGAATCGCCCTGCTCAGCGCGGTGGCCCTCTGGTTCTCCGGCGCCGGCCCGGTGGGCGCGCGGCTGGCCGACACCTTCCGCCTCTTCCTCGGGGCGATCTCGGTCGTGGTGCCGGTACTGCTGATGATCGGCGCCTGGCGGCTGATGCGCGAGCCCGTCGATCCCGAGCACCGCGGCCGGGGCCTGGTCGGCTGGACCTCGATGCTGGTCGCCACCGCCGCGATGCTGCACATCGGACAGGACCCGGCCGACGCGGGCCAGCGCGACTTCGCCGGCGGCCTGGTCGGCGCCGGCGTCGGCAGCCTGATGGAGCGGGCGGTCACCGCCTGGGTGGCCGTGCCGCTGCTGATCCTGCTGCTGGTCTTCGGCCTGCTGGTGGTCACCGCGACCCCGATCAACAAGGTCCCGGAGCGGCTCGGCCTGCTGTTCGGCACCCGGATCGCCCCGCCGGTGGTGGAGGAGGAGACGGCCGAGGAGCCCGCCCGGCCGGCGCCCCGTAAGCGCCCGGCGAAGCGGGCGGCCCCGCCGCCGCCCGACCCGGCGGAGTTCGACGACGACCTCGACGGGGTGGACCTCCAGGAGACCCTGGTGCTGCCCCGCAAGCCCCCGGGCCGGGTTCCGGCCACCCGCAAGCCGGCGGAGCCGCCGGAGCACTCGCCCGCCCCGACGCGGGCCGAGCAGCTCGCGCTGACCGGGCTGGCGGGCGACTACACGCTGCCGCCGGCGAACATCCTCGGCAGTGGCGCGGCCCCGAAGTCCCGGAGCAAGGCCAACGACGAGGTGATCGTCGCGCTCACCGGCGTCTTCGAGCAGTTCGGTGTGGACGCGGCCGTCACCGGGTTCACCCGCGGGCCGACCGTCACCCGCTACGAGGTGGAGCTGGGCCCGGGCGTCAAGGTCGAGCGGATCACCCAGCTCTCCCGCAACATCGCGTACGCGGTGAAGTCGCCGGACGTGCGGATCCTCAGCCCGATCCCGGGCAAGAGCGCGGTCGGGGTGGAGATCCCGAACACCGACCCGGAGAACGTGGCGCTCGGCGACGTGCTGCGGTCGCGGGCCGCCACCAGCGACCACCATCCGATGGTGGTGGCGCTCGGCAAGGACATCGAGGGCGGCTACGTGGTGGCCAACCTCGCCAAGATGCCGCACATCCTGATCGCCGGCGCGACGGGCGCGGGCAAGTCGTCCTGCCTGAACTCGCTGCTGGTGTCCATCCTCACCCGGGCCACGCCGGACGAGGTGCGGCTGCTGCTGATCGACCCGAAGCGGGTCGAGATGACGGGCTACGAGGGCATCCCGCACCTGGTCACCCCGATCGTGACCAACGCGAAGAAGGCGGCCGACTCGCTGGAGTGGGTCGTCCGCGAGATGGACATGCGCTACGACGACCTCGCCGCCAACGGGGTCCGGCACATCGACGACTTCAACCGCAAGGTGCGCAACGGCGAGATCAAGGCGCCGCCGGGCAGCGAGCGGGAGATGCGCCCGTACCCGTACCTGCTGGTGATCGTGGACGAGCTGGCCGACCTGATGATGGTCGCCCCGCGCGACGTGGAGGACTCGGTCGTCCGGATCACCCAGCTCGCCCGCGCGGCCGGCATCCACCTGGTGCTGGCCACCCAACGCCCGTCGGTCGACGTGGTCACCGGCCTGATCAAGGCCAACGTGCCGTCCCGCCTGGCGTTCGCCACCTCCTCGCTGGCCGACTCGCGGGTCATTCTCGACCAGCCGGGCGCGGAGAAGCTGCTGGGCCGCGGCGACGGCCTGTTCCTGCCGATGGGCGCCTCGAAGCCGATCCGGATCCAGGGCGCCTGGGTGACCGAGCGCGAGATCGCCGACGTGGTGAAGTTCTGCAAGGACCAGCGCGAGCCGGAGTTCCGCCCGGACGTGCTCGTCGCGCCGGACGCCGGCAAGAAGAAGATCGACGAGGAGATCGGCGACGACCTCGACCTGCTGGTGCAGGCGGTCGAGCTGGTGGTCACCTCGCAGTTCGGCTCGACCTCGATGCTCCAGCGCAAGCTGCGAGTCGGCTTCGCCAAGGCGGGGCGGCTGATGGACCTGATGGAGACCCGGGGCGTGGTCGGCCCGTCGGAGGGGTCCAAGGCCCGCGACGTGCTGGTCAAGCCGGACGAGCTGGAGGAGGTCCTGGTCGGCCTGCGCGGCGGCGAGGACTAGGACTCCGGCCAGACACGCGACGGGCCGCCGGCCGGACATGCGACGGGCCCGCCGGCACGCCGGCGGGCCCGGTCTCCGCTGGGGGAGCGGCGGGGTCAGTTGTTGACGAGGGCGTTGATGATCAGCATGCTGACCACGATGGCGGCCACGTTGGCGGCGGCGGCGTACCAGCCGAGCGGCTTGTCGCCGAGCACGGCGCCGACGATGCCCAGGACCAGCCCGATCACGCCGAAGATGAGCGGGTTGAGCAGGAGCGCGAGGACCGCGAACACGAAGCCCACGATGGTGCAGATGCGGGCGGCGTTGGTGCGCGGGCGGGCGGTCGAGTGCATGTTGGCCATGTCTGCCTCCGTGGGTGAGAGCCTTTCCGGTGCCAGGCACAGCTCTACCCACTGTGGTCGTCCGTCACGCCTCGCCCCTGTGGACGCCGGTCAGTGGAAGACCTTCAGGCCGACGACGCCGGCGACCACCAGCAGCAGGCAGGCTATCCGGGGCAGGCTGGCCGGCTCGTTCAGCGCGAGCATCCCGACCAGGGCGGTGCCGACCGCCCCGATGCCGACCCAGACGACGTAGCCGGTGCCGACCGGGATCTCGCGCAGCGCGTACGCCAGACCGGCCATGCTGAGCACCAGGGTCACCACGAAGACCAGCGACGGGACGAGCCGGGTGAAGCCAGCGCTGCGGTCGAGGGCGATCGCCCACGCGGTCTCGAGAAGTCCGGAGACCACCAGCACGATCCAGGCCATGGAAGATCACCTCTGCGTAGGCGCCCGGACCAGCGGGCCGGGAGGAGTGGGTTCGGTACACACACGCGGGGCGTCTTGGCCTGACCGGGTACGCCCACCACTCGTCCGGGGCGACCTCGGGCCGCCACGACCGACGGTAGCACCGGCCGGGCGGCTTCCGGGGTGAGCCGGGCCACCACGGGTTGACGTGAACCTCGCTTCAACTTGCAGTATCGGGGTATGCCGCTGCTCTTCTCCGATCCCGAGGTCGCCGCCGCGCTGGACGCCCCCACCACGGTCGCCGCGATGCGGGACGCCCTGCTCGCCGCGTACGCCGGCCGCCTGGTGTCCCCGCCCCGGGCCGCCGCGCCGCTGGGCGGGGGACGGATGGTGCTCACCGCCGGCCACCTCACCGGCGAGTGGTACGGCTACCGCTCGTACGACACGTTCGGGCACCCGGAGAGCGAGCAGGTGGTCGTGCTGCACGACGGGCGCACCGGGGCGGTCCGGGCGGTGGCGGTCGGCGAGGAGCTGGGCTCCCGGCGTACCGGCGGGCTCGGCGGGGTCGCCGTGGACGCCCTGGCCCGGCCGGACGCCGCCACCCTGGGCGTGATCGGCTCCGGCGGGCAGGCGTGGACCCAGGTCTGGGCCGCCGCCGCCGTCCGCCCGCTGCGCGAGGTCACCGTGCACAGCCGCTCCGTCGCCCGGCGGGAGTCGTTCGCCGCCCGGGTCCGCGCCGAGCTGGGCGTGCCGGCGCGGGCGGTGGACTCGGCGCGGGCCGCCGTCCGGGACCGCGACGTCGTGGTGCTCGCCACCACCGCCGTCGGCCCCGTGCTCGACGCCGCCGACCTGGCCCCCGGCACCCACGTGAACACGGTCGGCTTCAAGCAGGTCGACCGGCACGAGTTCGGCACCGACCTGCTGGACGCCGCCGACCTGCTGGTCACCGACTCGCCGGCGCAGGCGGCCGCGTACGACCCGCCGATGCTGGCGACGCTGCCCGCGTACGCCGGGCGGTTGCGCGACCTGGGCGCGGTGCTGGCCGGCGCCGTCCCCGGCCGGACCGGCGCGGACCAGGTGTCGGTCTTCTGCTCGACCGGCCTGGCTGGCACGGAGGTCTTCCTGCTCGACCGGCTGGTCGGGGTGGGCGCGGCGGCGGTCTGAGCCGGTCGTGGCCACCGGGAGCGCGCGGCGACCCGCCGTTGGCGGCGGCCGGCCGCCCGCCCGGTACCCTCGGATGGTGTCTGCCACCTCCCCTTCCCCCGCCGACGGCCGCCGTGTCGCCCTGCTGACCCTGGGCTGTGCCCGCAACGAGGTCGACTCGGAGGAGCTGGCCGCCCGGCTGCACGCCGACGGCTGGCAGGTCACCACCGACGGCGAGGGCGCCGACGTGGTGGTCGTGAACACGTGCGGCTTCGTGGAGAAGGCGAAGCAGGACTCCATCCAGACCCTGCTTGCCGCCGCCGACACCGGCGCCAAGGTGGTCGCCGCCGGCTGCATGGCCGAGCGGTACGGCCGCGAGCTGGCCGACAGCCTCCCCGAGGCGCAGGCGGTGCTGAGCTTCGACGACTACCCGGACATCGCCGCCCGGCTGGACGCGGTGGTGGCCGGCGAGCGGATCGGCGCGCACACCCCGCGCGACCGGCGCGAGCTGCTGCCCCTCACCCCTGTCTCCCGGCGGGACAGCGGGGTGTCGCTGCCCGGCCACGGCACCCCGGTCCGGGGCGTCACCGAGACCGACGAGCACACCCCGGCCCACCTGCGCCAGGTGCTGCGCCACCGGCTCGACACCGGCCCGGTCGCCTCGCTCAAGCTGGCCAGCGGCTGCGACCGGCGCTGCGCGTTCTGCGCCATCCCCGCCTTCCGCGGCGCCTTCGTCTCCCGTACGCCGGACGAGCTGCTCGCCGAGGCGGAGTGGCTGGCCAAGACCGGCGTCCGCGAGCTGGTGCTGGTCAGCGAGAACTCGACCTCCTACGGCAAGGACCTGGGCGACCCCCGGGCGCTGGAGAAGCTGCTGCCCCAGCTCGCCGCGATCGACGGCATCGTCCGGGTACGGGCGAGCTACCTCCAGCCGGCCGAGACCCGGCCCGGCCTGGTCGAGGCGATCGCCACCACGCCCGGCGTGGCGCCCTACTTCGACCTGTCGTTCCAGCACTCCAGCGAGCCGGTGCTGCGCCGGATGCGCCGTTTCGGCTCCACCGAGCGGTTCCTGGAGCTGCTGGCGAGCGCCCGCGCGCTGGCCCCGGCTGCGGGCGCACGGAGCAACTTCATCGTCGGCTTCCCGGGCGAGACGCGCGGCGACTACCAGGAGCTGGTCCGGTTCCTGACCGAGGCGCGGCTCGACGCGATCGGCGTGTTCGACTACAGCGACGAGGACGGCACCGAGGCCGCCGGGCTGCCCGGCAAGGTCTCCGCCGCCACCGTCAAGCGTCGCTACGACAAGCTCAGCGCGCTCGCCGACGAGCTCTGCTCGCAGCGCGCCGAGGAACGCCTGGGCTCCACGGTCGAGGTGCTGGTCGACTCGGTCGACGACGGCGTGGTCGAGGGGCGGGCGGCCCACCAGGCCCCCGAGGTCGACGGCTCGACCACCCTCGTCGCCCCGGCCGACGGCGGGGTGGACCTGGCCGCGTTGCGCCCCGGCGACCTGGTGCGGGCGACGGTGACCAGCACCGAGGGAGTGGACCTGGTGGCGGTCCCGGATGAGATGATCTCGGCGGCGCCCGGCGCAACACGGTGACGGCGGGCCCGGACGGAGCGGGGGAGCCACGTGGTGGGGTGCCAGGTACGCCACGGCCGCCGGAGCGGGGCGCGGCGGTGACCGGGGCGACGGAATCGACGCCCGCGCCGGTGGTGGCCGGCGTACCGGTGATGAACGCGGCCAACGCGCTCACCGCGCTGCGGCTGGTCCTGGTGCCGGTCTTCGCGGCGTCCGTGGTCGCCTCCGCCATGGACCACGCCGGCTGGCGGATGGTCGCCTGCCTGATCTTCGCCGTCGCCTCGGCGACCGACCTGGTCGACGGCTGGATCGCCCGCCGGTTCGCCCTGGTCACCTCGGTGGGCAAGGTCGCCGACCCGATCGCGGACAAGGCCCTCACCGGTGCGGCGCTGCTGCTGCTCTCCTGGTACGACCAGCTGCCCTGGTGGGTGACCGCCGTGATCCTCGTCCGCGAGCTGGGCATCACCGCGCTGCGCTTCTGGGTGATCCGCCACGGCGTGATCGCGGCCAGCCGGGGCGGCAAGATCAAGACTGCGCTCCAGATCCTGGCCATCACGTGGTACCTGTGGCCCATGCCGGCCGTGCTCGCCGCCGTCGGCCCGTGGATCATGGCCGCCGCGGTCGGCGTCACGCTGGTCACCGGCTTCGACTACGTCGCGCAGGCCCTCCGGCTGCGCCGCCCCGCCGCCTGACCCGGCGCCCGTACCGCCCGTCCTCTCCCGCCCCGGCCCCGCCCTCTCCCGCCCGGAGCCGCGCCCGTCGGGAAGGATGAGTAGGGCCGGCGGGGCGGGGAAAGGATCCGGGACATGGACAGTGACGCTGACGGAACGCGGCCGGCCGGCAGCCCGGCGGCCGGCGTGGTGCACAGCCTCTCGGAACGGCACGAGACCCTGGCCACCGTCGAGTCGCTCACGGGCGGCCTGCTGGCCGCCTCGATCGTGGAGATCGCCGGGGTGAGCGGCATCTACCGGGGCGGCCTGGTGGTCTACGCCACCGAGCTCAAGTCGCTGCTCGCCGACGTACCCGAGGATCTGCTGGCCGACCGGGGGCCGGTCGACCCGGACGTGGCGGTGGCCCTCGCCGAGGGCGGACGGCGCCGCTGCGGAGCCGACTGGGGCCTGGCCACCACCGGGGTGGCCGGTCCCGAACCGCAGGACGGCAAGCCGGTCGGGCTGGTCTACGTCGCCGTGGCAGGGCCGTCCGGCACCGAGGTCCGGCAGCTCGACCTGGACGGCGGTCGCGACCACGTCCGCTCGGCCGCGGTCGTCGAGGCGTTGCGGCTGCTCGCCGCGCGGATCCACCAGACCGACGCCGCCGGGGCGGCGGGGTCCGACAGCCGGGCAACCGGGGCCGACGGCGGGCGGACCGACGCGGCCGGCGCGGGCCGCCGCTGACCCCCTTCCCAGGATCCGAGGGGCGGGGTGGGATGTCGTGGGGGCCCGCAACGGGTACGGTTGCGGGAAGGCTCCGACGACCGGTCCGGCTCGACGTGCCGGACGGGCCGCCTGGAAGAGTGGTGTCCCTCAGGGGGAGGTGCGAATGGTCCTGCTACGCCGCGTGATCGGTGACGCACTGCGGGCGCGCCGGCAGGGGCAGCACCGCACCCTGCGCGAGGTCTCCTCCGCCGCCAACGTCAGCCTCGGCTACCTCTCCGAGATCGAACGCGGCCAGAAGGAGCCCTCCAGCGAGCTGCTGGCCGCGATCTGCGACGCCCTCGGTGCGCGCCTGTCCGAGCTGCTGCGCGAGGTCAGCGACACCGTCGCCCTCGCCGAGCAGATGCCCGGCGTGCTGGTGCCGGTGCAGGACGAGCCGGCCGCGCCCGTCACCGTCCGCAGGAGCACGGGTCGGGGCGTCCACCAGGTCAGCTCGGACGGCACTGTCGCCGTCCAGGTCCGCCAGGACTCCCCGCTCAAGGCCACCCTGCGCAGCTCCCGGGTCAGGGGCAGCGAGCGCGACGTGGTCTGCGCCGCCTGATCCACTCCCTCTTCCTCACCACGTGGTCGCCCTCGACGCCGCCGCGTACCCTTGATCGCGGACGGCGTCGGCGCTCGCTTCGCTCGCCGGTACGGATGCCCCGGTGGCGTCCGGCTGGGACGATGGAGCCACTGCCGCGCCGGAGCCGGCCGGGAGTACCCGGCGCGGTCCAGGCGGAGCGACGCTACTGAGGGGACAACGCAAAGATGGCGAACCCGTTCGTCAAGGGGTGGAAGTACCTGATGGCGCTCTTCGGCGCCAGGATCGACGAGCACGCCGATCCGAAGGTGCAGATCCAGCAGGCCATCGAGGAGGCCCAGCGCCAGCACCAGGCGCTGGTCCAGCAGGCCGCCGCCGTGATCGGCAACCAGCGGCAGCTGGAGATGAAGCTGTCCCGTCAGATGACCGAGGTCGAGCGGTTGCAGGCCAACGCCCGCCAGGCCCTGGTCCTCGCCGACCAGGCCCGCGCCCGCGGCGACGAGGCCGAGGCCGGCCGCTACGAGCAGTCCGCACAGGTCCTGGCGACCCAGCTGGTCTCGGCCGAGCAGGCCACGGAGGACCTCAAGACCCTGCACGACCAGGCGCTCGCCGCCGCCGCCCAGGCCCGCCGGGCGGTCGAGAACAACTCGATGATCCTCCAGCAGAAGCTCGCCGAGCGCACCAAGCTGCTCAGCCAGCTGGAGCAGGCCAAGATGCAGGAGAGCGTGGCCCGCTCGCTGGAGTCGATGTCGTCGCTGACCGCCCCCGCCAACACGCCCTCGCTCGACGAAGTGCGCGACCGCATCGAGCAGCGGTACGCCACGGCGATGGGCCGCGCCGAGCTGGCCGGCAACTCCGTCGAGGGCCGCATGCTGGAGATCCAGAAGTCGACCCTGGACTCGGCCGGCTCGTCCCGCCTGGAGCAGATCCGGTCGAGCATGGCCGGCGAGCAGCTCGGCGGCAAGCAGGAACGACCGGCCGCGGAGCAGGCCCAGCCCGCCGCGCCGGCCGCCGACCCGGCGGCCGCCGCCCGGCTGAACGAGATCCGGGCCAGCATGGGCCGGGAACGTGGCACCGGAGACACCACCGCCGCCGGCTGAGCGGCCGGTTCGAGGAGGCAGAGGTGGCAGACGAGCGCACGCGGTACTTCCGGCGCCTGAGTCGGTTGCGGGGTTCCGCACGCCGGTGGAGCGTCACGGCCGGCGGCCTGGGCGGCGCCGCCGCCGTGCTGACCCCGTACGCCGGGCTCGGGCTGCCCGACGCGGCCTGGGCGGCCGGGGCGGGCGGCGCGCTGGTGCTCGCCGCCTGGCGCTGGATCGACCTGCGGGCGCTGGCGGCCCAGCCGGCGCCGCCGCCGCTCGACCCGGCCGAGGCCGCCGCCCGGTCGCGCGCCAAGCTGGTGGCCGCCGTGGAGCGGCTCCCCGTCGGCCCCGGCGTGCTGGCCGAGGTCCGCCGGGTGCGCTCCCGGGTGGCGCTGCGCGGCACCAGCGCCGCCGAGCCGTGGGCCCGGCTGGACCGGGCCGCCCTGACCCTCGCCGGGATGACCGGCCGGCTCACGGGGCTCGCCTCGCCGGCCGTGCTGGAGGCCGCCGAGGCAGACCGGTCGCTGCGGGACCTGGCCGACCGGGTGGCCAGCGTCGAGCGCACCCTGCGGCTCGCCCCGGCCGAGTCCCGGCCGCCGCTGGCCGAGGCGCACCGGGCCCTGACCGCGCAGCTGGAGCAGGGCGTCACCGCGTACGAGCGGCTCGTCGTGGCCGCTGCCGGCTACGTCGCCGGGGAAGCCCACCCCGACGCCGCGCACCCGGCCGCCTCCCGGCTCACCGAGGCGACCGACCTGCTGCACGGCGTCGCCACGGCCCTGACCGAGCTCCGCGGCGTCGGCGCCCCCCTCCGCACCCCCTGACCCCGCCCCGCCCCTCCGAGTGCCTCGCCCCTCCGAGTGCCCCGTCCCTCCTGCACGGTCGATCATGCAGTTGTGGTGCCGGCTCGGTACCTGTTCGGGCGTTTTGCACCCCACCACAACTGCATGATCGACGCGGCGCGGCGCGGGGACACGGCCGCGGGGGAGCGGGGGTCAGGGGGGTGTGGTCACCGGGACAGGGCCGGTGAACGGGGAGCTGCCGACGACGTTGAACGACCGGATCCGGTAGTGGTAGGTGACGCCGCGCGCCAGCCCGGTGTTGGTGAAGCCCCGGCCGGTGACGGTGAAGGTCGCCACCTCCAGGCCGAACGCCGGGTCCAGCGCCCGCTGCACGATGAACCCCGCGCCCGGTGCGGCCGGCGTGCTCGCCGCCCAGGCGAGGATCACCGTCGCCGTGTCCGGCCCGGGTGCCGTCGCGGTGGCGGTCACCCCCGTGGGCGGGCCCGGCGCCGGCGGGGTGGTCGCCCGGGCAACCGTCGACCAGGCCGACGAGGCGCCGAGATAGGTGGTCCGCACCCGGTAGTAGTACGTGGTGTCGGGGGCGACGGCGATGTCGAGATGGTTGTCGCCGACGCCGATCGCGGTGGTGCCCGGCCCGCTGCTGAACGTCGGGTTGGTGGCCCGCTGCACGTCGATCCCGGTCGCGAAGGAGCGGTTGGCCCAGCGCAGCGCGATCCGCAGCGGCGCGGCCGGCGGGATCGCCGCGGTCAGCCCGGCCGGCGCGGCGAGATGCACCGAGGCCGGCACGCTGTTGGACCACGTGGAGCAGCTCACCGCGTTCTCCGCCCGGATCCGGTAGTGGTAGGTCACCCCGGGGATGACGCTGGCGTCGGTGTAGCGGGTCGCCGTGGCCGCCACCGTGATCGCCGTGAGGCCCGCCGTGAAGGCGGCGTCGGTGGCCCGCTGGAGCTGGTGGCTGGTGGCCGGTGGTCGGCTCCCGTTGCCCGTCCAGGTCAGCGCGATCGCGGGCAGCGCGGTGGCCGAGCCGGGGGCGGGGGTCGCGGTCAGCCCGGTCGGTGCCCGGGGCGACACCCGCAGCACCAGCGGCCGGATCATGCCCTGGTCCCGGTGGCCACCGAGCTGGCTGTGCCAGTGGTACTCCCAACCGAGGTTGACGAGCTGGTTCACCACGACCGCGGGTCGGCCGTCGACCGGGCTGACCGGGGTCGAGCCGGTCCGGGCGCCCGCCGGCCGTAGCGGGTCGAGCAGCCGTACGCTGTCGCCGATCTTGAACGGCAGAGGCGGCGCGACCGGCCGGAGCGCGACGATCACGTCCTCGCGCGGGTCGACCCGGACGACCTGCTTCCAGCCCCGCTCCGCCGGGTGCGGCGGCCGGGTTGCGCCGTCCCAGCCGACCCGGCCGACCAGCTGCACGTCGCAGCCGGTGAACCGCACGGGCTGGGTCTGCCGGCTGTTGCCGCGGATCCGCCAGAGCTGGGTGCCGTCGCCGGGCCCGCCCACCGCGACGGCCGGATCGCTGACGTGCAGCACCTCCGTGGCCGGGTCGGTCGGCCCGAGCGGCAGGACGGTGGGGGAGAGCGGCCCGGCGTGCGGGTGCCCGACGCCGAGCCGGCCGACGAGCCGGCCGTGGTCCGGTTCGAAGACCTGCTGCACCGCCTTGACCTCCAGCGGCAGGAGCACCGGGGCGGCGGAGCCGGCCGGGACGAAGCTGACCGTCGCGGCGTGCACCGGGACCACCGTGTCGCGCGCGGTCCGGGTGCCGAACGCCACGTCGTACGCCGGCTGCGGCACGATCGGCGGGCGCTGGCTGGCCGCGTACGCCTCGGGCAGGCGCTCGCGCAGCCGCGCCAGGTCGTACGGCGGCGCCGGGGTGCCGGCGACCCGGAACTGGAGCAGGGTGCGGGTGTTCGGACCGTACCCGGGGCGGGTCGGCGGCGCCCCGCCCTCGGCGCTGCGGTCCGGGGCGCCGGTGTGGTGGTCGGCGCGTGGGTCGAAGCCGGGCAGCGGGGCCGGGCAGTCGTTGTAGAGGATCAGCGTGCCGCCGGGCGCGACGGTGGAGAAGTCGACAAGCACGTCGGCCGCCTCCCCCGGGGCGAGCAGCAGCGCGTGCGCGTCGACGTTGAGCACGGTCGGGTCGCGCCGGTCGTACCGGTAGCTGACCGGCCGGTTCGGCACCACCACCGGCGCGGGCAGCAGGCCGCACTCGTTGCCGATCTGGACGAGCTCCGGGCCGGCGGCGCGCGGGTCCGGGACCCCGCCGTCGCGCCCGTCCGTCGGCCAGCCGGCGGGCCGCTCCGGCGCGCGTACCGCCTCCACCGTCGGCACCTCGCCGGCGTCGGCGTCGGCCAGCCCGCCGTCCGGGTCCCACATCGGCCCGTTGGAGCGAGCCCGGTAGAGCTGGAGGTTCAGGCCGCGGTCCAGGCAGGCGTTGAGGATCCGGAACCGGTACGTCCTCGGCTCGACCTCCAGGTACGGGTACGCGATCCCGTTGACCAGCACGGTGTCGCCGAACGCGTCCGGCACCGCCGAGGGGTGCGGGACGCCGGGCGCGAGCGGCGGCTCGTCGGGGTCGGCGACGGGGTCGTGGTGCGGGTTCGGCACGGGGTCCGCCCGGTGCCGCGTACCGCCGTGCTCCCGCTGCCCGGCGTCGTCGCCCGTACGCGACCACGGACCGTAGTCCCACCGGCCGGTCGGGTTCGTCCCGTCGGCCCGGTGCGGGTTCTGCCGGGGCTGGTAGACGTGCGGGTGCCAGAGGCTGCCCCGGGAGCCCCAGCGGTCCCGGTCCCACGTCGGGTCCTCCCCGGCGAGCTGGGCGTCCTCCGGCACGAACGTCTTGTCCTCGATCACCAGGGGCAGCTGGTCGGCGGGGAGCACCTCGTCGGCGACGAGCCGCTCCTCGGCGGGGTCGGTGAGCAGGTAGAGGGCGACCTGGCCGGAGTAGACGGTGAGCCGGGCCAGGCCGACGGTGTTGTCGTGGAACCAGCACAGCCGCCCGCTCTGCTCGTTCGGGTAGTAGAGCGTGGTGGCGCCCGCGCCGGGCGGCGGCATGTCGGGCACGTGGGTCAGGCCGGGCCCCGTCGGGTAGGGGGTGATCTCCCCGGCCGGCGTCACCCACTGCCAGGGGTTGCCGGCGCTGGTCCAGCCGGTGTGCGCGCCCGCCAGCCGCAGCACCGCCCGGTTCTGCGGGTAGGGCGCCGGGCCGTCGAGCGGGCCGGCCCCGGCGCCGTCGACGGTCGGGTCGACCGGCAGGAAGAGTTCGCCGGAGCGGCCGGTGGGGAGCTGGTTGATGAACTTGACCCGGACCGGCCGGCCGCGCCGGGCCAGGATGAGCGGGCCGAGGTGCCAGGGGCGCCCCGCCGGCGCGACCGTGTTGTGCCCGTGGGCGTCCGTGCCGAGGTTGAGCTGCCGGTAGCCGCGCAGCCGGGTCGCCGGCAGGTCCCGGTGCAGCCGCTGCGCGTACTGCTCCAGGCCGATCTCGTAGTAGTCGCAGCCCGGATAGCTGACGGTGTCCGGTACCGCCACCGGCAGGTGGGCGCCCAGCTCGGTGCGGCCGAGCGCGCCGGGGCGGGGCAGCGCGTCGACGAACTTGCGGATGCCGGTGCCGGGCAGCACGCAGCCGTCGGCGTCGACCACCGGCAGCGGGCTGCGGGCCTGGTTCGGCAGCGGCCCGAAGTAGCGCGGGACGGCGGCCGGGTCGAGGCTGGCCGGCGCGGCGACCGGCTCGGCCGCGCGCCGGGCCGCCGGCACGGGACCCGCCCCGGTCCCGTCGGCGTCGTGCTCGGCGCGGGCGCTCGCCCGCTCCGCCCACGGGATCCGGAGTCTGCGGAACAGCTCCATGGCTCTCCCCGGTGTCCGGGCGCGGCGGCCGCCACGTCGGCGTGGCGGACCGGTCGCGCGTCGCTGACGATGCGTGAGGAGTCAACCGCAGCATGCGACCTCGACGGCGATGTTAGGAAGTACCCAATCGTCCGAATCCGTGGCAAGGACGCGACTCGCCGCCCTGCCGGCGGAGTGTCCCGCCCGACACGCCGGCCGGGTGGCTGCGGGTGGCTACCCGCCATGCGCGACGCAGGACACGCGCGTGTCGCACCGGCCCGGCCGGGTCAGTCGGCGGGACGCTCCGGCTGGCAGACCGGGCACCAGTAGGTGACCCGCTCGCCCAGTTCCTCCTTGCGGATCGCGGTGCCGCACCGCCGGCAGGGCTGGGCGCGCCGGCCGTAGACGTAGCTGGTCTGCCCCCGGCGCAGCGATCCGGTGGTGCTCTGCGTCCAGCGGCCCCGGTTCGCCGCGAGCAGCTTCTGCGCGAGGGCGACGGTGCCGGCGAGGTCCGGCACCGCGCGCACCGGGGTCCACGGCGAGACGCCGCGCAGGAAGAGCACCTCGCACTTGTAGAGGTTGCCGACGCCGGCCAGGTTGCGCTGGTCCAGCAGCGCCTCGGAGATGGTGACGTCCGGGTCGGCGGCCAACCGGCGCACCGCCTCCGCCGGGTCCCAGTCCGTGCCGAGCAGGTCGGGGCCGAGGTGCCCGACGAGCGACTCCTCCTCGGCGGTCGGCACCAGCGCCAACTCGTGCAGGTGGTAGCCGACGGCGACCGCCCGCGCGCTGCGCAGCACGACCCGGATCAGGTGCGCCGGCCGGGCCGCCCAGCGTTCCCCGGGCGCGTACGCCCGCCAGGCGCCGTCCATCCGCAGGTGCGAGTGCAGCGTCCAGCGCGCCCCGTCGTCGTCTCCCGGGGCCGCGTTCCCGGCCGCACCGCCGCCCTGCGCCGGGGCCGTGCCGCCCTGCGCCGGGGCCGTGCCGCCTCCTTGCGGTGCGATCGGGGCGTCGGGCGGTGGCGTGGCGTGCGGTGGGGCGGTGAGCCGCAGCAGCAGGTGCTTGCCCCGGCTGGCCGACTCCCGCACCGTCCAGCCGGCGAGGTCGGTCGCGGCGAGCTGCGGCACCCGGAAGTCGCTTCCGGCCAGGCGGGCGCCGGCCAGGGCACGGTGCAGTACGCGGGCGGTGTTCCAGACGGTGTCGCCTTCGGGCACCCGTCCATCCTTCCTCGTCCGAGCCGAATTCGCATGTGTCGCTATTTGTATGGTGGTTCCTGTCGATCTACCGACAAGGGCACGATCAGGGAGTTCTGAGGAGAATGCCCATGATTCTGCCCCAACGTCGTGCCCGTACCGCCGCCCTGACCGTCATCCTCGCCCTCGCCCTCGTACCCGCCCCGAGCCCCGCGCTCGCCGCCGCCGGCGGCGAACGGTGGAGCACCGACCTCTCCCGCGTCGACGCCGACGACGTCAACGTCCGGCACACCCGCGCCGGGCTCCGCCTGGCCGACCCCCGCCCCGCGCGGTCCCGCGCGCCCCGCAGCGCGGTCGCCGAGGGGATCTTCCTCGCGTCGCCGCGCACCCTGGCCCGGCCGGCCACCCGGATCCGCGCGGCCGTCGACGCCCGCACCGCAGCCGGCGGCACCGCCGAGGCCCAGGTGCGGGGCTGGCGGGCGGCGGGCTGGACCGAGTGGCGCGAGGCCACCGGCGGGGCGGTCTTCGACCGGCCGGTCACCCGCGTGCAGACCCGGGTGGTGCTCACCGCGAGCCGGCCGGGCGCGACCGCGGAGGTGCGCGCCGTGCGACTCACCGCCGACACCGCCGCCGCCGTCGCCGCCTCGCCCGGCCTCACCTACCGGGTGTACGCGACGCGGATCGGGCTGGTCGGCGAGGTGACCGCCAACGGGCACACGATCGTGACCGGGGACCACTTCGTCGCGCTGCCGTCCCGGCGCGCCCTGGCCCCGGCGAACACCGGCGACTACACCGTGCGGGTCTGCACCACCACGGGCAGCCGCTGCGAGTACGCCCCGGTCTGGGACGTCGGCCCGTGGAACACCCGGGACGACTACTGGAACCTCAGCGCCGTCCGGGAGAACTGGAAGGACCTTCCGCAGGGCCGGCCGCAGGCACAGGCGGCCTACCAGGACGGCTACAACGGCGGGCGGGACCAGTTCGGGCGGGTGGTGTTGAACCCGGCCGGCGTCGACCTCGCCGACGGCACCTTCTGGGACGGGTTGCAGCTCACCACCAACGCCTGGGTGGACGTGGCGTACCTGTGGACCGGCGGCGGCCCGCGTGGCGTGGTCGGCGACGGTCCGCTCAACATCCGCGCAGGCGCCGGCACGGGGTACGCGGTGCGCGGCCTGGCCGCCCGGTACGCCAACGTGCCGATCGAGTGCTACGTGACCGGGCAGACCGTCGCCGGCCCGTACCGGACCACCAACCGGTGGAACCGCCTCACCGGCGGCCAGTACGTCAGCCACGCGTACGTCTCGGCGGTCTACGGCGGCACCGTGCCGCTCTGCTGACCACCACCCGCGTACGCCCGCCGGGCCGGCCGGCTCCGGTCCGGCCCGGCGCCCGGGTCGCCCGCCCGACACCTCGTCCGGCCGGCCCGCTGCTCAGCCGGCCGTGATGTGCAGCAGGTCGCCTGGCGCCACCGCCAGCAGGTCGACCGCCCGGCCGCCGTTGACCGCCACGGCGACCCGGCCGGCGGAGTCGACGTGCACCAGCAGCCCGCCCGGTCGGGCGTCGCCGAAGGTACGTCCGTGCACGGCCTTCCGGCCGGGCCCGGCACCCGCGCCCGGTCGCACCCGGACCCGGACCGGCAGCGGCGCCAGCAGGTCGGCCGGCGCCGCCAGTTGGACGTTGCCGAAGTGGTCGACGGTCAGCACCTCGGCCGTGAACCCGTCCGCCTCGCGCCGGAGCACCGGCGCCGGCAGCCGGACCAGGGACTCCGGGTCGACCGCCGGGCCGACCCCGGACAGCGGTGCGCCGAGCGCCAGCCGCGCGGCGACCGGCGCGAAGACGTCCCGGCCGTGGAACGTGCGGGACACCTCGGGCGCGAGCCACTCCGGATCGGTCAGCTCGACGGCCGCGGTCACCCCGCCCAGCGCCTCGGCGGCCTCCACCAGCAGGCCGTTGTCCGGCCCCACCAGCAGCCCGCGGGGCGTGGCCAGCGCGACGCCCCGCCGGGTGGTGCCCACGCCCGGGTCGACGACGGCCACGTGCACCCCCTGCGGCAGGTGCGGCACGGCCTGCGCGAGCACCGCCGCGCCCCGGCGTACGTCGGCCGGCGGGACGAGGTGGGTCACGTCGACGACCCGGGCCTCCGGCGCCAGCCGCGCGATCACCCCGTGGCAGGCGGCGACGAATCCGTCGGCGAGGCCGTAGTCGGTGGTCAGCGAGATCCACGGGGCGCGGGCGGTGCCGGCGGGCGGGCCGGCGACGACCTGCCGACCGTGGACCGGGCGGCCGGCGGGGACCCGTCCGTCGGCGGTGAGGGGCAGGTCCGGGACCGGCCCGTCGGCGGTGAGGGGCAGTTCCAGGACCAACTCGTCGTGCAGCGGGATGCCGTCCTCGCCGACGACCGGGATGCTCGGCTTGAGCCGGCGGGCCCGGTCCACCGCGCCCCGGTCCACGCACACCAGCCGCAGCCCGCGCCGCTGGTAGAAGCGCAGCGCCCGCAGGTTGTCGTTCGTGGTGACGAGCCAGAGCCGGGCCCGGCCGCCGGCCCGGGCCACCTCGCCGGCCGCCGCCAGCAGCGCCGTGCCGACGCCGCCGCCGGGCGTCGCGGCCACCACGCTGACCACCTCCAGCCCGTCGGCGTCGTCGTGGTGGGCGAGCACCCCGACGACCGCCCCGGCCCCGTCGGTCGCCACCAGCGCGGGCAGCGTACGCAGGTCGTACCGGGTGTCGTGGGCGACGACGTACGGCCCGCCCCACTCGCGTTCGTGCAGCGCGTCCACGGCCGCCCGGTCCCCGGCCCGCGCCGGCCGGACGGTCACCCCGTCCGCCCCGTCCACCACGGTCATCGTCGGCTCCCCTCGTCGCCCGGTCGGGATCGTACCGACGCCGGCAGACCGCCCCGGTCGACCGGGGCGGTCTGGCAGAAATGGGACAGCCGCACTGACCGACCGGCCACTGCCGGGACGGGATCCGGTTGGGCAGACTGCCAGGGGTGACCAACCGGAGCCTGCCCGCCGTCGCGGTGCTCGTGATCGCCGCCGCCCTCACCGCCGCCTGCGGCGACGACGCGGAGGACCGGCGCGCCGCGCCGCCGGCCGCCACGGCGTCGACCCCGGCCGACGTGCCGACCCCGGGCCCGACCGGCGCGGCGGAAGCCACGGCGACGCCCGCCGCCCCGCCGAGCGCCCGGCCGACGGGGGCGGGTCCGGCGGGTCCGAGTGCCGGCGGGCCCACCCAGCGCCGCCCCGCCAGCCCGCCGCCGGTCCAGCTGCCGGTCCGCCCGACCGGGACGCCCGGCGCGCGGCAGGTCGTCGACGCGTTCAAGGCCGCCGGGCTGAAGGTGCCGAACCCCCGGGACCGGTCGGTCGAGTGCGGCCCGGACGGGCTCGGCCTGGGCTGCTCCGAACTGGTCGCGACCGACGCCGTCACCGTGTACGTCTTCCCCGACGAGACCAGCGCCAGCGACATCGCCGAGACGTGGGGTGGCCAGTCGTTCCGGCGGGGCACGGTGGTGCTCAACTACCTGGAGGCGAAGACCCCCGCCGCCGATCGCGCCAGGTACGAGAAGGTCCTCACGGGCCTGCGCTGACGGCGCGGGTCAGCCGCGCAGGCGCAGGCCGCGCGGGGTGGCCCGGAAGCCGGCGGCGGTGAGGGCGTCGCGCAGCGGCGAGGAGCGCACCGCCTCGCCGTCGGCCCGCTCCACCGACATCGCGCCCAACGCGCCGGAGTGGACCGCGTCGGCGAGCGCCTTCCCGGCCGCCGTCAGCAGGTCGGTGTCGTCGGTGAAGGAGAGGATCGTCCGCCCGCCGCGTTCGACGTAGAGCACCAGGTCGCCGGCGACCAGCACCACCACGGCGCCGGCCTTGCGCCCCGCCCGGTGCCCGGTCGCCGGGGCCGCCCCGTCGCCCGAGTCGACCACCCGCTCCGGCCAGGACAGCGCCGCACCGTACGGGCTGGCCGGGTCGGTCGCGGCGAGCACCAGGGTGGGCCCGCCACGCCCCCGCCCGCCGTCGGCCGGCTCGGCCAGCGCCCGGATCCGGTCCACCGCCCCCGGCACCGCGAACTGCGCCGCGCCCAGCCCCTCGACGAAGTAGCCCCGCCGGGCCGCGCCGCGCTCCTCCAGCGCGGAGAGCACCGGATAGACCGCGGCGAAGCCGCCGGTCACCTGCTCGGCCATGACCGCGCCCCGGGTCACCACGCCGTGCCGTTCGAGCAGCACGTCGGCCAGGGCGGCGGCGCGTCGGGTCGGGTCGGTGTCGCGCTCCGGCAGGCGGGACCAGCGGCCGGCCACGGTCGGCGGGCCCCCACGCGTCGGCAGGGCCACCCGCCCGGGGCGCCGGTAACGGGTGCGCGGCGCGGTGGCACGGGACCGGTGCGCCCCGCCGCCGCCGAGTGCCGCGCGCAGCGGCGCGAGGGTGTCGTTGGTGAGGTGACCGGCCCACACCAGGTCCCAGACGACGGCGGTCAGCGCGGCGTCGTCGGTCGAGCCGACCCGGTCGGAGAGCGACCGGAAGAACAGCGCCTGCCCGTCGCCGAGCGCGTCCAGCACCGCGTCGTGCAGCGGGGTGCGGGTGAGCGCCTCGTCGGGCGGGGCGAGCAGCAGCGGCGCGACGTCCGCGTAGGCCAGGGTGACCCAGCCGTCCCCGCCGGAGATGGCCCCGGAACCGGCCCAGAGCACCTCGCCGCTGGCGCAGAGCTCGTCGAGCTGGGCGGGGGAGTAGTCGGCGACCCGACCGGGCAGCACCAGCCGTTCCAGCGCCGACGCCGGCACCGCTGCGCCCTGCAACTGCTCCACGGCGGCGGCCAGCGCCTCCACCCCCCGCGCGGACGAGCCGACCTGCTGCCAGCGGGGCAGGAACGCGGCCAGCGCGCGGGGCGGCACCGGCTCGATCTCCCGGCGCAGCGCGGCCAGGGACCGGCGGCGCAGCAGCCGCAGCACCTCCGCATCACACCACTGGCTGCCGGCAGTGTCGGGGGTGAACTCGCCGGCCACCACCCGACCGGTGGCGGCGAGCCGGCGCAGCGTCTGCTCGACCACGAAGACGCCGAGCCCGAAGCGGGCCGCGCAGGTGGCGGCGGCGAACGGCCCGTGCGTACGCGCGTAGCGGGCGACCAGGTCGCCGAGCGGATCGGCCACCGGGGCCAGGTAGGCCTCGGCCACCCCGACCGGCAGGGCAACGCCGAGGGCGTCGCGCAGCCGCGCCGCGTCCTCGACGCCGACCCAGCGCTCCTCGCCAGCGACGCGTACGCGCAGCACCCGGCGGGCCGCCGCCAGCTCGGTCAGCCACGCGGGGGAGGCGCCCCGCTCGGCCAGCTCCGCCTCCGACAGGTCGCCGACCACGCGGAGCAGCTCGACCACGTCCTCCGCGTCGCGCGGGCGGCGCTGCTCGGTCAGCCAGCGCAGCTGCCGCTCGGTCTCGGCCAGCACCGCCGGATCGAGCAGCTCCCGCAGGTCGACCCGGCCGAGCAGCTCGCCGAGCAGGGTCGAGTCCAGCGCCAGCGCGGCGGCCCGGCGTTCGGCCAGCGGCGCGTCGCCCTCGTAGAGGAAGGCGCCGACGTAGCCGAAGAGCAGCGACCGGGCGAACGGCGACGGCTGGGCGGTCTCCACCTCGACCAGGCGCACCTTGCGGGCGGCCAGGTCGCGCATCAGCTCGGCCAGCGCGGGCTGGTCGAAGACGTCCTGGAGGCATTCCCGGGCGGCCTCCAGGGTGACCGGGAAGTCGGCGTACTCGCGGGCGACGTCGAGCAGCTGGGCGGCGCGTTGCCGCTGCTGCCACAGCGGCTGGCGGCGGCGCGGGTCGCGGCGGGGCAGCAGCAGCGACCGGGCGGCGCACTCGCGGAACCGGGACGCGAAGAGCGCGGACGTGCCGACCGACTCCTCGACGAGCTGGGCGATCTCCTCGGGCTCGAAGACCACCACGTCGGCGCCGGGTGGCTCGTCCGCCGTGTCCGGCAGGCGGACCACGATGCCGTCGTCGGACGGCATCACCTGGGCGTCCACGCCGTAGCGCTCGGCGAGCCGGCGGCCGATGGCCAGCGCCCACGGCCCGTTGACCCGGGCGCCGAGCACGCTGTGCACGGCCAGCCGCCAGTCGCCCAGCTCGTCGCGGAACCGCTCGACCACGACGGTGCGGTCGTCGGGCAGGGACCGGGTGGCGGCGCGCTGCTCGCGCAGGTAGGCCATCAGGTTTCCCGCGGCCCAGTCGTCCAGCCCGCCGGCCCGCAGCGCGGCGACCGCCGTCTCGTCGCTCTGCCGCAGCAGCGAACGCACCCGGGCGCCGATGGCCCGGCCCAACTCGACGGGGCGGCCGAGCTGGTCGCCCTTCCAGAACGGCATCTTCGCCGCCTGCCCGGGGGCCGGGGAGACCAGCACCCGGTCGGGGGTGATCTCCTCGATCCGCCAGGACGACGAGCCGAGCAGGAAGACGTCGCCGACCCGGGACTCGTAGACCATCTCCTCGTCCAGCTCGCCGACCCGGGCGGCCCGCTCGGCCCCCGCCAGGAAGACGCCGAAGAGGCCCCGGTCGGGGATCGTGCCGCCGCTGGTCACCGCGAGCCGCTGCGCGCCGGGACGGCCGGTGAGCGTGTCGGTGGCGCGGTCCCAGACCAGCCGGGGCCGCAGCTCGGCGAACGCGGTGGACGGGTAGCGGCCGGAGAGCATGTCGAGCACGGCGTGCAGCGCCGAGTCGGGCAGCTCGGCGAAGGGCGCCGCCCGGCGTACGAGCACGGCCAGGTCACCGACGCGCCACGGCTCCAACGCCACCATGGCGACGATCTGCTGGGCCAGCACGTCGAGCGGGTTGCGCGGGTGGTGCAGCTCCTCGATGGCGCCCTCGGCCATCCGCTCGGCCACCACGGTGCACGACAGCAGGTCACCCCGGTGCTTGGGGAAGACCACCCCGCGGGAGACCGCGCCGACCTGGTGCCCGGCCCGGCCCACCCGTTGCAGGCCGGCGGCCACGCTGGGCGGCGCCTCGATCTGCACCACCAGGTCGACGGCGCCCATGTCGATGCCCAGCTCCAGGCTGGAGGTCGCCACCACGGCGGGCAGCTGGCCGGACTTGAGCGCCTCCTCGATGTGCTTGCGCTCCTCCCGGGAGACGCTGCCGTGGTGGGCGCGGGCGATCACCGCCGGCGCGCCGGCCGCCGCGCCGGCCTGCGCCATCAGCTCCGCCGGCGTGCGGCCGACGCGCACCGGCCCTTCGGGGCCGCCCCACTCCTGTGCGCCGCGCGGCGACGGCGTGGGCCCGCCGGCCAGCTCCTCGCCGGCCAGCTCGTTGAGCCGGGCGCAGAGGCGCTCGGCCGAACGCCGGGAATTGGTGAAGACGATGGTCGAGCGGTGTGCCCTGACCAGGGAGAAGACGCGTTCCTCCACCGCCGGCCAGATGGACGCCCGGCGCGTGCCGAGGCCGCCGAGGTCGTCCTCCGGCGGCTCCTGCTCGTCGAGGCGGGTCATGTCCTCCACCGGCACCTGGACGCTGACCTCGATCGTCTTGGCGGTGGGCGGCGCGACCACGTCGACGGGGCGGGCGCCGCCGAGGAAACGGGCGCAGGCGTCGACGGGCCGGACGGTGGCGGAGAGGCCGATCCGCTGTGCCGGGGCCGGCAGCAGCTCGTCGAGGCGTTCCAGGGAGAGCGCGAGGTGGGCGCCGCGTTTGGTGCCGGCGACCGCGTGCACCTCGTCGAGGATCACCGTCTCGACGCCGCGCAGGGAGTCGCGGGCGGCGGAGGTCAGCAGCAGGAACAGCGACTCGGGTGTGGTGATGAGGATGTCCGGCGGGGTGCGGGCGAAGGCCCGCCGCTCGTCGGCGGGGGTGTCGCCGGTGCGCATTCCCACGGTGATCTCCGGCGGGGCGACGCCGAGCCGGGTGGCGGCCTGGCGAATGCCCGTGAGGGGAGTGCGCAGGTTGCGCTCGACGTCGACCGCGAGCGCCTTGAGCGGGCTGACGTAGAGCACCCGGCACCGCTGCCGGGGGTCGGCCGGGGCGGGCTCGCGGGCGAGCCGGTCGAGCGACCAGAGGAACGCGGCCAGCGTCTTGCCCGAGCCGGTGGGGGCCACCACCAGCGCGCTGCGCCCGGCGGAGACGGAGCCCCAGGCGCCGGTCTGGGCGGCGGTGGGCGCGGCGAAGGCGGCGCCGAACCACTCCCGGGTGGCCGCGCCGAAACCCGCCATCGCATCCGTCACGCCATCCATCCTGCCCCGGCGGTGTGACATCGGGGCTCTGGGCGGAGGGCCATTGCCCCGCTCCGGCTCATACGCGATGTTTGCGCGTTCAATCCGTTAAGTCTTACTTAACTGCTTGCTTGTGCCCCACAACATAAAGTAACTTCACCCGGAGCGTCGACCCGGGGTGGAGGAGATCGGATTGACCGTCGAGCAGCGGAGCTTCGAGCCCGGCACCGACGTGCTCATCCGCAAGGTCGACGGTCACCTCGCTGCCGTCCGCACCGGGCTGTCCGGCCCGGAGCTGGAGCTGGCCGAGCGGCTCGCCGCCGCGCTGCGGGAGCTGGTCGTCTCCACCGCGCAGGCCAGCGCGGCCGACCGGGGGCAGGTCCGGGCCGCGGTGCACTACTTCGTGCTGCGCCGGGAGAGCCGGGGCCGGTTGCTGCCGGTGCGCTCCCTCGCCGCCGCCCAGCGGGTGGTCAACAAGGTCGTGGTCCAGCTCGGCCGCCCCGACCTGCTGGTGGAGCCCCGTCGCGAGCGCCCCGCCCGGGAGCCCGTCGCCCCCACCGTCGACGTCGCCGTCGGCTGACGGCCGCCCCTCCGCCGGCGCCCGGCCGCCCTCCCGCCTCCGCCCCGGCCAGCTCCCCGCCTGCGCCCGGCCGCCCCTCCGCGTCGCCCCTCGGCTGACGGCTGGCCGGCCGTCTCGGGGCCGGCTACCCGGACGCGGGCGACAACGGGACGAATTCGCGCAAAACCGCCCGCCGGGCGACGATCTGGCGTGTGATCGCACCTAGGTGCCGTCCCACCTCCGGCGCGCGCCGCAGCCACCTCGACCGGGAGCGCGGGTGCTCGTACTGCTGATCCTCCACTTCGTGGCGGCCCTCGTCGCGCCGCTGCTCGTCCGGTGGTGGGGACCCCGCGCCTGCTACCCGCTGGCGCTGGCGCCGGCGGCGGCGTTCGGCTGGGCGCTGGCCCGCACGCCCGCCGTCCACGACGGCGGCGCGGTGGTCGAGACGTACCCGTGGATCGGCCAGCTCGGCGTCGACCTGGCGCTGCGGCTGACCACCCTGTCCTGGCTGATGACCCTGCTCGTCGGTGGCGTCGGCGCGCTGGTCCTGGTCTACAGCGCCCACTACTTCGGTCGGGAGTCCGCCGGCATGGCCCGGTTCGCGGCCGTGCTGGTGGCATTCGCGGGGGCGATGCTCGGCCTGGTCCTCGCCGACGACCTGCTGCTGCTCTACGTCTGCTGGGAACTCACCACGATCTTCTCGTACCTGCTGATCGGGCACAGCACGGAGCGGCGCTCCAGCCGGTGGGCGGCGGCGCAGGCGCTGACCGTGACCACGTTCGGCGGGCTGGCGATGCTGGTGGGCTTCATCATGCTCGGCGGGCACGCCGGCACCTACCGCTGGTCGGAGATCACGGCAGCCCCGCTGCCGGGCGGGGCGTACCTCGTCACGGCGGTCGTGCTGATCCTCACCGGGGCACTGTCCAAGTCGGCGGTGCTGCCGTTCAGCTCGTGGCTGCCGGTGGCGATGGCGGCGCCGACACCGGTGAGCGCGTACCTGCACGCCGCCGCGATGGTGAAGGCCGGCGTCTACCTGATCGCGCTGCTCGCCCCGGTGCTGGCGGCTGCCGGCCCGTGGCGGCCGGTGGTCGTGGTCGCCGGCCTGGCGACCATGCTGACCGGGGGCTGGGCGGCGCTGCGGCAGACCGACCTGAAGCTGCTGCTGGCGTACGGCACGGTCAGCCAGCTCGGCCTGATCGCGGTGGCCGTCGGGGCCGGCACCCCGGACACCGCCCTCGCCGGGGTGGCGATGCTGCTGGCGCACGCCCTGTTCAAGGCGCCGCTCTTCCTCGTCGTCGGCATCATCGACCACGGCGCCGGCACCCGCGACCTGCGGGAGCTGTCCGGGCTGGGGCGACGGGCGCCGCTGCTCGTCACCGTGACGGTGCTGGCCGCCGCCTCGATGGCCGGGCTGCCGCCGCTGGTCGGCTTCGTCGCCAAGGAGTCCGTGCTGGCCGCCTTCACCGACCGGCCCGCCGTCGTCGCCGTGCTGGTGGTGGGCACCGCGCTCACCGTCGCCTACAGCGCCCGCTTCGTCTGGGGCGCATTCGCCACCCGGCCGGGCGTGGAACCGGCCGTGCTCGGGCGGATCCCCGCGTCGATGCTCGCCCCGCCGGCCCTGTTGGCCGCCGTCGGGCTGGCCGCCGGCCCGGCCGCCGGGATCCTCGACGGCCTGCTCCGCCCGTACGCCGAGTCGTTCGGTGTCGTCGGCAAGGACCTGGCGCTCTGGCACGGCCTCAGCCCCGCGCTCGGCCTCTCCGCGCTGGCCGTGGCCGGCGGCGCGGCGCTGTTCGCGCTGCGCGGCCCGCTCGCGCCGGTGCTGGCCCGGCTGCACGTCCCGGTCAGCGGCAACCAGGGGTACGAGTGGCTCATCCGCCGATTCGACCGGCTGGCCATGAGGGTCACCGGCGCGACCCAGCGGGGCTCGCTGCCGCAGTACCTCGGCGTCATCCTGGTCGTGCTCGTCCTGGTGCCCGGCGGGGCGATGCTGGCCACCCGTCCGTGGCGGGAACGGATCGCCCTCTGGGACAGCCCGGTGCAGGTCGTGGTGGTGGCGGTGGTGACCGTCGCGGCGGTGCTGGCGGTGGGCGCCCGCCGGCGGCTGACGGCGATGCTGCTGGTGGGCATGACGGGTTACGGCACGGCGATGCTCTTCGTGGTCTACGGCGCGCCGGACCTGGCACTGACCCAGTTCCTCGTCGAGACCGCCACCATCGCGGTGTTCGTGCTGGTGCTGCGCCGGCTGCCGGAACGGTTCTCGGCCCGCCCCAGACGCCCGAAGTGGGCGCGTCGGACAATCGGGCTGGTGGTCGGCGTGGTGGTCGGCGGGCTGGCCCTGACCGCCGCCTCGGCCAGGCGGGCGCCCACCATCTCCGCCGAGTTCCCGGACCTGGCCGTCACCCACGGCTACGGCCGCAACGTGGTCAACGTGACCCTGGTCGACATCCGGGCCTGGGACACGATGGGCGAGCTGTCGGTGCTGGTGGTGGCCGCGACCGGCGTGGCCAGCCTGGTCTTCCAGCGCTCCCGGACCGGGCCCCGCCCGCGCCGCCCGGAGCGGCCGAACCGGGTGCAGCGGCCGGGGCACCGGGTCTGGCTGCGCGGCGGGTCGACCCTGCACGAGCGGCAGCGTTCGATCGTGCTCGAGGTGGTGACCCGCCTGGTCTTCCACACGGTGGTGGTCTTCTCCCTGTTCCTGCTCTTCGCCGGCCACAACGCGCCGGGCGGCGGTTTCGCCGGCGGCCTGGTGGCGAGCCTTGCGCTGGCCGTGCGCTACCTGGCCGGCGGCCGCTACGAGCTGGCCGAGGCCGCCCCGGTCGGCGCCGGCACGGTGCTCGGCGCCGGCCTCTTCGTCTCGATCGGCACCGGCGCCGTCGCCCTGTTCGCGGGCGGCACGGTGCTCGAGAGCGCCCGGATCAACCTGTGGCTGCCGGTGATCGGGGACTTCTACCTGGTCACGTCCCTCTTCTTCGACGTGGGCGTCTACCTGGTCGTGGTCGGGCTGGTGCTGGACATCCTGCGCAGCCTCGGCGCCGAGGTGGACCGGCACATCGAGGCGGCCGGCGCGTCCGGGGGCGGCCTGCGGGTCGACGGGCAGGGGGAGCGGACGTGAGGACGGGCGGCGCGGGACCGACCCTGGTGCTGGTCGTCGCCGCCGGGGTGCTGGTCGGCTGCGGGGTCACCCTGCTGCTGGAACGCAGCCTGACCCGGATCCTGCTCGGCGTCATCCTGCTCGGCAACGGGGTGAACGCGCTCATCCTGCTCGGCGGGCGCTCGGGTGCCGCCCCGGTGGTCGGCACGGCGCCCGCCGGCACCTTGAGCGACGCGCTGCCGCAGGCCATGATCCTCACCGCCATCGTGATCACCTTCGGGCTGACCGCGTTCCTGCTGGCGGTGAGCTACCGCAGCTGGTACCTCACGGGCGACGACGAGGTCCCCGACGACATCGAGGACCGGCAGATCAGGCATGCGGTCGAGCGCAGCGAACTGACCGCCGCCGACCTCGGCGGCGAGGGCCCGGACGCCGACCCCGAGCAGGTCGACCCGGAGCCGCCGCGCCGGCTCCACCGCGGGGACGGCCCCGGATGACCGGGTACGCGGGACGGGGCGCCCGATGAGCTGGCTCGTGCCGCTGCCCGTGGTGGTGCCGCTGCTGGGCGCGGCGCTGACCCTGCTGCTGGCCCGGTGGCCCGGGGCGCAACGGGTCGTCAGCGTGGCCTGCCTGACCGCCACGCTGGCGGTGGCGGCGGTGCTGCTGGTGCAGGCGTACCGGCACGGGCCGGTGGTGGTCCAGGTCGGCGGGTGGTCGGCGCCGGTGGGCATCGTGCTGGTCGCGGACCAGCTCGCCGCGTTGATGCTGGTGGTCTCCTCGGCGGTGACCCTGTGCGTGCTGCTCTACTCCGTCGGCCAGGGTCAGGGGGACTTCGGCGAGACCGTCCCGGTGACCATCTACCACCCCACCTACCTGGTGCTGACCGCCGGCGTGACCAACGCGTTCCTCGCCGGCGACCTGTTCAACCTCTTCGTCGGCTTCGAGATCCTGCTGGCCGCGAGCTTCGTGCTGATCACCCTCGGTGGCACCGAGACCCGGATCCGCACCGGCTCGACGTACGTGGTGGTCAGCATCCTGTCCTCGATGATCTTCCTCGCCTCGGTGGGGCTGGTGTACGCGGCCACCGGCACCCTGAACATGGCCCAGTTGGCGCACCGGCTGGACGCGCTGCCCGACGGCGTACGGCTGACCCTTGAGCTGATGCTGCTGCTCGCCTTCGGGGTCAAGGCGGCGGTCTTCCCGCTCTCGGCCTGGTTGCCGGACAGCTACCCGACGGCGCCGGCCCCCGTCACGGCGGTCTTCGCCGGCCTGCTCACCAAGGTCGGTGTGTACGCGATCATCCGCACCGAGACGCTGCTCTTTCCCGGCGGCCACGTCTCCGGCCTGCTGATGGTGGTGGCCGGGCTGACCATGGTGGTCGGCATCCTCGGCGCGGTCGCCCAGTCCGACATGAAGCGGCTCTTCTCGTTCACCCTGGTCAGCCACATCGGCTACATGATCTTTGGAGTGGGGCTGAGCACCGTCGCCGGGCTCTCCGGCGCGATCTTCTACGTGGTGCACCACATCACCATCCAGACCACGCTGTTCCTGGTCGCCGGCCTCGTCGAGGAGCGGGCCGGCAGCACCGACCTGCGCCGCATCGGCGGGCTGGCCCGGGCGGCCCCGCTGCTCGGCGTCCTCTTCTTCGTCCCCGCCATGAACCTCGCCGGGATTCCGCCCTTCTCCGGGTTCCTCGGCAAGCTCGGCCTGCTCCAGGCCGGCGTCGCGGCCGGCGAGCCGCTGCCCGGCGTGCTGGTCGCGGCGGGGACGGTGACGAGCCTGCTCACCCTCTACGTGGCCTCGCGGGTGTGGAACATCGCCTTCTGGCGCGCCCCCCGGCTGGCCACCACCGAGCCGGTCGTCCACCTGCCGGCGCTGATGGTCGGCGCGACGATCGCGCTGGTCGGGCTGGGGCTGGCGCTGACCGTCGTCGCCGGGCCGCTGTTCGACGTCACCGCCGACGCGGCGGTCGACCTGCGCGAGCGCACCCCGTACATCCGTTCCGTGCTGCCGGTCGGTGTCCCGTGACCCCGGCCTCCGGGGCGCCGCCGCGCGGGCGGGGGCGGCGGCGCGACCGACTGATCGCCTTCGGCTGGCTGGTGCTGGTCTGGAGCCTGCTCTGGGGGGACTTCTCGTGGGGCAACCTCGCGGGCGGGACGCTGGTGGCCGGTGCCGTGCTGCTGTTCTTCCCGCTGCCGCCGGTGAGCTTCGGCGGCCGGCTGCGCCCCGGGCCGCTGGTCGTCTTCGCGGTGCGCTTCGTCGGCGAACTGGTCAGCGCCAGCGCGCACGTCGCCCGGGTCGCGGTGCAGCCCGGCTACCGGCCCCGGGGGGCGATCATCGCGGTCCGCCTGCGGGTGCGTACCGACCTGAACCTGGCGCTCACCGCCGAGGCGATCTCGTTGGTGCCGGGCACGCTGATCGTCGAGGTGGACCGGGACGTCGGAGTCCTCTACGTGCACGTGTTCGACACCCACGGCCCGCAGGACCTGCGCGGCAGCCGGCAGCGGATCCTCGCCGTCGAGCGGCGGCTCGTCCGCGCGGTCGGCTCCGACGCCGAGGTGCGCCGGGTCAGCGCCGATCCCGTCGAGAGGGGACCCGAACCGTGATCACGTTCCTCGCCGCCACCCTCACCGTCCTGTTCTCGGTGACCGCGCTGCTGGCCCTGATCCGGCTCTACCGCGGGCCGTCGCTGATCGACCGGGTGGTCGCGGCCGACATGCTGCTCGCCACCATGGTGGGCGCGGTGGGCGCGGAGGCCGCGGTGAACCGCCACGCCACCACCCTGCCGGTGCTGGTGGCGCTGTCCATGCTCGGTTTTGTCGGGTCGGTGTCGCTGGTCCGCTTCGCCGTGCGCGAGGACGGGGAGGCCTGATGTGGGGCACGCTGGCCGACTGGCTGGGCGGCGGCTGCCTGGTGGCCGGCGCCCTGCTGAGCCTCGCCGCCGGGATCGGGGTGCTGCGCTTCCCGGGCACCCTGGACCGGATGCACGCCGCGACCAAGCCGCAGGTGCTCGGGGTGCTGCTCCTGCTGCTCGGCGTGGCGCTGCGCCTGCGTACCCCGGCCGACCTGGGCATGGTGGCGCTGGTCGGGATCTTCCAACTGGCCACCGCCCCCGTGGCGGCCCAGATGATCGGCCGGGCCGCGTACCGGGCCGGCCGGGTCGAGCCGGGTCTGCTCGACGCCGACGAGCTCGCGTCCGCCGACCGCCCTGCGGGTGGCGGGGGCGGTCCGTCCTGACCCGCGCGAACGTCGAGGGGCCTTCGGCACACCTTCAGCGGCTATCCAGCCGATCCCGATAAAATGGGCCGCATGATCGACTCTTCTGCCCAGGAGGGCAGCAGTAGCCAGCCGGGTCGTGCCCGGCGTATCCCGACCCCGACGACCCCGGGAGCCCTGAGCGACCCGTGTTGATCGTCGTTGGTCTTCTACTCATCATCGTTCTCACCGTCGCCACGGGTTACTTCGTGGCCCAGGAGTTCGGCTACGTCGCCGTGGACCGGGGCCGGCTCAAGCAGCTGGCCGACGACGGCGACAAGGCCGCCGCCCGGGCGCTGGAGGTGACCGCGAGGCTGTCGTTCATGCTCTCCGGCGCGCAGCTCGGCATCACCGTCACCGCCCTGCTGGTCGGTTACGTCGCCGAGCCCTTCCTCGGTGCCGGGCTGGCCGAGCTGCTCGGGGTGGCCGGCGTCTCCACGGCCGTCAGTTTCCCGCTCTCGGTCGCCCTGGCCCTGACCCTCGCCACCGTGGTGCAGATGGTCCTCGGCGAGCTGGCCCCGAAGAACCTCGCCATCGCCCGGCCCGAGCCCCTCGCGAAGGCCCTGAGCAGCTCCACCCTGATCTACCTCAAGGTCGCCGGTCCGCTGATCAAGCTCTTCGACCGGGCCGCGGTCCGGCTGCTGCGCCGCGTCGGCATCGAGCCGATCGAGGAGCTGCCCAGCGGCGCCACCCCGCAGGACCTGGAACAGATCATCGCCGAGTCCCGCCAGGAGGGGCACCTCACCGACGAGATGTCCACGCTGCTCGACCGGGGGCTCGACTTCCGGGGGCTGACCGCGGGCGAGGTCATGGTGCCCCGCGTCGACGTGCACACCGTACGCGCGCACGAGCCGCTCAGCCGGGTGGTCGAGCTGCTCGACACCGGCAAGTCCCGCTTCCCCGTACGCGGCACCGAGGGCGTCGACGACCTCGTCGGCGTCGTCGGCATCGCCGACGTGCTCGGCGTACCCCCGGAGCGGCGCGCGAGCACCCCGGTCAGCGCGGTCGCCGGCCCCCCGCTCCTGGTGCCGGAGACACTGCCGCTGCCGACGGTGCTGGACCGGCTGCGCTCCGGCCACCGGCAGCTCGCCTGCGTGGTCGACGAGTACGGCGGCTTCGCCGGCGTGATCACGCTGGAGGACATCGCCGAGGAACTCGTCGGCCCGATCCGGGACGAGGACGACCCGCCAGAGCGCGCCCCGGCCCGCCAGGAGGACGGCTCGTGGGTGGTGCCGGCCCGCTGGCGCATCGACGAGGTGGCCGACAGCACCGGCATCTCGCTGCCCGAGGCGCCGGAGTACGACACGCTCTCCGGCCTGGTCATGCGGGAGCTGGGACGGGTCCCCGAGGTCGGTGACCGGCTGGAGATCAGCCTGCCGGCCGACGGCGAGGACGGCGCGGAGGAACCGCGCGCCCTGGTCGAGGTGCTGGCCGTCGACAGGCACGTGGCCGACTCGGTCCGACTGCGGATCGCCGAGCCCGGGGAGGTGTCCGCATGAGCCCCGGCATCGCACTCTTCACGTCGGTGATCCTGCTGGCGTTGAACGGCTTCTTCGTGGCCGCCGAGTTCGCCCTGGTGGCCAGCAAGCGTTACCGGCTGGAGCACGCGGCCGCCGGAGGCGGCCGGGCCGCCCGGGCCGCGCTCGACGGCGTACGCGAGCTGTCCCTGATGCTCGCCGGCGCGCAGCTCGGCATCACGCTCTGCACCCTGGGGCTCGGCGCGCTCGCCGAGCCGGCGATCGAGCACCTGCTGAGCCCGCTGCTGCACGCGGTCGGGCTGCCGACCGCCGCGAGCCACGTGATCGCGCTGATCTTCGCGCTGAGTCTCGTCACCTTCCTGCACCTGGTGGTCGGGGAGATGGCGCCGAAGTCCTGGGCGATCACCCACCCGGAGCGCTCGGCAGTGCTGCTGGCGCTGCCGTTCCGCGCCTTCGCGCGGGTCGCCCGCCCGTTGCTGTCGGTGATGAACGCCCTGGCCAACGCGATGCTGCGGCTGGTCAAGGTCAACCCGCAGGACCAGCTCGCCCAGGTGCACGGCCCGGACGAGCTGCGCATGCTGCTGGAGCAGTCGCGCGAGCACGGGCTGCTGGGCGCGGAGCAGCACCAGATGCTGACCAGCATGCTGGAGTTGCAGGGCACTACGGTGGCCCAGGTGATGGAGCCGTTCGACCAGATGGTGACGGTGCGCCGGGACGAGGGCGCCGACCGGATCGAGCAGGTCAGCCGGGACAGCGGCCGGTCGCGGCTGGCCGTGCTGGACGCCAACGGCGACGTCTGCGGCCTGGTCCACGTCCGGGAGGCGGTGCGGGCCACCACCACGGGGCGCGCGGTCACCGCCGGCGACCTGATGACCAACGCCCTCACCCTGCCGGCCTCGGCGTCGGTGAGCGACGCCGTGGCGGAGATGCGCGCCCGGCAGTCCCAGCTCGCGCTGGTGCGCAACGGTGGCGGGCCGACCCGGCCGGTCGGGTTCGTCGCGCTGGAGGACCTGCTGGAGGAGGTCATCGGCGAGTTCGACGACGAGACCGACCCGGTGCCGCGCGGTCGACGCATGAGGTGAAACCGGATAGGTGGCCGCTCTTCGTCGAAGTCGGGGCGGCCACCCGCCGGGTCCGCGACGATGGGGGTGGCCCCACCCGCCGGGTCGGCGACGCCAGGGGTGACCCCACGCGCGGGGTCGGCGGCCGTAGGTGGCAGGGCCGGCCCAGTCGTGGACGGGGGAGTGCCGTGCGGTTGACGGGGGTGTCGCCCGAGTCCGACTGGACCGGGCTGTCGGTGCGGACCGCCCTGGCCAACGCGAGCACCCGTCCCGGGCTGCGGCTGCCGGGGCGGGTCACCGTCGTCGCCGGCTCCACCGACGTACCCGTCCTGCACGTCCGGCTCGGCCTGGTCACCACGGCCGAGCCGGACGACCCGGAGGCGCCCCGTCGGCTGGTGCAGTTCCACCAGGCGACGGTGGCCGACGCGTTCGTGCTGCGGGCCGGGCGGGGCCGGTCGATCCCGTTCGAGTTCCCGCTGCCGTGGGAGACCCCGGTGACCGTGTTCGGCGGGGTGCCCCTGCTCAGCCTGCGGATGGGGCTGCGTACGGAGGTGGCGGTCGAGCCCCGCCTCGACCAGGGCGCGATGGTGCCGGTCTTCGTGCATCCGCTGCCCACCCAGGCGCACGTCCTGGCGGCCCTCGACACGCTCGGCTTCAGCATGCGCCAGGCCGGCCTGGTCGACGGGCGGCTGCCGGGGGTGGCGCAGACCCTGCCGCTGCACCAGCGGCTGGGCTACTGGGTGGCGCCGCTCTACGCCGGGCCGATCACCGAGCTGGAGCTGATCTTCATCGCCGAGCCGGCCGGCCTGGAGGTGATCCTCTGGCTGGACCGGCGGCTGGCCCTGGCCGGGATCACCCACCAGAGCATCAGCCGGTTCCGGGTCTGGCACGTCGGCGCCGACCAGCGGGACTGGATCGCGACCGTGGACGCCTGGCTGCGTACGGCGATCAACCGGCACGCCGCGGCCGCCGCGCACGCCGACTGGTCTGCGACCCTCTCCGGGTCGGCGCACGTCAGCCGCCCGCCGGACGAGCCGATCCACCCCGGCTTCGGCCTGGGCGGCACGGCCGGCGGAGCCGGCGTCGGCGGCTCCGGCGGCGGTGACGGCACCTGACGCTCCGGCGGTGGTGACGGCACCTGACGCTCCGGCGGTGGCGACGGCACCTGACCCGACCGGGTCAGGCGGTGGCGGTGGCCAGCTTGAGGCTGAAGCCGAGGAAGAGCGCGGCGACGCCCGTGGTGGCGCCGGCGGCCAGGCGGTGGCGCCGACGGAACTGGGCCGCCAGGAACGTGCCCGTGAAGATCAGCGCGGTCAGGTAGAGCGCGCTGGTGACCTGGGCGATCAGCCCGAGCAGCAGGAACGACAGCGCCGGCCAGGCGTAGCCCGGGTCCACGAACTGGATGAAGAACGAGACGAAGAAGAGGATCGCCTTCGGGTTGAGCAGGCTGATCACCAGCGCCTTGCGGAAGGGGCTGCGCAGCGCCGCCGGCTCCGCGGCGTCGATGAGCCGCGGGGTGGCCGGGTCGTTGCGGGTCCGCCAGCGTCGCCACGCGCCGCGCAGCATCGTCAACCCCACATAGCCGAGGTACGCGGCGCCGGCGTACTTGATCACCAGGAAGAGCGGCGGGTAAGCCTGGACCAGCGACGCCACGCCGGCGGCGGAGAGGAACATGAGTATCCCGTCGCCGACGAAGACCCCGCCGGCCGCCCGGTAGCCGGTCGCCACGCCCCGCTGCGCGGCGGTGGAGAGCACGAAGAGGGAGTTGGGCCCGGGCAGCAGAACGATCGCCACGGTGCCCAGCACGTACGTCCAGATGTCGGTGATGCCCAGCACGCCCGCCATCATGGGGCCACGGGTGCCGTCCGGCGAAGCCTTTCCCGGAGCGTGACCTGTGCGTTCGGCCACTCGTCGACGATCATCGAATACTGCACGGTGTCCCGCCAGGAGCCGTCCGGGCGGAGCCGGTGCCGGCGCAGCACCCCCTCGCGGGACGCGCCGAGGCGCTCGATGGCCCGCTGCGAGCGCTCGTTGCGGACGTCGGTGTGCCAGACCACCCGCTCCGCGCCCAGTTCCTCGAAGGCGCGGGTGAGCAGCAGCAGCTTCGCCTCGGTGTTGATCGCGGTGCGCCACCAGGGCCGGCCCAGGTAGGTGTAGCCGATCGCCACCGCCCGGCGCTCCGGGTCCACCTCGTAGAAGGAGGTGGTGCCGACCACCGCCCCGGTCACCGCGCAGCGCTGCACCCAGGGCACCCGCTCGCCCCGCCGGTGTGCGGCCAGCGCGGTGGCGATCCCGTCGGCGGTGCCGGCGACGTCGGCCGGCTGCGGGCTGCCCAGGTGCCGCCAGACCTCCGGGTCGGCGGTCGCGGCGTGCAGTTCGTCGGCGTGCGCGAGGTCGAGCGGTTCCAGCAGCACGTGCTCCCCGCGCAGCACCGCCGGGTCGAGCCACGGCGACGTCCGCTCCCGCAGGTACGCCGGCACCGGCACGGTCACCCCGGCGTCGGGTTCGGGCAGCCCGGCGGTCAGCCGCAGCGGCACCACGCCGGCCCAGTGCGGCAGGGCGAGGTCGGTCTCCTCGTCGCGTACGCCGCCGGTGCGGGCGCGCACCGACACCTCCCGCAGCGGCAGGGCCAGCACGGCCGTCTCGGCCAGCTCCCGGCGCGACGGCGGACGGCTGTCGGCGCTGCGCCCGGCGGCGGCCTTCTCCACCAGGGCGGTCAGCATCCGCAGCTTCTCCCGCTGGTCGGTGACCAGGCGGGCGGTGCCGTGGGCGACCACCGAGCGGTAGTTGGCGCTGTGGTGGAACTGCGAGCGGCCGTAGACGAGGCCGTCGAGCAGGGTGACGGCGACGCAGACCGGCAGTCCGTCGCCCCGGGCGGCGAGCAGTGGCCGGCTGCCGGTGGAGCCGTGCAGATAGAGGGTGTCGCCGACGCGGACGTGCAGGGTGGGCAGCACCCGGGGTTCGCCGTCGACGGTGAACCCGAGCGCGCAGTCGTACGCCTCGTCGAGGATCGCGTGCGCGGCGGCCTCGTCGTAGCTCATTCGTTCCCGGGAGCGGCTGGCGGTGGTCCGGTCGGTGGGTGCGTACATGGCTCGACCTTTGTTCTAGTACAATCCCTGATTTGTGTCAGCACGCTATCAGGTGGCCGGTACGACGGCCGCCGAGATTTCGGCCAGCATCGAATCGGGCATCCGCTCCGCCGCCCTCGCCCCCGGCGACGCGCTGCCCCCGGTGCGGGAGCTCGCCGCCCAACTCGCGGTGAGCCCGGCCACCGCGGCCCGGGCCTACCAGGAGCTGCGCCAGCGCGGCCTGGTGGTCACCGCCGGCCGGCACGGCACCCGGGTCCGGCCCCGGCCGCCGGTGGCGTCCCGCCGCTCCGCGCTGCGCCCGCCGACCGCCCCCGGCCTGCGTGACCTCTCCCGGGGCGAGCCGGACGTGCGGCTGCTGCCGCCCCTCGGGGCGCACCTCGCCGGCCTCGCCGCCGTCGCGGGGGAGCCGGTCGGCTACCCCGCGGCCGGGGTGCTGCCCGAACTGGCCGAGGCGGCCCGCGAGCGGCTGGCCGCCGACGGCGTACCGGCGACGGAGCTGACCGTCACCGGCGGCGCGCTGGACGGCATCGAGCGGCTGCTCGGCGCGCACCTACGCCCCGGCGACGCGGTCGCGGTCGAGGACCCGGGCTGGGCCAACCTGCTCGACCTGGTCGCCGCGCTCGGGCTGCGGCCGATCGGCGTGCCGGTCGACGACGACGGTCCGCTGGTCGCCGGGGTCGCCGCCGCGCTCGCCGCCGGCGCACGGGCGCTGATCGTGACGAGCCGGGCCCAGAACCCCACCGGCGCGGCGGTCTCCCCCGAGCGGGCCGGGGAGCTGCGCGCCCTGCTCGCCGGCCGGTCCGACCTGCTGCTGATCGAGGACGACCACGCCGCCGAGCTGGCCCGCGTACCGCTGCACCCGCTCGCCGGGGCGACCCCGGCGTGGGCCTTCGTCCGCTCGGTGAGCAAGCCGTTCGGCCCCGACCTGCGGCTGGCCGTGCTGGTCGGCGACGAGACCACCGTGGCCCGGGTGGCCGGCCGGGCCCGGGTCGGCGCCGGCTGGGTCTCCACCGTGCTGCAACGGCTCGTCCTGGCGCTCTGGCGGGACCCCGCCGTGGCTGAGCTGGTGGACCGGGCCGCCGGCAGCTACGAGCGGCGGCGCACGGGGCTGATCGACGCGCTCGCCGGCCACGGCCTGGTCGCCCACGGCCGCAGCGGCATCAACGTCTGGCTGCCGGTCGACGACGAGACCAGCGTGCTGACCGCGCTGCGCGACGCCGGCTGGGCGGTCGCGCCCGGCGCGCTGCACCGGATCGCCGGCCCGCCGGCGCTGCGGATCACCGTCAGCTCGCTCGACGAGGCGGAGATCCCGGACCTGGCCGAGGCCGTGGCCCGGGCCGTCCGGCCCACCCCCGCCGCCGGCTTCACGGCGTGAGCGGGGAGCCTGCCGCGACCCCGGACGGCCCGGGGTGGGCGACGCCGCGTCGGCACTCCGCCCACACCGTCCACTTTGTGCGCACCGGCGTGTCCCTCCCGGCGGGTCCCCGCGCGTGTTCCCTCCCGCACCGGGTAGAACAGTCGCCATGGCCGAGCAGACCGAGACCGCGCCGGGCGCGCAGAAGTTCATCCCGCCGCGCGCCGACACCCTCGACGACCTGCGCGCCGCCGCCGCCGGCTGCCGGGGCTGCGAGCTCCACCGGGACGCCTCGCAGACCGTCTTCGGTCGCGGCGACGCCGGCGCCCGGGTGGTCTTCGTCGGCGAGCAGCCCGGCGACCTGGAGGACCAGAAGGGCCTGCCGTTCGTCGGCCCCGCCGGCCGGCTGCTGCGCAGGGCGGTCGACGACGCCCGGCTCGACCCCGGCCACATCTACCTCACCAACGCCGTGAAGCACTTCCGCTTCGAGCTGCGCGGCAAGCGACGCATCCACCAGACCCCGGACCGGGTGCACGTCACCGCCTGCCGGCCCTGGCTGGTCGCCGAGTTTGCCCAGCTCCGCCCGGAGATCGTGGTGGTGCTCGGTGCCACCGCCGCAAAGGCCCTGCTCGGCCCGACGTTCCGGGTCACCCGCCAGCGTGGCGAGCTGCTGCCCTGGCCGGAGTCGGCCCAGCACCCGGAGGACTTCCGGCGGGTGCCGGTGGACTCCGCGGGCGCCGTCGCGGACGCCCCGCCGGCCCGGCTGCTGGCCACCATCCACCCGTCCGCCGTGCTGCGCGCCGACGACCAGGACAAGGCGTACGAGGGGCTGGTCGCCGACCTTACCGTGGCCGCCCGCGCCCTCGCCGGCTGACCGGCCGGTGCCCGCCGGTCGGCGGTCAGTCCGGCGTCGTGATCTTGCCGTGGACGTCCTTGGCGACGATCCGCCCGTCGCGCACCCGGTAGACGTCCAGCCCGCGCAGCACCGTACCGTCCTCGGCCGGCGCCCACGCCCACTCGCAGACCGCCCGCTCGCCGTCCGCCCACACCGCCCCAAGGGCCGGGCCTGGTCCGGGACCGAGCTGGCTGGCGAGGACCGCGCGCACCGCGTCGCGCCCCCGCACCGTGCCGGCCGGCCCGTCCCAGGCGCTGGGACAGTACGTGACGTCCTCGCTCAGGAAGCCGACGACCGCGTCGAGGTCCCCCCGCTCCCAGGCCGCGTTGAACTCCTCCACCAATCCCCGTACGTCGGTCACGCCCGCACAGTAACCCTCCGCCGCCCGGCCTCGTGGGAGCCCCCAAGGCGAATCTTGGACAGTTGCCGCTCGCCGCGAGCGGCAACTGTCCAAGATTCGCCTTGGCCCGACCGGCGGACGGCCGGTTGGGCCGCGGCAGCGTCGGTGGCGGCGTACGCAGCGTGTGCGCCGGGTGGGCGGCCCCTGGGCAGGGCGGGTGAGCGGTGCCACACTTGCCGCCATGGAGCAGCATCTCTACGAGCGCGACCACGAGGAGTTCCGCGAGCTGTGCCGCGAGTTCCTGACCCGCGAGGCGGTGCCCCACCACGAGCGCTGGGAGGCCGACGGCATCGTCGACCGCGAGGTGTGGCGCCGGGCCGGGGCGGCCGGCCTGCTGGGCATGGACGTCGATGCGGAGTACGGCGGCGGCGGGCAGCGGGACTTCCGGTTCAACGCCGTGCTGGACGAGGAGATCGTCGCCAGCGGCTGCACGGGGCTCGGCTTCGGCCTGCACAACGACGTGGTGGCGCCGTACCTGACCGAGCTGACCACCGACGAGCAGCGCAAGCGCTGGCTGCCCGGGTTCTGCTCCGGCGACCTGGTCACCGCGATCGCGATGAGCGAGCCCGGCGCCGGCTCCGACCTGGCCGGGATCCGCACGAGCGCGGTCCGCGACGGCGACGGCTGGGTGCTCAACGGCCAGAAGACCTTCATCACCAACGGGGAGATGGCCGACCTGGTGGTCGTGGTCGTGCGTACCGCCCCGGAGCAGGGCGCGCACGGGGTGAGCCTGATCGCGGTGGAGAGCGGCACCCCCGGCTTCTCCCGAGGCCGACGGCTGGCCAAGGTCGGGCTCAAGGCCAACGACACCGCCGAGCTGTTCTTCGACGACTGCCGGGTGCCGGCGGAGAACCTGATCGGCACCGAGAACCACGGCTTCTACCACCTGATGGCCAACCTGCCCCGGGAGCGGCTCAGCATCGCGGTCGTCGCGGTGGCCGCCGCCGAGCGGCTGCTCGCCGTCACCCTCGACTACGCCCGCTCCCGGCAGGCGTTCGGCCGGCCGATCGGCGCGTTCCAGCACAACCGCTTCCTGCTGGCCGAGCTGGACACCGAGGTCACCATCGCCCGTACCTTCGTCAACCACTGCGTCGCGGAGTACGGCGCCGGCCGGCTCTCGGTCACCGACGCGGCCAAGGCGAAGTGGTGGACCACCGAGCTGCAGAACAAGGTCGCCGACCGCTGCGTGCAGCTGCACGGCGGCTACGGCTACATGCTGGAGTACCCGGTGGCGAAGGCGTGGCTGGACGGGCGGGTGCAGACGATCTACGGCGGCACCACCGAGATCATGAAGGAGATCATCGGCCGGGGCCTCGGGTTGTAACGTCGACGGGCTGCCGGGTGGCGGGGCGGGTGCGCAAGGATGAGATGGCACCTCGCCCCTTACCTCGAAGGAGCCGCCATGGCCACCGACCTCGCCGCGCCGCTCGTCGCCGCCGACGTCGCGCCCATCCAGCGGCGTACCCTGCGGCTGCTCTTCGTCACCCAGATCGTCGGCGGGATCGGGGTGACCATCGGCGTCGCCGTCGGGGCGCTGCTCGCCTCCGACGTCGCCGGCACCGCCGTCGCGGGCCTGGTCAGCAGTGCCGCCGTGGTGGGCGGGGCGTTGCTCGCCGTGCCGGTCACCCGGATCATGACCGTGCGTGGCCGGCGGCCCGGCCTGGTCGTCGCGTACCTCACCGGCGCGGCCGGCGGCGCCCTGGTGGTCCTCGCCGCGGTGACCCGCTGGGTCCCGCTGCTCTTCCTCGGCATGCTCCTGTTCGGCGGCGGCAGCGCGGCCAACCTCCAGGCCCGCTACACGGCGGTGGACCTGGCCGAGCCGGCGCGCCGGGGCCGCCAGCTCTCGTTGATCGTCTGGGCCACCACCCTCGGCGCCGTCGCCGCGCCGAACTTCGCCTCGCTCGCCGACCGCACCACCAGCGGCTGGGGGCTGCCGACGCTGGCCGGTCCGTTCGCGTTCAGCGCCGTCGCGCTCGTGCTGGCCGCCGGGGCGATCCTGGCGCTGCTGCGGCCGGACCCGCTGCTCACGGCGCGCCGGCTGGCGGCGGCCGGCACCCCGGCGGCCCCCGTCGTCGCGCCGGGGCCGACCGCCCGGCGCGGTGCGGGCATGCGGGCCGCCTGGGCGGTGGTACGCGCGCGGCCGGCCGCCCGGCTCGGCATCGTCGCGGTGGCGGTCGGCCACCTGGTCATGGTCGCGGTGATGGTGATGACCCCGGTGCGCCTGCACGAGTGGCACGACGACGCCGACGTGCTGCGGGTGGTCGGTCTCGTGCTGAGCCTGCACATCGCCGGCATGTACGCCCTCGCCCCGGTGGCGGGCTGGCTCACCGACCGGGTCGGTCGCCGGGCGGTGATCCTCGGCGGCGTCGGGCTGCTGCTCACGGCGTGCGCGGTCGCCGGCACGGCCGGGCACCACACGGCCTGGCTCTCGGTCGGGTTGTTCCTGCTCGGCCTGGGCTGGTCGGGGACCATGGTCGCGGGCTCGACGCTGCTGTCGGAGTCCGTGCCGGTGGGGATCCGGCCGAGCGTGCAGGGGCTCTCCGACCTGACCATGGGGCTCGCCGGTGCCGCCGCCGGGGCGGTCAGCGGGTTTGTCGTGGAGGCGGCCGGTTATCCGGTGCTCACCGGGCTCGCGGCGGTCGCGGTGGTGCCCCTGGTGACGCTAGCGTTGCGGCCGGTGCCGGTGGGGGCACCGGACGAGGAGGACTGATCACGTGCGGCTGACCGACTTCTGGACCCGGCTCGAGGAGGCGTTCGGCCCCGGCTACGCGGCCAGCATCGCCCGCGACCAGGTGCTCTCCCAGCTCGGCGGGCGGACCGTCGAGCAGGCCCTGGCGTCGGGTGAGCAGACCCACGTGGTGTGGCGCGCGGTCTGCGCCGCCTATCCCGACCGGGTGCCCGCGCGACTACGCTGAGCAGCCGTTTCGCGGCTTCCGCGTGTCGCTTGTCGCCTCGTACACCTGTTCGGCTATTGTCCACAGCGGGGTGCTCGTCCACAGCTCACGGCCGGTCGGCTGGTTTTCTGTCGGACCCAGCGCCTAGCGTGTCCGCGTGACGCGAAGCTCAGGAAAGACGCCGGCGAAGGCAGGGGTGGCAAACATGGCCGCAGGGCCCGACCGGGAGAAGGCACTCGACCTTGCTCTCGCTCAGATCGACAAGCAGTTCGGCAAGGGTTCGGTGATGCGGCTGGGAGAGCGTCCGGTCGTTCAGACCTCGGTGATTCCGACGGGTTCGATCGCGCTCGACGTGGCGCTCGGCGTGGGCGGTCTGCCCCGGGGCCGGGTCGTCGAGATCTACGGCCCGGAGTCCAGCGGTAAGACCACGGTGGCCCTGCACGCGGTGGCCAACGCCCAGCGGGCCGGCGGCATCGCCGCCTTCGTCGACGCCGAGCACGCGCTCGACCCGGAATACGCCAAGGCCCTCGGCGTCGACACCGACTCCCTGCTGGTCTCCCAGCCGGACACCGGCGAGCAGGCGCTGGAGATCGTGGACATGCTGGTCCGCTCCGGCGCGATCGACATCATCGTGATCGACTCGGTGGCGGCCCTGGTGCCGCGCGCCGAGATCGAGGGCGAGATGGGCGACAGCCACGTGGGCCTCCAGGCCCGGCTGATGAGCCAGGCGCTGCGGAAGATCACCGGTGTGCTCAACAACACCGGCACCACGGCGATCTTCATCAACCAGCTCCGCGAGAAGATCGGCGTGATGTTCGGCAGCCCCGAGACCACCACGGGCGGCCGGGCGCTGAAGTTCTACGCCTCGGTCCGGCTCGACGTGCGCCGCATCGAGAGCCTCAAGGACGGCACCGACGTGGTCGGCAACCGCACCCGGTGCAAGGTCGTGAAGAACAAGGTCGCGGCGCCGTTCAAGCAGGCCGAGTTCGACATCATGTACGGCAAGGGCATCTCCCGCGAGGGCTCGCTGATCGACGTGGGCGTGGAGCAGGCGATCATCCGCAAGTCCGGCGCCTGGTACACGTACGACGGCGACCAGCTCGGCCAGGGCAAGGAGAAGGCCCGGGAGTTCCTCAAGGAAAACCCGGATGTCGCCGCCGAGATCGAGAAGAAGATCCTCGAGAAGCTCGGCGTCGGGGTGGGCGCGGGCGACGCCGCCGGTGGCCCGGAGCTGCCGCCGGTCGACTTCTGACCGGTCCCTGACCCATGGCAGGACGACGCGCCCGCACCGGGCGGGGCTGGGATGCCAGCCCCGCCCGCGCGGGTGACGACAGCGCGCCCCGGCCCCGTCGGGCCCGGCGCGGCCGTACCGACGACACCGACCCCGAGGCGCCCCCGGCCCCGCCGCGCGACGAGGCCGAGCTGGCGCGGGAGATCTGCCTGCGCCAGCTGGCCGTCCGGCCCCGCACCCGGGCCGAGCTGGCCGGGGCGCTGGCGAAGCGAGGCGTCTCCGACGAGATCTCGGCGGAGGTGCTCGACCGCTACGACGAGGTCGGCATCATCGACGATGCCGCCTTCGCCCGGGCCTGGGTGTCGAGCCGGCACTCCGGCCGGGGTCTGTCCCGCCGTGCGCTCGCCAACGAGCTGCGCCAGCGCGGGGTGGACGGCGAGGTCGCGAGCGAGGCGCTCGGCACGCTGGACGAGGAGACCGAGGCCGAGACCGCCCGCGCCCTGGTCGAGCGGAAGCTGCGCACCGCCCGGGGCGAGCCGGACGCGGTCTTCCGGCGGCTGGTGGCCATGCTGGCCCGCAAGGGCTACCCGCCGGGCGTGGCGATCCGGGCGGTGAAGGACGCGCTCGCGGCGCAGAGCGCCGAGGCGGCCGAGTTCGCCGAGCAGATCGACGCGGACGCGCTCGCCGACGCCGAGGGCGAGCTGGACCGGGACAACCGCTCCCCCGGGTGAGCGGAGCACCGGCTCGCGGAAAGGGCCCGCTGCTGAAGGAGCGTCGCGACGGGCCGCGGAGCCCGGCGGTAGGACGCCGCGCTGGAGGCGTGGCGGCAGGGCCGCAGCCCTGGCGGTGGGACCTCGTGCTGGGGGCGCGTCGCGACGGAGCGCTGAGATCGTCGGTGGGGCCCGTGTTGGCGGCGTGTGGCGGCAGGGCCGCTGAGCCCGGCGGTGGGCGGGGGGAGACTTCGTGTTGAAGGCGTGCCTCAACGGGGCCCGAGGGCGTGACGAGCATCCGGCGGTGCCGGTCACCCCGGCCGAGTTGGCGGCCGACGCGGCCCGCTGCGCAGGGCTCGGCGCAGGGGCGGTGCACGTGCATCCCAGGGACGCCGCCGGCCGCGAGTCCCTGCACCCACTGGTGGTCGCCGCCGCGCTGGACGCGATCCGGGCCGCCCGGCCGGGGCTGCCGGTGGGAGTGAGCACCGGAGCCTGGATCGAGGCGCAGCCGGCCGCCCGGGTGGCCGCGGTCCGGGCCTGGACCGTGCTGCCCGACTTCGCCTCGGTCAACGCTCACGAGCCGGGCGCGGAGGCGGTGGCGACGGCGCTGCACGAGCGGGGCGTCATGGTCGAGGCGGGACTCTGGACGGTCGACGCGGTCGGGGCGTACGCGCGGTGGCGGGTGCCGGCCGGGCGGATCCTGATCGAGTGCATGGCCGAGGACCGGGCGGTGGCGCTTGCGGACGCCGCCGCGATGCTGGCCGCGCTGCCCTCCGATGCGGCCGGGAGCCCACCGGTCCTGCTGCATGCCGAGGGGCCGGCGACCTGGCCGGTGCTGGCCGAGGCGGTAGGTCGGGGCCTGCACAGCCGCGTCGGGCTGGAGGACACGCTGACACTGCCCGACGGCTCGCCCGCGCCCGACAACGCCGCACTGGTGGCGGCGGCACTGGCGTCGGGCGCCCGCTGACCCACCCGATCGGGGGGATTGGTGCCCTCGTGGGCTCCGGCGAGCGTCGCGGCGCAGAGGGTTGCGTCACAGCCGGTCGGCCGTGCACCGGCGGGTACGCGCACGGCCGCCGGGTGGCGCGTCGGCGGGTGCGTACGGGCCGCCGCGCTGAGTAGGGCCGACACGCCGCGCGGCCCGGTCCGCTGCCGTTTTGTCCGTCGGTGTCCGGGCGTGCATCAGCGTTGCGTGACGTGACAACTTCTCTCCGTTCGGGGGGTTTGATCATGAGTTCTTGACCGGAGCCCCCCGGGAGACCTAGCCTCGCCATACAGGCTCACATTGCCCGACCAAGCGCAGGCTAAGCGCACAACATAGATCGCGTAACGGAACAGCATCACTTTGGCCGATCCGATCGGCCATTGGCGGCAGCTTCGGACTGGCCGGTCCGACGCTGGCGCGACAACTGCACCCGGCCGTCGGCGATGCTCCCGCGTGGGCACCGCCGACGGAAGCTACCCCACGGCCAGTCGCTCCGGTCGGGCGTCCACAGCCGCAGGGTGCGTGCCCATCGGCACGGTCGCTGCGGTCCCGACGTTCAGGGGAGGCGGCCATGGCGAGGCGGCGCAGTTCCACCGGGGTCCCGACATGAGCGGGCCGGCCGGGCCGGGCCCTGTGGCCATCGGGCGGAGCGGGGCGCCGGCATGAGCGGGTTCGACATCCTGATCCTCGCCGTGGTGCTGGTCCTGACCGTGGTCGTGCTCGGGGCGGTGCTGCTCGGCGTACGGGCGCTGCGCCGGTTCGGTGCGGCACCGGCGCCCGAGGACCCCGCCTTCATCGCCGAGAAGGACCGGCAGGAGCAGTCCCTCGCGGCCCTGCGTACCGCCGCCGACGAGGCCAACAGCACGATCGACGTGGCGAAGTCCGCCGCCGCGGGGGCCCGCACCGAGGCGGCCGCCGCGAAGGCCGAGGCGAAGGCTGCCCGGGCGGAGGCCCGCCGGGTGCTCGACGACGCCCGGGCGGAGGCCGACACCGTCCTGGAGCGGGCCCACAAGCAGGCCGAGGCCGACGCGGAGCAGTTGCGGGCCACCGCCCGGCGCAGCGGCGAGCGGGAGGTCGCGGTGCTCGCCGCCACCACCCGGGAGCAGGCCGCCGAGGTGGACCGGCGGGCGGCCCGGATGGACGAGCGCGAGCGGCTGCACACCGAGGAGGTGGAGCGCCTCGCCGAGCGGGAACGGCAGCTCACCGCCGCCAGCGCGGCCCTGTCGGCCCGCGAGGCAGCTCTCGCCCAGCGCGAGGCCGAACTGGCCGAGGCGGAGGAGCAGCGGCGCCGCGAGCTGGAGCGGGTCGCCGGCCTCACCGCCGACGCGGCCCGGGCGGAGCTGATCGAGGCGATCGAGGTCCAGGCCAAGCGGGAGGCCGCGCTGCTGGTCCGCGACATCGAGTCCGACGCCCGTGGCACCGCCGAGCAGCGCGCCCGGCACATCGTCGTCGACGCCATCCAGCGGGTCGCCAGCGAGCAGACCGCGGAGAGTGTGGTCAGCGTCCTGCACCTGCCCGGCGACGAGATGAAGGGGCGGATCATCGGCCGGGAGGGCCGCAACATCCGCGCCTTCGAGTCGGTCACCGGCGTGAACCTGATCATCGACGACACCCCCGAGGCGGTGCTGCTCTCCTGCTTCGACCCGGTGCGCCGGGAGGTCGGGCGGCTGACCCTGGAGAAACTGATCCTGGACGGGCGGATCCACCCGCACCGCATCGAGGAGATCTACGACCTGGCCCGGCACGAGGTGGAGGAGCTCTGCCAGCGGGCCGCCGAGGACGCCCTGGTCGAGGTCGGCATCACCGAGATCCACCCGGAACTGGTCACCCTGCTCGGCCGGCTGCGCTACCGGACGTCGTACGGGCAGAACGTGCTCAAGCACCTGGTGGAGACCGCGCACATCGCCGGCATCATGGCCGCCGAGTTGCGGCTGGACGTGCCGATCATCAAACGCTCGGCGTTCCTGCACGACATCGGCAAGGCGCTCACGCACGAGGTGGAGGGCAGCCACGCCATCATCGGCGCCGACCTCGCCCGCAAGTACGGCGAGAACGAGGACGTCGTGCACGCCATCGAGGCGCACCACAACGAGGTGCCGCCGCAGACCATCGAGGCCGTCCTCACCCAGGCGTCCGACGCCTGCTCCGGGGGGCGGCCGGGGGCCCGGCGGGAGAGCCTGGAGGCGTACGTCAAGCGGCTGGAGCGCATCGAGGAGATCGCGGCCGGCAAGCTCGGCGTGGAGAAGGTCTTCGCCATGCAGGCCGGCCGGGAGGTCCGGGTGATGGTCAAGCCGGACGACGTCGACGACATCGGCGCCGCCGTGCTGGCCCGGGACGTGGCCAAGCAGATCGAGGAGGAGCTGACCTATCCGGGGCAGATCCGGGTGACCGTGGTCCGCGAGTCCCGGGTCACCGAGATCGCCCGCTGACGGCGTCAACACGAAGGGCCGGCCCGATCATCGGGCCGGCCCTTCGTCGTACCTCAGGGTCAGATGCCCTGGCCGTTGCTTTCCGACTGCGCGGCGAGCGCGGCCGGGGGCGGGTTCTGGGCCGGGGTGCCGGCGGTCTTGCGGCCCCGGGAGAGCCGGCGCTGGACGTACTGGGCCAGCTTCGACAGCGAGTAGTTCACCAGGATGAACATCACCGCGATCACGACGTAGACCTGGATCGGGTTGTCCAGCGCGCCGATGATCTGCTTGCCGATGTTCAGGGTCTCCTCGTAGCTGATGATGAAGCCGAGCGAGGTGTCCTTGAGCACCACGACGAGCTGGCTGATCAGCGCCGGCAGCATGATCCGGAACGCCTGCGGCAGCAGGATCATCCGGGTGGTCTGCAACGGGGAGAGCCCGATTGCGGAGGCCGCCTCGGCCTGCCCGCCGGGCAGGCCCTCCATGCCGGAGCGGAGGATCTCGGCGATCACCACGGAGTTGTAGATGGTCAGGCCGATGACCAGGTACCACAGCGTGTCGAACGAGACGCCGAACTCGGGAAAGCCGCGGGCCACGAAGAAGATCGTGATGACCACGGGCAGGCCCCGGAACACCTCGACGCAGACCCGGGTGAGCGCCGACAGGAACAGGCTCAGCCCGCGCAGCAGGTACGCCAGCGGCGTGGCGAGACCCGTGAAGCGCCGACGGGTCAGGCTCTTGAGCTGGATCCGCAGCACCGCGAGCAGCGTGCCGACCACCAGCGACGAGACGATCGCCAGGGCGGCGGCGGTCAGCGTGTTCTTGAAGCCGATGCCGATCCGCTCCCACACCAGCGAGAAGTTCTCGTTGGAGGGGTCGATCAGCGGCCCCCACAGCTCCATCGAGAACTGGCCCTTGTCGTTCAGCGGGCGGTAGACCAGGAAGTACGCGCCGACGAGCAGCAGCACCGTCGCGACCGCGCTGCCGACCAGGGTGAGCCGGCGCTGCCGGGGGCCGGGGACGTCGTAGAGGACGCTCTGCTGGCTCATCGGGCCACCGCCTGCCGCTTCTCGATGCGGTCGAGGAGCGCGCCGAGGGGGACGGTCATGATCAGGTATCCGATCGAGATGCCGATGGCGACGGGGACGAAGGCGTAGCCCTCGGCCGAGGTGAGCTGGTCGGCGGTCTGCGAGAGGTCGCCGATCACGCCGAAGAAGCCGATCAGGGCAGAGTTCTTGATCATCGCGATGATCACCGACCCGAGCGGCACCACCGAGGCCTTCCAGGACTGCGGCAGCACCACGTGACGCAGGTTCTGGCCGAACGTGAGGCCCAGCGACCGGGCGGCCTCCGCCTGGCCGGCGGGCACGGCGTTCACCCCGGAGCGCAGCGCCTCGCAGACGAACGCCGCGGTGTAGAGCACCAGCGCGATCAGCGCGAACCGGAAGTACGGCAGGTCCGTGCCGAGCCGGCTGAACAACGAGTCGAGCACCGGGACGCGCAGGAAGTCCGCGTTGGAGCCGAGCGCCGGCAGGCCGAACGCGGCGAAGAACATCACCACGGTCAGCGGCATGTTGCGAAAGATGTTCACGTAGCCGGTGCCGAGCGCCCGCAGCGGCGGCACCGGGGAGATCCGCAGCACCGCCACGATGGCACCCAGGATCAGGGCGCCGATCGCGGCGAGTACGCAGATCTGGAGGGTGAGCCAGAAACCACCCGCGAAGACGTCGAACCTCTCGATGAGCACACTCACGGGACGGTCTTCCTCCCACCCTCCAGATCAGGAATCAGCTCAGTAGCGGTTGACGGTCGGCGCGGTGCCCAGTTCGGCACCGAACTTGCCGGCGGTGTCGTCCCAGGCCTTCTTCCAGCTGCCGTCGGCGAACGCCTTCTCCAGCGTGTCGTTGACGAAGTTGCGGAAGTCGGTGTCCTCCTTCTTCACCCCGAGGCCGTACGGCTCCTTGGTGAAGTTCTCGCCGGCCAGCTTGAACGACGCCTCGTCCTTGGCGATGTAGCCGAGCAGGATCACGTTGTCCGTGGTGACGGCGTCGACCTGGCCGTTCTTCAGGGCGTCGCGGCACTTGTCGTAGGTGTCGAAGGGCACCAGCTGGGTGGCGACGTCCTTGACGTACTTCTTGATCTCCTCGAACGGCGTGGAGCCGGTGACCGAGCAGACCTTCTTGGTGCCGTCCTTGAACGAGTCCGGGCCGGTGATGGTGGTGTCGTCCTTCTTCACCATGATGTTCTGGCCGGCCTCGTAGTACGGCCCGGCGAACGCGATGCGCTCCTTGCGCTTGTCGTTGATCGTGTAGGTGGCGGCGACCAGGTCGACCGTGCCGTTCACGATCACGTCCTCGCGGACCTTCGAGGGGGCCTCGACCCACTCGATCTTGTCCTCGGGGATGCCCAGCTCCTTGACGATGATCTTCGCGACCTCGACGTCGAAGCCCTCCGGCTTGCCGGACAGGCCCTTCAGGCCGAAGCCGGGCTGGTCGAACTTCGTGCCGATCTTGATGGCCTGGGCCTTGTTGAGGCGCTCCATCGTGCTGCCGGCGGCGAAGGACTTGCTGCCGGCGCCGGTGCCCTCGTCGGCGTCGTCGCCGCCGCAGGCGGTCATGCCGAGCGCCAGGGTGGCGGCCGCCGCGAGCGCCGCTACGCGCGTGATACGCATACACTTCTCCTTCTTCGACGGAACCCGCCGGGGGACGGCGCGCTCCAGGTACGGACGCCTAGTGCGTGAGGATCTTGGACAGGAAGTCCTTGGCGCGCTCGCTGCGCGGGTTGGCGAAGAACTCGGCCGGCGGCGCGTCCTCGACCAGCTGGCCGTCGGCCATGAAGATGACGCGGTTCGCCGCGTGCCGGGCGAAGCCCATCTCGTGGGTCACCACGACCATGGTCATGCCCTCGCTGGCCAGCGACGTCATCACGTCCAGCACCTCGCCGACCATCTCCGGGTCCAGCGCGCTGGTCGGCTCGTCGAAGAGCATCGCCTTGGGCTGCATGGCCAGCGCCCGGGCGATCGCCACCCGCTGCTGCTGGCCGCCGGAGAGCTGGGCCGGGAACTTGTCGGCCTGATTCGCGATGCCGACCCGGTCCAGCAGGGCCAGGCCGCGCTCGCGCGCCACCGCCGGCTTCTCCTTGCGGACCTTGACCGGCCCGAGGGTGACGTTCTCGAGGATCGTCTTGTGCGCGAAGAGGTTGAACGACTGGAACACCATGCCGACCTCGCTGCGCAGCTTCGCCAGCGCCTTGCCCTCGGCCGGCAGCGGCTGCCCGTCGAAGGTGATCGTGCCGGAGCTGATCGGTTCGAGGCGGTTGATGGTGCGGCACAGCGTCGACTTGCCGGAGCCCGACGGGCCGATCACCACGACCACCTCGCCGCGCCCGACCGACAGCGAGACGTCGTCCAGCACGTGCAGCGGCCCGAACCACTTGTTGACCGAGTCCAGCACGATGAGCGGTTCGCCCGTCGTCACGTCGTTCACCGTCCCTGTCGTCGCGCGGGGTCGGCTGACCCCCGGTTGGGCAACTGTAGGCGGGGGGATGTGGCGGGACGCAACTCAGTTGGTCACGGAGCGATAACACCAGTTCAGAACGGGGTCATGAGTCCGATTTTGACCGCGATCGGGGCCCGCCGGTTGCCATCGGATGGAGCTGTTCGGCGATCATGTGGGGATGACCGAACCGGTACGGCTCACCCGGTACGCCCGGGGCGGCGGCTGCGCGTGCAAGATCCCCCCGGGGGAGCTGGAGACCATGGTCGCCGGGCTCGGCCCGGCCACCGGCACAGCCGAGCTGCTCGTCGGGCTCGATCACGGCGACGACGCCGCGGTGGTCCGGCTCGACGAGCGCACCGGCCTGGTGACCACGGCCGACTTCTTCACCCCGGTGGTCGACGACGCGTACGACTGGGGGCGCATCGCCGCGACGAACGCCCTCTCCGACGTGTACGCCATGGGCGGCACCCCCCTCGTCGCGCTCAACCTGCTCTGCTGGCCGCGCGACGTGCTGCCGCTGGAGCTGGCCCGGGAGGTGCTGCGCGGCGGGCAGGACGTGGCCCGCGACGCCGGCTGCCACCTCGCCGGCGGGCACAGCGTCGACGACGAGGGCCCCAAGTACGGGCTGGCCGTCACCGGCGTGGTCCGGCCCGAGGAGCTGATCACCCTGGACGCCGGCCGGGCGGGGCTGCCGCTGTCGCTGACCAAGCCGCTCGGCGTCGGGGTGCTCAACACCCGGCACAAGGCCACCGGCGAGAGCTTCCCCGAGGCGGTCGCCGCGATGACCACCCTCAACCGCGACGCGGCGCGGGCCGCGGTGGCGGCCGGCGTCCGCTGCGGCACCGACGTGACCGGCTTCGGTCTGCTCGGGCACGCGTCCAAGCTGGCCCGGGCGAGCCGCCTGACGGTGGCGATCGACGCGGCCCGGGTGCCCTACCTGGCCGGCGCCCGGGAGGCGGTACGCGACGGGCACGTCAGCGGCGGCAGCCGGCGCAACCTGGAGTGGGTCACCGGGTGGACCGACTTCGGCGGCGTCAGCGAGGAGGAGCGGCTGCTGCTGGCCGACGCGCAGACCTCGGGCGGCCTGTTGGTCGCCGGCGAACTGCCGGGCGCCACCGTGATCGGCGAGCTGCTGCCGCCCGGGGAGCACCGCGTCGTCGTGCGCTGAGGGCGGGCCGCCCGGCGTGTGGCGTCCGGATCGGGCCACCGTACCCGATAAACTGTCATCTTTCCGCTACTCGGAGCAATGGCGCTCGGGGAAATTTTGCCCGGAATGGTCACAGACCGGTAACTTGCCCCCGGCTGAGGTCATATGCACCCCACCATCGTCAGTAAGGCCCGATCCGGAGGCCGGTGGGACGAGCACAGCGAGGAGGCGGCATGACCGAGCTGTGGAACTGGAGAATCGAGCAGGTGCGGCCGGTGGAGGTCTACCCGGCACTGGCCGAGGCGCTCGGCCGGGTGGTGATGCCCCTGGCGGCGGCGGACCCCGCCCGCCTGCCGACGTACGCGGTGATCTGCGACGTCTGGCAGGCGCCGGGGGAGTTCGCCACGATCGTGGACTGCTACGGGGTGCCCGAAGGGCTCTCCGAACACGGCAGCATCGCCACGCTGGCGCGGCTGCTGGACCGCAACTGCCTGCTGCGCGACGACACGCTGGACGCCGGGCGGCACCTGCTCGTCGCGCCCGACGGCACGATCCGGCCGGTGCACTTCGACGTCCGGGAGACCGACGACGGCGAGGAGCTCGCCGACCAGCGGCTGTGCACCGACGCCGATCCCCGCTGTCGCGGCTGGTCGCAGTGCCACCGCTCGCGCTGGGCGCCGGACTCGGTGCTCCCGGCGCTCGCCGCCGCCTGACCCGCGCACCCGCTGCCGGCCCCCGTGCCGGCACGGCGGAGGCAGCCCGGGAGCCGGCCGGTGGAAGCAGCCCGGGAGCCGGGCCGGCGGGGGCGAGACCCCCGTCCCGGCCCGGCGGCGGGATCAGCTCGCCGGGCTGGTGGAGCGGCCGCCGCGTACCTCCAGCTCGGCGAGCAGGGTCGCGGTGGCCGCGGCGACGGCGGCGACCGCCGCGTCGAAGGCCGCGGCGTTGTGGGCGGCGGGCTTGCGGAAGCCCGAGATCTTGCGGACGTACTGCAACGCCGCCGCGTCGACGTCGCCCGGGGTCACCTCGGCGACGTACGGCTCACGTAGGGTCTTGATGCTCCGGCACACGGCTCCTCCTCGTTAAGTCCGGTCGGTGGGCCCGGATACGCTGTCCGGGTCATGACTACCGCAGCGGCGAGCAGCCCGCGCACCTATCAGGTGCGCACCTACGGCTGCCAGATGAACGTGCACGACTCCGAGCGCATCTCCGGCCTGCTGGAGCAGGCGGGCTACGTGCGCGCTGCCGAAGCCGACGACGACCCGGACGTGGTGGTGTTCAACACCTGCGCCGTCCGGGAGAACGCCGACAACCGGCTCTACGGCAACCTGGGTCACCTGCGCCCCGTCAAGGCCAGGCACCCGGGGATGCAGATCGCCGTGGGCGGCTGCCTGGCCCAGAAGGACCGGGGCGAGATCGTCCGCAAGGCGCCCTGGGTCGACGTGGTGTTCGGCACGCACAACATCGGGTCGCTGCCGGTGCTGCTGGAGCGGGCCCGGCACAACACGGCTGCCGAGGTGGAGATCCTCGAGTCCCTCGACGTCTTCCCCTCGACGCTGCCCACCCGGCGCGAGTCCACGTACGCGGGCTGGGTGTCGATCTCCGTCGGCTGCAACAACACCTGCACGTTCTGCATCGTGCCCTCTCTGCGGGGCAAGGAGAAGGACCGCCGCCCCGGCGACATCCTCTCCGAGGTCCGCGCCCTGGTCGACGAGGGCGTGCTGGAGGTGACCCTGCTCGGGCAGAACGTCAACTCCTACGGCGTGGAGTTCGGCGACCGGCTGGCCTTCGGCAAGCTGCTGCGCGCCTGCGGCGACATCGAGGGGCTGGAGCGGGTGCGGTTCACCAGCCCGCACCCGAAGGACTTCACCGACGACGTGATCGCCGCGATGGCCGAGACGCCCAACGTCTGCCACTCGCTGCACATGCCGCTCCAGTCCGGCTCCGACGACGTGCTGCGCGCGATGCGCCGCTCGTACCGGTCCGACCGCTACCTGGGCATCATCGAGAAGGTCCGGGCGGCGATGCCGGACGCGGCGATCACCACCGACATCATCGTCGGGTTCCCCGGCGAGACCGACGCCGACTTCGAGCGCACCCTCGACGTGGTCCGCGAGGCCCGGTTCTCCTCCGCGTTCACCTTCCAGTACTCCAAGCGTCCCGGGACGCCGGCCGCCACCATGGACGGTCAGCTGCCCAAGCAGGTCGTGCAGGAGCGCTACGAGCGGCTGATCGCCTGCGTGGAGGAGATCACCTGGGCGGAGAACAAGAAGCTGGTGGGGGAGACCGTGGAGGTGCTGGTCGCCGTCGGCGAGGGGCGCAAGGACGAGCGCACGGGTCGGATGTCCGGCCGCGCCCGCGACGGCCGCCTGGTCCACTTCGCCACCGGCGGGAACGGCCAGCAGGGCGACGCCGGTTCCCTCGCCGGGCGGATCCGGCCCGGCGACGTCGTGCACACCACCATCACCTACGCCGCACCGCACCACCTGAACGCCGACGGCGAGCCGCTGGCGCACCGGCGCACCCGGGCCGGTGACGCGGCCGAGGCGGGGCGCGCCCCGCGTACGCCGGGGGTGCTGCTCGGGCTGCCCACGATCGGCGCGCCGGCCGCGGCGCCCGCGCCGACGACCGGCTGCGCCGCGCACTGACCCGCGACCGGCCGGGGCCTGCGCGCGCAGGCCCCGGCCGGTGCTCAGCCGGTCACACCTGGATCCGACCCGCGCCCGCGCCGCCCGTGACGATGGACTTCACGCTGCTCGCGGCGTCCAGGGTGTAGGAGTACGGGATGGCCCGGACGCTGCCGCCGGCCTGGCCGCTGCCGGAGTTGACGAAGTGGTTGTTCCGGGCGACCAGCGTGCCCGGCCCGGAGTCGCCCTCACCGAGGTGGTACGGGTCGTCGACGTTCTCGAAGTAGTTGCCCTCGACGAGCACCCCGGCGTTCTCCGTGGAGGCCACGCCGTAGCCGCCGTTGCTGTCGTAGTAGTTGTTGAACACGTGGACCGGGTTGCCGAAGCGGACCCGGGGGTGGCGCTGGGTGCTCTCGTCGAACCAGTTGTGGTGGTAGGTCACCCGCAGGTGGCCGGTGTCCTGGCTGCCGTTGCTGTCGCTGTGCCCGAGCAGCATCGACTTGTCGTGGTCGTAGACCCGGTTCCACGACACGGTGATGAAGTCCGAGCCCCGCTTGATGTCGACCGCGCCGTCGTTGCCGTTGGTGAAGCTGTTGTGGTCGATCCAGATGTTGGTGGCCGACTCCTGCACGTTGATCGCGTCGTCGTTCCAGTTCCGGAAGGTCAGGTTCCGGATGATGACGTTGCGGTCGCCGTTGATGTTGAAGCCGCAGCCGGAGATGGTCGCGCCGGGGTTGCCGAGGATGGTCTTGTTGGACCGCACCCGCAGCATGCCGGAGCAGGAGATGGTGCCGGAGACGCGGATCACCGCCGCGCTGCTGGAGCCGACCGCGCTGGTCAGGGCGGAGGCGCTGGTGACGGTGACGGGGTTGCCACTGCCGCCGGTGGTGCCGCCGTTCTGGGTGGCCCAGCCGACCAGCCCGGTGGGGGCGGCCGAGGCGGGTGCGGTGCCCGTGGTCAGCGCCCCCGCGGCGAGCAGGGCGGCGCTGGCGGCGGCGGTGAGCAGGGTGGTGCGACGTCGGGACGTACGCATGGTGCTTCCCTTCGGTGGTCGCGGGCTCGCGGACCGTGGGCCGACCCGGCGACGCCGTGCCCGGTGGCGTCTGGTCGGTGGGGACGGCGGTCTGCGGCCCCGCGGATGCGGACTGGCTACGCGAAGTTGCGGCTCCCGTGCTGGCGCTCACGAGCAGTCAGGTAAGCGCTTTCCCGATGTAAACACAGATGTTCGTCGATGTAAAGACCGCCCCTACCTGCACGAAGATCGGCGGCCACCCCGAGGGATGACCGCCGATCGTCAGGGGCGGATCAGCAGGCGACGCCGTTGAGCTTCACCGCGCCCGGCTCGGCGGACGGGCCGTTGGCGGTGAAGCCGACCGTCACCGAGGCCCCCGGCGCCAGCGCCCCCGCCCAGGTCGGGGCCGCCGCCGTCACCGTGGTGCCGGACTGGGTCACCGTGGCGTTCCAGCCGCTGGCCAGGCTCACCCCGGCCGGCCAGGCCCAGGTGACCTGCCACGGGTTGACCGTCGCGGTGCCGGTGTTCGTCACCGTCAGCTCCCCCTGGAAGCCGCCCTGCCACGCGTTGACCTGCCGGTACGCGCCCGTGCAGCCCCCGGTCGGCGGAGGCGGCGACGAGGTCGGCGTCGCCGTCGGCGTGCCGGTGGGGCCGCCCCCACCGCCCACCGGCGCGATCAGGTACGGCTGGAGGATGGCCTGCTTGGTGGTGTTGATGTTCGTCCAGTCGTCGAGCGCGATGCCCCCGGTGTCACCGGAGTTCGGGTTCCACGACCAGTAGGTGAAGGACATCCCGTCGACCCCGGTGCCGGTGTAGGCCATCAGCTTCTCCAGCCACACCTTGTCCCGGGGGTCGGCCAGGGTGCTGCCGAACTCGCCCATCATGATCGGCGCGATGTTCTGCTTGTAGAGGTAACCCCAGTACTTGTCCCAGATGCCCGGCAGGTTCGTCGGGAAGTCGGGGGACTTGAACCAGTTCTGCTCGAAGACCGAGGTGGCGTACTCGTGCGGCGAGTAGACCAGCCGGTTCGGCACGTCGAGCCGGACCGGGAAGTCCTTGGCCTTCGTCAGGTTGCCGCCCCACCAGCCGCAGTCCTCGTCGTTGCTCGGATCGTTGTCCCAGACGTTCGAGAGGCCGCCGCTGGGGCAGCTCACGCCCTCCACGAAGATCAGCCAGTTCGGCTGCACCGACAGGACCGCGTTGCCGGCCCGCTCGGCGGCCAGCCGCCAGTCCCGCGCCGGGTCGCCGCAGCCCCAGCACGCGCCGGTGGCCGCCGGGTTGGTTCCTTCGGCGTGCGGCTCGTTGTGCAGGTCCGCCCCGATCACCGTGGTGTTGCCGGCGTACCGCTGGGCGAGCATCTTCCAGTCGTTGATCCAGGTCGCCTCGGAGACCGTCGGGGTGTACCAGAGCGCGGACTGGCCGGCGGAGGTCGGCCGGTGCCGGTCGAGGATGACCCGCATCCCCTTGCCGCCGGCGTAGTTGATGACCTTGTCGAGGATCTGCAACGGGGAGAGCCCGACCAGGTCCGGGTTGACGAAGTCGTTGATGCCGCTCGCCGTCGCGCCCGGCTTCAGCGCGTCGTTCGAGTACGGCACGCGCAGCGTGTTGTAGCCGAGGCTGGCCATCTTGTCGATCTGTCCCCGCCACGGGTTCGTGGACCACAGCCCGTGGAAGGTCTTGTTGTCGGTCTCCATGCCGAACCAGTTGATGCCGGTGATGCGTACCGTCGCGCCGGTGCTGTCGACGATCTTGTTGCCGTTGGTGTGCAGGTAGCCGGTCCCGGTGCCGGCGGGGGCGGCGACGGCCGGGGCGGTGCTGACGGCGGCGGCGACGAGGACGCCGGCCGCGGCGGTGGCGAGCGCGGTGATCGCGCCGCCGAGGGCGCTGCGTCGGTGCATGCGAGCTCCACTTCGAACTGCCCGCCGCCGCCACCGGCGGCGCGGGCGGGAACCGGGCGACGGCCGTCACGCTCCCTCAGGGAGTACGCGGACAGGGCGCGACGGGACGTGCCACGTGGGATGCGGCCGCTCGCGGTACCACCGGCGTCCCCCGACGACGCGGTGTGCGCCGCCGGTGCCCTCGCGCCGGTGCCGGACCTGGCTCCGCCGCTCATTCTGATCAGCCCGCCTCGATGCGTCAACCGTCGCGTGCCCGGCCCGGGTGGCTGCGGGCGGACAGGCGGAAGCCCCCGGTCCGTGGCGGATCGGGGGCTTCCGTGGTGGCTCGGTCCGAGGTGGCTCGGGGCCCGTCGCAGTGGGTCGGTCCGGCTCAGCCGGCCTGCTCGGCGAGCTGGAGGAACTGCCGCTTGGAGGCCAGCGCCTGCTCGGCCTCCTTGACCCGCCGGGCGTCCCCGGCCGCCTGGGCCCGGGCCAGCCGCTCCTCGGCCTCGGCGACCTGCGCGCGCATCTGGGCGAGCAGAGGGTTGTCCTCCTTGGTGGTGCGCCGCCACGCGGAGTCCATCACCTCGCGGACCTTCTCGTCGATCGCGCGCAGCCGGCGCTCCAGCCCGGCCGCCGCCTCGCGGGGCACCCGGCCGGCCTCGTGCCACTGGGCCTGGATGTCCCGCAGCTTGGCCTGCGCGCCCTTCGGGTCGCCGTCGACGTCCAGCGCCTCGGCCTCGGCGAGCAGCGCCTGCTTGCGCTCCAGGTTGCCCCGCTGCTCGTTGTCCCGGGCGGAGAAGACCTCGCTGCGCCGGGTGAAGAACTCGTCCTGCGCGCCCCGGAACCGTTCCCAGAGCTTCTGCTCGGCCTCCTTGGAGGCCCGGGGAGCGGCCTTCCACTGGTTCATCAGGTCCTTGAGCTGGTTGGCGGTGGCCGCCCAGTCGGTGGAGTCCTTGAGCTTCTCGGCCTCGGCGACCAGCTCCTCCTTGACCGTCTGCGCCTGCTTGCGCTGAGAGTCGAGGGAGGCGAAGTGGGCGCCCCGGCGGCGGGTGAAGCCGTCCCGCGCGGCGGCGAACCGCTTCCACAGCTCACCGTCGGCCTTCTTGTCGACCCCGCGAATGGTCTTCCACTCGTCGAGGATCTCCTTGAGCCGGTCCCCGGCGGTCTTCCAGCCCGTCGACTCGGCGGCGAGCTTCTCCGCCTCCTCCACGAGGGCCTGCTTGCGGGCAAGTGCCTCGCCCCGGGCGGCGTCGCGGGCCGCCTTGGCCTCGCCGGCCTTCTCCTCGGCGACCGTGGCGAGCCGGTCCAGCCGGGCGGCCAGCGCGTCGATGTCGCCGACGACGTGCGCCTCGGCCAGCGACGCGCGGATCCGCCGGATCGTGGTCAGTGAATGACCGGCGTCGGCCGCGCCCGAGTTGAGCCGGGCCTCCGTCAGGTTGACCTCGGTCACCAGGTCGTCGAAGCGGCGGGCGAAGTGGGCCAGCCCCTCCTCGGGCGCTCCCGCCTGCCAGGATCCGACCACCCGCTCGCCGTCGGCGGTCTTGACGTACACGGTGCCGTCCGCGTCCACCCGTCCGAAGGCAGTCCAGTCGCTCATGTGCCCATCCTCGTTCTCCCGGCGTCGGGGAGCAGTCCCGCGATCGCCGCCACGGCGCAGCAAAGTTTCCCCCGGCATTGTCACAGGTACGACCCCGTTCCCGTCGAGCGCCTATCGCCGACCGTGACCATACGGTGTCCTAGCGCCCGCGGACAGGCTCCCTGGGAGGAGTGTCGGAATCCGGCGTACGACGCGTCCGGACGGGCGGGCGTCGTCGGCGGCGTGGCGCCCCGAACCCGCAGGCGGCCCGCCGGCGGGGACCGGCCGGCAGCGGCGGCTCGAAGAGCCCGGGTGCGGGGCGCCCGGCTCCGTCGTGCCGATACCGTTGCCGGGTGCCCCTGGTCGCCGCTGCCGTCTGCCCCCACCCGCCGCTGATCGTCCCCGAGTTGGCCGGCGCCGCCGCGCCCGAGCTGGACGAGCTCCGCGCCGCCTGCGACGCCGCCGTCGCCGGGCTGCTCGCCGCCGGCCCCGAGGTGATCGTCCTGGTCGGCGGCGGGCCGGAGACCACCCGCTTCAACGCGGCCGACCACGGGTCGCTGCGCCGGTACGGCCTCGACCGGGCCGTGCGGCTGTGGAAGGTGAACTGCGCCGGCGGCGAGCGGCTGCCGCTGAGCCTGACCGTCGGCGCGTGGCTGGTCGGCCGCTCCCGCACCGAGCTGCCCCGGCTGGCCCGCTCCATCGCGTCCGACGCCTCCCCGGCGGAGTGCGCCGAGCTGGGGGCGGCGCTCGGCGCGGCGACGGAGCCGCGTACCGCCCTGCTGGTGACGGGGGACGGGTCGGCCTGCCGCGGCCCGAAGTCGCCCGGCTACGACGACCCGCGCGCCGAGGCGTACGACGACGGGGTCGCCCGCGCCCTGGCCGACGCGGACGCCGAGGCCCTGCTCGCCCTGGACCCGGTCCTGTCGGCGGAGCTGAAGGCCGCCGGGCGGGCGCCCTGGCAGGTGCTGGCCGGCGCGGTCCGGGCGACGGGCGGCGACTGGCGCGGCGAGCTGCGCCACCACTCGGCGCCGTACGGCGTCGCCTACCTCGTGTCGTCCTGGACGCCGGCGTGACCACCCGCCCACCGGCCGGGACGGTCGTGGCCGTGGTCGGGCCGACGGCGGCCGGCAAGTCGGCGCTGAGCATCGCCCTCGCGCACGCCCTCGACGGCGAGGTGGTCAACGCCGACTCGATGCAGCTCTACCGGGGCATGGACGTGGGCACCGCCAAGCTCACCCCGGCCGAGCGCGAGGGGGTGCCGCACCACCTGCTGGACATCTGGGACGTCACCGAGCCGGCGAGCGTCGCCGAGTACCAGCGGCTGGCCCGCGCCGCCGTCGACGACGTCCTGGCCCGGGGCCGGGTGCCGCTGCTGGTCGGCGGCTCCGGCCTCTACGTGCGGGCGGTGCTGGAGCGCTTCGAGTTCCCCGGCACCGACCCGGCGGTGCGCGAGCGGCTGGAACGGGAGCTGACCGAGGCCGGCCCCGCACCCCTGTACGCCCGGCTGCGCGAGGCCGACCCGGCCGCCGCGGCGGGGATCCTGCCCGGCAACGGCCGGCGGATCGTCCGCGCCCTGGAGGTCATCGAGCTGACCGGGGCGCCGTTCACCGCCGCGCTGCCCGAACCGACCCCGTACTACCCCTCGGTGCAGCTCGGCGTGGACCTGGACACCGCGCTGCTGGACGAGCGGATAGCCCTGCGGGTGGACCGGATGTGGGCCGACGGGCTGGTCGCCGAGACCCGGGACCTGGTGGGGCGCGGCCTGCCCGAGGGACGTACGGCCAGCCGCGCGCTCGGCTACCAGCAGGTGCTGCGCTTCCTCGCCGGGGAGTTGACCGAGGCCGAGGCGCACGACGAGACCGTCCGGGCCACCCGGCGCTTCGTCCGGCGGCAGCGGTCCTGGTTCCGCCGCGACCCCCGGATCCACTGGCTGGACTCGTCGACGCCGGAGCTGGTCCCGGCCGCACTGCGCCTGCTGCCCGCCGCTGCGCGATGATGGGGGCGTGCAGTTCACCAAGGGCCACGGCACCGGCAACGACTTCGTCATCCTCCCCGATCCGGACAACCGGCTCGACCTGACCCCGGGGCTGGTCGCGGCCCTCTGCGACCGGCGGCGCGGCCTCGGCGGCGACGGCGTGCTGCGGGCGGTCCGGGCAGCCGCGCACCCGGAGGGCGCCGAACTGGCCGGCGAGGCCGAGTGGTTCATGGACTACTGGAACGCCGACGGGTCGTTCGCGGAGATGTGCGGCAACGGCGCCCGGGTCTTCGTGCGCTACCTGGTCGCCGGCGGGCTGGCCGAGCCGGCGGAAGGCGCGCTGCCGGTGGCCACCCGGGCCGGCGTCGTGCGCGCGCTGGTCACGGCCGACGCCATCGCCGTCGAGATGCGCCGCCCCCGGCTGTACGACACCGCGACCGCCACCCTCGGCGGCCTGACCCTGCCCGGCACGGCCGTGGACGTGGGCAACCCGCACCTGGTCTGCGCGCTGCCGGCCGGGCTGGACCTGACCGCGCTCGACCTCACCCGGGCCCCCGACGTCGACCCGGCGGTCTTCCCCGCCGGGGTGAACGTGGAGTTCACGGCCCCCGGCGAGCCCGTCGACGACACCGACGGCCACGTGCTCATGCGCGTGTACGAGCGCGGCTCCGCCGAAACGCTCTCCTGCGGTACGGGCGCCTGCGCGGTGGCCGCGGTGGCCCTGCGCGACGCCAGCCGGGACACCGGTGTGCTGGCGGTGGACGTCCCCGGCGGACGCCTCTCGGTCACGGTGACGGAGGACTCCTGCTGGCTGGCCGGCCCGGCCACCCTGGTAGCCACCGGCACCCTGGACCCCACCACCCTCACCACATCCGCCTGACCCGCCCCACCCCACCCCGCCCTCGCCCCGGGGCCGCCCCGCCCCCTGACCCTGTTGATCATGAAGTTATTGCCGGGGAGAACGCTTTCCTGGGGCAATAACTTCATGATCAACACGCTCGGGGCGCTCGGGGCGCTCGGGGCGGGCGGGGCGGGCGGGGCGGGGTGGGGTGGGGGGGTCAGGGGGTGGCGCTGGCTTCGGCGGCGATCTCGGGGAGGTCGGCGGGGCCCGGGTCGGCGGCCGGGGCCGGAGCCGGGTTCTGGGCGGCGGCGCGGACCGCCGCGGCGACCGCCGGGGAGACCCGGGAGTCGAAGACGCTGGGCACGATCACCGTCGGGTTGATCTTGTCCTCGCCGACCACGTCCGCGATGGCCCGGGCCGCCGCGATCGCCATCTCCTCGGTGAACTCCTCGGCGTGCGCGTCCAGCATGCCCCGGAAGACACCCGGGAAGGCGAGCACGTTGTTGATCTGGTTCGGCTGGTCGGAGCGGCCGGTGGCGACCACGGCGGCGTACTTGCGCGCCTCCCGCGGGTCGACCTCCGGGTCCGGGTTGGCCAGCGCGAAGACGATCGAGTCCTTGGCCATCGTGGCGATGTCGTCGCCGGTGAGCAGGTTCGGCGCGCTCACCCCGATGAAGACGTCCGCACCGCGTACCGCCCCGGCCAGGTCGCCGGAGTAGTTCTCCTTGTTCGTGTTCTCGGCCAGCCACTGCCAGGCCGGGTTGAGCCCGCTCTGGCCGCGGTGCAGGGCGCCCTGCCGGTCGTACGCGATGATGTCGCCGACGCCCTGGCGCAGCAGCAGCTTCATGATCGCGGTGCCGGCCGCGCCCGCGCCGGAGACCACGACCCGGACGTCCGCGAGCTGCTTGCCCACGACGCGCAGCGCGTTGGTCAGCGCGGCCAGCACACAGATCGCGGTGCCGTGCTGGTCGTCGTGGAAGACCGGGATGTCCAGCGCCTCGCGCAGCCGCGCCTCGATCTCGAAGCAGCGCGGCGCGGCGATGTCCTCCAGGTTGATCCCGCCGTACGCCGGGGCGATCGCCTTGACGATCTGCACGATCTCGTCGGTGTCCTGGGTGTCGAGCACCACGGGCCAGGCGTCCACCCCGCCGAAGCGCTTGAACAGCGCGGCCTTGCCCTCCATCACGGGCAGCGACGCCGCCGGCCCGAGGTTGCCCAGGCCCAGCACGGCGGAGCCGTCGCTGACCACGGCCACGGTGTTGCGCTTGATGGTCAGCCGGCGGGCGTCGGCCGGATTCTCCGCGATCGCCATGCAGACCCGCGCCACCCCCGGGGTGTACGCCCGGGACAGCTCGTCGCGGTTGCGCAGCGCCACCTTCGAGCTGACCTCGATCTTGCCGCCGAGGTGCAGGAGGAAGGTCCGGTCGGAGACCTTGCGCACGTCCACGCCGTCCAGCGCCGTCAACGCGTCGACCACCTGGTCGGCGTGGCTGGCGTCAGCGGTGTCGCAGGTCAGGTCGACGAGCACGTGGGTCGGGTCGGAGTCCACCACGTCGAGCGCGGTGACGATCGCCCCGGCCTCACCCACGGAGGTGGTCAGCCGGCCGATCGAGGACGCGTCCGCCGGCACGGCGATCCGAATCGTGATCGAGAATCCGGCACTTGGAAGTCGGGTGATGGCCACGGGGTCCCTCCGTCGACGCTGAACGGCTGCCCCGCATTTCTACTCGCCCCGGCGGGCCCCTCCGGCATCCGCCCCCACTTTTGTGGCCCGTTCGAGCGGGCATATAGCGGGTGCGTTCCGCGTTGGCACATGTCAGGATTGCTCGGTACGTGACAGAACGGACAGGAGACCGGCTTGCACAACCAGGAGACCCTTCTTCCCTACGAGGACGACGAGCTCGACGCCACCACCGGTGAGTTCGAGCTGTCGGAGCGGCAGGCGCTGCGGCGGGTCCCCGGCCTCTCCACCGAGCTCGCGGACATCACCGAGGTCGAATACCGCCAGCTGCGCCTGGAGCGCGTGGTCCTCGTCGGCGTCTGGACCGAGGGCTCGCAGAGCGACGCCGAGAACTCCCTCACCGAGCTGGCCGCGCTGGCGGAGACCGCCGGCTCGCAGGTGCTCGAGGGGCTGATCCAGCGGCGCAACCGCCCCGACCCCGCCACCTACGTCGGCCGGGGCAAGGTCGACGACCTCGGCTCGGTGGTGCTCTCCACCGGCGCCGACACGGTGATCTGCGACGGTGAGCTGTCGCCGTCCCAGCTGCGCAACCTGGAGCAGCGCACCAAGGTCAAGGTGGTCGACCGCACCGCGCTGATCCTCGACATCTTCGCCCAGCACGCCAAGAGCAAGGAGGGCAAGGCGCAGGTCGAGCTGGCCCAGCTCGAATACCTGCTGCCGCGCCTGCGCGGTTGGGGTGAGACCCTCTCGCGGCAGACCGGTGGTAGCGGTCGTGGCGGCGGCGCCGGCGGCGGCGTGGGTCTGCGCGGCCCCGGTGAGACGAAGCTGGAGACCGACCGGCGCCGGATCCGCCACCGCATCTCCCGGCTGCGCCGGGAGATCAAGGGCATGCGGACCGTACGCCAGACCAAGCGCGCCAGGCGTTCCCGCAACGCCGTGCCGGCCGTGGCCATCGCCGGCTACACCAACGCCGGCAAGTCGAGCCTGCTCAACCGACTCACCGGGGCGGGCGTGCTGGTGGAGAACGCGCTCTTCGCCACCCTCGACCCGACCACCCGCAAGGCCACCACGGCCGACGGGCGGCTCTACACCCTCTCCGACACGGTCGGGTTCGTCCGGCACCTGCCCCACCAGATCGTCGAGGCGTTCCGCTCGACCCTGGAGGAGGTCGCCGAGGCCGACCTGGTGGTGCACGTCGTCGACGGCACCCACCCGGACCCGGAGGAGCAGGTCCGGGCGGTCCACGAGGTGCTCGCCGAGGTGGGCGCCGACCGGCTGCCCGAGCTGCTGGTGGTCAACAAGACCGACGCGGCCGACGAGGAGACGCTGCTGCGGCTCAAGCGGCTCTGGCCGGAGGCGGTCTTCGTCTCCGCGCACTCGGGTCGCGGAATCGACGGGCTGCGCGAGGCCGTCGAGGCGCGGCTGCCCCGCCCGGCCGTGGAGGTCCGCGCGGTGCTGCCGTACGACCGGGGCGACCTGGTGGCCCGGGTGCACCGTCAGGGCGAGGTGCTGAGCACCTCCCACCTGCCGGAGGGCACCCTGGTGCACGTGCGGGTCGGTGAGGCGCTCGCCGCCGAGTTGGCGCCGTTCCGGGCGGACGAGGACCAGGCGGTCGCGGGCGCCCGGTGACGCCCTCCCGGCGTCACGCGTCGGAAACGCCCGGCATGCGACACTGATTCAATGCGCCGCGCTGTTTCTTCGGTCACGGTCGCCCTCGGCTTGCTGGGGGCGACCGTGGCGTGTACCGGAGTCGCCCTGGCGGCGGCGCCCGCCTCGGCCGCGTCCCCACTCGCGGCAGCTCCCGGCAAGAAGCGGTGCACGGTCACCGACGAGCGGCTGCGGGAGCTGTCGGGCCTGGTGGCCACCAAGAGCGGCTACATCGTGATCAACGACGGCACCGACGTGGAGAGCCGCAAGCGGATCTTCTTCCTCGACACCAAGTGCGGGATCGCGAAGGAGCCGGTCCGCTACTCGGGTCAGGGGCCGTTCGACACCGAGGACCTGGCGCTCTCCCCGGACGGCACGACGATCTGGATCGCCGACACCGGTGACAACGTCACCAGCCGGGAGCGTCGCCCGCGGGTGGCGCTGTGGAGCATGCCGGTCAATGGGTCGAAGCGGCCGGTGCTGCACCGGCTCTCCTACCCGGAGGGCAAGCCGCACGACGCCGAGGCGCTGCTGATCGGCGACGACGGCAACCCGTTGATCATCACCAAGGTGATGTCCGGCAAGGCCCAGATCTTCACCCCCGCCGAGAAGATGAAGAGCGGGGACACCCCGGCCGTGCCGATGAAACAGGTCGGCGAGATCAGCCTGCCGGAGACGGACACGGACAACCGGCTCGGCGCCCCCGGCCGCGTCGCGATCACCGGCGCGGCCCGGTCCCCCGACGGCTCCCGGGTGGTGGTACGCACCTACGCCGACGCCTTCGAGTACGACGTGACCGACGGCAACGTCGTGGCGGCCCTGACCAGCGGCAAGCCCCGGGTGACGGCGCTCGCCGACCCGTTCGGTGAGGCGATCACCTACAGCCCCGACGGCAAGACCTTCCTGACCGTCTCCGACGGCGGCCAGCTCGACGAGGACGCGCCGATCGACATCCTCGGCTACACACCCTCCGCGGAGGGCGCGAAGCCGGTGGCCGGCGGTGGCGGCGCGCCGAAGAAGGCCGGCCAGTCCTGGGTCGACGGCCTGAGCCTGAGCGACATCACGTACCTGATCGCGGCCGTGGGGGTGATCGGTGCGCTGATGGTGGCGGCGGGTGTCTTCGGCATCCTCCGGTCCCGGCGCAAGCCGGCGCCTCCCCGCGACGACGACGGTGCCGACCGCGACGACGTCCCCGCCGACGACCGGCGTGGGCCGGCGGACGACGGCTTCCTTCCGCCGGGCGACCGGGGCCGGGGCGGCGTCTACGGCGGTGCGCCGGCGGCCGGGGTCTACGGCGGCCCGGCCGGTGGGCGCGGCGGTCCCGCGCCGGCCGGCGGGGGACCCGGTGGCGCCCGCCCGGCCGGTGGGGGCGTCTACGGTGGCGCCCGTCCGGCTGCCGGCGGCGGGGTCTACGGCGGCGGTCGCCCGCCTGTGGACGGGCCGCCCAGCCTGGGCGGTCCGCCGCCAGGCGGCGGTGGTCGCCAGGGTGGTGGCGGTGGCCGTCAGGGTGGTGGCCGTCAGGGTGGCGGCGGTGGCCGTCAGGGCGGTGGCGGGCGTCAGGGTGGTGGCGGACGCCAGGGTGGCGGTGGTCGCCAGGGCGACGGTCGTCCCGGTGGCGGTGTCTACGGGGGCGGCGGGCAGCCGGGCGGTGGCGTCTACGGCGGTGGCCGGGCGGAGCCGCCGCGTCGGGGCGACGAATCGGACCCCCGTGGCCAGCGGCCGGTCCGCCGGCGCGACGACGGCCCCGACGACGGTCGCGGTTACGGTCACGTGCCAGGTGGTGGCCGGGGCTACCGGGGCGACCGCTACTGAGGCTGGGCCTGCCGGAGCGACGGCTAGTGAGACTGGGCCTGCCGGGGCGACCGCTACCGGGGCGCTGGGCCCTGCCGGAGACGGCAACGGACGCTCAGAGCCCGCAGTCGAGCGGCACGGCGCCCGGGTGACCGCCGACGGCGGCCACCCGGCGCGGTGGCGGATCAGATGCGGCGCAGCACCGCGACGACCCGGCCCATGATCGTGGCGTCGTCGCCGGGGATCGGGTCGAAGGCCGGGTTCTGCGGCATGAGCCAGACGTGCCCGTCGCGGCGGCGGTAGGTCTTCACGGTCGCCTCGCCGTCGAGCATGGCGGCGACGATGTCGCCGGCCTCGGCGGTCGGCTGCTGCCGGACCACGACCCAGTCGCCGTCGCAGATCGCCGCGTCCAGCATCGAGTCGCCCTTGACCTGGAGCATGAAGACCTCGCCCTCACCCACCAGCTCGCGGGGGAGGGGGAAGATGTCCTCCACGGCCTGCTCGGCCAGGATCGGGCCACCGGCCGCGATCCGGCCCAGCATCGGCACGTAGGCCGGGGCGGGACGCTGCGAGCGGGCCAGTTCGTCGTCGACCTCGGCGGGCGCCCGGACGTCCACGGCGCGCGGCCGGTTGGGGTCGCGGCGCAGGAAGCCCTTCTTCTCCAGCTCCTTGAGCTGGTAGGCGACGCTGGACGGCGAGACCAGGCCGACGGCCTCGCCGATCTCGCGCACGCTCGGCGGGTAGCCGTGCCGCTCGACCCAGCTGCGGATGAACTCCAGGATCCGGCGCTGCCGGGCGGTGAGATCCACCGTCGCGGGGTCGGGGAAGGCACTGACCACCGGGGTGACCGGGCGCACGGCGGGCTGCCCGGTCCGGCTGCGCGCGGCGCCCCGGCGTCGGGTGGCCGGCGGTCCCGCCTCGGTGATCTGCTGCGGGCTCTTCGGCCGGCTGGCCCGATCCTCGGTCACGTCCGTCCTCCCTGGTCGGCGCTGGGTGCCTTGGCGGCTCGTGGTGCGTGCGGGGGTGCTGGTGTGCGGTGATGCTGGTGCGTGCGGTGGTGCAGGTGACCGGTGGACGGAGGATTCCGCGCCCGGTTGTTCAAGACCGTATAGGTGAGATCGGTCATTTTCAAACATCTGTACGACCTTGCTCGGCGTGTCGGGGTGAAAAACCGCTCCGCTCGTACTCGTGTTCTGATAAATGGTACGCCGGGTCGAACGGGTGTTCGACTTTCGTCCGATCGTCGGCCGTTTCGCACCGGCCGGACCGGTAACCCGCAGGGGCGTCGGACGGTTGGTCCTGCGGCGGGTTGCGGTGCCGGTCGATCCCGGAGTCGGGTGACGCGCCGGACACGCCGGCCAACTTGACCTCCGATCCGCAGCGGCCTACGGTCAACCCCTAGATGTAGTAGTCACACGGGCGTAAGTCGCCTACAGGTTGGGTTCGACTACCCACCGCACTCCGGCACCGTCGACACGGCGAAGACCATCGGCAGATGGCTCCGTCGCGCTGACGCGTGCCCGGCGAGCGGTCGGCGGGCCCGCGATCGACGAAGGAGGTCGGGTGCGATGCGGTGTCCGTACTGCCGGCACGCCGACTCCCGGGTGGTCGACTCGCGGGAGGCCGACGACGGCCAGTTGATCCGCCGGCGGCGATCCTGCCCGGAGTGCGGCAAGCGGTTCACCACCGTCGAGGAGGCGGTCCTCGCGGTCGTCAAGCGCAGCGGGGTGACCGAGCCGTTCAGCCGTACGAAGATCGTCGGCGGGGTGCGCAAGGCGTGCCAGGGCCGGCCCGTGGACGACGACTCGCTCGCGCTGCTCGCGCAGAAGGTCGAGGAGACCGTCCGGGCCAAGGGGGCCGCCGAGATCCCCAGCCACGAGGTGGGGCTGGCCATCCTGGGCCCGCTACGGGACCTGGACGAGGTCGCCTACATGCGGTTCGCCAGCGTCTACCGGTCGTTCGACTCGCTCGCCGACTTCGAGCGCGAGATCGAGACGCTGCGAGCCGCCGCGCGCGCCCGGGAGGGCGCCGGGGCCGACGCGGCCGAGGCCGCCGGCCGTACCAGTTGAATTCTTCGCAGTTTGTTGACAGTCGGATCGGGCGGCGGGTGGCCGTGCGGACGAGGGGGCGGATGAGATGTCGGGGGACGGTGTGACAACCAGCAGGGCACGCAACAAGGCCGGCGCGGGGCTCAAGATCGAGCGGGTCTGGACGACCGAGGGGGTGCACCCCTACGACGAGGTCGCCTGGGAGCGCCGCGACATCGTCATGACCAACTGGCGGGACGGCTCGGTCAACTTCGAGCAGCGCGGCGTCGAGTTCCCGGAGTCGTGGAGCGTCAACGCGGCGAACATCGTGACCACCAAGTACTTCCGGGGCGCCGTGGGCACCCCGGAGCGGGAGTGGTCGCTGCGGCAGTTGATCGACCGGGTGGTCACCACCTACCGCACGGCGGGTGAGGAGTACGGCTACTTCGCCGGCCCGGCCGACGCCGAGATCTTCGCCCACGAGCTGACCTGGATGCTGCTGCACCAGGTGTTCAGCTTCAACTCGCCCGTCTGGTTCAACGTCGGCACGCCCTCGCCGCAGCAGGTCAGCGCCTGCTTCATCCTGGCCGTCGACGACTCGATGGACTCCATCCTGGACTGGTACAAGGAGGAGGGGCTGATCTTCAAGGGCGGCTCCGGCTCCGGCGTGAACCTGTCCCGGATCCGCTCCTCCCGCGAGCTGCTCTCCTCCGGCGGCAACGCCTCCGGCCCGGTCAGCTTCATGCGCGGCGCGGACGCCTCCGCCGGCACCATCAAGTCCGGCGGCGCCACCCGGCGCGCGGCGAAGATGGTCATCCTCGACGTGGACCACCCGGACATCCAGGAGTTCGTGGTCACCAAGGCGCGCGAGGAGGACAAGATCCGCGCGCTGCGCGACGCCGGGTTCGACATGGACCTCGGCGGCGCCGACATCGTCAGCGTGCAGTACCAGAACGCCAACAACTCCGTCCGGGTCTCGGACGAGTTCATGACCGCGGTGGAGAACGGCGGCGGCTTCGACCTGCGCGGCCGGCTCGACGGCTCGGTGATCGAGACCATCGACGCCAAGAACCTGTTCCGCAGCATCTCCCAGGCCGCCTGGGAGTGCGCCGATCCCGGCCTGCAGTACGACGACACGATCAACGACTGGCACACCTGCCCGGAGACCGGGCGGATCACCGCGTCGAACCCGTGCTCGGAGTACCTGCACCTGGACAACTCCTCGTGCAACCTCGCCTCGCTCAACCTGATGAAGTTCCTCCGCGCCGACGGCGGCTTCGAGGTGGAGAAGTTCGTCCGGTCCGTCGAGTTCGTCATCACCGCGATGGACATCTCGATCTGCTTCGCCGACTTCCCGACCGAGAAGATCGGCGAGACCACCCGCGCCTACCGGCAGCTGGGCATCGGCTACGCCAACCTCGGCGCCCTGCTGATGGCCTCCGGCCTGCCCTACGACTCGGAGCAGGGCCGCTCGGTCGCCGCGGCGATCACCTCGCTGATGACCGGCACCGCGTACCGCCGCTCGGCCGAGCTGGCCGGCGTCGTCGGCGCGTACGACGGCTATGCCCGCAACGCCGAGCCGCACAAGCGGGTCATGCGCAAGCACGCCGCCGCCAACGACGAGATCAAGCCCTCGGGCACGGTGGCCACCGCGATCGTCCGTGAGGCGACGAAGCAGTGGACCCAGGGCAACAAGATCGGTGACAAGTTCGGCTGGCGCAACTCCCAGGCCAGCGTGCTCGCGCCGACCGGCACCATCGGCTTCATGATGGACTGCGACACCACCGGCGTGGAGCCGGACCTGGCGCTGGTCAAGTTCAAGAAGCTGGTCGGCGGCGGCTCGATGCAGATCGTCAACCAGACGGTGCCGCGCGCCCTGCGTAGCCTCGGCTACCCCGAGGAGCAGGTCGAGGCGATCGTGGAGCACATCGCCGACCAAGGCCACGTGGTCGACGCCCCGGGCCTGAAGCCGGAGCACTACCCGGTCTTCGACTGCGCGATGGGCGAGCGGTCCATCGCCCCGATGGGTCACGTGCGGATGATGGCGGCCGTCCAGCCGTTCGTCTCCGGCGCCATCTCCAAGACGGTCAACATGCCGGAGCAGGCGACCGTCGAGGACGTCGAGAAGATCTACTTCGAGGGCTGGAAGCTGGGCCTCAAGGCGTTGGCGATCTACCGCGACAACTGCAAGGTCGGCCAGCCGCTGTCGGTGGCGAAGTCCAACAAGGCCACCGAGGCCGCCCCCGCCGAGGTGGAGAAGGTCGTCGAGAAGGTCGTCGAGTACCGCCCGGTGCGCAAGCGGCTGCCGAAGAAGCGCCCGTCCCAGACGGTCAGCTTCTCCGTCGGCGGCGCCGAGGGCTACCTCACCGCCTCGTCCTACCCGGACGACGGCCTCGGCGAGGTCTTCCTCAAGATGTCGAAGCAGGGCTCGACCCTGGCCGGCGTGATGGACGCCTTCTCGGTGGCCATCTCCATCGGTCTCCAGTACGGCGTCCCGCTGGAGACGTACGTCAGCAAGTTCACCAACATGCGCTTCGAGCCGGCCGGCATGACCGACGACCCGGACGTTCGGATGGCCGCCTCGGTGATGGACTACATCTTCCGTCGCCTGGCGCTGGACTTCCTGCCGTACGAGCGCCGCGCGGAACTGGGCATCTTCACCGCCAGCGAGCGGGCCACCCAGCTCCGGGCCGAGGCGGAGGCGGAGGCGAGCGGTGCGGACCTCACCGCGATGGCCGCCTCCGCCCCGGTCGAGGCGCCGACCGAGCCGAAGACCGGCCCGATCGCCCAGCCGGCGCAGGAGACCGCCGACGTTGCCGCCGCCAAGCCGGCGCCGTCCGTGGGTTCCAGCACCGAACTGCTGGAGGCCGTGATCGGCAAGGCCGCCGACGCGCCGCTCTGCTTCACCTGCGGTACGAAGATGCGCCCGGCCGGTAGCTGCTACGTCTGCGAGGGCTGCGGCTCCACCAGCGGCTGCAGCTGACGTACGAGTGACAAGGTGGGCCGGTGGACATCCGCCGGCCCACCTTGCTTGCTCCGCGACAAGCAGGCCCAGCCACAAGGCCGGCGCGTCGGCGGCACGGCGTTAGCATCGAGTCCCATGATCGTATGGATCAATGGCACCCACGGCGCAGGCAAGACAACGACCAGTGCCCTCGTGCAGCAACTGATCCCGGGCTCGCGGGTGTTCGACGCCGAGAAGGTCGGCGAAACACTCATGGACATCACGCCGGGGCTGCCCGAAACGGACAATTTCCAGCACTTGCCGCCGTGGCGGCAGTTGGTCGTCGAGACCGCTCGACGCGTCCTCGACTACACCGGCGGCACTCTGGTGGTGCCCATGACTGTCCTGGTCGAGCAGTACTGGCGTGAGATCAGCGCTGGCCTCGCCCAACATGCCATCCCGGTGAGGCACTTCGTGCTCCATGCCGACCGCGACACACTTCGCGGGCGCATCGAGGGGGAACATCCCGTCCCTTCACCATTTCGTCTCAGGTACCTCGATGCCTATTCGGAGGCGGCCCGCACGTGGTTGCACGCCGAGGCCGAGGTCGTCGACACCACGCACCTCACTCCCGCACAGGCCGCCCTACACATCGCAGTGGCCGTGGGGAGTGAGAGTTGAGCGTGATCGAGGGCGCGCCGGTGTCGTTGTGCGTCTACACGTGGTCCTACCTGGCGTGGCGGCCGAGGACCTGACCCATATCCCCGCTGGGCTGTTGCACCGGCATTTCCTGGGGGTGGCTCCGGTCGTGAGGCATCGACTGCGATCATCGGAGCATGACGATTGCCGAGAGCTACGTCGAGTTCGCCACCCGGGAGGCGCGCGGCGTGTCGCCGGCGTACGAGCGCCTGTCCCTCGTCGTCTCCCGCGACGACGAACTGCTGGCCCTGCTCGCCGCGCTCCCGCCGGCCAGGCGGCAGCCGAACCTGCTGTTCGGCGTCGTACGACTGCTCGGCGGGCCGGTCGACGACCCGGCGGCCTTCCGCGACTTCGCGCTGGCGAACTGGCCGGCGATCGAGGCGGAACTGCGCACCCGCGCGACCCAGACGAACGAGCCCGGGCGGTGTGCCGTACTGCTGCCCGTGCTCGCCGCGTTGCCGCAGCCGCTGGCGTTGCTGGAGGTCGGCGCGTCCGCCGGGCTCTGCCTCTACCCCGACCGGTACGCCTACCGCTACGGCGACCACGCGCTCGGCGCGGGCGAACCGGTCCTCGGTTGCGCGGCCTCCGGCCTGGCCCCGCCGGACCGGCTACCGGAGGTGGTGTGGCGGGCCGGCCTGGACCTCAATCCGCTGCGGGTGACCGAGCCGGCGGACGTGGCCTGGCTCGACGCCCTCATCTGGCCGGAGCACACGCACCGCCGCGCCCGGCTGCGGGCCGCCGCGGCCGTCGCCGCGGCCGACCCGCCGCTGCTCACCCGCGGCGACCTGGCGGACGACCTGCCCGCGCTGGCCACGCGGGCGCCGGCGGGCGCGACGCTCGTGGTGTTCCACACCTCCGTGCTCTACCAGGTGCCGGCGCCGCGCCGGGCGGCGTTCGCCGACGCGGTACGCCGCCTGCCCGGCCACTGGATCTCCAACGAGTCTCCGGACGTGCTGCCCCACGACGCGTTGCCGGAGCCGCCGGACGAGGCGCTGTACAACGTGCTCGCGCTGGACGGCCGGCCACTCGCCTGGACGAGCCCGCACGGGCAGGCGATGACCTGGTTCGGGTGACCCGACGGGCTGCCGTGCCGTGCGCCGGCACGGCAGCCCGCGTACGTCACTGCTGCTTCTGCTGGCAGGGCACGCAGAAGCGGGCGTGCGGCAGCACCTCCAGGCGCTCCCGGGGGATCGCGGCGGAGCAGCGCTCGCAGATGCCGTAGCGGCCCTCGGCGAGGCGGCGCAGCGCCCCGCTGACCTGCTCGATGCTCCGCCGGGTGGCGGCGATCAGCGCGCTCTGGGTGTGCGCCTCGCCCGGGTCGCCGGTGTCGGCGGTGAGCTGCGTCAGCCGGACGGTCTGCGCCTCGAAGTCGTTGGTCAGTGTCGTACGCAGGTCGTCGAGCCACTTCTGCTCGCTGGACTGGGTGGGCGTGGTCATGGCGTAGCTCCTCGGGAAAAAGAAAAAAGGCCGAAGCTGGATAGCTTCGCCCTGGTGGCCGTTCGCAAGAGTTGCAATCGGTTCACGGAGGGCCACGTCCGGCGGGGCTCGGCAGTCGGGAGGCGACCGAGCCGGCGCACGACGGTGCGACCGCGGATCGCACCACCCGGGTCGCCACGTTCACCCGCAGGGCGCACCGGCAGACAGCAGCGGGCGCCGCCGTCACCACGACGGCGGTGCTGATCTGCTGACCGGTCGAACACATGCAGCCACCATAGGCCGGGCGGGGCGGAAAGCCAACGTGCTTCCGTGCGCACGGAAGACGGCCCGGTGCCCGGGGCCACCCGGCGCAGCGTGCGACCTGATCGGCCGGCGTCGGGTTCCGCCCGGAGCCAGGGCTGGCATCGACCGGTCAGGCCGCCGGCATGTCCCGCATCCGCCGCAGCGGGGAGAGGACGACGAAGAGCGCGGCGCTCCACGTGCCGAGGACGCAGATCCACAGCGCCGGCCGCAGCCCGAGCTGGCTGGCGAGCGCGCCGCCGGTGAGCGCGCCGAGCGGGATCACGCCGAAACAGACCCAGAGGAACGCCGCGTTCACCCGGCCCAGCAGGGCGGGCGGTGTGATCCGCTGCCGGTACGTCAGGGTGGCCACGTTGTAGAGCACCGCGTTGGCGGAGAACGCGGCCAGGCCGATGCCGTAGAGCAGCATCCCCCAGCCGGGCCGAGCCAGGGGCATGAGCAGGTAGAGCGGGCCCGGGGCGGCCATCGCCACCCAGATCACCCGGGCCGAGCCGAGCCACGCGGTCAACCGGCCGGCGAACGCGCCGACCACGAGGCCGCCCACCGCGCTGACCGAGAAGACGAGCCCGACCAGCGCCGGCGTGGCGTGCAGCTCCTCGAGCAGGAAGACCACCTCGATGGAGCCGGACGCCATGACGAAGAAGTTCGAGGCGGTGGTGCAGGCGAGGATGCTGCGCAGGATCGGCTGGCGGCGGATGAAGCCCAGCCCTTCGGTCATCTCCACCCGCAGCGGCACCCGGTCGCGCCGGGGCGCGGGCTCGCCCGGGGCCTCCCGGATCAGCAGCAGGGTCAACCCGCTCACGGCGAAGGCGAGGCCGGTGACGACGAAGGTCCTCGCGGCGCCGACGAGCCCGACGAGCACGCCGCCGATCGTCGGACCGACGAGCTCGGCGGAATCCTGGCTGACGGTGAGCTTCGCGTTGGCGTCCACGAGCCGGTCCGGCGGCACCAGCCTCGGCAGCATGCTCTTGTGGGCCACGGTGAACAGGACGGTGAGCACGCCGGAGATCCCGACCACCGCGTACAGGAAGCCGAGGGTGAGCAGGTCGGCCAGGGCGACCACCGGCACCGACAGCAGCAACGCCGCGCGGCCCAGGTCGCAGGCGACCATCAGCCGCCGCTGGTCGACCCGGTCGGCGAGGATCCCGGCGGGCAGGGAGAAGATCAGGTACGGCAGCCAGGCGAGCGCGGTCAGCAGCGCGACCTGGAAGACGCTGGCGTCGAGCGTGCCGACGGCGAGCAGCGGAACCGCCACGTTGGAGACCCGGGTGCCCAGCTCGCTGACCGTCTGCCCGGCCAGGAGCAGCCCGAAGTTGCGGCTGCGCAGCAGCGAGGGCCGTCTCGGGGCGGCACCCCCGACAGGTGTGGTCGCCTGCTGCGTCACGTCGGCTCCCCGGCCCGCGTCAGCGAACGCCGTGCTGGCGTCGGCGACGCCCCGGGGGTTGACGCGCGTCGCGGGCGCCCGGCCCGGCGATGGTCCATCGGGTCAGCCTGCCGGCCCCGCCCGGACCGACGCCACCGGTTAACGGCCGGCGCCACCGGCGTGGTGTTCACCCAGGGCACCGACACGCTGGCCGAGTCGGCGTTCCTCGCCGATCTGGCTCGGCGCCCCGTCCCGGCCCCCGAGCCGGTCCGTGCCGACGCGTCGACCGGCCTGGAACAGGGGCGACGAACGCGTGTCTAGACTGCGCCGGTGACCGGAGAGCGGCGACCGCTGGCGGACCGGCCGCTGACCGAGCCCCACCCGTCCCGGCTGCCGCCGGAGCACCCGGAACGGGAGCGGATCCTGGCCGCGCACGCCGCAGCCCTGACCGCCGGCGAGGCCGGCTACCTTGACCCGACCAGTGGCCTCTTCGTGCTCAGCGCGGGTTTCCTGGCCCGGCGCGGCATCTGCTGCGGTCGCGGCTGCCGGCACTGCCCGTACGTCGACGACTGACACGGCAGAACGGCAAGCTGATCTACCGACAACCCGGCACTCACCGGTGGACCGAGACTGAGGAGATCTCGCCAACCTTCGCGGGCAACTGACACGCCTCGGCGATCAATCGGGCCGTGGGGTCCAGGCCACGGCCCAGTGCGGTGCCGTTTATGTGCACGTGCTGCTGCAGGACCGGTCCCGCTTCGAAGAAGCTGCCGGGGTGTACGACGATGCCGTGCCGGCTGAGTCGTGTACAGACCGAATGCTCGTCGGGAACGGGCAGCCAGATGTGCGGTCCGTCAGTCGTTTCAACGTCGAACCCGTAGCTGGCGAGGGCCTGGCTGAATGCGGCATGTCGCCGTCTGCACTCGATGACGAATTTACTCGTGTGGCGTTTCGCTCTGGCGTCGGTCAATTGGAATGCCAACGCGAGCTGGAGAATTCGACTGACCCATCGAGATGAGTAGGTGAGCCGCATCCACATCATTTCGATGTATTCCGGGCCGCCGCCGACCACGGCGACGCGCAGGTCCGCGCCAAAGAAGAAGTTGTAACTCTGCATGTGGACGACCCGGCTCGGCAGGTGGTTCGCCAGGGACCGCTGTCGAGACCGCATCAGCGGGGTCAGTGACAGCTCAAAGATCGGAAACGACTCGTCGCGGAGCAGCGCCGCAGCGGCCTCGATCCAGTTGTCGTCCACGGTCCGGCCCGAGGGGGCGCTCCCATTCGGCTGGTAGATCATCGCGGCCGGCTTGCTGATCAACGCCACCCGCAACTGGTCCAGGTCGGGGCCGTTCGCCTGGTACCGGATCGGGACGGCGGTGGCGCCGATGGACTCAAGGATGTCGAGCACCCGCGCCTGGCTGGGCGACTCGATGATCACCCGGTCGCCGGGGCGAGCCACCGAGGTGAGCGCCAGTTCGAGGGCGTCAATGGGGCCGTGGGTGGCGAGGAAGTGATTGGTCTCGGACGGCCAGTACGGCCGGACGGATGCCGCCAGCTCGGGCGTGATGGGATCGGCAAAGGTGTTGTGCAGGGCGGGGCTGCCGAGCGCGTACTCAAGAGCCGGAGCCAGATCCGGCGGCGTCAGGTCGTCGCTGCGCAGGTTTCCCAGGTCGATCGGCATCGTTGACGACGTGCGGACCATGCTGTCGAACCGTCGGGCCCGCGGGGGTTGCGGTGGCCCCAGGACGAAGGTGCCACCCCGACGCCGGGTCTCAATCACGTACCGCAGGCTGAGGGTCTTCCATGCCTGCGCCACGGCCGATCGGCTCATCCCCAACTGGGTCGCCAGATCCCGCACCGTGGGCAGCTGGGACTGTGCCGGCAGTTCGCCCGAGGCGATCATGTCGATGATCGCGCGAGCCAGCGCGTTGGCGGTACGCAGCGTGAGCTGTGACTGAATGAGCCGCAGGCATTCCTCGCTGTCCAGCGGCGCCGGTGGTGTCACGGTTTGTGTCCTCTGATGACGGTGTGCGCCAGAAGTGATTCGGGCGAAGGGGCATGCCGGTGCTGACTGTAGTGCCTCAGGTGGGGGTCGAACCGGGGCGTAGCGCTCGCCCGCTGTGGGTCCTTCCGGGGGCAGGGGCGGGTCGGAGTCAGCCGAGGAACATGTCGTGGCTGGTCAAACAACCCGCCGGCTAATATGTCCATGGACATTTCTCTGTTGACCAGAACATAACCCGAACTTAGCTTCATGTGCGTTGACCTCGCACTTCGGGGTTCCTGCTGCGGAGTCCAGCCACCCTGGCAGCCGCCGCCTGAGTCGCGCCGCATTCAACGAAAGCCGCATACCACTCATTCAGCTCAGAGGACGTGTGCCAGTGAAAACCCCTCGACGCCTCGTGGCCGTTGTCGCGCTTGCCGCGCTCGCCGGGATGGCCGGCTGCACCAAGATCGCCGACGACAAGCCCAACGCTCCGACCTCTTCGACCGAGGTCACGGACGGCGGGACGCTCACCATCGCCGCTGCCAGCGCCCCCGTGGACTGGAACCCGCTGTCGGCCGCCGGTGACACCACCGGCCAGCGCCAGCAGCAGTGGCCGTTCTATCCACACCCGTTCCTGACCAACCCGGACACCACCGTGGTGCTCAACAAGGCACTCCTGGAATCGGGAGAGGTGGTCAGCACCGACCCGATGAAGGTCGAATACAAGATCCAACCGAAGGCCGTCTGGTCCGATGGCACACCCATCACCGGCAAGGACTTCGAGTACACGCAGGCCGTGCAGGACCCGAAGAAGTGCGCCGAGTGCAAGGCCGCCTTCACCGAGGGCTACTCGCTGATCACGTCCGTCGACACCAGCGCGGACGGCAAGACGGTGACGATGACCTACTCGCAGCCGTTCGCCCAGTGGCAGGCGCTGTTCAACTACATCCTGCCGGCGCACGTGGCCGCGTCGTACGGGAACCTGGCGACCTCGTTCAACGACGGTTTCGGCAAGAACGTGCCGAAGTTCTCGGGCGGCCCGTACCTGGTGAAGGAATACCAGGACGGCGTTTCGATGACGATGGTCAAGAACCCCAAGTGGTACGGCGACCCGGTGCACCTGGACACCATCAACACCCGCTACATCGCCGGTCAGGGCGCACAGATCACCGCGCTGCAGAACGGTGAGATCGACCTCGCGTACCAGAACCCGACGGTCGACACCGTCAACCAGGTGAGGGCCATGAACAACATGACCGTCCTGCTCGGTTCGACGCTCACCTACTTCCACCTCGGCATGAAGACCACCGGCGACGTGATGAGCGACCCGGCGCTACGCAAGGCCATTTCCACCGGGCTCAACCTGGACGATATGCGCAAGCGCACCGTGGGCCAGTTCGCCCCGGATCAGCCGACCTCGAAGAGCAGTGTGTACGTGCCCGGGCAGAAGGTGGGTGGCATCCCCGCCTACCGTGAGAACACCGAAGAGCTCAACATCGGCAAGGGTGACACCAAGGCTGCTCTCGATATCCTTGAGAAGGCTGGATACAAGATCACCGACGGCAAGCTGATCCTCCCGGACGGCAAGCCGCTGCGTGACCTGAAGATGCTGACCCTGTCCACCGATGTCCTTCGCATGGAACTCGCGCAGATCACCCAGTCGCAGCTCAAGCCGCTGGGCATCACCGTGACCATCGACGCCGCCGACGGCGCCCGCTACTCTCCCGCGCTGCGGGCGGGCAGCTTCGACATCATGGCCACCGGCACCGCCCTCGACCTGGGCTCGCTCTCCCTCCAGCAGTGGTACGGCACCAAGGCCGCCCGCTCGTTCGGCTACTCGTCGCCGGAGGCGGATCGACTCTTCGCGGCAGCCGCGACGGAGCTGGACCCGCAGAAGCAGATCGATCTGATGAATGAGATCGACCGGACGCTCATGTCCGACGGTGTGGTGCTGCCGCTGTTCGCCAGTCCGCAGATGGCCGCGTATCCCAGCAAGTTCGGCAACATCTTCATCAATCCCAGCAAGTACGGAACCACGATGAATATCGAGCAGTGGGGACTTCGTAAGTAGTTCTCTGCTCAGCGAGAGAGGAACCGGATGACGATCGACTTTGTGGTGGCGACCCCACACGACGCGATTGAGTTCAACGACGTCTACCGCAATACCACCGCAAGTGCCGGCTACATCGCCTGCAACAACATCTACAACCGGGTCGTGCTGAACGAGTGGTATGACATCAACCCGTTCCCGGATCTGGCGACGCACTGGGAGCAGTTGGACGGGTCGCGCCGGTGGCGCTTCCACCTGAACAAGGCCGCCCGGTGGCAGGACGGCACGCCGCTGACCGCGCACGACGTCGTGTACACCCACCTGCACGCCAAGGAGATGGGCTACACCGGCGGGCGGTTCATGAAGGACGTCGAGACGATCGTGGCGGTCAACGACCACACCGTCGACTACCACCTGCACACCGCCAACGCCGGATTCCTCGTCCTGCTGGGCAACTTCATCTTCACCCACATCCTGCCCCGGCACCTGTACGAGGGAACCGACTGGGCCACGAACCCGCACAACCTCAAGCCGGTGGGCTCCGGTCCGTTCCGACTGGCGGAGTGGATTCCGGGCGAGCACGTCATCATGGAAGCGGTCAAGAACCACTGGGGCCCGCAGCCGGAGATCGACCGGCTGATCCTGAAGATCGTCAAGGACCGCGACGAGTGCGTCCGGATGGTCGCCCGGGGTGAGGCGCACTACTTCCCGCAGGACACCCTGACCAAGGACCGGCTGCACCTGCTCGACGGGGCCACGGCCAACATCGAGCTGCTGAAGGACCCGGGGCCGGGCATGGCGCTGCTGGACTTCAACCACGGCCGCGAGATCTGGCAGGACAAGCGGGTGCGGGAAGCGGTCGCCCACGCGGTGAACCGGGCGGAGATCGCCGAACTCGGCGACCCCGGAGTGTCCCAGGCCTGGGACCACTACCTGCTCGGTTCGGTGGAGTGGTCGTTCAACCCGGACGCCAAGGCGCCGGCCCACGACGCCGAACGCGCGCGGGCGCTGCTGGACGAGGCGGGCATGAAGGCCGACGCGTCCGGCGTACGGGCCCGGTTGTCGCTGTTCTACATGGACAGCTTCCACGGCCACAAGCCGCTGGCCGAGCTGATCAAACGGCAGTTGGGCGCGATCGGCTTCGAGGTGAACTTCGAGGGCCTGTCGTCGGTGGACTGGGCGCGCCGGATCGGCCGCGAGCACGACTTCGACCTGATCATCGTCGGTGGCTCGATGGCACCGGACCCGGAGATCACCGCCCCGAAGTACTCCACCGGGGGCGAGAACAACATGGCCCAGCACCGCAACCCCGACGTGGACGCCGCCTACCTGGCCGCGCGCACCGCGGGCACGCTCGCCGAGCGTGGTGAGCACTACCGCCGGCTTCAGGAGATCTGGGCCCGGGACACCGAGTGGGTGCCGCTGTTCTGGTACGGCACCTACTTCGCCCGGAGCCGGGACTTCTTCGGCTGGTCCGACCAGGTCGGCTACTCGGTGCCGTGGTGGCACTGGGGCAGAATCCGCGCCGTCTAGGGACCCGGTACCCAACATGCAGATCTTCCCGAGGGAAGGAGGAGCGAGGCCATGCTTCGGCTGATCCTTAGACGGCTCGCCAGCGCCGTCCTGGTGTTGCTGCTCGCCTCCGTCGTGATCTTCACTGTGATCTCGGTCTCGGGAGACCCGTTGGCTGAGCTCCGGGACCGGCAGCCGCCGGTCCCGGAGTCGGTGATCACCGCTGAGGAAGAGCGCTTGGGGCTGAACAACCCCCTCCCCGTGCGCTACCTGAACTGGCTCGGCGGGGTGCTCACCGGAGACTTCGGCCCGTCGACCATCGCGACCCGGGACATCGGGGCCGAGTTGGGCACCCGGGTCGGCGTCACACTGCGGCTCGTGGTGCTGGCCATCGTGCTCGCACTCGTCCTCTCCCTGATCGCTGGCACGGTCTCGGCACTGCACCAGCGCCGCTGGCCGGACCTGATCATGACTCCCACCGCGTTCGTGCTTCTCGCGCTGCCGTCGTTCTGGCTGGCCGTGTTGTTCAAGCAGTGGGCGATCGGGCTGAACGACGCGACCGGCTATCAGCTCTTCTACACGGTGGGTGCGGTCTCCGTGCCACAACCGGAGGCGATAGGCGCCCGGATCGCGGACATCGCCGGGCACCTGGTGCTACCGACGCTGGTGCTGGCCCTGGTCCACTTCGCGACCTGGAGCCGCTACCAGCGTGCGGCGGTCGCCGAGGGACTGGCCGGCGACCACGTCCGGTTCGCCGTGCTCAAGGGCCTCAGCCGAGGACGGATCGTCAGGTCGTACGTGGTCCGTCCCGCGCTCATCCCGATCGTCACCATCGTCGCTTTGGACCTTCCGGTCGTCTTCTCCGGTGCGGTGATCACCGAGACGGTCTTCCAGTGGCGCGGAATGGGCGGTTTCCTGCTGGAGTCGATCGCGACCCGCGACACCAACGCCGTACTCGCGTGGTTGCTCATCGCCGCCACCGCCGTGGTCGTATTCAACCTGATCGCCGACATCCTGTACGGCCTTGTGGATCCTCGGGTGCGCTATGCAAAGTCCTGAGCTGGCCAACGATCTCGCGCCAACGGCCGGGACGTCGAAGATGGCCGTCACCTTCCGACGGTTCGTCCGGCACAAGGTGGGCATGGGTGCACTTGCCGTCCTGCTCATCGTCATCCTCGCGGCGGTCATCGTGCCGCCGCTGTGGCCCTACGACCACACCGACATCACCCCCGAACTGTCGCAGTCCCCGTCCCTGCAACACCCGATGGGCACGGACACCCTGGGCCGTGACCTGTTCGCGCTGGTGCTGCGGGGCATGCAGCAGTCGCTGCTCATCGCGGGCTCGGTCACGATCATCGCCTGTGTCATCGGCGTCGTCATGGGTGTCGCGGCCGGCTACTTCGGGCGGTTCGTCGACGCGGCCGTGATGCGCACGGTCGACCTCGTGCTCACCCTGCCCACCATCGCGCTCGCCGCGTTCCTGGGCTCGCTCGTCGCGGGTAAGGGCGTCTCCTGGCTCGGCCTGGCCATGGTCCTCGGCGCGCTGATGTGGACGTCGGTCGCCCGCCTCGTCCGAGGTGTCGTGCTCGGAATGCGCGAGTTGGCCTTCATCGACGCGGCCCGGGTGATGGGGGCGAGTCCGATCCGCATCATGTTCCGGCACCTGGTGCCCAACGCGTCAGACCACATCGTGGTGTCGGGAACGCTCATGTTCGGCGTGGCCATCCTCGCCGAGAGCAGCCTGTCCTTCCTCGGATTCGGTGTGCAGCCCCCGGACACCTCACTGGGTTTGCTGGTCGCCAACGCACAGTCGGCGGTGCTGACCCGCCCGTGGCTGTTCTACTTCCCGGGTCTGCTGATCGTCACGATCGTGCTGTCGGTCAACTACGTCGGCGAGGGGTTGCGGGACGCCTTCAACCCGAAGTCCTCGCCCACCAACCCGCTGGCGACACCTCGCCGGCTGCGCAGGCGCAAGCCGCATCCGGTGTCCGGCGATCCGGCACCATTGCAGAAGCCGCTGCTCAAGGTGTCGGACCTCTCCGTACGGTTCGGTGAACACATCGCGGTGGACGCCGTCAACCTGGAGGTCAGGCCGGGTGAGGTGGTGGCCCTCGTCGGTGAGTCCGGGTCCGGAAAGTCACTCACCGCGCTGTCCATGGTGGGGCTGCTGCCCAGCAACGCGGTGGGCAGCGGGTCGATCAACTTCGACGGCGCCGAGCTCAGTGGTCTGAGCTTCGCGCAGTGGCGCGAATACCGGGGTCGGCGGATCGCGATGATTCTCCAGGACCCGTCGACCACCCTCAACCCGGTGCTCACCATCGGTGCCCAGTTCGCGGACTCGATGGCACTGGCTGGCACGGTCAAACGGGCCGAGGCGCGACGGCGCGCGATCGAGCTGATGGAGAGCGTGGCGATCAAGGACGCGGAGGCTCGGCTCGACCAGTATCCGCACCAGCTTTCCGGCGGAATGCGCCAACGGATCGCGATCGCGTTGGCCATGGTGCACGATCCGGATCTCATCATCGCCGACGAGCCGACCACTGCCCTGGACGTCACCGTGCAGGCCCAGGTGATGGCGACGCTGGCGTTGGCCCGGGAACGTACCGGCGCGGCGATGCTCTTCATCACCCACGACCTGGCCCTCGTCGCCGGCATCGCGGACCGCGTCGCCGTGATGTACCAGGGCGAGATCGTCGAGCAGCGGGACGTCTTCGCCATCTTCGACAACCCGGAGTCGGACTACACCAGGAAGCTGCTGTCGTTGGCACCCCGGATCACCAGTCAGGCGGGGGAGGGGCAATGAGCGCGCAGACGCCCATCGGCGGGTCCGCCGAACTGTTGCGGGTCACGGACCTGGTGAAGCACTTCCGGGCTCCCAGGGCGGCCCGACGACGCGGGCAGGCCATCGTGCACGCCCTCTGCTCCGCCTCGTTCTCGGTCGGCCCGGCGGAGACGCTCGGCATCGTCGGGGAATCGGGGTCGGGTAAGACCACGCTGCTGCGGACCATCCTCGGGTTGCAGCAGCCGACCTCGGGTCAGGTGCTGTTCCTGGGCCAGGATGTCTCCCAGCGCAAGGGCGCCACCGCCCGCGCGTTGCAGCAGGAGATCTCGGTGGTGTTCCAGGACCCGTACACCTCGTTGGATCCTCGGATGACGGTGGCGGACCTGCTCGCGGAGCCGATGCGGATCCACCGGCTGCCGGTGGACGGCGCGCGGGCCCGGACGCTCCTCGACCAGGTACGCCTGCCCGCCGCCAGCCTGCGGAAGTTCCCGCACGAGTTCTCCGGCGGCCAGCGTCAGCGCATCGCCATCGCCCGCGCACTGGCCCTGAATCCGAAGCTGATCGTGCTCGACGAGCCGGTGTCGGCGCTGGACGTGTCGGTCCAGGCGGAGGTGCTGAGCCTGCTCAAGGAGTTGCAGCGGGAACGGCAGGTCTCCTACCTGTTCGTGGCCCACGACCTTGCCGTGGTTGCCGACATCTCCCACCGGGTGGGGGTGATGTACGGCGGTCAGCTCGTCGAACTCGGCCCGACCGGACAGGTGATCGGCGAGCCGGCGCACCCGTACACCCGGGAACTCCTGGCCGCGGTGCCGGTGCCGGACCCCCGGATCGAGCGGGCCAAGCCGCGAATGCTGCAACGCCGGTGGCCGACGGAAACCGACGGCCTGCCGCCGTGCCCGCACGGCGACGCCCTGTAGCCGTCACCGAACAACAGAACAGAGAGGCACGCATGTCCGTAGATTTCGTGGTGGCTACCCCGCATGACGCGGTGGAGTTCAATGACGTATACCGGAACGTGACAGGCAGCGCCGGCTATCTGGCTTGCAACAACATCTACAACCGCGTCGTGCTGAACGAGTGGTACGAGGTGAACCCGTTCCCGGATCTGGCGACCCACTGGGAGCAGTTGGACGGGTCGCGTCGCTGGCGCTTCCACCTCAACAAGGCCGCCCGCTGGCAGGACGGCACCCCGCTGACCGCGCACGACATCGTCTACACCCACCTGCACGCCAAGAAGATGGGCTACCAGGGTGGGATGTTCCTGCGGGACGTGGAGACGATCGTCGCGGTCAACGACCACACCGTCGACTACCACCTGCACACCCCGAACGCGGGATTCCTCGTACTCCTGGGGAATTTCATCTTCGCGCACATCCTGCCCCGGCACCTGTACGAGGGAACGGACTGGGCGACGAACCCGCACAACCTGGACCCGGTGGGTTCGGGCCCGTTCCGACTGGCCGAATGGATTCCGGGTGAGCACATCATCCTGGAGGCGGTGAAGAACCACTGGGGGCCGCAGCCGGAGATCGACCGGATCATCCTGAAGATCGTCGCGGACCGCGACGAGTGCGCCCGGATGATCGCCCGGGGCGAGGCCCACTTCGCGCCGCAGGACACCGTCACCCGGGACCGGCTGGGCTTGGTGGAGGGCGTTCCCGGGATCGAGGTCCTCAAGCGGCGGGGCCCCGGCATGGCGTTGCTGGACTTCAACCACGGGCGCGAGCTATGGCAGGACCAGCGGGTACGGGAAGCCATCGCGCACGCGGTGAACCGGGACGAGATCGCCGAACTGGGCGACCCCGGGGTGTCCCAGGCCTGGGGCCACTACCTGATCGGCTCATCATGGGCGTTCAACGCCGACGCCAAGGCCCCCCGCTTCGACCCGGAGCGGGCCCGCACGCTGCTGGATGAGGCGGGTGTCACCGCAGACTCCTCGGGTGTCCGGGGCCGGCTGTCCATGTTCTACATGGACACGTTCCACGGTCACCGGCCGATCGCTGAGATGATCAGCCGCCAGTTGGGCGCGGTCGGGTTCGAGACGACCTTCGCCGGCCTCTCCTCGGTGGACTGGGCGCGGCAGGTCCGCGACCAGCATGACTTCGACCTGATCATCGTCGGCGGCTCGATGGCGCCGGACCCGGAGATCACGGCGACGAAGTACTCCACCGGCGGGCAGAACAACATGTGTATGCACCGCAACGCCGACGTGGACGCCGCCTACCTGGCCGCGCGCAACGCCGGAACCCGCGCCGAGCGCCGTGAGCACTACCGGGAGCTCCAGAAGGTGTGGGCGCGGGACACCGAGTGGGTGCCGTTGTTCTGGTACGGCACGTACTACCCGCGCAGCGAGAAGTTCTTCGGCTGGGCCGACCAACTCGGCTTCTCCATCCCCTGGTGGCACTGGGGCCGGATGCGTCCGGTCGCCTGAGCCCTCACCCGGTCCCGGCTCTCGGCGGTCACGACTGCCGATAGCCGCACCGTGCTCAGGCCGTTGACACCGGTGGGTCCGCACAGCCTCCGCCGGTGAAGGCGTGGTTCGCGCCGCGTCCTCGCCCGATGTCGGACCCCTATGCTCCTTCGGTCTTCACAAGTGACTCTGGCGGGCCATACGGTGTCCGGCGGACACGTCGGGGTGGGCAGCGGAGGAGTGATCGTGCGCGGGCGGATGGTGGGCGCCGGGGTGACCCTGCTGCTGGTGACGGGGTGCGGCGGGGAGGCGGAACCGGTGGCTGTACCACCGCCCGCGCCGGTCACGGTCGACCTGGCCGCCGCCTCCTCCGGCGGGGCGTGCCGGCTGCTGGACTTCGGCGTGATCGAGCAGCACGCGGGCGTCCGCTTCGACGTCGCGGCGGCCAGCGCGACGGGCGACAGCCACACCTGCGTGGTGCGCGCCGGTCGCGAGGCCCTGCCGGAGTTGACGCTGACCGTCACCCGGACGTCGATCGACGCGGCGACCTTCACCGCCGACGTGGTGCCGGAGAAGGCGGCCAAGGTCACCGGGCTCGGCCAGCGGGCGTACCGGCGGACCACCTCGGCCAAGGGCGCCTTCGGCCCGGTCGCGGAGGTGGGCTGGCTGGCCGCCGAGGGCCGCCTCGTCACCCTGCGCTACGCCACCGCCCGCGACACGGCCAGGGCCGACGCCGAGCGACTCGCGGAGGCGCTCGTCACGCTGGCCGGGCAACTCGACATCCGGTCGCTCTGACTCCGACCTGGGCAGCCGTGCCGCGCGTCGACCGGTGTGGGCGCGCTGCGTCCGGCCCGATCCGGCGACGCGCGGAATGGGTCAGTGGGCGGCGACGAAGACGCGGGAGGCTACCTCACGGGGCAACCTGATGCGGTCGCCCGAGCGGTCGATCGAGACCCCGTCGCGCTCCTGCGCCACCGTCACCGTCGCGCCCGGGTCGACGCCGGCGGCGTGCAGCTGCCGGAGCACGTCCGCGTCGGTCTGCACGCTCTCGCAGATGCGTCGCACCACGACCGGCCCCGACAGCCCGGGGAACGCCAGGTTGCGCTCGCCCTCGATCGGGGCGGCGGTCGCCTGCTCCGGCGTGCCCAGCTCGTCCAGCCCCGGGATCGGGTTGCCGTACGGCGAGCGGGTCGGCCGGTTCAGCAGGTCGTAGACCCGCTTCTCGACCGCGTCGCTCATCACGTGCTCCCACCGGCAGGCCTCCTCGTGGGCCTCCTCGTAGGGCATCCCGATCACGTTGACCAGCAGCAGCTCGGCGAGGCGGTGCTTGCGCATCACGGAGACCGCGTTGCTGCGGCCGTGCGCGGTGAGCGCCAGGTGGCGGTCGCCCTCGACGGTCAGCAGGCCGTCGCGCTCCATCCGGGCGACGGTCTGGCTGACGGTCGGCCCGCTCTGCCCCAACCGCTCGGCGATGCGGGCACGCAGCGGCGGAACCCCCTCCTCCTCCAGCTCGAGGATGGTCTTGAGGTACATCTCGGTCGTGTCGACCAGATCATGCTTCACGTCAGCGGACCTCCGGCCAACGATGCTACCTCGGTGTTCACCGAACGACCCACGGCGAACCGCCAGGTCCGCGCCGGGATGGTGTTGACTGGATGCCATGTCCGCCTCCGATGATCTCCTTGTCGAGGCCGGTCGGCTCGCGGTCGAACTCGGCCAGGCCGACCCGCCCACGCTGCTCGACGTGCGCTGGCGGCTCGTCGGCGCGCCTGGTCGGGAGGACTACGCCGCGGGTCACCTGCCCGGCGCGGTCTTCGTCGACCTGGACACCGCGCTCTGCGGGCCGCCCGGACCCGCCGGCCGGCACCCGTTGCCCGACGCCGCCGCCCTCCAGGCCGCGCTGCGGGCCGCCGGCGTGCGCGCCGGTCGTCCCGTCGTGGTGTACGACGGCGGCGACGGCATGGCCGCCGCCCGCGCCTGGTGGACCCTGCGCTGGGCGGGCCACCGGCCGGTACGGCTGCTGCACGGCGGCTTCCCGGCGTGGCTGGCCGCCGGGCTGCCCGTCAGCACGGCGGTGCCGACCCCGGAGCCGGGCGACGTGGAGGTGCGGCCCGGAGCGTTGCCGGTGCTCGACGCGGGGGAGGCGGCCCGGCTGGCCGCGGCCGACGACGGTGTCCTGCTCGACGTGCGCGCCGCGCCCCGCTACCGGGGCGAGACCGAGCCGATCGACCCGGTCGCCGGTCACGTCCCCGGCGCGGTGAACCTGCCCGCCGGCGAGTACGTCGCCGAGGGCCGGTTCCCCGCCGTCGAGGCGCTGCGCGAGCGGTTCGCCGCCGCCGGGGTGGGCGAGGACCGGCCGGTGGGGGCGTACTGCGGGTCGGGGGTGACCGCCGCGCAGGCCGTGTTCGCGCTGCACCTGGCCGGCCGGCCGGACGCCGCGCTCTACGTCGGCTCGTGGAGCAACTGGGTCGCCGACCCGGCCCGCCCGGTGGCCACCGGAGCGACCCCGACCGGCTGAACGGGCAACGGACGCCGGGCGACACCCGGCGGCTGAGCAGCGCGTGCGCGGGCGTGCCGGGGCGCGCGTGCGACGATGGGGCCATGTCCGACGACACGGTGGTGGTGTGGGACGAGTCGCTGCTCGCCTACGACATGGGGGACCATCCCCTCGACCCGGTACGGCTGGAGTTGACCTTCGCCCTCGCCCGGGAGTTGGGCGTCCTCGCGCGTCCCGGGGTGCGGCTGGTGAAGCCGGAGCCGGCCGACGACGCGCTGCTGAGCCGGGTGCACGACCCGCGCTACCTCGCCGCGGTGAAGGTCGCCCCCCGCGATCCGCTCTTCGCCGGCTTCGGGCTGGGCACCTCCGACAACCCGGTCTTCGAGGGGATGCACGAGTCCAGCGCGCTGGTCGCCGGCGCCACGGTGGCGGCGGCCGAGGCGGTCTGGCGGGGCGAGGCCCGGCGGGCGGTCAACGTGGCCGGCGGCCTGCACCACGCCATGCCGGCCCGGGCCTCCGGGTTCTGCGTCTACAACGACCCGGCGGTGGCCATCGCCCGCCTGCTCGACCTGGGCGCCGAGCGGGTCGCGTACGTGGACGTGGACGTGCACCACGGCGACGGGGTGCAGCAGGTCTTCTGGAACGACCCCCGGGTGCTCACGGTCAGCGTGCACGAGACGCCGCTGGCGCTCTTCCCGGGCACCGGCTTTCCCGACGAGACGGGCGGGCCGGGCGCCGAGGGCAGCGCCGTCAACGTTCCGCTGCCGCCCGGGTTGGACGACGCGGGCTGGCAGCGCGCCTTCCACGCGGTGGTGCCGTCGGTGCTGCGCGCGTTCCGGCCGCAGGTGCTGGTCACCCAGTGCGGCGCCGACGCACATCGGCTCGACCCGCTCGCCGACCTGAACCTCTCCGTGGACGGGCAGCGCGCCACCTACCTGGCCCTGCGGGCGCTCGCCGACGAGCTGTGCGAGGGCCGCTGGGTGGCCACCGGTGGCGGCGGGTACGCGCTGGTCGAGGTGGTGCCCCGGGCCTGGACGCACCTGCTCGCGGTGGCGGCCGGGGAGCCCATCGACCCGGCGACGCTGACCCCGCCGGCGTGGCGGGAGCTGGCCGCCGGGCGCCGGCCGGGCCGGCAGATCCCGCTGCGGATGACCGACGACGTGGACCCGGCGTACGAGCCGTGGCAGCCGACCGGCGAGCCGAGCGCCGTGGACCGGGCGATCGCGGCGGCCCGCAAGACCGCCTTCCCGCTGTTCGGGCTCGATCCGCACGACCCGCGCGACTGATCCGGCGGGCGGAGGGGACCGCACAGGTGACCACTGTGGAACAACCGGTGGACGTGCTGCTCAGCGACGGCAGCACCGTGCAGTTGCGGCCGATCCGTCCGTCGGACGGGCCGGGCATCGTGGCGATGCACTCGCGCTTCTCCGAGCGCACCCGCTACCTGCGCTACTTCTCGCCGTACCCGCGCATCCCCGAGCGCGACCTGCAACGCTTCGTCAACGTCGACCACCGCGACCGGGAGGCGTTCGTGGTGCTGGTCGGCGACCGGATCGTCGCCGTCGGCCGCTACGAGCGGCTCGGCCCGCAGGCCCCCGAGGCCGAGGTGGCGTTCGTGGTCGAGGACGCCTACCAGGGCCGGGGCATCGGCTCGGTGCTGCTGGAGCACCTGGCCGACGCGGCCCGCCGCAACGACATCGCCAACTTTGTGGCGGAGGTGCTCCCGGCCAACGGCGCGATGCTGCGGGTCTTCTCCGACTTCGGCTACCAGGTGCAGCGGCAGTTCGCCGACGGCGTGGTGCACCTGAGCTTCCCGATCGCCCCCACCGACGCGACGCTGGAGGTGCAGCGCGGCCGGGAGCACCGCACCGAGGCCCGCTCCGTCGCCCGGCTGCTCGCCCCGCGCGGCGTCGCCGTCTACGGCGCCAGCGCCACCGGGCAGGGCGTCGGCGCGGCGGTGCTCGGGCACCTGCGCGACGGCGGTTACACCGGCGCGGTGGTCCCGGTGCATCCGGGCGCGACGACGGTCGCCGGGCTGCCCGCGTACTCCTCGGCGGCCGATGCCGGCGTGCCGGTCGACCTGGCCGTGGTGGCGGTCCCGCCGGAGGCGGCGACGGAGGTGGTGGCCGACGCGGCCGCCGCGGGCGCGCACGGCCTGGTGGTCATCTCGGCGGGCTTCGCCGAGGCCGGCGGCGAGGGCGCGGCCGCGCAGCGCGCGCTGGTCCGCGCGGCGTACGCGGCGGGCATGCGCGTGGTCGGCCCGAACTGCCTGGGGGTGGCCAACACCGATCCGGCGGTACGCCTCAACGCCACCCTCGCCCCCCGGCTGCCGGTGCCCGGCCGGGTGGGCATCTTCAGCCAGTCCGGCGCGTTCGGGGTGGCGCTGCTGGCCGAGGCCGACCGGCGGGGGCTGGGCCTGTCGAGCTTCGTCTCGGCCGGCAACCGGGCCGACGTCTCGGGAAACGACCTGCTCCAGTACTGGCAGGACGACCCCGGCACCGACGTGATCATGTTGTACCTGGAGACGTTCGGCAACCCGCGCAAGTTCGCCCGGCTGGCGCGCCGGATCGGCCGGGACAAGCCCGTCGTGGCGCTCGCCTCGCCGGCCCGGCCGCCCGGGGTGGGCGACTCCGCCGGCCCGGACGAGGTGGCGGTCGCCGCGCTGTTCGCCCACTCCGGCGTGATCCGGGTGGACACCGTCGCCGAGCTGCTCGACGTCGGGGTGCTGCTGGCCCACCAGCCGCTGCCCGCCGGCCGTCGGGTAGGCGTGGTCGGCAACTCCTCGGCGCTGACGGGGCTGGCGGCCACCGCCTGCGCCGCGCAGGGGCTCACCGTCGCCCGGGGCTACCCGCGCGACGTCGGCCCGCGCGCCGGCGCGGCCGAGTTCGCCGCCGCGCTCGCCGAGGCGGGCGCCGACAGCGAGGTGGACGCGCTGGTGGTGGTGTTCGCCCCGCCGCTGCCCGGCCAGCTCACCGACACGGAGTCGGACTTCACCGCCGCGCTGCCGAGCGCGTTCGCCGCCGGCAAGCCGGCCGTGGCGACGTTCCTGGTCGGCCGTACGCCCGCCGGGGTGCCCGCCTACCCGAGCGTGGAGGAGGCCGTGCGCGCCCTCGCCCGGGTCACCGCGTACGCCGACTGGCTGCGCCGGCCCGCCGGGGTGCCGCCGGAGCTGCCCCGGGTGGACCGGGAGGCGGCCCACGCCGCCCTGCGCCCGGAGGCCCTCGACCCGGCGGAACTGCTCGCGGCGTACGGGATCGAGGTGGTCGAGTCGGTGCCGGCGCGCTCCGCCGCGGAGGCCGTCGACGCGGCGACCCGGCTGGGTCTCCCGGTGGCCCTCAAGGCCGCCGCCCCCGGTCTGCGGCACCGCCTCGACCTCGGCGCGGTCCGGCTCGACCTGCCCGACCCGGCCACGGTGCACCGCGCGTACGCGGAGATGTCGGCGGTCTTCGGCGCGGACGTCCTGGTGCAGCCGATGGTCCCGCCCGGTGTGGCCTGCGTGGTCGAGCTGGTGGAGGACCCGGCGTTCGGCCCGGTGGTCGGCTTCGGGCTGGGCGGCGTCGCCACGGAGCTGCTCGGCGACCGGGCCTGGCGGGCGGTGCCGCTGACCGACCTGGACGCGGCCGAGCTGGTCGACGAGCCCCGGGCGGCGCCGCTGCTGCGCGGGCACCGCGGCGCGGCGCCGGTGGACCGGGCGGCCCTGGCGGACCTGCTGCTGCGGGTCGGCCGGCTCGCCGACGAGCAGCCCCGGGTCCGCGCGCTGAGCCTCAACCCGGTGCTCGCCCGCCCCGACGGCATCTCGGTGCTGCACGCCACCGTGCGGGTCGGCTCCGCCGTGGCCCGCCCCGACACCGGCCCCCGCCGCCTGTGAGGTACACCAAGTGACGCTTGAAAGAGGGAGGATTCTTGGATATAACTAACACTCTTTATTGAAGATTCTTCATGGCTCGGTTCCGGGCATAGGAGTAGCTGCATGGGCATTCCTTCTCCCTCTCGTAGCGGCCCACTGCTTGCCGTATCGGATGTGATTGCTCTTGTGGATGTATTCAATGTTGATCCAGGAGTTAGGACTGACCGGGACTATGAAGAGCTAGTGGATCTTGTAGGGCAATTGCTGCAGGTGTCATTACGTGCGCCGCGCCGGGACGGTATCGTGGATGTCGACTGCAGATTGTATGGCGGCTTTACTGACCGTATCGGAAATCCAACTGAGCAGTTCAACCGCCTGCGCAAGCAGTTGCGACGGTTGCAGGGCCTGCGGGAGGGGATGCGGGTACGGCCCAGCATAGCTCGCTCTCTCGCATGTCAGCCGTCGGCAATCCTTGTGGGAACCTACAAAAACGGCGGCCAGAAAATGGTAGATCAGATGCTCGCGCAGGATGCGCTGCACTTCGCCAGAATTGGGGGCCATGATACGGTTGTTGTGGTTGCCGACGACGACGACTATCTGCCTGCTATGTTAACCCTGGCGACTCAAACAAGAACACCCCTCCGTTGGTTGCGTCGGAGATCCACGACCGCCAATGATCCGCATTTCTCGAACCTCTCCGTCACATTTCTAGTGGATGGATCTTGGAGATGATGAAAGCAGACCGCCAATCCTCCACTGAGGTTCTCGCACGGGACCTGGGTGCTTTTGCTGATCCTGCTACAGAAGTAGTGGTTAGGGGTGAAGGGGGCCGATGGTTTCGGGGAAGATGGATGCAGGATGGAACACCCCGATCTGCTCGGTTCTTTCTGCAGTACGACACCTCGGCCTTCCCTGAGAAAGTCGAAGTTGATGGCAAGGAGTTGACGTACCGAAGCTTTCTTGCGAGTCCCTACATGGCGGACCTCCGTGGCGTTGCAAGGAACGCTGTAAATATCGTCGGGCAGGCCGGCCCTTACGTCTCGCCCTTGGCTGAACTGCTTGAGCAGCCGCTCGGGTTAATGTCGCCCGAGGATGCCGATTCATTGCTATCGAGGCTTAGTGTTCCTGGAGAAGGGCGGACGCTGGTAGTCTTCCTTTCGGCTGAGGCTGGAGTAGGTAAAACAAGTCTGTTGCGTCACGTGGCGCGCAGAAAGGCGATCGAATATCTTAACGGAGCAACTGAGTCACTGTGGCTGTATGTTGATGCCCAGGGCCGTCGCTTGGCTCAGCTTGACGAAGCGCTCGCTGCCGAATTGGATGACTTGCGGGCGCGTTTCCCCTATCATGCAATAAGCCCGCTAGTTCGTTGTGGCGCCATGATCGTAGCGATCGATGGATTTGACGAGCTTGTGGGCAGTATTGGAAGCTATGAGGAGGCCTTTAGTAGCCTCGCAAAATTCATCTCTGATTTGAGCGGGCATGGTTGCCTGGTGACCGCAGCCCGAAGCTCCTACTATGAGCAAGAATTCTTGACGAGGACGAATACAGTCTTGGAGCAGACGCCGGACGCTTGGCACCTGCAAGGCGTTCGGCTCCTCGATTGGGATGAGGGCAGACGGACGCATTACCTCAGGCTATTTGGGGCGGACCAAGGGCTCGTCGGCGGTGATCTCGATGAGTTTGAGGGCAAAGTTTCTGCCGTTCTGGCAACACCTGAGGTGAAGGAGGTGGCAGGGAAGCCACTATTCGTGAAGAGTACGGCAGACGTATTGCTGGAGGACGCTCTTCCGGGTGGCGCTACGTTGCTCGATCGCCTTGTCGCCGGCTACATCAACCGTGAAGTGACAAAGAAGCTTCGTGCTGGATCGGGCCGCCCGCTTCTTACAACGGATCAGTTCCGGTTCTTCTTGACGGAACTTGCCGAAGAAATGTGGCGGCAGGAGGTCCGGCAGCTTTCTTATTCTTCCGTCAAGGAGCTTGGCAGATTACTGGGCGAGCTCATGGAGCTACAAGGAGAGGCCCTAGCGGAGGTCGTAGAGCGGCTACCTTCGGCGGCTCTCCTGTCTCCTGGGACCCTTCCTGGTAGCCTAGCCTTCGAGCATGACATATTTTATTCATACTTTCTCGCTGATCCAATCGCAGATACTTGGGCTGCTAACGACCCGTCGGCTTTAGGTCGCCTTCTGCGCAGGGGCAGACTTCCTGAGGAGGCGGCAGCGCTTGCAGGAAGGCGGGCAAGAGACGGCAGCATGCAAACGCGGATTGACTGCCTATCTAGTTCTCTCAAGTACGCGCACGGTGATGTAGAGCAGGTCCGCCGCAATGCGGGCAATCTCGCTGCGTCAATCGTGGCGGGCCTTAGATGCGAGAGGCTTTCGTTTAGAGGTCTTGTCATGGGGGATGTCCGCCTCGCTGGTACGGAATTACAGGAGTCAACTTTTGTTGACTGCAGGTTTGTGGGCACCGATCTAAGTGGAGTCCGCTTCGTGCAATGCACGGCAAGTAACCTGACCTTCGATCGTCCTTTGGTAGAGCCGTCCAGCACTACTTTAGATTTTGCAGGCCTTGCAGTGGACGACTTCTACGGAATAGGCATCCGTGTGGCCGGAGGTGAGCGGTGGCTCTATTCGCCAAGAGAAATGCGCTCCGCTTTGGAGGCCTGCGGCTTGCCGGCGGCTGGTACTCCCGCTGAGACAAGGAGGGTTCGGTCTGAGATTATTGATTTGGTTGATCGACTGTGCCGGATTTTCTCGAAGACCAATACCGTAACCGAGACTGACGGCAATGGCATGCCTTCCATTGTGGGTAATTCGCAATGGATGAGGGTGAGGTCCGCGTTTCTCGCGAGCGGAATTCTGAGTGAGGAAGTCAAGTCGGCCGGAGGTCAAAAGCTTTTCCTCAAACGCCATGCGAGGCCTCAAGACATCATGGCTGGTGTTGATCCGCGCGCTGTAGTGCCCGTGATGGTACAAGAATTCTGGAGTCTCCTCGAAGAGAAATGATCTCGTGCCCGATCGCACTCGTACGGCGCGCCTGCGCTTATCCCTGGAGGCGGAACTGCCGTGCCGATCGTTGGGATCGATTGTTAGAGTTGTCAGGCCGCCCGGTCGGAGATTTGCTGCACCGACCAGGCGTTGCCGTCGGGGTCGGCGAAGTGGACGAAGCCGACGTTGTCCAACGGGTCCGGCACCGGGCGCGGATTCTCGCCGAGCACCTGGATCTCGCTGACCTCGACGCCGCGCTCGACCAGCTCCGCCCGCGCCCGGCGCAGGTCGGGCACGACGAGCTGGAGGCCCTTGAGCGAGCCGGGTGGCATCTCGGGCAGGGGCCCCCTGCCGATCACGATCGAGCAGCCTGAGCCGGGCGGGGTCAGCTGCACGATCCGCGCGTCGTCGCCGAACGTCGTGTCGTGGTCGACGGCGAAGCCGAGCCGGTCGGCGTAGAACGCCTTGGCCCGGTCCACGTCGGAGACCGGCACGACCACCACTTCCAGGGTCCAGTTCATGGCTATTGGTAGCCCGTCGGGCAGCCGGGATCAAGGACCACGGTCCGGACGGACGCGAGGCCCCGGCGAACCGCCGGGGCCTCGCGTGGTCCAGGAAACGTCAGCAGGCGTACGCCTCCAGGCGCTGCGCCCGCTCCGGGTCACGCAGCTTCAGCAGGGTCACCTTCTCGATCTGCCGGATCCGCTCCCGGGACAGGCCGAACTCCCGGCCGACCTCGTCGAGGGTGCGCTGCCGGCCGTCGTCGAGGCCGAAGCGGAGCCGGATCACGGCCTGCTCCCGCTGCGACAGGGTGGACAGCACGATGCTGACCTCGTTGCGCAGCTCGCCCTGCGCGGCGGCGTCGCCCGGCTCGGCGCTCGGGTCGACGGCGGCGACGAAGTCGCCGAGCGCGCTCTCGCCGTCCTCACCGACCGCCTGGTCGAGGCTCACCGGCTCCCGGTCGTACGAGATCAGCTCGATGACCTGGAACTCCGGGATGTCCATGGCCCGGGCGACCTCGGCGACGGTGGGCTCGCGGCCCAGCGAGACGGAGAGCTCGCGGCGGGCCCGGACCATGCGGTTGACCTGCTCGACCATGTGCACCGGGATGCGGATCGTGCGGGCCTGGTCGGCCATGGCCCGGGTGATCGCCTGCCGGATCCACCAGGTGGCGTACGTGGAGAACTTGTAGCCCTTGGCGTAGTCGAACTTCTCGACCGCGCGGATCAGGCCGAGGTTGCCCTCCTGGATCAGGTCGAGGAACGCCATGCCGCGACCGGTGTACCGCTTGGCGATGCTGACCACCAGGCGCAGGTTCGCCTCCAGCAGGTGGTCCTTCGCGGCGCGGCCCTGCGCGACGATCAGCCCCAGGTCGGCCCGCAACTCCGCCGAGACGGGGGTGCAGGTCGCGAGTTTCTCCTCGGCGAACAGCCCGGCCTCGATCCGCTTGGCGAGGTCGACCTCCTGGGCGGCGGTCAGCAACTTCGTCCGGCCGATCCCGTTCAGGTATGCCCGGACCAGGTCCGTGGAGACGCCGCGCTCGTCGGTGGCGTCGAGGTCGGTCAGGGTGTCGGTGGCGCTCGCGGCCTCGGTGGTGCCGGCAGGGCGCGTCCGGTGCTCCGTCATCTGCAGGGCCATCTCAGTTTCTCCCCGTGTCCACGTCTGTGCCGTTGGATCCGGCCCAGTGGTGCCGGTGTGACACACAGCTTGGCGGGCGGGGCGTGAAACGGGAGTGAGGCGATCGGGGAACCGACACGAATTCCGTCGATGCCCTGCTCAGCGTGGGCGGCTCGTCGCCGAGCGCTGGTTGCCGCCGGCGGTTACCGTGCCAGCGGTCGGCCCGCACGGCCGGCCCGCCGGCGACGTCGGCGTACCGAACAGGTTGTGGAGGGTGTCGTGGTCTTCAAGCGGCTCATGCAGGCGATGGGTGTGGGTGGCCCGTCCGTGGAAACCGTGCTGACGAATCCGAACTGCCGCCCCGGCGGCCAGCTGGAGGGCGTCATCCACGTGGCTGGCGGCGACCACCTCGTCGACGTGTCGTACGTCGCCCTGGGCCTGGTCACCCGGGTCGAGGTCGAGAGCGGCGACAACGACTACGAGACCACGCAGGAGTTCCACCGGCAGGCCGCGACCGGCGCCTTCCGGCTCGCCCCGGGGCAGCGCCACGACATCCCGTTCCGCTTCGCCGTGCCGTGGGAGACGCCGCTCACCGAGCTGTACGGGCAGCACCTGCACGGCATGACGATGGGGCTGCGTACGGAGCTGGAGGTGGCCCGCGCGGTGGACAAGGGCGACCTGGACGCGGTGGCGGTGCACCCGCTGCCGTCCCAGCAGAAGATCCTGGAGGCGTTCCTGCGGCTGGGCTTCCGGTTCGCCCGGGCCGACGTGGAGCGGGGCCACATCTACGGCGTACGGCAGACCCTGCCCTTCTACCAGGAGATCGAGTTCTACCCGGCGCCGCAGTACGCCGGGGCGATCAACCAGCTGGAGGTCACCCTCGTCACCGACCCGCAGCAGATCCAGGTGGTGCTGGAGCTGGACAAGCGCGGCGGTCTGTTCACCGAGGGCCGGGACGCCTTCGGCCGCTTCACCGTCGACCACGCCACCGCCGAACGCACCGACTTCACCCCCCAGCTCGACGGCTGGATCCGTCAGTCGCTGCAACGCCGCGGCCTCTTCTCCTGACGCCACGGTGTGCGCCGGCCCTGCCACGGGCTCGCCGGGCCCGCGGCCCCGTCAGGCCCAGCCGTGCCGCGCGGCGTGCCAGCCGAGCTGCATCCGGGTCTGCACCCCCGCGAGGTCCATGAGGTGGCGCAGGCGCCGCTGGAGGGTCCGCAACGACAGGTCGAGCTGGGCGGCGACGACCGGGTCGGTGAGCCCGGCCAGCAGCAGCGCCATGATCTTCCGGTCGAGTTCGGTCGGGCCGTCGGCGGCCTGGCTGTCGGCGTCGTCGCCGGCGGGGGCGGTCAGCGCCGAGGAGTCGAGCGGGTGGGCGTGCCGCCAGACGATCTCGAACAGCGCGTCCATCGCCGCCAGCAGCCCGGTGCGGTGCAGCAGCACCGCGCCGGGCTCGCCGCCGGGCGTGGCGGTCAACGGCACCAGGGCCAGTTCCGCGTCGGCCAGGACCAGCTTGATCGGCAGGTGGTCGACCACCCGCACCTCGACGCCGTCGCGCAGCGACTCCAGCGTCTCGGTGACCACCCCCGGTTCGGCCAGTGTCGGCCGGTCGATCACGACGCGGAAGCGCACCCCCTGGCCGACCGCCGTCGACTCCACCGCGTTGGCGCCCGGCGGTACGGCGATGAACGGGGTGGTGACGAAGCTGCGCACCTGCGTGCGGGCGGCGTGCTGCACCTGCGCGAACCGGTGCCGGACGGCGTCGACGCCGCTGACCACCTCGATCAGCTCGTCGATGGTGCGCCCCGCGATCGACGAGCGGTACTCCTCGGCGAGCCTGACCAGCGCGAGTTCCGCGTTGTGCAGGGCGCCCCGCTGCTCGCTGATCAGCGCCCCGAGCGCGACGGCGGGCGGCGCCACCGAGAACTGCCCTTCCGGGCCGTGCTTCACCAGGCCGTACGCGGTCAGTTGCGAGAGCACCGCCTCGACCGCCGCGGCGGGCCTCCGCAGGGCGTCGCCCAACTCGGCCGGGCCGGACTGGCCCCGCCGGACCAGCAGGCCGTAGACCGCCTCGTCCTCGGGGCTCAGCCCCAACGCGCCCAGCATCGGTGGCTGCCTCCCTCTGCCCGCTGCGGCAGGCAGAGTATGGGACACCGGCACCGGTCCTGACCAGCCCGGGAAGGCCGACGGGTCGTCGGGAAGGGCCCCGGAACGCTGCGTGTCCCGGGGCCCCGCCAACCAGCTCACCGCAGGCCGTACGCCCGGATGAGTTCCTGCCGGATGCCGAAGCCGGCGTCCGTCTTGGCGCCGGCCCGCACCGACACGAAGCCACCCGGCTGCCTCGGCAGGGCGAGCGAGCCGGTCCAGCGGTCACCCGCGCCCTTGCTCAGGGTGACCTTCCGCCAGGTGGCGCCGTCGTCGTACGAGACGTCCAGCGTGACCGACGTGACCGTGCCGGTGCCGGTGCCGCCCGGCTGCGGCCCGGCCTTGACGCTGATCCGCTGGGTGGTGCCCGCCTTCACGTCGCCGCGCAGGTCGGTCTCCAGCGCGTAGTCGAGCTGGAGCAGCGCGAACGGGACGAAGTTGTCGGCGGTGTTCGAGCCGGAGACGAAGTCCCACTCGGTGTGCGTGCGGGTGGACAGCCGCCACCGGTCGGCCGGCCGCGAGGCGTCCAGCACCAGGCGGTACGGCAGCGTGCCGGCGGGCACCGGCGTCCACTGCAGGTCCGAGCTCCAGGTGTTCTCGTCCACCAGCTTGTCGCCCTGGTAGAGCTTGAGGTGGGTCGGCACCGAGCCCCACTCCAGGTTGCCGCCGTGCTCCAACACGTCGTCCGACGGGCTCCAGGCCTGCACGTTCAGGGTCATGTAGTCCCCGTAGCGGCTGTTGCGCACCCCGAACGCCCGGCTGAAGGCCGGTCGGACGGCCGGCGCGAACCAGTCCAGCCTGGTCGTGCTGCCCTTGGCGTACGTGTTGAGGTAGGCCGTGTCGGTCCAGCCGCCCTGGTCGTGCACCTCGTGCCAGACCACGTCGGGCGTGACCCACTCGGTGCGGGTGCCCGGGTGCGACTCGCTCTCCGGGAAGCCGAACGAGGGGCTGAAGACCATGTCGTAGCGGTAGCCGGAGCCGGGGGAGTCGACGGCCGCGTGGTAGCGGGCGTCAATCCGGCCCAGGTCCCGCTGCCGGGGGTGGTAGGCGAGCGACCGGTCCGGCACCTGTCCGGGCCAGACCCGGGCCAGGTCGTAGACGTAGCCGGCGTACGGGACCCGGGTGACGGTCAGCTTGCGCGGCCCGCCCCGGGTCGCGGCGATCAGCTGCTTGCCGGCGTCGCGGTGCACGGTGGCGACGGGGATGGCGGACTCGCCGACCCACTCGTTGAGGATGCCGGCGCCGTCGTTGACGACCAGCAGCAGCTTCGCCCCGGCGGCCGCCGCGGCGGCGGCCCGGGCGGTCGGGTCGACCGCGTCGCTGCGGGTCACCACCACGGCCCGGCCCTTGACGTCGAGACCGGCGTACGCCTCCGGAGCGCCGGTGCCCGCGTAGACGGGTCGCAGCGTCTCGGTGCCGGCGGTGATGGTGCTGCCCGGCTGGACCGTGGCGTCGACCGGGGACCGGCCGGGGATGCGCAGGCTCAGCATCGGCTCGCCCTTGCGCCACCGCGCCGCCATGGTGAACGACACCGTGCTGACCCGCTCGGTCGGCAGGACGTACAGGTCGTCGTAGCGGATCGGCAGCTGGTACGCCGCGCGGAAGTCGCTGCCGTCGGCGTACCCGACGGTGTAGTCCAGCTTGCGCTGCCGGTCCTCGGTCCGCTCCGGTGCGGCGGTGTCGAGCAGCCGTGCCCGGCGCGCGTCCAGCACCACCTCGGCGCCGCGGTCGAGCACTGTCTCCGGGTCCACCAGCAGGGCGAAGCCGAGCCGGTCGGACCGCTCGCCGGGAACGTCCAGCACGGCCTCCACCGTGTAGGTCCCCTTCGGCAGGCGCAGCGTCCGCTCGCCGGCGACCGGGTACTGCCCGGGGTTGGGCTCGCCGGCCCGGTTCACCACGACCGTCGCGCTGGCCGGCTTGCCGTCGCGGCCGACCAGCTTGACCTTCAGGTCGTACCGCTCGTTCTCCTTGAGCAGCCCCAGCGCGGTACGGGTGACCGCCGTGCCGGTGGCGGCGTCGGTGCCGACCAGGTAGCCGGTCAGCTCGCCGTGGGCGTCGCCGCGCGGGTCGCCGGTGACCGCGACGTCGGCGCTGCCGCCCGCCGGCACGGTCACCGTGGAGGCGCCCAGCGTGAACGGGCCGCCGCCGGTCAGGGCGAGGTCGAGGGTCACGGCGGCGGTGCCGGAGTTGGTGAAGGTGACCGACCGGGTGACCGGGGCGTCGGTCGGCTCGTGCGGCCAGTCGAAGGTGCCGAAGAACGCCGAGCCGGTGGCGCGTACGGTGCCGCGCACCGCCGCCGCCACGTCCAGCCGGCCGGTGCCGACCTGGTACGGCCGGTAGTCGTCGGACAACCCCTTGGCGCTGCTCATCAGCGCGTCCTTGAGCTGCTGCCCGGTCCAGTCGGGGTGCCGCTGGGCGAGGATCGCGGCGGCCCCGGCGACGTGCGGCGTGGCCATCGAGGTGCCGTCCATGCCCTGGTACGCGCCCTCACCGGCGGCCTGCTGCGAGCGGGCCGCGACGATCCCGACGCCGGGTGCGGCGAGGTCCGGCTTGAGCGCGCCGGTGCGGGCCAGCGGGCCGGTGCTGGAGAAGCCCGCCAGCGCGTCCTGCTTGTCGACCGCGCCGACCGTCAGCGCGCTCGGCGCGGTGCCGGGCGACCCGATGGTCTGCGGGCCGGAGTTGCCGGAGGCGACGACGAAGAGCGTGCCGTGCCGCGCGGAGAGCGTCTCCACGGCGGCGGTCATCGGGTCGGTGCCGTCGGTCAGCGAGCCGTCGCCGAGGCTCATGTTGACCACGTCGGCCCCGGACTCGGCCGCCCACTGCATGCCGGCGATGATCCAGGAGTCCAGGCCGTACCCGCCGTTGTCGAGCACCTTGCCGACGATCAGGTCCGCGCCCGGGGCGACGCCCCGGTTGCCGCCGCCGGAGGCCGCGCCGGTGCCGGCGATCGTCGAGGCGACGTGGGTGCCGTGCCCGTTGACGTCGGAGGTGTCCTCGCCCGGCACGAAGCTGACCTTGTCGTCGACCTGGTCGACCAGGTCGGGGTGGCTGGGGTCGACCCCGGTGTCGAGCACCGCGACCCGTACTCCGCTGCCGTCGTACCCGGCGGCCCACGCGGCGGGCGCGCCGACCTGGGGCACGCTCTCCTTCAGCGCCGCCGTCACCCGGCCGTCGAGCCAGAGCTTCGTGACCCCGCCGCCGAGGGCCCGGGCCGGTGCCGTCGCCGTGGCGGGCGCGAGGGTGGACCAGAGGGTGCGGGCCTGCTTCTTCTCGGTGGACAGCGCCGCGCCCTGGATGCTGGGCAGGTCGCGGACCAGCTTCGCGCCGCGCGGTGGCGCCGGCTTCGCCGTGCGGGCCTTCGCCGGGGTGTACGCCGCGATCAGCGGCAGCGTGGGGGTCTTCGCGTCGTCGTACCCCATCTCGATGAGGTCCGTGACGTTGAACAGCCGCCGGTCGAGCTTGTCGCTGTCCAGCAGCGGCAGGGCCTCGTCGGGCAGGACGTACAGGTCGTCGCCGCTTTGGCGGAAGCGCACGCCGCCGGTGGCGTCGTCGGGCCGGTCGACCTCGGCGGTGGCCTTGCCGTCGGCGGAGGTGGTCACCGTGACCACGTCGCCGGTGATCAGGGTGACCGTGTGGGTGTCCCGGGTGGCGGCGGGGGCGGCCGGCGACGGGCCGGCCGCCGTCGCCGGGGCCTGGATCGCGGCGAGGCCGGCCGCGACCATTCCGGTCGCCGCCGCGGCGGCGGTGAGCCGCCGTCTCGTGCGACCCCAGGTGAAGGGCTGTGAGGGGGATGACATGCGATGGTTCTACCGTCGTCGGCCGACCCCCGTGAACAGTTGGCGGCGGCGGTGTTGCGCCACGACGGGACTCCGCCACCGGGATCCGGCGCCGGCCGCCGGCCCGGCCGGTCAGATGTCGAGCAGCACCGTGCGGGGGCCGACGTTGACGCTCTCGACCAGCATGTGGGCGCGGAAGCGGCCGGTCTCCACCTTGGCGCCCCGGGTGCGCAGCGCCGTCACGACCTCCGTCACCAGGGGCTCCGCGACCTCGGCCGGTGCCGCCGCGGTCCAGCTCGGACGGCGACCCTTGCGGGCGTCGCCGTAGAGGGTGAACTGGCTGACCACCAGGACCGGCGCGCCGGTGTCCGCAGCGGACCGTTCCTCATCGAGGATTCGCAGCTCGTACACCTTGCGGGCCATGGTCCGGGCGGTCTCGACGGTGTCGGTGTGGGTCACCCCGAGCAGCACCAGCAGCCCGTCGTCGATCGCGCCGACCACCTCGCCGTCGACCGTCACGGCGGCCCGGCCGACGGTCTGCACCACGGCCCGCATCAGTCGGTGACCGGCTCGATGAAGCCGCGCTCGACGAGGTGCGCGACGATCGGCCCGGCCGCCTCGGCCAGCTCCCCGGGGGTGACGTCGTGTGCGGCGGCGAGCAGGGCGAGCTGGTCGCGCAACGCCAGCCGCCCGTCGGCCCCGCCGACCAGGGCCAGGACGAGCGGGTCGATCTCCTCGGTCCAGCGCAGGCCGTGCGGCATGGCCAGCACCTGCCGGTCCACCGCCCAGCCCTCGTCGCCCATGGTGGCCTCCTGCCGCAGCTGGAGGCCCTCGGCGGCCCGGAAGCGGGCGGCGAGCAGCCCGTCGGTGTCGCGGGCGCGCAGCCAGTCCTGGCGGTCGAACCACGTGTCGACCCGGTCGCCGAGCGGCGCCTCCACCCGCTGGCGCAGGTCCTCCACCCGCACGATCGGGTCGTCGTGGCCCGAGCGGCGCAGCGAGACGATGCCGAAGCCGACCGCCTCCACCTTGTGCGCGTCGAACCAGTCCAGCCAGTCCGCCATCCGGCGCGGGTCGGCCGCCTCGCCGACATCGGTGAGCCACAGGTTGACGTACGCCATCGGGTCGGCCACCTCACGCTGGATGACCCAGGCGTCCAGCCCCGTGCCGGCGAACCAGCCGGTCACCCGCTCGCCCCAGTCCTCCCCGGCGACGTGCACCCAGTTGGCCAGGTACTGCATGGTGCCGCCCTCGGTGAGCAGGCCCGGCGCGGCGGCGGCCAGTTCCGCGCCGATCGCGTCGCCGACCCGCCCCGAGTCGCGGTAGACGTGCGTGGTGGTGCCGGGGCCCACCACGAACGGCGGGTTGCTCACCACCAGGTCGAAGCGCCGCCCGGCGACGGGGGCGACCATGTCACCGCGGAGGAGTTCCCAGTCCTGGCCGTTGAGCGCGGCGGTGGTGGCGGCGAAGCGCAGCGCCCGCGCCGACAGGTCGGTGGCGGTGACCCGCCGCGCGTGGCTGGCCAGGTGCAGGGCCTGCACGCCGGACCCGGTGCCCAGGTCCAGCGCGGCCTCGACGGGCCGGCGGACGGTCGCGCCGATCAGCGTCTGCGTCGCCCCGCCGATGCCGAGCACGTGCTCGGCGTGCAGCGGGCGGCCGGGCCGGGCACTGGCGGGCACGTCGGCGAGCACCCACCACTCGTCCCCGTACGGCTCCAGGTCCACGCCCATCCGCAGCCCGTCGCCGTGCCGCTCGACCAGGCCCCCGGCGAGCGCCTCGGCCAGCGACAGCGGCGCCAGCGCGGCGGCCACGGCGGCCTCCGGCTCGGTCTGCTCGCAGACGAACACCCGGATCAGGGTGCCGAGCGGGTCGCGGTCCTCGGTGGCGCGCAGCGCGGCCCGGAAGTCGTTGCGGGCCACCCCGCCGGTGGCCTGCGGGCCGAGCCGGGTGGCGATGCCGTTCGAGGTGAACCCGGCCCGCGTCAACGCGGTCCGTAGCGCCTCGACGCCGGCGGGGGAGAGCAACATGTCGTGTCCGTCCACGTCGCCATCCTGCCTGGTGCCCGGCAGCGGGGTCCGGCCACCCGGCGGATCAGAGCCGGGCCCCGGCCGCACGCAGCCGGGTCACCTGCGCTCCGGTGCTGGCCCGCAGGCCGACACGTGCCCTGCCAACTGCGGCCTACGCACCTCCGCCGGTCGCCGGTCAGGGCAGGATGGCGCCATGACGCTCGCACTGCCCATCGACCCCGAGGCCAACGAACTCGTCAACCGGGATCCGCTGGCCCTGTTGCTGGGGATGGTCCTCGACCAGCAGGTGCCGATGGAGAAGGCGTTCTCCTCGCCGTACGTGCTGGCGCAGCGCCTCGGGCGCGACCTGGACGCCCGGGAGTTGGCCGACCACGACCCGGAGGCGCTGGTCGCCCTGTTCGCCCGGCCACCGGCGCTGCACCGGTTCCCGAAGGCGATGGCGGCCCGGGTGCAGGAGGTGTGCCGGGCCCTCGTCGACCGGTACGACGGCGACGCCGCCGGGCTCTGGTCGGACGTGGGCGACGGCCGGGAGCTGCTGCGCCGGGTCGGTGAGCTGCCCGGCTTCGGCAGGCAGAAGGCGCAGATCTTCGTCGCGCTGCTCGGCAAGCGGTTCGGGGTCACGCCGAAGGACTGGCGGGAGGCGGCCGGCGACTACGGCGACCCGGACGCCCACCGGTCGGTGGCCGACGTCACCGACGCGGACTCGCTGCGCCGGGTGCGCGAGTACAAGCAGCAGATGAAGGCGGCGGCGAAGGCGAAGTCCACCGGGGGCTGACGCAACCGCGCCGTCGTGGCGGTCGTTGTAGCCAGGATGGCGACGACGGGCAGCCGATGACGGACGAACGCGGCGGGCGGTTGCTGCGGCCGGAGGACAGCTCGCCCCGGGCCACCTTCCTGGAGCTCTTCTTCGACCTGGTCTTCGTCTTCGCGCTGACCCGGGTCTCGCTGCGCCTGGTCGAGGGCACCGGAGGCTCCGGCGGGATGCTGCTGGCCGAGATCGGGCGCACGGGCGTGCTCTTCCTGGCCCTGTGGCTGCTCTGGTCGATCACCACCTGGGTCACCAGCCGGTACGAGCCGGAGCAGCCGGTGATCCAGTTCGTCGTGGTCGGGACGATGTTCGGCGCCATGGTGATGGCCGTGGCGTTGCCCCGGGCGTTCGAGGACCGGGCTGCCTCGTTCGTGTTGGCGTACCTGGCGGTGATGCTCGTCCGGCCTCTGATCATCGCCACGGCCCTGCGCCGCCATCCGCGCCGCACGGTCCCGCTGCGGCTCTTCGCCTGGGCCGCCGCGGGGGCCGTGCCGTGGCTGACCGGGGCGGTCGGGCCGGAGGAGCTGCGCCTGCCGCTCTGGGCGCTCGCCGTGGTCGTCGACTTCGCCGGCCTGCTGCTCGGCTGGCCGCTGCCCCGGCTGGGCCCGGCGCGCACCGCCGGCTGGCTGATCGCCGGTGAGCACCTGGCCGACCGGTACCAGCAGATCTTCCTCATCTCGCTGGGGGAGACCATCCTGGTCATCGGGCTGACGTACAGCGGCACGGAGTTCAGCGCCGACCGGGCCGGCGCCTTCGCGACCGCCTTCGCCACCACGGCGCTGCTCTGGCGGATCTACTTCCACCGGGCGGGGCACCTGCTCGCCGAGGCGCTGCGGGTGGCCCGGTCGCCCGGGCGGCTGGGCACCTCCGCCAGCAGCACCCATCTGGTCATCGTGGTCGGCGTGCTGAGCACCGCCGTCGGTTACGAACTGGTGATCGTGCACCCGCACGGCCGGACCGACCCGACCTGGCTGGTCTTCGTCGTCGGCGGCCCGGCGATCTTCCTGGCGGCCCGGGCCCGCTTCGAGTACGAGATATTCGGCCGGGTGTCCCGGTCCCGGGTGGCGGGCCTGCTGGTGTTGCTCCTGCTGGGCCCGGCGCTCACCCTGGTGTCACCGATGGTGGCCCTGGCGCTGGTCGCCGTGGTGTTGGCGGGGGTGGCGTCCGCCGACGCGCGGCGCAGCAGGGGCCGCCCGCCCGAGCCGGCCGCGTCGCCGCTCGGGCACGGCGGGACCGGTGGCGGCGAGTTTCCCGCGCCGTGACGGGGTGGGTCAGGCGGCGGTCGGCCGGGAGAGGGCGGCCAGCGCCCGCCGGACGTCGGCGAGGGAGACCGTGGCCGAGTCGTCCAGGTCGGCCAGGCCGGCCTCGATCCACTGCCGCATGAGCGTGGTGACCCCGATGCCGCGCGCGTCGGCGGCGGCGCGGACCTGCTCGTACGTCTCCAGCGGCAGGCGCACCGAGCGGCTGACCATGGGGGTGTCGGTGTCGGGGGTGGGAAGCTCCACCTGCTGGCTCCCGTCGATCAGCTCCGCGAGCCGGTCACCGCCGCTGTGGAACTGCTTGGTCGCGTCGTTACGGTTCATCGTCACCGCCTCCTCATCGGCGAGATCTCCGCACGGCCTCGTCGTAGCGTTTCGCCTCGACGTCGCTCAGCTCGCGGGCGGAGAGGATGTCCCAGTCGTTGTCGGTGCCGTCGGCCTCGGCGAGCAGCACGGCCAGCCGGCGCCCCCGGCGGGCGGCGGCGTAGACGACCATCACGTCGTCGCCGAGGTGTCGGATCACCCGGCGGGTGCTGTGCAGCGCCTCCCAGACTTCCCCGGGCGTGACGTCGTAGACCCTCAGGTTGGCCAACGCCTCGTCGGTGAAGCTGAACCTGCTGCCCACGGCGCGAGCGTACCACGCAGGTAACACGGGGCCGGGTCGAGCGATTTTCGCTGATCACGCGCCGCAGGTGACAGGATGGGGCGTAACCCCCTCGAGGAGGTCCGTGGTGAAGCGTCAGGCGTACCAGCCGATCCTGATCACCGACGCCTCGCGCAGCCAGGACGACCAGCTCACCAGCCGTCAGAAGCGTTACGTGCTGATGATGGGCATCCGGGTGGCCTGCGTGATCGTCGGTGCCGTCCTGGTCGGCGTGCAGGCCCCACTGCTCTGGCTCTGGCTGCCGATGGTGGCCCTGGGCATGGTGCTCATTCCGTGGCTGGCCGTGCTGCTGGCCAACGACCGCCCGCCCAAGGAGGAGCACCGGCTGGCCAACCGCTTCCAGCCGCGGCACCGGGACGAGACCCCGCCGATGAGCCTCACCGCCGAGGAACGTCCGCACAAGATCATCGACGTCGAGCCCTGATCCACCCCACCCTCCGGCCCGAGGTCAGGGGGAGGGGCGGGCGCCGATCTGGGAGACCGCGAGGGCACCGAGATCGCCGGCGCGGCCCAGCGCCACCGCCGGCTGCGCGCCGTCGAGCCAGGCGGCCAGCAGCCCGGCCGCGAACGCGTCCCCGGCCCCCGTGACGTCGACCACCGACACCCGGCGGGCCGGCGCCACCGCCACCGAGGCGTCCCGGTCCACCCAGACCGCCCCGGCCTCGCCCTGCTTGACGACGATCCGCCGGGCGGAGGCCGACAGCGCCCGCCCCTGCGCCGCCGGGTCCAGCCCGCCGGCCAGCACCGTCGCCTCGTCGGCGTTGACCAGGAGCAGGTCGACCCCGCGTACCCAGGACAGGAAGGCCGCCGCGCCGACCCGCCGCAGCGGGGCCGCAGAGGCCGCGTCGACACTGGTGGTGAGCCCGCGCTCGCGGGCGGCAGCCAACGCCCGCAGCCCCGCCGGTCGGGACTCGGCGTCCAGCAGGGTGTACCCGGACAGGTGCAGGTGCCGCGCGTCCGGCGTCGCCGTCAGGGCCGCGTCGACGTCCCCCGGGGTCAACCGCAGGTTCGCGCCCCGCTCGGTGATCATCGACCGCTCCCCGGCAGTGGCCAGCACGATGACCGTCCCGGTGGCGCGGTCCGGGCACACCCGCGTCGCGCAGTCGACCCCCGCCCGCTCCAGCTCGGCCACCCGGTCCCGCCCGGCGTCGTCGTCGCCGACGGCGCCGACCAGCGTGACAGGTACGCCCTGCGCGGCGAGCCAGGCCGCGGTGTTGGCGGCCTGCCCGCCGCCGCTGAACCGGATCGCCGCCGGCGTGTCCGACCCGGTGGCCACCGGCCCCGCCAGCACCGCCACCACGTCGGTGATCAGGTCACCGACGACGAGGACGCGGCCTGCGGTCATGCCCCGGCGCGGCGGGCGGCCGCGGCGACGGCGATCCGGGCCGCGAGGTCGGCGTTGCGCAGGATGATCCGGACGTTCACCGCCAGGCTCGCCCCCTCGGTCGCCGAGTGGAAGTGCGCGAGCAGGTAGGGCGTCACGGCCTTGCCGGTCACCCCGTCGCGCTCCAGCAGGGCCAGCCCGTCGGCGAGGGTCCGGTCGTGCAGCTCCGGGTCGAGCTGCTCGTCGGTCGGCAGCGGGTTGGCCACGATCAGGCCGCCGTGGTGTGCGCCGTGCTGCTCGCGGGCCGCCAGCACGTCCGCGACCTGCTCCGGGGAGTCCAGCGACCAGTCCAGGTCGAAGCCGCCGTCGGTGATGAAGAACCCGGGGAAACGCCGGGTCCGGAAGCCGACCACCCCGACGCCGAGGGTCTCCAGCCGCTCCAGGGTCGCGCCCACGTCGAGGATCGACTTGACCCCGGCGCAGACCACCGCGATCGGCGTACGGGCCAGGGTGACCAGGTCGGCGGACTCGTCGAAGGTCTGCGCCGCCTCCCGGTGCACCCCGCCGAGGCCGCCGGTGGCGAACACGCCGATCCCGGCGGCGTCGGCCACCGCGCTGGTCGCGGCCACGGTCGTGGCGCCGTCCGCGCCGGTCGCGGCGGCGACGGCGAGATCGCGTACGGAGAGCTTGGCGACCCCGTCGACGGTGGCGAGCCGGGTCAGCTCCGCGTCGTCCAGGCCCACCACCAGCCGCCCGCCGACCATGCCGATGGTCGCCGGGACCGCGCCCGCGTCCCGGACGGCCTGCTCGATCTCGCGGGCCACCCGCAGGTTGTCCGGCCGGGGCAGGCCGTGCGAGACGATGGTGCTCTCCAGGGCGACGACGGGACGCCCGTCGCGCAGGGCGTCGGCAACCTCGCTGCCGTAGCGGATGTGAAAGTCGGTCACGTCACCACCGTACGGCCCCCGTCCGGGCGACCTGAAGTGGACCGGAGCGGGGGTGACCTGCCAGACTTGACGGTCGGAGGTGCAGAAGTGAGCACAGAGGTTCTCGAGCGTCCGGAGCTGAAGGACGCCGACACCGGTCCCGAGATGTTCCACTACGTGCGCAAGGAGAAGATCGCCGAGAGCGCCGTCATGGGCACTTTCGTCGTCGCGCTGTGCGGGGAGACCTTCCCGGTCACCAAGGCCGCCAAGCCCGGCTCGCCGGTCTGCCCGAAGTGCAAGGAGATCTACGACTCCTGGGGCGAGTGAGCGTGGGCGACCCTCCCGGTCGCGCACGTAACCTTCGCCGGTGACCACCTCCACCGCCCTGCTCCTCGCCGACCTCACCGGGGTGGCGGTCTTCGCCGCCTCCGGGGCCTCCGCGGCGGTGGCCAAACGGCTCGACCTCTTCGGCGTCGTCTTCGTCGGCTTCGTGGCCGCGCTCGGTGGCGGGATCTTCCGGGACCTGGCGATCGACGAGGCGCCGCCGCTGGCCTTCGGCGACTGGCGGTACGCCGCCACGGCCGCCGTGACCGCCGCGGCCGTCTTCTGGCTGCACCCCCAGTTCGCCCGGCTGCGCACCACCGTGCTGGTGCTGGACGCGGCCGGGCTGGCGCTGTTCACGGTCACCGGCACGGTCAAGGCCCTCGACGCCCAGGTGCCGGCGGTGGGGGCCTGCGTGATCGGCATGCTCACCGCGATCGGCGGCGGCCTCGGGCGGGACCTGCTCACCGCCGAGATCCCGGTGGTGCTGCGGCGGGAGATCTACGCCGTCGCCGCGCTCGCCGGCTCGATCCTCGTGGTGCTGCTGGACGCCCTCGGGCACGCCAACGCCGGCTGGCTCACGGCCGCGGCGGTCTTCGTCTTCCTGCTGCGCCTGGTGTCGCTGCGCCGCCGGTGGTCCGCGCCGGTGCCGACCACGCGGCCGTCCAGGACGGGCATGCGCGGCCGGCGGGAGTGACCCAGGGCGGCGCTCGTAACCGGGCGGAGGCGGTGGGACCGGCGTGGCCCGTATGTCGCGTGGGCCCGGCGGGGCGGCGCTGGTTATGCTGGGTCGGCCTTCGCGGCACCCACTGCGCGGAGGCGTTTTCATGGGCGGCGGTACCCGTGGCCCTCGCCCGGGGTCCGCCGTCAGGCGGTCGGAGAGGAGCTTCCCGTGGCGGCCCGGTTGCCGGCGATCGAGACGTTTCCGGCACTGCGCGCATGGCAGCGCAAGGCACTCGTGGAGTACCTGCGTCGGCGGGACCCCGACTTCACGGCGGTCGCCACCCCCGGCGCCGGAAAGACCACCTTCGCCCTGCGGATCGCCGCCGAGCTGCTCGCCGACGGCACCGTCGAGGCGGTGACCGTGGTGGCGCCGACCGAGCACCTGAAGACCCAGTGGGCGCAGGCGGCGGCCCGGGTCGGCATCCAGCTCGACGCCGCCTTCCGCAACGCCGACCTGCACTCCTCCGCCGACTTCCACGGCGCGGTCGTGACGTACGCGCAGGTGGGCATGGCGCCGCACGTGCACAAGCGGCGCACCCTCACCCGGCGCACCCTGGTCGTCCTCGACGAGATCCACCACGCCGGGGACAGCCGCTCCTGGGGCGACGGGGTGAAGGCGGCCTTCGAGGGCGCCGAGCGCCGGTTGATGCTCACCGGGACCCCGTTCCGCTCCGACGACAACCCGATCCCGTTCGTCGAGTACGAGCGGGGCGGCGACGGCCTGCTGCGATCCCGCGCCGACTCGGTCTACGGCTACGCCGACGCGCTGCGCGACGGCGTCGTGCGGCCGGTGCTCTTCCTGGCGTACTCGGGGGAGACGCGGTGGCGCACCAACGCCGGGGAGGAGCTGGCGGCGCGGCTCGGCGAGCCGATGACCCAGGACCTCGTGGCGCAGGCGTGGCGGACCGCGCTGGACCCGGCCGGCGACTGGATGCCGCAGGTGCTGCGAGCCGCCGACGCCCGGCTGACCGTGCTGCGCAACGCGGGGATGCCCGACGCCGGCGGGCTGATCATCGCCAGCGACCAGCAGACCGCCCGCTCGTACGCGAAACTCATCGCGCAGGTGACCGGCGAGCGCGCGGCGGTGGTGCTCTCCGACGACGTGGGCGCCTCGGCGCGGATCGCGACGTTCGCGGCGTCCGAGCAGCGCTGGCTGGTGGCGGTCCGGATGGTCTCCGAGGGCGTCGACATCCCCCGGCTGGCGGTCGGCGTGTACGCGACCAGCGCCAGCACCCCGCTCTACTTCGCGCAGGCGATCGGCCGGTTCGTCCGCGCCCGCCGCCCCGGTGAGACCGCCTCGGTCTTCCTGCCCAGCGTGCCGCACCTGCTCGGGCTGGCCAGCGAGATGGAGGTCGAGCGGGACCACGTGCTCGGCAAGCCCAAGGAGCGCGAGGGCTTCGACGACGACCTGCTGGAGCGCGCCCAGCGCGACGACCAGGCCAGCGGCGAGCTGGAGAAGCGCTTCGCCGCGCTCTCCGCCACGGCCGAGCTGGACCAGGTGATCTTCGACGGTGCCTCGTTCGGCACCGCCGCCCAGGCCGGCACCCCCGAGGAGGAGGAGTACCTGGGCCTGCCCGGGCTGCTCACCGCCGACCAGGTGGCCCTGCTGCTGACCAAGCGGCAGCAGGAACAGCTCGCGGCCCAGCGCCGTCGGGCCGCCAGGCCGGCTGAGGCGGCCGCTGCGGCGCCCACGGCGCCGCCGGCACCAATGAGTGCCGCCCAGCGTCGGGTCGCCCTACGCCGCCAACTGAACGGCCTCGTGGCCGCCCGGCACCACCGCACGGGGCAGCCGCACGGGAAGATCCACGCGGAGCTGCGCCGCCTCTGCGGCGGCCCGCCGAGCGCCCAGGCCACCATCGAGCAGCTCGAGGAACGCATCGCCACCGTCCAGACCCTCTGACGGCTGTCGACCGGCCCGCCACCGGTGCCCGGGATCGGGCGTGCCGGGCGGATCGGGCGTGCCGGGCGGGGGAGACGCAAAAGCCGGCCGGAGGCCCCCTCAGGGGGCCTCCGGCCGGCTATGTCGTGGGTTTGCGGATCTCAGTTCGCCATCAGATCGGCGCCACGCCAGCTGAACTCCGGGTCCGTCGCGAACCGCACGGTGATCTTCACGAGATCCTCCGCGTACTTGTTCGCGTGGTGCCCACAGAACACCAGCTCGCTCCCACCCGCCAGAGTGATCCGGAGCTTGCCGGCAGCATTGCAGCGGTCGCACCGTTCATCGGCGGCTGGGGGAGCCACCGTCTCGGGCGGCGGCGTGAGGGTCGGGGTCATCGCCTTCCTCCTCTGGTCGTCACCGATGAACACTCTCTTCGGTCTTTGCTCACCTATCGTGCAACACCCTGTCCCGGCGCTGCCTTCCCTGTGTGCCCGCGGGGGACCGAGGTCACACATGGCAGGGACAGTGTGCCGTGCACCAAGGGTGCCACGTCAACGATCACAATCGTGCAACCGAACGATCACCTTCCGACGTTGCACGCCAGGTGGTCAAAACGACACGTTCGGTTGACGATCGCGATCAGTCCAGGTAGTCCCGGAGCACCTGCGAACGCGACGGGTGACGCAACTTGGACATCGTCTTGGACTCGATCTGCCGGATGCGTTCCCGGGTCACCCCGTAGACCTGGCCGATCTCGTCCAGCGTGCGCGGCTGGCCGTCGGTCAGCCCGAAGCGCAGGCGTACCACCCCCGCCTCACGCTCGGACAACGTCTGCAGCACCTGCTGGAGCTGATCCTGCAGGAGCGAGAACGAGACCGCGTCGACCGCGACCACGGCCTCGGAGTCCTCGATGAAGTCACCGAGCTGGCTGTCGCCCTCGTCGCCGATGGTCTGGTCCAGCGAGATGGGCTCCCGGGCGTACTGCTGGATCTCCAGCACCTTCTCCGGTGTGATGTCCATCTCCTTGGCGAGCTCCTCCGGGGTGGGCTCGCGGCCCAGGTCCTGGAGCAGCTCGCGCTGGATGCGGCCGAGCTTGTTGATGACCTCGACCATGTGCACCGGGATGCGGATGGTGCGGGCCTGGTCGGCCATGGCCCGGGTGATCGCCTGCCGGATCCACCAGGTGGCGTACGTGGAGAACTTGTAGCCCTTGGTGTAGTCGAACTTCTCGACCGCGCGGATCAGGCCGAGGTTGCCCTCCTGGATCAGGTCGAGGAAGGCCATGCCGCGACCGGTGTAACGCTTGGCCAGCGAGACCACCAGCCGGAGGTTGGCCTCCAGCAGGTGGTTCTTGGCGCGCTCGCCGTCGCGCGAGATCCAGCCCAGGTCCCGCTGCATCTCGCGGGTGAGCTTCTCCTCGCCCTCGTCGGCAGCCCGCAGCCGCTCCGCGGCGTAGAGCCCGGCCTCGATCCGCTTGGCCAGCTCCACCTCCTGCTCGGCGTTGAGCAGCGGGACCTTGCCGATCTGCTTGAGGTAGGCCCGGACCGAGTCGGCGGAGGCGGTCAGCTCCGCGTCGCGACGCGCCTGCTTGAGCGCCTCGGACTCCTCGTCGTCCCACTCGAAGTCGTTGTCGCTGGCCGAGTTGGCGGCGTCGGTCTCGGCGGCGCGGGTCAGCTCCGCCGGCTCCTCGACGACCACGTCCTCGATCGCGGCGGCCAGCTCCTCCGGGTCGATGTCGCCCTCGGCGCCCTCGCCCTTGGCCTTGCCGCCGGCCTTGGCCGGCTTGGCGCCGGCCGCGGCGACCGTCGCCTTGGTGGCCCGGGTCGCCTTGGTCGCCTTCGCGGGCGCGGCGGCCTTGGCCGCCACCTCGGCGGTCGTGCCGGTGGCCTTGCGTGGGGCGGCCTTGCGCGGGACGGGCGCCGGGGCCTCGTCCGCGGCGGGCGCCTGCTTCGGGGCGGGCGCGACGGCCTTCTTGGTGGTCTTGGCGGTGGTGGCCCGGGACGCGGGAGTGGCCGATCGGGCGGCGGCGACGCGGCGGCGGGTGCTCGCCGAGCCGTCGACCACCACGGTCACTCCCGCCTCGGAGAGCGCCCGCAGGATCTTCTTGGCCTGGGCCGGAGTCACCTCGGCGGACTCGACGGTGCGCGCGAGCTGAGCCGACGTGAGCTGGCCGCCCGCGCTCTGCGCGTGGGCGATCAGAGTGTCGGTGAGCGAGCGAACGTCGGCGCCGGTCTGGCGGGGTTCTGTCACGAATGACCTTCCGGAGGCGAAGAGCGAGCACGGCCGGGTCGTCCGACGCAGAGCGGGGCACCTTGCCGGGCGATGTGGTTGAGGGACCCCCGTGTCCCGGGCCGGCCGGTCGTTGGCGGTCCGTCGCAGCGTGGGCAGGGGTGAATTGTAACGCCGTCTGCGGCGATCATCCCGCGCCGCACGGCGGACCGGCGGCGGGGACCGCCGATTCGACGTAGATGTGGACTTTGTAAGGATGGTACAGCGCGTGACCCGGAACACCCCGGCCGTGCGGGAAGGGGACGAACGATGGATCGCTCGGCGCCGGCGGAACTGCTGGACATCGCGGTCGAGGTGGCCCGGGACGCGGCCGCCACCGCGTACCGGATGAGGGTCGAGGGCGTGTCGGTGGCGGCCACCAAGAGCACGGTCACCGACGTGGTGACCGCCGCCGACCGGGCGGTCGAGCGGCAGGTGATCGACGCGCTGCGCCGGCTGCGGCCGGGCGACGCCGTCCTCGGCGAGGAGTACGGGGCGGGGGAGACCGGCCCGGTCGCCCCCGGCGGCGTCCGATGGATCGTGGACCCGATCGACGGCACGGTCAACTACCTCTACGGGATCCCGCACTGTGCGGTGTCGCTCGCCGCCGAGGTCGACGGCGAGGTGGTCGCCGGGGTGGTGCGCAACGTCAGCACCGGCGAGGAGTGGACGGCCACCGCCGGCGGGGGCGCCTGGCGCGACGGCGAGCGGCTGCGCTGCTCCACGGAGACCGATCTCGGCCAGGCGCTGGTCGCCACGGGATTCGGCTACGACCCGGGGCGCCGGGCGCACCAGGCCCGGGTGGTCGCCGAGCTGATCCCGCACATCCGGGACATCCGCCGGTTCGGCGCCGCGGCGCTGGATCTCTGCCTGGCGGCGGAGGGGCGGGTGGACGCCTACTACGAGAAGGGGCTCGCGGCCTGGGACCAGGCCGCCGGTGCCCTGGTGGCGACCGAGGCCGGGCTGCTGGTCGCCGGGCTGGGCGGGCTGCCGGCCGGCCCGGACCTGGTGATCGCCGCGCCGGCGGCGTTGTTCAAGCCGCTGCACGACCGCCTCGCGGACCTGGACGCCTCGGGCGGTCCCTGACCGGCCGGCGCCGTGCCCCCGGCGGGACCGGGGGCACGGCGTGGTCAGTCGTCCTCGGACATCGGGCAGGACTCGGCCGGTGCGACCGGCGCGCCGAGGTCGCCCAGGGACTGGTTGACCTCGGTGGTGGTGGCGAGCTGCTGGAAGCCGCCGCCGAGCACCACGTCGACGACGTCGTCGGTGCGCTTGGCGTCGTAGTCCCACTCGGCGTTGTCGAGGAAGTACGCCCGCAGCAGGTGCGCCGAGCCGACGCCCTTCGGGCCGTAGCGCAGGACCGCGATGTCGTCGATGTGCTTCTTCTCGTTGCCGACCTTCTTGACCTGGAACTTACGGTTGCGGAAGTCGTCCGCGACGGTGCTGGCCCGACCCGCTTCGTCGGTCGCGTTGTAGACGTTGATCTTGACGTCCTTGGGTTCCCGCAGGGTCACGTCGGCCATCGGCCAGCCCTCGGGGCAGCCTCCGGCGAGGCCGGCGCTGCTCTGGGTGTCGCGGACCAGTGCGACGACCACGAAGACGAGGGCCAGCACCGCCAGCAGGCCGACGACAACGAGTGCTCGCACTCGTGCAAAGCTCATCAGGGTGCTCCCCGGACAGTGGGTGGGTGGTGGCGGCCGCCGGTGGTCGGGCCGCCCCGCCGGCCGTCGAGTACGCCGCTGAGGTTAACGGTTGTCCGGCCGTCGCGTGGAAACAGCCGGACATGCCGGCGCGCCATCCGGGAACCGGGTAGTACTACCCCTATCTTCGTGTCGCCTGAGTCACATTGGGAACAACTTCGCGTGCGGGGGCGTACATCTCAGCCACGAGGGCGGTATACATGCCTCGCCAAATGGGGGGGTATGGTTCCGCGCTCGTCGGGTGTTCCTTGGGGATGCCTCCGTCCGTGCTGTCTTCGGGTCGGGTGACCGACACAAGTGGTGGCCGGCCAGCGGAACCGAAACAGCGTCGTCCGGCGTTACAACCGGAAGCGACAACATCGATATGGGAGAGTGAAACCGATGGCCACCGACTACGACGCCCCGCGTCGCGACGAGGTCGACCTCGGCGAGGACAGCCTGGAAGAGCTCAAGGCCCGACGCGTCGACTCACAGTCGGGCGCCGTGGACGTCGACGAGGCCGAGGTGGCCGAGAGCTTCGAGCTGCCCGGCGCCGACCTGGCGGACGAGGAACTCACGGTCAAGGTGCTGCCGATGCAGCAGGACGAGTTCCGGTGCGCCCGCTGCTTCCTGGTGCACCACCGCAGCCAGTTGGCGGTCGAGCGTAACGGCGACCTGATCTGCCGCGAGTGCGTCTGACACCGTGCGTCCGCACCAGCGGCGGCTCCCTCGTCGGGGCCGCCGCTGCCCGAGTCGCCGTGCGGCATTCCCGGGGACCTGCTTGACTCGTTGACGGGTGACCGTCATGACGACGTCGGTCCATTCGGGAGGTCGGTCCATGAGCGAGCGGAGCGAGTCCGGCGGCACGCGTGGCGCGGACCAGGGCCGCGCCGACGGCGCGGACGACCCCGTCGCGCGGGACGACCATGCCGACGCGGTGCCCGCGCGCGGCACGGACGAGCTGGGTGCCACCGTCGCGGCCCTGACCGCCGACGACGTCGAGCCGGCGCGCCGGCGGCAACTGCTCGGCCGGCTCGTCGGGCAGGCGCGGGCGCGTGGGCTGACCGACCTGTTCAAGCCGAAGAGCGCGGTGCGCTGGATGGTCGACACGGTCGCCGAGGTCGCCCCGCACGTGCCCGTACGCGACCTGGCCACCCTGCGCCGGCACTTCGACGGCCTGGACGGCGAGGCGTTGGCCGAGCGGCTGGTCCGCAACGCCGCGCGGACGACGGCCGGCATCGGCGCCGCCGGCGGGGGAGTGGCGGCGGTCGAGTGGGCGGTCGCCCCGACCCTGCTCTCCGCGCCGGTCCTGCTGGCCGCCGAGACGGTCGCCGTGGTGGCGGTCGAGCTGAAGCTGATCGGCGAACTGCACGAGGTCTACGGGGTCCCGGTGCCGAGCGGCGGCACCCAGCGGGCCGTCGCGCTGGTGCAGTCCTGGGCCGGCCAGCGGGGGATCAACCCGATGATGCCCGGTGTCGGGGTGGGCGCCGTGCTGGGCACCGCCGCGCGCAAGGAGCTGCGGGACACGCTGCTCAAGCGCTTCGGCCGCAACCTGACCACCCTCGGGCCCTTCCTCACCGGGGCGGCGGTGGCCAGCTACCTCAACCGCCGGGCCACCCGGACCATGGCGGACCAGCTCCGCAGCGACCTGCGTCGCCAGGCCAAGGCCCTGCCGGACGCCCCGCCGGCCCTCCCCGGCGCCCGCTGAGCGGGCAACCGGCACCGAGCACGGGCAGGGTCCCGAACGCCGCCGGACAGCGTCGGAGCGAACGGGCAGCGGCCGGACGGACGGACAGCGCCTGGGCGGCCGGGGCCCGAGCGGAGGGACCGGCGTCGGGCAGGGGGACGGCGCGACCGGGCGCCGGACGAACTCAGGTCCGGGCGGCGTCGCGGGCGGCGAGGAGCGCCTCGGCCAGCTCGACCGGGTGCCGGGTGCTGACCACCCAGAACGGGGTGGGGTCGGCCGGGTCGTCGAGGACCACCTGCACGGCGCCGGGGATCCACGGCCGCTGCACCACGAACGCCAGCGGGTCGGCGCCGACCCCGAGCACCTCACGCCGGCCGGCGGCGTCCAACGGGACGACGTCGGCGACGAACCGGACCGGCAGCCGGGCGTCGTCCACCCGCAGCTCGTCGTCGCGTACGGCGATCCGGATCCGGCCCAGCCAGGCCAGGCCGGCGACGGTCGCCGGGAGCAGCACGACGAAGGGCAGCCAGGCGCGGACGCCGGGGGCGCCCATCCAGACCTCGAGGGCCAGCAGCGTGGCCGCAGCCAGGCCACCCAGCCACAGCCACCAGGGCAGACCGAGCCGCTCGGCGTGCTGCGGGGGCACCGCCGCGGGCGGCGCCGGGGACGGCGAGGATGGTGACAGGCTCACTCCTGCGAGGGTACGGCGCACGACGGGCGACGGAACCGGCAGGATGGCAGGGTCACCCCAGGAAACGGACGGAAGAGGAGAACCGTGACCGACGTCGTACCCGTGCCCGTACGGCAGCTCGACCCCGAGCTGCCGCTGCCGGCGTACGCCCATCCCGGCGATGCCGGCGCGGACCTGGTGGCCGCGGCGGACGTCGAGCTGCCACCCGGCGGCCGGGCCCTGGTCCCGACCGGCGTGGCGATCGCGTTGCCCGAGGGGTACGTGGGCCTGGTCCACCCCCGTTCGGGGCTCGCCGCCAGACTCGGCGTGACGGTGCTCAACGCGCCCGGTACGGTCGACGCCGGCTACCGGGGTGAGATCCTGGTCAACCTGATCAACCATGATCGGGAGACACCGGCGAAGATCTCCCGTGGTGACCGCATCGCGCAGCTCGTCGTGCAGCGGGTGGCGCGGGCGGACTTCCGGCCGGTGGCCGAGCTGCCCGAGTCCCGGCGGGGGACCGGCGGCCACGGCTCCACGGGCGGCCACGGCGGCCTGGTGCCGTCCCCGGCGGACGGCGGGCAGGACGCGGCCCCGGCGGCGCCGGACGGACGGCGGTCGCCGGACGTGCGACGGGAAGAGCGGGACCGGGCAGGCGGCCGGACGGAAGAGGTGGCAGGGTGAGAGCGAACAGCGGAGGGTTGGCGCAGTGATCTTCTCCCGGAAGCGGGACAGTGCCGGACGGCACGCCCGTGACGAGCGGACGACCGAGGTCCTCGACTCGCACGAGGAGTCGACCCCGGCCCGCGGCCCGTACGACATCTCCGAGGCGCCCGAGGGGGTGCAGCGGCTCGACCTGGGCAGCCTGCACATTCCGGCGGTGCGGGATGTCGAGGTGCGGGTGCAGGCCGACCCGGAGGGCGTGATCCAGCAGGTCGTGCTCGTGCACGGTCCGAACGCGCTCCAGCTCGGTGTCTTCGCCGCGCCGCGCTCCGAGGGCATCTGGGACGAGGTGCGCGAGGAGATCCGCCAGTCGCTGTTCAACGACGGCGCGGCGGCCCAGGAGGTCCAGGGCGAGTACGGCACCGAGCTGCACGCCCGGGTGCGTACCCCGGACGGGCTGACCGCCCTGCGGTTCGTCGGCATCGACGGGCCGCGCTGGATGGTCCGCGGCGTCTACCAGGGCGAGGTGGCCACCGACCCGGCCGCCGCCGGCCCGCTGGCCGAGTGCCTCGACGGCCTGGTGGTCGACCGGGGCCAGGAGGCCAAGCCGGTGCGCGAGCCGCTGCCGCTGCGGCTGCCCCGCGAGGTGGCCGACCAGGCGGGCACCGAGGCACCGGCCGACGGTAACCCCGCGCCCGCGCCCCGCGAGGCCTGACCGACCGTCACGACGCGCCGGGACCGGCCCCGTCGGCGTACGCTGGCGGGACGGTTCCGGCGTCGCCGGGGTCGTCCCGGGTGCCGGCGACGCGTCGGCCCAGCGTGGAGAGGGTGACGCGGAGGTCATGTCGACCGACGAGGGCCGGGGTCCGCTGCGCCGCATGCTGCGACGGCTGACGGCGAGCGAGGCGGAGATCGAGGCGCAGGAGCTGCGCCGGGAGAGCGCCGAGCACGGCGGTGTACCGGCCGGGCAGTGCATGCGGGGCCAGGTGGTCTCGGTGGCCGGTCGGCTGCGTACGGTCGTCTACACCCCGCGGACCAACCTGCCCACGCTGGAGGCGGACCTCTACGACGGCAGCGACGTGGTCACCCTGGTCTGGCTGGGCCGGCGGCACATCGCCGGGATCGAGCCCGGCCGGCACCTGACCGCGCGCGGTCGGGTGGCGGTGCGCGACGACCGCAAGGTCATCTACAACCCGTACTACGAGCTGGAACCGCCGAAGTGATCCGGTGGCCGCGGCGGACGGAAGGCGTGCGATGACGACGGGACAGCACCGGGCGGCACAGCCGGAGAGCGACCCGCAGGGCGAGGAGCCGCTGCCCACCCTCGCCGAGCAGATGGCCGACCAGCTCGGCGGCTGGCGGGGCCTGGTCGAGTCCAGCATCCCGGTGGTCGTCTTCGTGCTGGCCAACATCATCGGCGAGCTGCGGCCCGCCGTGATCGCCTCGGTGGCCGTGGCCCTCGCGATCGCCGGGCTCCGGCTGGCGCAGCGCCGCCCGGTCCGGCACGCGGTCAACGGGCTCTTCGGCGTCGCCGTCGGCGCCGCGATCGCCTGGCGCACCGGCGACGAACGCGACTTCTACCTTCCCGGCATCCTCTACGGCATCGGCTACGGACTGGCCCTGCTGCTCTCGGCGGCGCTCCGGCAGCCCCTCGTGGGGTGGATCTGGTCGGTGCTGGTGGCCAAGGGCCGCTCGGAGTGGCGCGACGATCCGCGCCTGGTACGCACCTTCACCGGGCTCACCGTGCTGTGGGGCGTGGTGTGGCTGGCCAAGGTGGGCGTGCAGGCGGGGCTCTACCTCGCCCACCAGGACACGGCGCTCGGCGTGGCGCGGCTGGTGCTGGGTTACCCGCCGTACGTGCTGCTGCTGCTGATCACGGTCTGGACGGTGCGCCGGGTCACCCGGGAGGCGGAGTCCGAGGCGCTGCCCGGCGGCTGAGGCCGCCGCCTCAGCGCTGCTCGCGGGTGCGCTCGACGCTGTCCGCCCCGAGCACCACCGCGCGGACCGCGTCCTCGACCTCCGCCGTGCACACGAAGATCAGCTCGTCGCCGGCCTCCAACGGGTCGTCCGGCGTGGGCACCAGCACCCGCTTGCCGCGCAGGATCGCCACCAGCGCCGAGTCGCGGGGCAGCGGGACCGCGCGCAACGGCTCCCCGACGTACGGGGCGGTCGGCGGCAGGGTGATCTCCACCAGGTTCGCCTCGCCCTGCCGGAACGTCATCAGCCGGACCAGGTCGCCGACGGTGACCGCCTCCTCGACCAGGGCCGCCATCACCCGCGGCTTGCTCACCGCGACGTCGACGCCCCACTGCTCGGTGAAGAGCCACTCGTTCTCGGCCCGGTTGACCCGGGCCACCACCCGGGGCACCGCGAACTCGGTCTTGGCCAGCAGCGAGACCACCAGGTTGACCTTGTCGTCCCCGGTGGCCGCGACCACCACGTCGCAGCCGGCGATGTCGGCCTCCTCCAGGCTGGCCAGCTCGCAGGCGTCGGCCAGCACCCAGTCGGCGGCCGGCACCCGGTCGGGGCGGAGCATCCTGGGCTGGCGCTCGATGAGCATCACCTGGTGGCCGTTGTCGATCAGCTCCTGCGCGATCGAGCGGCCCACGTTGCCCGCGCCGGCGATGGCGATGCGCATGCTCACAGCCCTCCTTCCGGCGGCGCCGCCGCCACCGACGTGACCGTCTCCGCGATGTCGTCGGTGACCAGCATGAAGAGCTGGTCGCCCTCCTGGACGACGCTGGAGCGGGTCGGCAGCGTGCCGATGCCGAAGCGGATCAGGTACGCCACCCGGGCCCCGGTCGCCCCCTCCAGGGCGCGTACCGGCCGGCTGACCCAGTCCTTGTGCACCGGCACCTCGATGATCGACACCGTGCTCGTCGGGTCGCGGAAGATCTCCACGTTCCCCTCCGGCACCAGGTGCCGCAGCATCCGTTCGGCGGTCCACCGGACGGTGGCCACGGTGGGGATGCCGAGCCGCTCGTAGACCTGCGCGCGGCGCTGGTCGTAGATCCGCGCCGCCACCCGGGACACGCCGAACGTCTCCCGGGCGAGCCGGGCCGAGATGATGTTGGAGTTGTCGCCGCTGGAGACGGCCGCGAAGGCGTCCGCCCGCTCGATGCCGGCCTGCCGCAGCACCTCCCCGTCGAAGCCGGCGCCGGTGACGGTGATCCCGGCGAAGTCCGGGCCGAGCCGGCGGAAGGCGTCGGCGTCATGGTCGATGACCGCGACCGAGTGCCCCCGGGACTCCAGGCTGTAGGCGAGGGTCGAGCCGACCCGGCCACAACCCATGATCACGACATGCACCGCGTCCCTCCTCAAGGTGCGCCACACCGGCCGGTGAGCGTGCCGTCTGCGAGCCTGCCACGTTCCCGGCGCGAGTGCGGACCGACGGTACTCCGCCGGTCCGCCCCGCCGCGCTCGACCACCCCACGACGCCCACCCGGCTGGTCGTACGCTTGGCCGTTGTGGCCAGACCCACCTCGCTGCTGAAGCGGCTGCTCCTCGGTCGACCGTTCCGGTCCGACCGGCTCAAGCACACGCTTCTGCCCAAGCGCATCGCGCTGCCCGTGTTCGCGTCCGACGCGCTCTCCAGCGTCGCGTACGCGCCCGACGAGATCCTGCTGACCCTCTCCATCGCCGGCGCCTCGGCGTACTTCTTCTCGCCGTGGATCGCCCTGGCCGTCGTGGTGGTGATGCTCACCGTCGTGGCCAGCTACCGGCAGAACGTGCACGCCTACCCCTCGGGCGGCGGCGACTACGAGGTGGCCACGGTCAACCTCGGACCCCGGGCGGGGGTCGCGGTGGCCAGCGCGCTGCTGGTGGACTACGTGCTCACGGTCGCGGTCTCGGTCTCCTCCGGGGTGGCCAACCTGGGCTCGGTGGTGCCGTTCGTGGCCACCCACAAGGTGCTGATCGCGGTGACCGCGGTGGTGCTGCTCACCGCGGTGAACCTGCGCGGCCTGCGGGAGTCCGGCACGGCCTTCGCCATCCCCACCTACGGCTTCATCATCGTGATGGTCGGGATGCTGCTCACCGGCCTGGTCCGGGTGTTCGTGCTCGGCCACGACCTGCGCGCGCCCAGCGCCGGCCTGGAGATCCAGGCCGAGCACAGCGTCACCGGCTTCGCCCTGGTCTTCCTGCTGCTGCGCACCTTCTCCTCGGGCTGCGCGGCGCTGACCGGCGTGGAGGCGATCTCCAACGGGGTGCCGGCGTTCAAGGCGCCGAAGAGCCGCAACGCGGCCACCACGCTGCTGCTGCTCGGCACCATCTCGGTGGCGATGCTGGTCGGCATCATCTGGCTGTCCCGCCTCACCGGCCTGCAGTTCGTCGAGGACCCGCGGCTCCAGATCATCTCCGGCCCCGAGGGGTACGTGCAGAAGACCGTCACCACCCAGCTCGGGGAGACGGTCTTCGGCTCCGGCTCGGTGCTGCTCTTCGTGGTCGCCGGGGTCACCGCGCTGATCCTCTTCCTCGCCGCGAACACCGCGTTCAACGGCTTCCCGGTGCTCGGCTCGATCCTCGCCCAGGACCGCTACCTGCCCCGGCAGCTGCACACCCGCGGCGACCGGCTGGCCTTCTCCAACGGCATCGTCTTCCTGGCCGTCGCCGCGATCGTGCTGATCGTCGGCTTCCAGGCCGAGGTGACCAAGCTCATCCAGCTCTACATCGTGGGCGTCTTCGTCTCCTTCACGCTCTCCCAGGCCGGCATGATCCGGCACTGGAACCGGCACCTGAGGACCGCGCGGGACCCGCAGGCGCGCCGGCGGATGCTCCGCTCCCGGGCGATCAACACCTTCGGCATGGCGATGACCGGCGCGGTGCTGATCGTCGTGCTCGTCACGAAGTTCCTGCTCGGCGCGTGGATCGCCATCGCCGCGATGGCGATGATCTACGTGCTGATGCTGGGCATCCGCCGGCACTACGACCGGGTCGCGGCGGAGCTGACCCCGCCGGACGAGGGCCGCGCCGTGCTGCCCGCCCGCAACCACGCCGTCGTGCTGGTCAGCAAGCTGCACAAGCCGACGCTGCGGGCGATCGCGTACGCCCGGGCCACCCGGCCGGACACGCTGACCGCGGTGACCGTCAACGTCGACGAGAAGGACACCCGGGAGTTGCAGGCGGAGTGGGAGCGGCGGGACCTGCCCGTCCCGCTGACCGTGGTCGACTCGCCGTACCGGGAGATCACCCGCCCGATCCTGAACTACGTGGCCGGCGTCCGCCGGGAGTCGCCGCGCGACGTGGTCACGGTCTTCATCCCGGAGTACGTGGTGGGGCGCTGGTGGGAGCACCTGCTGCACAACCAGAGCGCGCTGCGCCTGAAGGGCCGGCTGCTCTTCGAACCGGGGGTGATGGTGACCAGCGTGCCGTGGCAGCTCGCCTCGACCGCCGGCAAGGACCTGGACCGGCTGGACGCCACACTGAGCCGGGGGCCGGCACGCGGCCCCCGGGTCGCGCCGCGCGGCACCCTGCCGCCGAGCGTCCCGCCCGTCGTGTCCGCGCCGCCCGGCGAGAGCGGCCAGAGTGGTGGAGGTGAACGGTGAGGGCGCACGGTAACGACCGGGGGCTGGAGGAGGCCGAGCGGGTCGAGCTGACCGTGGGGGCGGTCGCGCCCGGCGGGCACTGCGTCGCGCGGGTGGACGGCCAGGTGGTCTTCGTCCGGCACGCGCTGCCCGGCGAGCGGGTGGTCGCCGAGGTCACCGAGGTGCACAAGGGGTTCGTCCGGGCCGACGCGGTGAGCGTGCTCGAGGCCGCCCCGGACCGGGTCGAGCAGCCCTGCCCGTACGCGAAGCCGGGCCGGTGCGGCGGGTGCGACCTGCAACACGTCGCCCCGGCCGCCCAGCTCGACTGGAAAGCGGCGGTGGTGCGCGAGCAGCTCACCCGCCTCGGCGGGCTCACCGAGGCCGAGCTGGACGCCCTCGGCGTCCGGGTCGAGGCGCTGCCAGGCGGGCCGCTCGGCTGGCGCTCCCGGGTCCGCTACGCCGTCGACGGGGCGGGCCGGGCCGGCCTGCTCAAGCACCGCTCGCACGAGGTGGTCCCGATCGACCGCTGCCTGATCGCCCACCCGGCGATCCGCGAGCTGCCCGTGCTGGCCCCGACCGGGGCGCGCTGGCCGGACGCGGACGCGGTCGAGACCGTCGCCTCCACCGGCGGGGACGTGGCCGTGACCGCCGTCGCCGACGGGACGCCCCGCACGGTGAGCGGCCCGGACCGGGTCCGCGAGGTGGCCACCGGCCGGGAGTGGACGCTGCCGGCGTCGTCGTTCTGGCAGGTCCACCCGGCCGCCGCCGACACCCTGGTCGACGCCGTGCTGGAGCTGGTCGACCCGCGCCCGGGGGAGCGGGCCTGGGACCTCTACGGCGGGGCGGGGCTCTTCGCCGCCGCGCTCGCCGGCCGGGTCGGCGACGCGGGCCGTGTCACCCTGGTCGAGTCGGCGGCGCAGGGCGTCGCCGCCGCCCGGGAGAACCTGCGCGACCTGCCCCGGGTGGAGGTCGTGCCGGCCCGCGTGGAGACCGCGCTGGCCCGCCGCCGGATCACCGGCCCGGTCGACGTGGTGGTGCTCGACCCGCCGCGCTCCGGCGCGGGCGCCCGGGTGGTGCGCGACGTCGTGGCCGCCGGTCCCCGCGCGGTGGCGTACGTGGCCTGCGACCCGGCCGCCTTCGCCCGCGACGTGCGCACCTTCGCCGGGCTGGGCTGGCGGCTGACCGTGCTGCGCGGCTTCGACCTGTTCCCGATGACCCAGCACGTCGAGCTGGTCGGTCTGCTCCTGCCGCCCGACGGAGCCGCCCGCTAGCCTGACGCCATGAAGATCGTCGGACTGATGTCGGGGACCTCCTACGACGGGGTGGACGTGGCCGCCGCCGAGTTCACCCTCGACGGGGACACGCTGCGGCTGCGCCCGCTGGGGCACCGCGCCCTCGACTACAACGACGAACTGCGCGAAGCGATCGGCGCGCTGCTGCCGCCCGGGAGCACCACGATCGAGGCGGTCTGCCGGCTGGACAACCGCCTCGGCGAGGTCTTCGCCGAGGCGGCGGCCCTCGGCGTCGAGCTGGCCGGCGGCGCGGTCGACGCGGTGGTCTCGCCCGGGCAGACGGTCTTCCACTGGGTCGCCGACGGGCGCGCCCGGGGCACCCTGCAACTGGGCGCGGTGGCCCGGGTGGCCGCCCGGGTGGGCGTACCCGTGCTCAGCGACCTGCGCTCGGCGGACGTCGCGGCCAGCGGGCAGGGCGCGCCCCTGGTCCCGGCGTTCGACGCGCTGCTGCTCGACCCGGCCGACGACGCGGCCCCACGCGCCGCGCTCAACCTGGGCGGCATCGCCAACCTCACGGTGCTCGCGCCGGGCGCGTCGGTGCTCGGGTACGACGTCGGGCCCGCCAACGCGCTGCTCGACGCGGCGGCCCGCCGCCTCCTCGGGCGCCCCTGCGATCTCGACGGTGCCCGCGCGGCGGCCGGTCGGGTGCACCCCGGCCTGCTCGACGCGCTGCTCGCCGAGCCGTACTACGCGGCCCCGCCGCCCAAGTCGACAGGCAAGGAGCTGTTCCACGCCGGCTACCTGGACGCCCGGCTGGCCGCCCTCGGCGAGGCGGTGCCGGCCGACGACGTGCTCGCCACCCTGACCGAGCTGACCGCCCGGGTGGTGGCCGCCGAGTGCGACCGGCACGGCGTGGCGGAGGTGGTGGCGGCCGGCGGCGGGGTGCGCAACTCCACCCTGACCGCCCGGCTGGCGGCCCTCGGGGCAGGGCGCTGGCGGCTGCGCACCACCGACGAGCTGGGGGTGCCCGCGCAGGCCAAGGAGGCGTACGCGTTCGCCCTGCTGGGCTGGCTCTCCTGGCACGGGCTGCCCGGCGCGCTGCCCTCGGTGACCGGCGCCGACCGGGCCGCCGTGCTGGGCTCCTGGACCCCCTCCGGGCCGGCGTACCGGGGCGCCCCGGCCGTCCCGGCGCCCCGGCGGCTGCGGATCGCGGCCTGACGCCCCCGGCCGCCCGCGATCCATCCGGGGGCTGACCAGGCGCTCAGCACCCCCGGTCGGTGGGCGGGCGTCCGGGCCAGCCTGCGGAGTGTCGGACGGCCGATAGACTCTTGCGTCATGAGCGTTGAAGAGGGCACGGTCCACCACACCGGGCTGCTGGCCACCGTCCGGGGTCCGCAGGACGTCAAGCGGATGTCCGCCGAGGAGTTGGACGTCCTCGCCGCCGAGATCCGTGACTTCCTGATCGCCAAGGTCTCGCGTACCGGCGGGCACGTCGGCCCCAACCTGGGCGTGGTCGAGCTGACCCTGGCCATGCACCGGGTCTTCGACTCGCCCCGCGACCGGTTCCTGTTCGACACCGGCCACCAGGCGTACGTGCACAAGATCGTGACCGGGCGGCAGGCCGGCTTCGACCGGCTGCGCCAGCGCGGCGGCCTCTCCGGCTACCCGAGCCAGGCCGAGAGCGAGCACGACCTGATCGAGAACTCGCACGCCTCCACCGCCCTGTCCTACGCCGACGGCCTGGCCAAGGCGTACGCGCTGCGGGGCGAGCAGCGCAGCGTGGTCGCCGTGGTCGGCGACGGCGCGCTCACCGGCGGCATGTGCTGGGAGGCGCTGAACAACATCGCCACCGCCCGCAACCCGCTGGTGATAGTGGTCAACGACAACGGCCGGTCCTACGCGCCGACCATCGGCGGCCTCGCCGACCACCTCTCCTCGCTGCGGCTCAATCCCGGCTACGAGAAGGTGCTCGACACCGTCAAGGAGGCACTCGGCTCGACGCCGCTGGTCGGCCGGCCGATGTACGAGGTGCTGCACGCCGTCAAGCGGGGCATCAAGGACGCCGTCGCCCCGCAGGCGATGTTCGAGGACCTCGGCATCAAGTACGTCGGCCCGGTCGACGGGCACGACGTGGCCGCGGTCGAGTCGGCGCTGCGCGCGGCGAAGAACTTCGGCGGCCCGGTGATCGTGCACGCCGTCACCCGTAAGGGCTACGGCTACCGCCCGGCCGAGGAGGACGAGGCCGACTGCCTGCACGGCCCCGGCAGCGCCTTCGACATCGAGACCGGCAAGCTGGTCGCCGCCCCGTCGGTGAAGTGGACGCACGTCTTCGCCGACGAGCTGGTCGCGATCGCCGACGAGCGGCCCGACGTGGTGGGCATCACCGCCGCGATGGCCGAGCCCACCGGCATAGCCAAGCTGGCCCGCAAGCACCCGAACCGGGTCTACGACGTGGGCATCGCCGAGCAGCACGCGGCCACCTCCGCCGCCGGCCTGGCCCTCGGCGGGCTGCACCCCGTGGTGGCGGTCTACGCGACCTTCCTCAACCGCGCCTTCGACCAGGTCCTGCTGGACGTGGCGATGCACCGGCTGCCGGTGACCTTCGTGCTGGACCGGGCCGGCATCACCGGCCCCGACGGGCCCAGCCACTACGGCATGTGGGACATGTCCGTCTTCGGGGTCGTGCCGGGCCTGCGGATCGCCGCGCCCCGCGACGCCGCCACCCTGCGCGAGGAGCTGCGCGAGGCTGTGGCCGTCGACGACGGCCCCACCATCGTCCGCTTCCCGACCGGCACCGTCGCCGCCGACCTGCCGGCCGTGCGCCGGGTCGGCACCGTCGACGTGCTGGCCGAGGCGGCGCGCAAGGACGTGCTGCTGGTGGCGGTCGGCTCCTTCGGCCACCTGGGCATGGAGGTGGCCACCCGGGTCGCCGGGCAGGGCTTCGGGGTGACCGTGGTCGACCCGCGCTGGGTCCGCCCGGTCCCGGCCGAGCTGGTCGAGCTGGCCGCCGGGCACCGCCTCGTGGTCACCGTCGAGGACGGCGTCCGGGTCGGTGGCGTGGGTGACGCCCTCGCCCAGGCGATGCGGGACGCCGACGTCCGGGTGCCGCTGAAGGACCTGGGCGTGCCAGCCGACTGGCACCCGCACGGCACCCGCGCGCAGATCCTCGCCGACCTCGGCCTGACCGCGCAGGACGTGGCCCGCGACGTCACCGGCTGGATCTCCCGGCTGGACGTCGAGCCGGTCGAGCCGGTGATCGCCGCCGACGACGCGACCGCACAGAACTGAGTTCCAGACCGCCGACGGCGGGTGCCCCGGGAGACCGGGTCACCCGCCGTCGGCGTCTCGCGTGCCGGTCAGCGGAGCCGACGCCGGGTCAGCGACCGCCGAGGGAGCGGTAGTGCGTCTTCTCCGCCTCGGCGAGGCTGAACGTCTCCGACCGGGTCGGCGCCGGCACCACGACCAGCCCCGGCCGGTCCACCAGCCGGGGCGTGTCCGGCGGCGTGGACAGCGAACTGTCAGCGGTCGGCCGCCAGCTCAGCACGGCCAGCGGCTGCCCCGGTACCGGCAGCGTGTACGTCTGCAACGGGTTGGAGCGGTCGGCGGGGGAGACCACCGGTGTGCCCCCGTCGGCGGGGCGGTAGACCACGGCGGTCATCGTGCCGTCGGCCGTCTCCCAGCTCAACTGCTCCAGCTCCGCCGGCTCCCCGCCGCCGAGGGCGACCTCGCCGAGGGTGCGTACGGTCAGCTTGGTCATCGGCCACGACGACGGGACCGAGCGCGGCGCGTCCCGGTCGCCGATGCGCCGGGGGACGCTGCCGAACGGGCCCTCCTCGCCGGCGAGCGCGCAGGTGTCCAGGCCCGTGAGGGCCCGCTTGCCGGAGCCGCTCTCGTCGCGGACGAGGGGGTAGCGCGGGTCGGTGGTGCCGGTGCCGAGGTCCAGCAGCCGGTCGGCGGCGCGGCCCCGGGGCAGCGCCTCGGTGGCCCTGAGCGTGGCGGTAACCGGCACCGCCCGGCAGGCCGGCACGGTCACCGGCTCGGTGAGGCCGTCGGTGTGCCGCAGCGCGCGGCCGTCCGGCCCGAGCAGCCGCTGCACCCGGCCCGACGTGAGGTAGCGCCGCCCGTCGGAGGTGTGCACGGGGAGCACGTCGGAGTAGACGAGGTAGCCGGGGTCGGTGTACTCGGCGGCGCGGGTGACCGCGTACCGGCCGTCCTCGGTGGTGACCTGGAGCAGCCAGGAGGCGCTCTCGCCGGGCACGTCCGCGGCGACCAGGGCCAGCGGCGCGCCGCCGACCTCGCCGGACCAGAGGATCCCGGACGTGGGCAGGTGCACCCGGTCGTCGGCCGGTGACCGCCAGTCGCGTACCGCCTCCGTCACCGCCGACCGGACGGCGGCGTCGCCCGCCAGGGTGCCGCGTGGCGGCCAGACCGTCAGGTCGCCGTCCAGGCTGTCGTAGCCGACCCGCAGGTCGCCCGGCTGCCGGTCGGCCACCGGCCCGCAGGCGGTCGCGGTGAGCAGCAGAGTCAGCAGTGCGGTGGCCGTGATGCCGCGCCGGCGGACTGGAGCCACCTGTACGCCCCCTCGATCGCCTCAGCCGTCGTTCAACGGAAAGCGCCATAGTACGAGATGTCGGATCACCGGGACGCGCCACCTCGCCCACCGTCCGTGCGCAGGTCGCGGGCGGTGGGCGATGCCGACCACAGAGGACACTGCCGTGGTTTCAGGGTGAATGTCCCGCTCGGGTAGACTCCGCCGACTGTGACGCCTGCCGAGACCCGCGCCGAATCCTGGTCGGAATCCGACGCCGCCGCGGCCCCCGCGTCCGAACCCGTGGCGCCGCCCGTGGGCGGCGGCGCCGGTGACCGTACGCCGGACGGGGCCGCCCGCGCCGACGAGGCCGACGCTCCCGGCGCGGCCGTGGCCGCCACCGAAGCGACCGACGCCGCCGCCCCCTCCGGCGAGGCCCGCGGGGCGGACGGCGCGGCCCGGCCCCGGCGGTGGACCCGGCGTCGGCAGGACCTCACGGTCTTCGGCCTGTTCCTGCTCGCCGCGGTGTGGGTCACCAGCCAGATCTGGGTGGACCCGGCCGGCCGGGTGGCCTCGCTCTACAGCAGCGACCCGGCCCAGGTGCAGTTCTTCCTCGCCCACTCGGTACGCGTGGTGCTGCACGGCGAGTTCCCGTTCTTCACCGAGCAGTTCAACTACCCCGACGGGGTCAACCTGATGGCCAACACGGCCATCCTCGCGCTGGGCATCCCGATGGTGCCGGTGACGCTGCTCTTCGGGCCGGCCGTGACCTTCGTGGTGCTGGTCACGCTCGCGCTCGCCGGCACGGCCTCGGCCTGGTACTTCGTGCTCTCCCGGCACGTCGTGCGCAGCCCGCTGGCGGCGGCCGTCGGCGGCTGGTTCTGCGGGTTCTCGCCGGCGATGCTGTCGCACGCCAACTGGCACCCCAACATCATCTCGCAGTTCCTGTTGCCGTTCATCGTCTGGCGGGTGCTGGTCATCACCCGGTCCCGACGGCCGTGGCGCGACGGCGTGCTGCTCGCCCTGATGGTCACCGCCCAGGCGTTCATCAACGAGGAGATCCTGCTCTTCACGGCGCTCGCCTGCGGGGTGTTCCTGCTCGCCGTGCTCGCCCAGCGGCCCGGGCTCTGGTCGGCGGCGTGGCGACCGCTGGCCAAGGCCCTCGCGATCTGCACCGTGCTCGCCGGGTCGCTGCTGGCGTACCCGCTCTACGTCCAGTTCGCCGGGCCGATGGCGTACCACGGCCTGAGCGACGCGGTCCGCGACTACGGCAACGACATCGCGGCCTTCTTCGCGCCCGGCTCGCCGACGATCGGCGGCGACGAGCGCGCCAACGTCAACCTCGCGCCGAACTACTCCGAGGAGAACGCCTTCTTCGGTTGGAGCCTCGCCCTGATCGCCGTCGGCATCGTGGCCTGGCTGCGCCGGGAGATGCTGGTCCGGGCGCTCGCCGCGACCGGGGCGTTCTTCGCGGTGCTCTCCCTCGGCGAGCGGGTGTCCTGGTGGCACCGGGAGCTGTTCACCGGGCCCTGGGAGTGGCTGGTCCGGCTGCCGCTGCTCGACGCGGTGGTGCCCACCCGCTTCGGCCTGATCACCAGCGTGGTGGTGGGCATCCTGCTGGCGCTCGCCGTCGAGCGCTCCCGGACGCTGCCGGTCGAGCGGCGGACGCTGCGTACGCTCACCGTGGCCGGGCTCGTCCTGGCGCTGCTGCCGATCGCGCCGATGCCGCTGAAGGTGACCTCCCGCCCGCCCGTACCGGACTTCATCACCGCCGACCGGTGGCGCGGCTACGTCGGTGAGGACCAGACGCTGGTGCCGATCCCGGTGCCGAACATGGGGCACACCCACGGGATGCGCTGGGCCGCCTCCACCAACCTCGACTTCAAGATCCCCGGCGGCTACTTCCTGGCGCCGCGCAACGGCAACACCGGCGACCCCGGCCGCTTCGGCGGCCGGCCCAGCGGCGTCGGGCGGCTGCTGGAGGAGGTCGCCTCGACCGGCCGCATCCCGAAGCTGGACGACCGGCAGCGCCGCCGCTCGCTCGACGAGCTGCGGCACTGGCGGGCGGCGGTCCTGGTGCTCCCGGTCGGCCAGCACCACTCCGAGCAGCTGCGGCGCACCGTCGAGCAGCTTGTCGGTCCCGGCCGCCGGGAGCTGGACGTCTGGGTCTGGGACGTCCGGGCGCTGACCGACCAGCCGACCTGATGACCGCCCCGGCGGCGACCGGCACCGCCGGGGCGGCACCCGCCCGGCGGTCCCGCCGGCTGCCGGTGCGCGCGCCGGACGCGCTGGTCGTCGCCGGCTACCTCGCCCTGGCGGTGCTGCTGACCCTCGGCCAGTGGGGTCGCCCGGGGCGGCTGTTCCACCAGGCGGGGGACCAGGTCCTCTTCGAGTGGATGCTGGCCCGCGCGGCCCGGGCGGTGACGGGCCTGGAGAACCCGCTGTACAGCGGGGAGCTGAACGCCCCGGACGGGGTGAACCTGATGGCCAACACCTCGGTGCTGGGCCTGGGCGTGCCGCTGACCCCGGTCACCCTGCTCTTCGGCTCGCAGGTCGCGTTCCTGGTGGCCGTGGTCTGCTGCCTCGCCGGCACCGCGACCGCCTGGTACGCGCTGCTGCGCCGCCGGCTCGTCGACTCCCGGGCGGCGGCGGCCGTCGGCGGGCTCTTCTGCGGCTTCGCCCCCGGCATGGTCGCGCAGGCCGGGGCGCACCTGCACATGGCGGCGCAGTTCCTGGTGCCGGTGATCCTGGCGCTGGTGTTCCACCCGGACCCGCGCCGGGTGTGGCGGCACGGGACGCTGCTCGGGCTGCTGGTGGCGTACCAGGTCTTCCTCGGCGAGGAGGTGCTGGTCTTCCTGGTGCTCGCCGCCGGGACGTTCGCGCTGGCGTACGCGGTGGCCGACCGGGAGAGCGCGCGTCGGCGGGCCCCGGCGCTGCTCGGCCGCCTCGCGGTCGGGGTGGCGGTGGCGCTGCCGCTGCTGGCGTACCCGCTGTGGTTCCAGTTCTTCGGCCCGGGCCACTACCGGGGGATGCCCTTCCACGCGTACGGCTACCAGCTCGACGCCGCGTCCTTCACCGCCTCGGCGCGGCAGACGGTGCTCGGCGACGACCACCTGCCCGGCCTGCTCGCGCCGAACCCCACCGAGGAGAACTCCTTCTTCGGCCCGGGGCTGCTGGTGCTCGCCGTGGTGATCGTGATCTGGCTGTGGCGCCGGCCGCTGGTCCGCGCGCTGGCCGCCTGCGGGCTGCTCTTCGCGCTGCTCTCGCTGGGCGAGCAGGTCCGCCTGGACGGCACGTCCACCGGCATCCCCGGGCCGTACCGGCTGGTCGCCGAGCTGCCGCTGCTCGACCACGCGGTGCCGGCGCGCTTCCCGCTGGTCTGTGTTCCGGTGCTGGGCATCCTGCTCGCCCTCTCCCTGGACCGGCTGCGCCCCGCGGCCGGGGCCGACCGGCTGCGCCCCGGGGACGGGGCCGAGGCCCGGGTGGGCGCCGTGCCGGTGCGGCTGCTCTGGGGCGGGGCGGTGGCCGCCGCGCTGCTGCCGCTGATCCCCACCCCGATCCGGACCGTGCCGGCCTGGCCAGTCCCGGCGTTCGTGGCCGAGGGCGGCTGGCGGGCCCACGTCCCGCCGGGCCGGACCCTCGTCCCGGTGCCGCCGGTGACCGGTGCGGGGCTCAGCCCGGCGATGCTCTGGTCGGCCCGCACCGGGCTGGCCTTCCCGGCCCCGGGCGGCTACTTCATCGGCCCCCGGGGCGCCGACGACCCGGCCGCCCGGTGGGGCGCCCCGGACCGCCCCACCGCCGAGCTGCTGCGCCGGGTGGCCGAGACCGGCGAGGTGCCGGTGGTCACCGACGAGCACCGCCGGCAGGCGGTCGAGGACCTGCGGCACTGGCGCGCCGCGCTGGTGGTGCAGGGCGGACTGCACCACGGCGACCCGGTGCGCCGTACGCTCGACGCGCTGCTCGGGCCCGGCCGGGAGGTGGCCGGCGCCCACGTCTGGGACGTCCGTCCGCTGGTGGGCTGACGGCTCAGCCCCGCCGCCGGTCGCCCGGCGGCCGGCTGAGCCTCGACGGTCGCCGGCTCACCCGACGAGCGGCCGGACGTCCCAGAGCCACACGTCGTCGACGCGCTGGGACGGGCCGATCAGCGCGGTCATCAGCTCGCGCAGGACCGCCTCCCGGGGATGCGCGCCGAGGACCACCACGGACGCCCGCCAGAAGCGCAGGTCCTCGACGGCCTGGCGGCGGTTCTCGTCGGTCAGCGAGGGGACGGCGTTCTTGTCCATGGTGGAGTAGATCAGGGTGCTGGTCGGACGGTTGGGCGCGCCGAAGACGCCCTCGCCCAGCTCGTTCGGCCCGATGAAGTAGCCGCCCGGGATCGGGAACGCGTGCTGCGTCAGCGCGCTCCAGCGCAGCGTGGGCAGGCCGTGCACGTTGCTCGGGATCGGCACCGGCACCAGGGTCCGGCCCTCCGGCACGTACGGGCGCCAGCCGCCGGCGGTGATGAAGTGCGGCGGCGGGTCGACGGGCTCTGCGGGCAGCGGACGCGGGAACAGCGGCAGCACGGCGAGCGCGACGGCCGCGTACCCGACCGGCCGGAGCCAGCGGCGGCGCGACCCGGCGGCGTCGGCACCGGCCGCGCGGTCGTCGCCGTCGGAGCCGGCGCGGGGGGCCGGCACCGGCGGGCGGCCGCTGCCGGCGACGGTGTCCCAGGCCAGGGCGAGCAGCACGCCGAGCGCCGCCGCCACGACCAGGGCCAGCCGGGTCGGCATCATCATCTCGACCAGCGGCAGGTCGTCGGAGACGTAGGCCCACGGGCCGTCCGTCTCCGTCTCCACCCCGTTGATCCGCACCTTCGGGCCGATCGAGGCCACCGTGAAGACCACCACCAGCACCGCGAGGATCCGGGCGGCGAGCGAGCGGCGGACCAGCAGCACCAGCGCCACCAGCGACAGCAGCACCAGCGGCCAGCCGAACCAGGTGTTCTGCTCGGTCAGGCCGATGGTCTTCTCCACCGCCTCGTCGCCGGCCACGGTGTCGCGGGCGAAGGTGACGAAGGCGGCCAGGTCCTCGCCCCAGTTGTGGAACACCCCGCCCTGCAACCCCCGGTAGGACTGCGGGCCGTTGAACTGGAACCAGATCGGGTAGGCCGTCAGCAGCAGCGCCAGAGCGCCGCCCACGCCGAGCGCGGCGGCGAAGGTGCCGGCCACCGCCCGCGTCCGCGCCGGCCGCATGATCGCGTACGCGACCACGACGACCAGGCACGCCAGCGCGGTGAGCAGCAGCATCTCCTCGTTGATGAAGATCTGGTACGCCACCAGCAGGCCGAGCACGATCCCGTTGCGCCGCCACCGGCCGGGCTCGCCGAGCCGGAGCACCCGCACCACGATCAGCGGCAGCAGGAAGTTCGAGACGAAGTTGGGCTGGCCGTTGGCGTGGTGCACGATGCCCGGCGCGAAACCCAGGAACGCGCCGCCGACGAAGGCCGCCGCGCGCGAGCGCACCAGGTGCCGCGACAGCATCCAGTACGACGTGCCGGCGGTCGCGGCCAGCGCGCCGCCCAGGTAGAGCGCGTACATGACCTGCGGGCCGAGGAGCATGGTCAGCGGCGCCAGTGGCAGCGTCACCCCGAGCAGCGAGGTGTTCGCCATCATGTTCACCCCGTCCGGGGCGTTCTGCCGCTCGGTGAACAGCGGGTTCTCCAGGTGCCGCACCGAGTACGCGCCGTGCGAGAAGAGCCACTCGAACCAACTGTGGTCGGTGGGCAGGTGCGACGACACCCGGTTCTGCACGTCGACCCAGTAGTTCAGGCACACGAAAACGCCGAGCAGGACATAGGCTCCGATGGCCAGTACGTCGGCGCGGGAGGGCCTGCGCCGGGGCCGGCGCGTCGGCTCGGCCGCGACGGGCTCGGAGACGGAGTTCAGCGAGGGGTCTACCACCGGCACAGCCACGACGCGCCATCGTACAGGCGCTCCGGCGTCGCTTTTGCCGGGCCGGTGCCCCCACGGCCGATTTGCCGGTCCGCCGGAGGCCACGGTGTGACGGGGAGGACGCCACGTGACGGTCATCGACCTGGGCGAGCGACGGGACGTCGACGGGGCCGCCGGGCCCGGTCCGGGCCGGTTCCTCCGCCGCTGGGCCCCGGCCCTGGTCGCCCTGCTCTGCCTGGTGACGTCTGCGGCCGCCGCGCCGTGGCCCGCGCAACCGCCGGGCGTCACGGTCCCGGCCGGCCCGGACGCGAATCTCCTGTTCGTCGAGGGGGTCCTGCTGGTGGCGGAGCCGTCGGGCCCCGGCACGGTGGCCGACGGGGATCCGGTGTCGCGGCTGGCCGCCCACCGGCTGCCCTCCGGCCGTCCCCTGTGGCGGGTGCCGTTGCCCGCGCCGGGGCGGGTGTTCCACGCCGTCCGGGCCGGCGACCTGCTGGCGGTCGGCCTGGCCGGGGACCGGACGGCGTCCGAGGTGGTCGGGCTCTCCCTCGCCGACGGCGGGGTGCGCTGGCGGGGCGCGGGACAGTTGCACGGCGCCACCTCGGCCGGGCACCTGCTGCTGTCGGGCTTCGCCGGATCGAGCGCGTCCGTGCTGCGCTCGGTGGACCCCGCCACCGGTGCCGTCCGGTGGTCGCAGCCGCTGGCATTCGAGGACGCGCACCTGTCGCGGCGGGACCAGCGGATCAGCCTGCTGACGGTGCTCGCCGGCGGGCGGCTGGAGCTGCGCGACCCCGACACGGGCGCGGCGCGTGCCGCGACCACCGTGCCCGACCGCTCCCGCGTGCTGACGGTCACGGAGGAGTTGGTGCTGCTCACCGACGCCAGCGGCGTCCTCAGCGGCTACGAGATTCCCGGCCTGCGCCGGCGGTGGAGCGTGCCCCGCGGCCCGGCCGACCAGCCGGACGTCTACGACTGCGGCGCCCTGATCTGTGTCGACGACGGCTCGCCCGCCACCCGGCTGCTCGATCCCGCCACCGGCGCCCTGCGGTGGCGGAGCGAGAACGCGGCGCTGGGGCCGGTCGCCGTCGAGGGCCGGCTGCTGGCCGTCCGGCGCGCCTCCGGTGGCGCCGCGGAGCACGTGCTGCTCGACGCGGCGACCGGCCGGCCGGTGCGGCAACTGGGCCGCTGGCGGGCCGGCGCCCCGTGGCTCTCGGCCGACGCGACGACCGTGCACCGCCGGCAGCGCGACGGGCGGTACCTGGTCGGCCGGATCGACGAGCGCGGGGAGGGCGTGCGGGTGCTGGCGGCACTGCGCGGCGTGGTGGGGGAGTGCGGCGCTCGCGAGTCGTTCGTCGCCTGCCGGCGCGAGGACGGTGGGTTGGGCGTGTGGGAACTGCCCGGCGACCGCGACCGGAAGGGGCGGGCGTGACGCTCATCGACCTCGGCGAGGTGCGTGACGAGCCGGGCCGCGAGGCGCCGCCGCCCCGCCCGCCGCGCGCCGTCGGCCGCCCGTTGCGGGTCGCGCTGGCGCTCGCGTTCCTCGTGGCCACCGTGGCGGCGGCCGCCCCGGTACCGGCCCGGGTCGGGCTCGTCGTGCCGGCCCGCCTCGGGTCGGAGGCGTTCCTGCACGGTGACCGGCTCTACGTCGTCGAGCCGGCCGAGGGGGAGCCCGAGGGGACCGTCGAGGTGCGCGCGTACGCCCTGCCCGAGCGGGCGCCGGCGGACGACGCCCCACCCACCCCGGTGTGGCGCTCCCGGGTCGCGGCGGCGGGCCGGTTCTGGCAGGTCCAGACCGGGCCGGGGATGGTGCTCTTCTCCGTCACCGGGGACCAGGACGACGGGCAGACGATCGCCCTGGACGCCGCGACCGGCCGCGGGCTCTGGCGGCAGCCCGGCTACCCCTGGTGGGACCCGGCCGGCATCCTGCTGATGCAGACCGGCGGGGAGGAGGGCGGCGCCGTGCGGTCGGTGGATCCGGCCTCCGGGCAGGCCCTGTGGTCGGTGCCGACGACGCGCGAGGGCGCGACGTACAGTCTCCGCGACGGGCGGGTCGAGCGGATCGTCCGGGTCCCCGCCGAGGGGCGGGTCGAGGTGCGCGACCCCCGCTCCGGCGCACTGGTGCACGCGGCGGACCTGGGCCTCGACGAGGCCTCCGGGCACGTGGTGGTGGCGTACGACCTGCTGCTGGTCGTCCGGCCGGCCGCGGGCGTGGTGACCGCCTACGGGCTGGACGGGCTGCGGCGGCGGTGGAAGGCGCGCGTCCCCATGGTGGAGCACGTCACCGAGTGCGGCGAGCTGTTGTGCGTGCCCGGGGGAAACAGGTTCGTCGCGCTCGACCCGGCGACCGGCGCGCTCCGGTGGGTCGGCGGGCGGTGGTTCGGGGTGCTGTCGGCACAGGGCGGCCGGCTCCTGGCGGTCGCGCCCGGGCCCCTCGGCGACCGGCTGGGCGTGCTCGACGCGGCCACCGGTCGGGAAGTGGCCGACCTGGGCACCTGGCAGCTGATGACCTGGCACGCCGACGAACGGCTCCTGGCCGTGCGGCCGGCCGCCGCCGGTGGCGGGGTGGTGGTCGCCGAGCTGGACGTCGCCGAGGGCCGGGCCCGGGTGCTGGACGTGCTCCGCGGCGCGACCGGGGACTGCCGCAGCCGGGCCGAGACGGTGGTGTGCCGGCTGCAGACCGGCGAGCTCGGCGTCTGGCGCTATCCCGGTTGAGCCGCCGCGTCCGGTGCCGCGGACGCCGCCGGGGTCACCAGTTGGGCTGCTCCGGCGCCGGGGGGAGCGGCACGCCGGGCGGCCGGAGCACGTACGCCACCCCGCCGCTGCCACCCTGCCAGGCGGCCTCGAACCGGTCCCGGTCGACGGTCCGGCGCACCGCGTCGTCGTCCGGGGCGTACGGGTCGTTGAGCACCGGCGCGCCCGTGGCGGTGAAGCCCACCAGCACCATCAGGTGCCCGGCGGTGTCGTAGTCCAACCCGGGCACCTCGCCCGACTTGAACGCGGCGGAGACGATCAGCGGGATGCCGGTGGCCACGAACGCCTCCGCCTCGGCCAGCGACCGCAGCCGGGTGACGAAGGCGTCCACCCCGTGCAGGCCCGCGTACGCGGTGTTGAACGGCCAGTTCCCGGCCCCGGCGAAGGCGTGGTCGTAGCAGTGTCGCGCGGCGTGCACCACCACCGGGCGAGGGCCGGCCGGAGCCACCCAGGCGTACCGGGTCGGGGCCGGGGCGGCGCCCCAGAAGGCCAGCACCATCGAGGTGCAGGTGGGGCTGCACCAGGCATCCCCGCCGCCACCCCACTGCGGGTGGGCGCCGGCGTGCAGCCGCTGCGAGTAGCGCGGCACGTCCAGCACCGTGCCCCAGGCGGCCGGGACCGTCGCGGCGGACCCACTCGCAGGGGCCGGACCCGGGGCGCGGAACTCGGGCCCGGTGACCGGGGCGGGCCCGGCCGCCACCGGCGGGGAGCCCGCTGCGGTGGGCCGGGACGCCCCGGCCGCAGCCGTCGGGCGCGGGCCCGCGGCGACCGCCCCGACCGCGCGCAGCACCGGGGTCGCGTCGGCGTCCTCGGGCCGGAGCAGGGTCACCCGGACCTGCCAGCCGGTGACGGTCGCACCCGTCACCACCAGCGTGTCCGTGTCCACCCGGGCGTCGGCGTCGCGCTGCCCGGGCACGGACGTCCGGCGGATCGCGTGGTCGTCGGCCGCCCAGTCGGCGAGGACGTACCACCCGGTGGCCGGCGCGTCGTCGTGCCAGCCCCGCAGCTCCACCCGCAGCCAGCAGTCGCCGGGGGTGTCCCCGGTCCACGAGGGCACCACGTCGCGCACGGCGAAGCCGACCGGCACGGGCGGGGACGTCCAGCTGCCGGCCGCGTACCGGCGGGTGCGGCCGTCGGCGTCGGTGTGGTCGAGCCGGTCGGCCGGGTCGGCCAGTTCGAGGCCCCGTCCGCCCGCGCGCAGCCCGGACAGGCTGCCCAGCCCGGCGTCGCCGGGAAGGCGGAAGCCCCGGTAGGTGACGTCCCGTCGGATCGTCGGCGCCGCGTCGGTCATGCGTCTTCCCATCCGTCGTGAAGGTTGCCGCCAAGAGCATTGCGTACGACGAAGGTTTTCTGCAACGGGGTCGGACCGGGACGGCGGGTGCGGCCCGGTTTGGCTGCCGGCACTAGGTTGTGGGTGGTCAGGGGCGCGAGGAGGCCGGAATGCGGGTACTGGTGGTCGAGGACGAGCGCAACCTCGCCGACGCGATCGCGCGGGGGCTGCGCAAGCGGGGGATGGCGGTGGACGTCGCCTACGACGGCGACAGCGGCCACGAGATGGCGTTCGTCACCCGGTACGACGTGGTGGTGCTCGACCGGGACCTGCCCGGCGTGCACGGTGACCAGATCTGCGCCGAGCTGGCCGCCTCCGGCACGCTCACCCGGGTGCTGATGCTGACCGCCAGCGGCACCGTCGCCGACCGGGTGGAGGGGCTGCAGCTCGGCGCGGACGACTACCTGCCGAAGCCGTTCGCCTTCGACGAGCTGGTCGCCCGGGTGCAGGCGCTCGGCCGCCGGGCCACCCCGGCCGCGCCGCCGGTGCTCGAACTCGCCGATCTGGTCCTCGACCCGGCCCGCCGGGTGGCCACCCGGGGCGGCCAGCCGGTCGACCTGACCAACAAGGAGTTCGGCGTGCTCTGCGAGCTGCTCAAGGCGCGCGGCGCGGTGGTCTCCAGCGAGGAGTTGCTGGAACGGGTCTGGGACGCCAACACCGATCCGTTCACCACGATCGTCCGGGTCACCGTGATGACCCTGCGCAAGAAGCTCGGCGACCCGCCGCTGATCGAGACGGTGGTCGGTGCGGGCTACCGCACGGCGGAGACGGTGGGGCTGTGAGCGTGAGGAGTGAGCCGGTTTTGCGAGCCCCGCAGTCGCGAACGAAGGTGGGGCTGTGAGCGTGAGGAGTGAGCCGGTTTTGCGAGCCCCGCAGTCGCGAACGAAGGTGGGGCTGTGAGCGCGAGGAGTGAGCCGGTTTTGCGAGCCCCGCAGTCGCGAACGAACGCTGGTGCCGCGACCCGGCGGGCCCGGCTGCGGCCCACGCTGCGGCTGCGGCTGACCCTGCTCAACGGGGTGCTGCTGGTCGGCGCGGGCGCGATCCTGGTGCTGCTGGCCTGGCTGCTGGTCCGCGACGCGCTGCGCCCGACCGACGAGCTGCTGCCCGGCACCGTGGTGGTGCTGGCGGACGGCCGGTCGCTGGACGCCGCGCAGTGGCAGCGCCAACTGCTCGACGCCGCCAGCGCGGAGCTGCTGGTCAAGGGCCTGGTGGCGCTGCTGGCGATCAGCGTCGTCGCGGTGGCCGGCGCGTACGCGGTCGCCGGCCGGGCGCTGCGCCCGCTGCACCAGGTCACCGCCACCGCCCGCCGGCTGGGCGAGACCACCCTGGACCAGCGGATCGGCTATTCGGGCGCCGACGACGAGGTGGCCGAGCTGGCGGAGACCTTCGACGAGATGCTGGACCGCATCGCCGCCGCGTTCGAGGCGCAGAAGCGCTTCGTGGCCAACGCCTCGCACGAGCTGCGGACCCCCCTCGCGGTGATGCGTACCGAGATCGACGTGACGCTCAGCGACGACGAGGCGGACGCCGCCGAGTACCGCCGGATGGCCACCGTGGTCCGGGACGCCTCCGAGCGGGCCAACGGGCTGGTCGACGCCCTGCTGGTGCTCGCCCGCAGCGAGGCCCAGGCGGGCCGCCGGCTGGGCCGCCGCACCGAGTGCGACCTCGCCGCCGGCACCGCCAACGCCCTGTCGGCGGTACGCCGGGAGGTCGAGCGGATCAAGCTGCGGGTGCAGACCTCGCTGGAGTCCGCGCCGGTCGTCGGCGATCCCGGGCTGCTGGACCGGCTGGCCGGCAACCTGATCGAGAACGCGATCCGCTACAACCACCTGCACGGCCGGGTCTGGGTGCGTACCGGGTCGGACGGGTGCCGGTCGTGGCTGGTGGTGGGCAACACCGGTTTCGAGGTGGACCAGGCCGACGTGCCCGGCCTGTTCGAGCCGTTCCGGCGCGGCGGCCGGGAGCGTACCGGCGCGCGCGGCTCGGGCCTCGGGCTCTCCATCGTGCGGGCGGTCTGCGACGCGCACGGCGGCACCGTGAAGGTGGTCGCCCAGACCGGTGGCGGGCTGGAGGTCACGGTGACGCTGCCGGCGGCGGAGGCGGCCCCGGCGGTCACCGCCCAGGAGCCGGCCGCCCGGCGGTGACGGGCCACCCCGGGGTTGCGGGGAGTACGGGCCCGATGGAAGGATCACGGCGTCAGCTCGAGGACCGGAGGGGGGTGCGTCGATGTTCACCGTCATGATCTCCGCGCCCCGTCTCGCCGGCTGACCCTCACGCACGCGGGGCGCCTCATCCCCAGCGGAGGAACTCCGTGTATCCACGGATCCACAACACCAGTTTCGACTGTCACGACACCTACGCCCGCTCCGGCTCCTGGCCGGCGGTTACCGGGTACGTCCGGCACGGCGACGACGCCCCCGGTGGTCCGGAGGCGGCGCTGCCGGCCACCCCGCACGTCTTCTTCCCACCGGTCCCCGAGGCCGGGACGGTGAAGAACCGGGCGCGCGTCCGTCTCGAACCGGCCGTTCGGACCCGGGCGCGGGAGGCCGAGCGGGTGCTCGGCGCCGGCGCGACGGAGCGGGCGGGTACGACCATCGAGGAGGAACACCCGTGAGCGCACGGATCCACAACGTCTGCATCGACTGCCGCGACACGTACGCGCTGTCCGGCTTCTGGGCGCAGGTCTTCGACTGCCCCCGCCAGCCGGACGACTTCCCCGGCGACCCGGAGGCCATGCTGCTGCCCCCGGGAGGACCGGAGGTGCTCTTCGTTGCGGTGCCGGACGGCAAGGAGGTGAAGAACCGCCTCCACCTCGACCTGGAGCCCACGGACCGGACCCGGGACGAGGAGGTCGCGCGCCTGGTGGGCATCGGCGCCACCCAGGTCGCCGACCAGCGCCGCCCCGACGGTTCGGGCTGGGTGGTGCTCGCCGACCCGGAGGGCAACGAGTTCTGCGTGCTGCGCAGCGCCGCCGAGCGGGCCGCCACGGCGGGCTGAGGCGAAAGGGGCCCGTCCACCGTCGTGGGCGGGCCCCCGCGCTGCCGTACGGGTCAGGACTTCTGCTCGACCTGTCCCCGGATGGTGGCGAACTCGGCGTGGGCCTGCTGGCCCGTCTTGAAGTAGATGATGACCATGCCGACGCTGCCCTTGTCGCTCCACACGCAGACGCCGAGCGGCACGTCCTGCGCCTTGGCGTCGCCGCACTTGGCCTCGCCGCCGAGCGGTCCCGGATCCACGGTCTTCATCTCGCCCAGCCGCACGTCGCTGGTGCGCGCGCCCCTGATGGTGTCCTCGAGCGTCTTGGCCGGGTCCGGGTTCAAGCCGGACGCGGCGGCGATCATCACGAGGTTCCTGCCGGTGAGGGTGCCGTAGAACTCGCCGACGGTGCTGCTGGCGCCGGGGATCGTCTTGTTGAGTTCCGCCTCGAGTTCCCGGGCGCCGGCCTGGAGGGTCGGGTCCGTCGCCCTGGGCCGCCCGGCGAGGGTCGCCGGCGCGACGACCCGGGTCCGGGTGGCGTCGACGGTCTCCTTGACGTCGTCCTTGACGGCGAAGGCGACGATCGCCGCGCCGCCCAGGCAGAGCACCAGCACCACGGCGAGCGAGATCAGCACGATCTTGCCGGCGTTCGACTTCCGCGGCGCCGGCGGGCCGCCGTACGCCCCCGACCCGCCCCCGTACGGCGGTGGCCCGTACCCGCCGGCCTGCGCGGGCGGTGGCCCGTACCCGCCGGCCTGCGGTCCGTACCCGCCGGCGTGGGGCTGTGGTCCGTACCCGCCAACCTGCGGCGGTGGTCCGTACCCGGCGGGCTGTGCCGGTGGCGGTCCGTACCCGGCGGGCTGTGCCGGTGGCGGTCCGTACCCGCCGGGCTGTGCCGGCGGGTACGAGCCGTACGGGCCGCCCCCGCCGTCCGGCGGCGGGTAGGAGTTGGCGGGTGGGTAGGACATCGGTCAGCTCCGGGTCTGCGCGAGGGAGATGGTGGTCCGTGCGGCCCCGGCCACGCCCGACGTGCCGCGTCGGTCGTGAACGGCGGCGCGCACCGGGCGGGTGCTGGTCAGTACTTCTGCTCGATCTGACTGCGGAAGGCGACGAACTCCGCCGCCGTGGCTGCCGAGGAGGAGAAGAACATCACGATGAGCCCGACGCTGCCGTGGTCGGCCCACGCGCAGACGCCCAGCGGCACGCCGGCGGACTCGCCGTCGCCGCACTTGGCCAGGCCGCCGAGCGGTCCGGGGGCGATGGTGGTCAACCGCTTGACGGCCAGGTCCTTCGAGATGCCCTTGACCGCGTCGTCGAGCTCCCGTTCCGGGTTGAGCACGAAGGTGCTGGCGGCGATCACCATGACCATGTCCCGCTTGTCGGCGCTGCCGTAGAAGGCGCCGGCGACGCCGGTCTCGCCGCGCACCGAGGACTGCAGCTCGCGGACCATGTCGTCGGCGGCCTTCCGCAGGGTCGGCTCGGTGCTCTTCGGGCGGCCCCCGAGGGTCTCCGGCGTGACGACCCTGATCTGCGGGGCGTCGCTGGACTCCGGCGACGGGGCGGCTTCGGACGAGGTGTCGGCGCTCGGCGTGGCGCTCGGCGCCGCAGCGGTGGGGGACGCGGTCGGCGTGGGCCTGGGGTCGGCGCCCTGATCGCCCTCGTAGGCGAGGTAGGCGATGCCACCTCCGCCGAGGCAGAGCACCAGCAGCCCGACGATGCCGAGGGACAGCACCAGCTGGTGGGGCCTCGCCGGCCGGCCCGCGCCGGGAGGGGGCGGCGGGTAGCCGGCGTACGGGCTGGCCGGGAACCCGCCCTGCGGCGTCACGGGATAGCCGCCGTACGGCTGGGTGGGGTGCGGCTGGGCCGACGTGGGCCCGGGGTGCGGCTGTGCCGAGGTGGGCCCCGGGTACGGCTGGGCGGACGTGGGCCCGGGATACGGCTGGGCGGACGTGGGCCCGGGGTACGGCTGGGCCTGCGGGGGGTGGGGGTGCGGCGTGGTGGGCCAGCCGCCACCCGCCGGCGGCTGCCCGTGCGGCGGGGAGGCCCAACCATCGGCGGGCGGTGCCGGGTAGCCGTCCGGTCGCGGCGGATGGAAGTCGTAGTGGGCGTCGTGCTCCGGCTGCCCGGACCAGGGATCGACCGGCGGTGAGGACATGATCAGCTCCAGGCGAGGGTGCGAACGGGTGATCGTAGCCAGCCACGGCACGGTACCGCTGTCCCGACCCCGACCGTATCGGCCGCAACGACGAACGCGGTGGCCACCTCCATCCAAGCTGGACGGGGCAACCACCGCGAACGCGGGGGGCGGTGTGGATCAGGCGGGCAGGCTGGCCACCCCGTGCGGCAGGAACCGCTGGCCGGTGACCCGCTCCGAGGTGCCGGTCCGGTCCAGGTACGGCGTGATGCCGCCCAGGTGGAACGGCCAACCCGCGCCGAGGATCATGCACAGGTCGATGTCCTGCGCCTCGGCGACGACGCCCTCGTCGAGCATGAGCCGGATCTCCTGCGCCAGCGCGTCGAGCGCGTTCTGGCGCACCTGCTCGGCGGTGAGCGGCTGGTCGCCCACCACGAGCAGCTTGGCCACCTCGTCGTTGACCTGGTCGTCGACGACGATCGGCTGACCGGAGTCGGCGATCCGCTTGAGGTTCTCGCTCACGTCGAAGCGGTCCGGGAACGCGGCGTGCAGGGTGCCGCCCACGTGGTACGCGACGGCCGGCCCGACGAGCTGGAGCAGGGCGAGCGGGCGCATCGGCAGGCCCAGCGGGTCCAGCGCGCTGTTGGCCACGTCCAGCGGGGTGCCCGCGTCCACGGCGGCGAAGACGGTGCCGAGGAAGCGGGTGAGCAGCCGGTTGACCACGAACGCCGGGGCGTCGGAGACCAGCACGGAGGACTTCTTCAGCTGCTTGCCGACCGCGAACGCGGTGGCGAGCGTGGCGTCGTCGGTGCGCTCGCCCCGGACGATCTCCAGCAGCGGCAGCACCGCGACCGGGTTGAAGAAGTGGAAGCCGACCACCCGCTCGGGGTGCTCCAGTTCCTCGGCCATCGCCGTGATCGACAGGCTGGAGGTGTTGGTGGCCAGCACCGCCTCCGGCTTGACGATCTTCTCCAGCTCGGCCCAGACCTGCTTCTTGACGGCGAGATCCTCGAAGACCGCCTCGATGACGAAGTCGGCGTCGGCGAAGACGCCCTTGTCGACGGAGCCGCTGACCAGGCCGTACAGCTTGGCGGCCGTGCCCTTGTCCATCCGGCCCTTGCTGACGGCCTTCTCGATCTGGGTGTGCACGTAGCCGACGCCCTTGTCGACGCGGCCCTGGTCCAGGTCGGTCATGACGACCGGCACCTGGAGGCGACGGGCGAAGAGCAGGGCGAGCTGGCTGGCCATCAGGCCGGCGCCCACGATGCCGACCTTGGTGACCGGGCGGGCCAGGCCCTTGTCCGGCGCGCCGGCCGGCCGCTTGGCCCGCCGCTGCGCCAGGTCGAACGCGTAGAGGCCGCTGCGCAGCTCCTCGGAGAAGACCAGGTCCGCGAGGGCCTCGTCCTCGGCGGCGGTGCCGGTGGCGAAGTCGGCGTCCTTCGCCGTCTCCAGCAGGTCCAGCGCCTTGTACGCGGCCGGGACCGCGCCGTGCAGCCGCTGGTCGAGGGTCTGCCGGGCGAAGTAGAGCACGCCCGCCCACATGTCCTTGTCGACCTCGGGCCGGGTCACGGTGACCTCGCCCCGGACGACGCCGGCGGCCCACTCCAGGGACCGCTCCAGGAAGTCCGCCGGCTCCAGCAGCACGTCCGCGATGCCCATCTCGGCGGCCTGCTTCGGCTTGAGCATCTTGTTCTGCATCAGCGGGTTCTGGATGATCACCTGGGTCGCCGCCGGGATGCCGATCAGGTTCGGCAGCAGCTGCGTGCCGCCCCAACCGGGGACCAGGCCGAGGAAGACCTCGGGCAGCGCCAGTGCCGCCACCCCACCGGAGAGCGTCCGGTAGTGGCAGTGCAGCGCCAGCTCCAGGCCGCCGCCCATCGCCGCGCCGTTGACGAAGGCGAAGGTCGGGACCTCGCTGTCCTTGAGCCGGGCGAAGACCCGGTGGCCGAGCCGCCCGATCTCCAGCGCCTGCTCGCGGTCGGCGAGCTGCGGGAGGCTGGTGATGTCCGCGCCCACGCAGAAGACGTACGGCTTGCCGGTGACCGCCACGAACGCCGGGTTCGCGGCCAGGGCGGCGGTGATCGCCTCGTCCAGGCTGGTCAGGCCGCCCGGGCCGAAGCTGTTGGGCTTGGTGTGGTCGAAGCCGTTGTCCAGGGTGATCAGGGCGGCCGGCCGGTCCAGCCCCGGTACGTTCACCTGGCGCAGCAGCGCCCGGGTGACGACCTCGTTCGGTGCGGCGAGCGCGCTCACTTGTCTCCACCCTCCCAGTGCGGGTTCTCCCAGATGACCGTGCCGCCCATGCCGATGCCGATGCACATGGCGGTGACGCCGTAGCGGACCTCGGGGTGCTCGGCGAACTGCCGGGCGAGCTGGGTCATCAGCCGCACGCCCGAGGAGGCGAGCGGGTGGCCGATGGCGATCGCGCCGCCCCACGGGTTGACCCGCGGGTCGTCGTCGGCGATGCCGAAGTGGTCGAGGAAGGCGAGCACCTGCACGGCGAACGCCTCGTTCAGCTCGAACAGGCCGATGTCGTCGATGGTCAGGCCGGCGAGGCGCAGCGCCTTCTCGGTCGACGGGATCGGGCCGACGCCCATCACCTCGGGCTCGACGCCGACGAAGCCGAACGACACCAGCCGCATGGCGACCGGCAGGCCCAGCTCGCGGGCGACGTCCTCGGAGGCGAGCAGGCTGGCGGTGGCGCCGTCGTTCAGGCCGGCCGCGTTGCCGGCGGTGACCTTGCCGTGCGGGCGGAACGGGGTCTTCAGGGTGGCGAGCTTCTCCAGCGAGGTGTCGCGGGGGGCCTCGTCGACCGTGGCCATGCCCCAGGCGTTCTCCTCGTCGCGGACCGCCACGGACACCAGGTCGTCCTGGAGCTTGCCGTTGGCGTACGCCTTGGCGGTCTTCTGCTGCGAGGCGAGCGCGAAGGCGTCGGTGCGCGCCTTGGTGATGTGCGGGACCCGGTCGTGCAGGTTCTCCGCGGTCGCGCCCATGACCAGCGCGGACGGGTCGACGAGCTTCTCGGCGACGATCCGCGGGTTGGGGTCGACGCCCTCGCCCATCGGGTGGCGGCCCATGTGCTCGACGCCGCCGGCGATCGCGACGTCGTACGCGCCCATGGCGATGCCGCTGGCGACGGTGGTCACCGCGGTCATGGCGCCGGCGCACATCCGGTCGATCGCGAAGCCGGGGACGGTCTTGGGCAGGCCCGCCAGCAGGGCGACGGTCCGGCCGATGGTCAGGCCCTGGTCGCCGATCTGGGTGGTGGCGGCGATCGCGACCTCCTCGACCCGCTCCGGCGGCAGCTGCGGGTTACGGCGCAGCAGTTCGCGGATGCAGCGGATCACCAGGTCGTCGGCGCGGGTGTTGGCGTACATGCCACCCGCCTTGCCGAACGGGGTACGGACGCCGTCGACGAAGACGACATCCCGAACTTCACGGGGCACTTGAGCCTCCTCTTCGACCTGATCCGGCCTCCGTGCCGGCAGGCGGCACTACGGACCGGACGAAGGTCGCCGGCACGGGCGTGTTCCTCCGGATGCTACTCGCCAGTAACCAACACTGGCACCCGCCCCCGTGTGGCCCACCCCACACCGCCGGTTCAAGGCGCGGGGGGCGGATCGGTGAGGGCCTCCGTGAGGGCGGGAAGGAGCAGGGCGATCTGCCACTCGCGGGCGTTGAAGCCCCGGAGGGTCTCCGCGACGGCCGCCTCCGTGACCTCCTCCGGAGGCACCCACGCCAGCCGACGGATCGAGTCGGGAGCGATGAGGTTCTCCGGCGGCAGCTGGTGCGCGCCGGCGATCCGGACCACCACCTCCCGGCAGCGGGCCAGCCGGGCCGCCGCCACCGGGTCCCGTTCCGCCCAGCGGTGCGGCGGCGGGGGACCCTCGACCGTCGGGGCGACCGGCAGCGCGTCCTCGGGCAGCTGCCGCGCGTCGTCGAGCGCGGCGAGCCAGGTGCGCGCCAGCCGGCGCACCGAGCGGCCACCGAAGCCGGGCAGGGTCAGCAGGGTCTTCTCGTCCCTCGGATCCAGCTCCGCCGCCGCGACGATGGCCGAGTCCGGCAGCACCCGCCCCGGGGCGGCGTCCCGCCGCGCGGCGATCTGGTCCCGCGCGTACCAGAGGGAACGGACGCGGGCCTGGGCCCGCGCGCCGCGCACCCGGTGGATGCCGGACGTGCGGCGCCACGGCTCGGCCCGCACCTTCGGCGGCCGGGCGCCGGTGCGCACCAGCGCGGCGAACTCCTCCGCCGCCCACGCGGACTTGCCCTGCCGGGCCAGCTCCTCGTCGAGCGCGTCGCGCAGGTCGACCAGCATCTCCACGTCGAGCGCGGCGTAGGTCAGCCAGGACTCCGGCAGCGGGCGGCTCGACCAGTCGGCCGCCGAGTGGTGCTTCTCCAGGCTGTAGCCGAGCAGCTGCTCGGTCAGCGCGGCCAGGCCGACCCGCTCGAATCCGGCCAGCCGGGCGGCCAGTTCGGTGTCGAACAGCCGGCGGGGCCGCAGCCCCAGCTCGGCCAGGCAGTGCAGGTCCTGGCTGGCGGCGTGCAGCACCCACTCGGCCTCGCCGATCACCGTGTCGAGGGCGCTCAGGTCGGGCAGCGGCAGCGGGTCGATCAGCGCCGTGCCGGAACCGGCCCGGCGCAGCTGCACCAGGTAGGCCCGCTGGCTGTAGCGGTAGCCGGAGGCGCGTTCGGCGTCGAGGGCGACGGGGCCGGTGCCTGCGGCGAAGCGGGCCACGACGTCGTCCAGCTCGCCGGGCGTGGCCGCCGGCTGGGGTGTGCCCTCGCGCGGGGCGGTCAGCGGAACGGGCCCGTCGGCGGTCTGTTCGGTCCCCGCGGCCTCCGGCTCCGGTCGGGCCGACGGCGGGTGGTGCGCATCGTTTCCCGTACGGCTTTCGGCGGGCCGACGGCGCAGGGGTGGTTCGTCGGTCACCTGACAACCCTAGTGCGCGACGCGACGCGGTGGGTGAAGCCGGTCCGGTGTGTGTTGCCGGGCGACCGCCGGATGCCCTTCCGGAGGCCGGACATAGGGGAAGACAAAGCCCGTTGACGCAGGTACGGTCCATCGGGCCGTTGCGCGGGTACGGCATCATCAGGGTCCCGCGTGCGGAGCGGGGCGTCTACGGGGAGGGCAAGGCGATCATGACTGGCTACGGGTCGGCGGACAAGGGCCCGGCGGGACCGGGTGACGGCGGGTTCCCGCCGGGGACGGCCCGCCCCGGGCCACTGCCACCCCGGATCGAGCCGGTCGGCTCCGCATACCTGCCGCCGGGCGCCCCCGGGCAGCCCCCGGCCCCCCGCCCCGCCTGGTCGCCGCCGGCGCAGCCGGGCCAGTGGGGCACCGCCCCGGCCAACGCGCCCGCCCCGGCCGCCGCGCCCGCCGCCGCAGGCTGGGGACACGGCGGCGCGCCGTCCACCGCCCCGGGCCCGTCGACGCCCCCCGGGGTCCCCCCGGGGCCCGGCTGGCCCCCCGCGTCCGGGTCGACGCCGCCGGGTGTCCCCGGTCAGCCGCCCGCCCACGGCCACCCCCAGGGCCCCGGGCCGGGCCAGCCGTACCCCGTCGGGCCGGCGCCGGCGACGAAGGGGCGCGGGCTCACCGTCACCGCGCTCGTGCTCGCCGGCCTGCTGGCCGTGGTGACGGGCGTGCAGGCGTACCAGATCAACCGGCTCTCGAACCGGCTGGGCGACACCGACAGCCGGGTGGCGGCGGCGCAGGCGGCCGACGGCACCCGGTTCGACGGCCTGGAGTCCCGGGCGGGGGCGCTGGAGAAGCAGGCCGGCGCCGCGTTCAACCCGGAGGCCGTGGCCAGCGCCGTGCTGCCCAGCGTGTTCCGGGTCCGGGCCGGCAACTCCACCGGCACCGCGTTCGCGATCGGCAAGCCGGCCGCGGGCGGGGGCACCAACCTGTTCACCAACTACCACGTGGTGGACGCGCTCTGGCAGACCGGCGAGCGGGAGGTCTTCCTGGAGCGCACCAACCAGCGCTTCCCGGCGACCATCGTGCGCGTCGACGAGACCAACGACGTCGCCCACCTGCGGACCAACGGCAAGTTCACCGGCCTGGTCGCGGCGTCCGCCGCGGTGAAGTCCGGGCAGCAGATCGTGGTCGTCGGCGCGCCGCTCGGCCTGGAGGACAGCGTCACCACCGGCGTGGTGAGCGCCTTCCGCGAGGCCGGCGGCGGCGAGGGCCCGGTCATCCAGTTCGACGCCCCGATCAACCCCGGCAACTCGGGCGGCCCGGTCATCAACGGCAGCAAGCAGGTCGTCGGCATCGCCACCGCCAAGGCCCGCAACGCCGAGGGGATCGGTCTCGCCGTACCGATCAAGGTCGCCTGCGACGGTTTCAAGATCTGCTGACCCCGTCAGCGCCCAACCACCCCCTCGGCCCGGCGGCTCCAACGCCGGACCAGCACACGTGGAGGAAGAACGACATGTCCCAGCCACCGACCGGGCCGGAGGGCTACCCGCCGTACCCGCCGGCCGCGCCCGGTCAGCCGCCGTCGGGCGGCGCCCCGCACGGCACCACCTACGGCAGCCCGCGCCCGTACACGCCCGAACAGCAGGACGCCGGCCAGCAGTACGCCCCGGCGCCGCAGCAGTACAACCCGGCCCCGCCCGCCGGCTACCCGCAGTCCGCGCCGCCGGCCGGACCCTCCGGCTACCCCCAGTCGGCGCCGCCGGCGTCGCCCGGCTTCGGCCCCGGCAGCGCGTCGCCCCACGCCGGGCAGGCCTCCGGCGGGCCGGCCTTCGGGCAGCCGATGTCGGTCCCCCCGGCCTCCGGGCCGGCGTACGGGCAGCCGTTGTCCGCCCCGCCCGGCTCCGCCCCGCCCTTCGGCGCCCCCGCGCCCGGCGGCCCCCGCAAGAGTCACAAGGTGCTCGTCCTGGCGGTCGTGGCCGGGCTGCTCTTCGTCCTCGGCGGGGTGATGACCGGCCTGTTCGTGTCGACCACCAACGAGCTGGACCGGACCGAGAAGAAGATGGCCAGCGAGGTCAGCCAGCGCGACGGCACCATCACGGCGAACGGCAAGGAGATCGAGAAGCTCAAGACCGACCTCCAGGCGGTCCGGGACAAGCTCGGCGACACCGAGCAGGACCTCACCGGCACCCGCAACGACCGGGACGAGCAGGCCCGGCAGAAGAAGGTCATCGCCAACTGCCTCGACAAGCTCACCACCGCGCTCGCCGCGGCGGCGAACGGCAACAAGCCGGCCTACGACAAGGCCATCCAGGGCATGGACAAGGTCTGCAACGAGGCCGAGAAGTATCTGTGAGGTGACCCGTCGCGGGGTCAGGCCGCGCCGGCGGGGCGACGCTCCGGCAGCGCGGTCACCCCGGGCGGGGGAAGCCCGGCGGTCGAGGCCAGCAGCGCGCACCAGGCCAGCAGGTGCGGGGCGAGGTCGTCGTCGACCGGCGTCCAGGAGGCGCGGATCTCGATGTCGCCGGCGGCGGGCGGCCCGGCCAGGTCACCGAAGCGCGTCGACATGGTCTGGGTGATGGTGCCGCCGATCGCCCGGTGCTCCGCGTCCTGCGCCTCCAGGGCGTCGGTCAGCCAGGTCCAGCCCACCCCCGGCAGCAGCGGATCGGCGGCCAGGTCGACCTCCAGCTCCGCCGTCACGTAGGTGACCAGCCGCAGGGTGCCCTGCCACGCCTCGTGACCGGCCGGGTCGTGCAGCAGGATGAGCCGCCCGGAGGCCACCTCCTCGCCGTCGCGCAGGACGGTGGCGGAGAGCGCGAAGGTGTACGGGGCGAGCCGCTGCGGCGCGCCGACCTCCTCCAGCACGATCTCCGATCGGGGCGCCGCGGACCGCAGCCCGGTGACCGCGCGGGCGAAGGTCTCCGGGAGCGCGATCGGGGGGGCCATGCCGGCAGCCTATGCCGCCGGCCGCCCGCCCGCCCGAGAGGCGCGCCGACGCCGTCTGACGCCGGGGCCGCCGCCACCGCCCGGCCGGTCCCGCCGCCGGCGGGCTGACCGGGGTCACAAAAGGCGGCGCTGCCCGCTGCCGGTCGCGTCCCCCGTGGCACGATGGCCGCGATGAGCACCACGACGACGGGCGCCGACGCCCGAGACGAAGACCCCCGCCCCGGCGGACCGGCCGACTCGCCCTTCGTCCGGGCCTGCCGGCGTCAGTCCGGCCCGCACACCCCCGTCTGGTTCATGCGCCAGGCCGGCCGGTCGCTGCCGGAGTACCGCGCGATCAGGGCCAACGTGGCGATGCTGGAGTCCTGCCGCCGCCCCGACCTGGTCACCGAGATCACCCTCCAGCCGGTACGCCGGCACGGTGTGGACGCCGCGATCCTGTTCAGCGACATCGTGGTGCCGGTCGCCGCCGCCGGGGTGGACCTGGACATCGTGCCGGGCACCGGCCCGGTGGTCGCCGAGCCCGTGCGCACCCTGACCGACGTGGAGCGGATCCGGCCGATCACCCGCGACGACGTGTCGTACGTGGACGAGGCGGTCCGGATGCTCGTCGCCGAGCTGGGCGACACCCCGCTGATCGGCTTCGCCGGCGCGCCGTTCACCCTGGCCAGCTACCTGGTCGAGGGCGGCCCGTCGCGGACCCACGCGAAGACCAAGGCGATGATGTACGGCCAGCCGGAGCTGTGGCACGCGCTCTGTGGCCGGCTGGCCGAGGTGACGCTGGAGTTCCTGCGGGTGCAGGTGGCCGCCGGGGTGTCCGCGGTGCAGCTCTTCGACTCGTGGGCCGGCGCGCTGTCGGAGGCCGACTACCGCCGCTTCGTGCTGCCGCACTCGGCGGGCGTGCTGGCCGGGCTGGCCGACGCGGGCGTGCCCCGGATCCACTTCGGGGTGGGCACCGGGGAGCTGCTCGGCGCGATGGGCGAGGCCGGCGCCGACGTGGTGGGCGTCGACTGGCGTACGCCGCTGGACGCGGCGACCCGGCGGATCGGGCCGGAGCGGGCGGTGCAGGGCAACCTCGACCCGTGCGTGCTGTTCGCGCCGTGGCCGGTGGTCGAGGCCGAGGTGCGGCGGATCCTGGAGCAGGGCCGGGCCGCCCCCGGGCACGTGTTCAACCTGGGGCACGGGGTGCTGCCGGAGACCGACCCCGACGTGCTGACCCGGGTGGTCGCCCTGGTGCACGAGCTGTCCGCCGAGTCGGGCGACCGGGGCTGAGCCGCATGCGGGCGCCGTGGCGGGTGGCGGTGGTCGGTGGCGGGATCGCCGGGCTGGCCGCCGCGGTCCGGTTGCGCGACCGCGCTCCCGCCGGCACCGAGATCACGGTGTACGAGCAGTCCGGCGCGCTCGGCGGCAAGCTGCGCACCGGGGAGCTGGCCGGCTCACCGGTGGAATTCGGCGCCGAGTCGTTCCTGATGCGCGACCCGGCCGGGGGCGAGTCCGCCGCCGTGGCCCTGGTCCGCCGGCTCGGCCTGGGCGAGCGGATCGTGCACCCCACCGTCGGGCAGGCCGCGCTCGTCGTCGACGGGGGGCTGCGCCCGATCCCGGGCGGCACGCTGGTCGGCGTACCCGGGGACCTGGAGCGGGTGGCCACGGTCGCGCGGCCGGCGGCGGACGCCGACGTCGACGCCGGCCGCCCGCTGCTCGGCGCGGACGAGGACGTCTCCGTCGGCGCGCTGGTGCGGGCCCGGTTCGGCGACGAGGTGGTCGACCGGCTGGTCGACCCGATGCTCGGCGGCGTCTACGCCGGCCGGGCCGACGACCTCTCCCTGACCACCACCATGCCCGCGCTGGCCCGGTCCGCCCGGGTGGAGCACACCCTGGTGGGCGCGGTGCGCGCCGCACAGGCCGCGGCCCCCCGCGCGCCGGGGGCGCCGGTCTTCGGCACCCTGGCCGGCGGGCTCAGCACGCTGGTCGAGGCCGCCGCGGCGGCCAGCGGGGCGACGATCCGGCGGGGCGCGGCGGTACGCGAGCTGACCCCGGCCGGGGCCGGGTGGCGGCTGACCGTCGGCCCCACCCGCGAGGCGGAGTCGGTCGACGTCGACGCCGTGGTGCTGGCCGTGCCGGCCCGCCCGGCGGCCCGGCTGCTCGGCGGCCCGGCCCCGCGGGTGGCCGAGGGCGTCGGCGGGCTGGACTACGCCAGCGTCGCGCTGGTCACCCTGGCGCTGCCCGAGCCGGAGCTGCCGGAGCTGTCCGGCTTCCTGGTACCGGGCATCGAGGGCCTGCTGATCAAGGCGTCGACCTTCTTCACCACGAAGTGGGGCCACCTGCGCCGCACCGACGGGCTGGCGCTCGTCCGCGCCTCCGTGGGCCGCTACGGCGAGGAACGGCAGGTGCAGCGCACCGACGAGGACCTGGCCGCCACCGTGCACCGGGAACTGTCGGCGGTGCTCGGCGTGCCGCTGCCCGCACCGGTCGCCGGCCACGTGCAGCGCTGGGGCGGGTCGCTGCCGCAGTACACCCCGGGACACGCCGACCGGGTGGCCGCCGCGCGGGCGGCCCTGCGGGCGAGCCACCCGACCCTGGTCCTGGCCGGCGCCGGGTACGACGGGGTGGGCATCCCGATCTGCGTCCGCTCCGGCGAGACGGCGGCCGAGGAGATCATCACAGCACTGGGAGGACCGGGGACATGACCGAGCAGACCAACGCGGCCCGGCTGCGGGAGCTCAACGACAGCATCCGCTACACGATGTGGTCGGTGTACCGGGCCACCAGCCCGCTGCCGTCGCTGCGCGACAACGTCACCGGCGAGGTCGAGGCGCTCTTCGCGGAGCTGGCCGGCAAGGACGTGGTCGTTCGCGGCACGTACGACGTCTCGGGGCTGCGTGCCGACGCCGACCTGATGATCTGGTGGCACTCCGCCTCCAGCGACGACCTCCAGGACGCGTACCTGCGGTTCCGCCGCACCACGCTGGGCCGGGCGCTCACGCCGGTCTGGTCGCAGATGGCGCTGCACCGCCCGGCGGAGTTCAACAAGAGCCACATCCCGGCGTTCCTGGCCGGTGAGGAGGCGCGCTCCTACGTCTGCGTCTACCCGTTCGTCCGCTCCTACGAGTGGTACCTGCTGCCGGACGCCGAGCGGCGCGAGCTGCTCGCCGAGCACGGCAAGATGGCCCGCGGCTACCCGGACGTGCGGGCCAACACGGTCGCCTCGTTCGCGCTCGGCGACTACGAGTGGATGCTCGCGTTCGAGGCCGACGAGCTGCACCGGATCGTCGACCTGATGCGCGACCTGCGGGCCTCCGGCGCCCGGCGGCACGTCCGGGAGGAGATCCCGTTCTACACCGGTCGTCGCCGCTCGGTCGCCGACATCGTCAACTGCCTGGTCTGACGCACGCCTGCCCGCCGCACCGCCGCACCGCCGCGCCGCCGCTCGGGTGGGCGGCGGGGCGGGCGTCCGGCGGCGGTCTCACCGGTGGGGCAGCTCGACAGCGGCCTGAGGGTGCCGACGCGGGCCGGCCGGGGTTGCGCCCGGAGGGAGTGGGCTGCGACCCCGGCCGGGGTTCCGGTGCGGATCAGACCACGGTCGTGCAGGTGGGTGTCGGCACGCTGTTGGTGCCGGACCACGAGCCGAGGAAGCCGAACGTGGTGCTCGCCCCGGGGGCCAGCGACCCGTTGTGCTCCGCGTTGCGGGCGACGACCCGCGTGCCGCTGGTGGTCACGGTCGCGTTCCACGTCGACGTGACCTGCTGGCCGTTGGCGTAGGTCCAGGTCACGGACCAGCCCCTGACGGCCCCGCCACCGGCGGTCACCGTCACCTCGCCCTGGAAGCCTCCGGTCCACTGCCCGGTCACCCGGTACGTCGCCGTGCAGGCCCCGGCCGGCGGCGGGGTCGTGGGCGGCGGCGTCGTCGGCGGGGGAGTGGTCGGCGGCGGCGTGGTGGGCGGGGGAGTGGTGGGCGGCGGCGTCGTCGGCGGCGGGTTGGTCGGCCCACCGGAGAAGTCGACGTCGCTGCACAGGTAGTACGACTGGTCGAGGTGGCTGGCCTGCCAGATGGTGTAGACGACGTGCCGCCCGGTCCGCCCCGGCGCGTTCGCCGGGATCTCGATGGACACGCCGGTGGGCTCCGGCTTCCACCCCGACGCCGGGGTGTTGCCGATCTGGCCGACCAGTTCCAGGTCGTCCCAGCCCAGCGGCTCGGTGAGCGCGTTGAAGCCCTGCCTGGTCACGTACACCCGGATGTAGTCCGCGCCGTGACTGGCCTGGTCGTAGAGGCGGACCCGGAAGTTGCTGGAGACCGGGGCGGTCTTCCAGGCGCCGACCGTGTCGAGGGCGTTGTAGCGACCGCCCTCGGTCCGGCCGCCGGAGCAGAGCTGGCCGTTGGGGATGGCGGCCTGGTGGTTGCCGGCGACGCCCTCGCGGAACAGGCCGTTCCAGTTCCACATGGCGTTCGGGTTGGCCTGCCAGGCCTGCCAGCACATCGGGTCCTCGGTGGCCATCCGGGGATTCTGGAAGTCGCTGCCCCAGCGCTGCCAGCAGCCGTAGTTGCGTGACGCCGGGTCCACCACGGAGCCGTGCGCCGACACGGGGTTGGCCAGGGCGGTGGTCAGCAGCAGCACGGCGGTCGCCGCGACGGCGAGCAGCCACGCCAGGCGGGAGGTGCGAAGTTGAGTGGACATGGGGAGCCCCCGGGAGGAGAGGTCGGACGACGACGCCCGGACGGCCCGGGAGTTGCCCCTCCCGTGCGCGCTGCGTGGCTTCCGCGACGGCTCTGCCCGGAGGCTGTCACATTTATCGGCTTCGGTCAATGCCTTCCCGGCGCATCGGGGTGTGCGGGATGCCGTCCTCGACGTACTCGGGGCCGGCGACGGCGAAGCCGTGGCGGGCGTAGAGGCCGACCAGGTGGGACTGGGCCTCCAGCACGCAGGGGCGGTCGCCGACCAGCTCCAGCGCCGCGGCCATCAGCCGGCCCGCGTGCCCGCCGCCGCGCGCCTTCGGCGCCACCACCACCCGCCCGATCCGCGCCACGCCGCCCGGGTCGGCGAGGATCCGCAGGTACGCCAGGGGCGCGCCGCCGTCGTCGAGCCAGAGGTGGCGGGTGCCCGGCTCGACGTCGCGCCCGTCGAGTTCCGGGTACGGGCACGCCTGCTCCACAACGAACACGTCGATCCGGAGCCGGAGCAGGTCGTGGAAGGTGCGGGCGTCGAGTTCGGCGAACGAGGCGGTCCTCGGCACGGGGGGCTGTGGCACTCCCCGATGGTAGGCCGGGCCCGTGGGCCAGCCGCCCCGCTGCCCCGCGTGCCGCCGGTGCGCCCGGCCGACCGGGCGGCCATGGCGGCGGGAGCCGACCGACCGCCGGCCTCAGGCGGGGCGGGCGCCGACCGCGTCGCGGATCTCGGCGCCCCGGGCGCCCTCCTCCGCGCGGGCGCAGTGCGCGCAGCAGAAGAACCGGCCGGACACCTCCACCCCGTGCCCGACGATCTTGACCTGGCAGTGCTCGCAGATCGGCGCCAGCTTGTGCGCGGCGCACTCGAAGCAGTCGAAGGTGTGCACGTCGCCGCTGACGGTCCGCACCTCGAACGCCATCCAGTAGTCGTTACCGCAGACCTCGCACGTCGCCACGACAGAACCCCCCGAAGGCCGACACATTTCCTCGAGCGTGCGGCAACCGGACCGTGCCGGGTGGGCGGATCGGCCCAGGTCACTCCGGGGTGGCGGCGTGTCGCCCCCGGCGTGTCGGGCGTTGTACCGGGTGACCGCGCGCGACCCCGGAGGAACACGACATGATCAAGCGGAACAAGCTCTTCGGCAACCAGGTACGGGTCACCTTCAGCCTGCCCCGCGACACCCCGCCCGGCCCGGTCAGCGTGGTCGGCTCCTTCAACGGCTGGGAGCCGGGGCGGCACGAACTCCTCCCGCGTCGGGACGGCACCCGGACGGTCACCGTACGACTCGGCCCGGGGGAGTACCGCTTCCGCTACCTCGCCACCGGTGGCGTCTGGCTGGACGACGAGTCCGCCGACCGGGTGGACGAGCGGGGCAGCCTGTTGCTGCTCTGATGGTCACCCTGCGTGTGCAGAAGGTGCGATGTTTCTATCGACAGGAGTCTTTACTGTTAACAAGCTTTAATTTATGTTGATGGCGCCTCACCAGGCCGAAGTCCGAAGGAGCTGCCACCATGCGTCGAAGAATCACCATCCCGCTCGTGGCGACGGGTGCCGTCGTCTCCGCACTCGCCGTCGCGGCGCCCGCCCAGGCGCACGGCTACGTGTCCGGCCCGCCGAGCCGTCAGGCGCTCTGCGCCCAGGGGCGGGTCCCCGACTGCGGGCAGATCAAGTACGAGCCGCAGAGCGTCGAGGGGCCGAAGGGGCTGCGCAGCTGCCACGCGGGGATCGCCCAGTTCGCCGTCCTCAACGACGACAGCCGGGGCTGGCCCGCCACCTCGGTCGGCAGCTCCGTCACCTTCACCTGGACCAACACCGCCCGGCACGCCACCAGCAACTGGGAGTACTTCATCGGCGGCACCCGGGTGGCCGTCTTCAACGGCGGCGGGCAGCAGCCCGGCGCCACCGTCTCGCACACCGTCAACCTGGGCGGCCACCCGGGACGGCAGAAGGTCCTCGCCGTGTGGAACATCGCGGACACCGCCAACGCGTTCTACTCCTGCGTCGACCTCCAGGTCGGCGGGGGCGGCAACCCGTCGCCCACGCCGAGCCCGACCGGGCCGGCCCCGTCGCCCACCCCGACCCCCACCGCCGCCCCGACCACCCCGCCCGCGCCGGGCGGCAGCTGGACGGCGGGCCGGGCCTACCAGGTCGGCGACCAGGTCACCTACGGCGGGCTGACGTACCGCTGCCGGCAGGCGCACACCGCGATCCCCGGTTGGGAACCGCCGCACGTGCCGGCGCTCTGGACGCAGGTCTGACCGGACGGGTGCGGCCCGTCCCCCCGGCGCCCGCACCCGTCATCCCTTCCCGGATCGGAGTACGCCATGCGACGGCTGCCCACGGTCGTCCTGCTCGCCGTCCTGCTGACCGTCCCCGGTTGCGCCGCGCGGACCGCCCCGGCGTCGTCCGTCCCCGCGCCGCCGGGGCCGGCCGCGGCCAGCGCGACCGAGATGAACGGCTTGGACGTGGTCTTCCTGGCCATGTTGGCGGCACACACCGAGCAGACGCTGGAGATGGTGCGGCTCAGCCGCGACCGGGTGACCGACCGGAAGCTGCACACCCTCGTCGCCGCCATCGAGGTCACCGAGATCGACGAACTCGCCACGATGCGCGGCTGGCTGCGCGACGCCGGACCGGCCGCCGCCGAGGCCGCCCGCCGGCACGACCACGGGCAGCACGGGACTGCCGCCGAGGACATGGCACGCCTGCGGGCCGCCCCGGACGGCGAGGTCGACCGCGTCCTGCTCGGCCTGCTCGTCCCGCACCAGGAGGCGGCGGCCGACCTGGCCCGGGCGCACCAGACGGTCGGCGCCGACCCGCGCGTACGCGACTTCGCCGGTCGCGTCGAGCGGTCGCGTACGGCCGAGGTCTCGCTGATGGCCGGGCTGACGCCGGCCCGGGGCGCCTGAACCCCGGGCGCCGGATCAGGCGTCGGCGCGCGGCTCCAGCCGGATGGAGACGGAGTTGACGCAGTGCCGGGTGTCCTTCGGGGTGAAACCCTCGCCCCGGAAGACATGACCCAGGTGGCTGTCGCACCGGGCGCAGCGGATCTCGGTGCGGCTCATCCCCAGGCTGCGGTCCTCGATCTCCTTGACCGAGCCGGGGATCGCGTCGTCGAAGCTGGGCCACCCGCAGTGCGAGTCGAACTTCGTGTCGCTGGGGTAGAGCTGCGCGCCGCAGGCCCGGCAGTGGTAGGTCCCGGGCGTCTTCGTGTCGACGTACTCGCCGGTCCACGGGCGCTCGGTGCCGGCCTCCCGCAGCACCCGGAACTCCTCCGGGCTGAGCCGGACCCGCCACTCTTCCTCGGTACGGGGCAGTTCACTCTCGTCAAGACTCACCCGCCAACGGTACGTCGGACGTCGGAGGTGTGGCATATGGTCGCGCAATGGGTGGCACGAAGGCTGCGGCCGAACTGATCGAGGTGGCCGGGCACGAGGTCCGGCTGACCAGCCCCGACCGGGTGATCTTCCCGCAGCGCGGCTTCACCAAGGCCGACGTCTTCCACTACTACCTCGCGGTGGGTGACGGCATCATGCGCGCCCTGCGCGAGCGTCCCACCACGTTGCAGCGCTTCCCGGAGGGCGTCGAGGGGGAGGCGTTCTTCCAGAAGCGGGTGCCCGCGCGCGGCGTGCCGCCCTGGGTGCGGACGACCACGATCAGCTTCCCGAGCGGTCGCAGCGCGGCCGAGCTCTGCCCCGCCGACCTGGCCCACGTGGCCTGGGCCGCCCAGATGGGCACCATCGTGTTCCACCCGTGGCCGGTGCGTGCCGCCGACGTCGACCGCCCCGACGAGTTGCGCATCGACTTCGACCCGCAGCCCGGCACCGACTTCGCCGACGCGGTTGCCGCCGCCGGAGAGCTGCGCGGGCTCCTCGACGAGCTGGGCGCCACCGGCTGGCCGAAGACCTCCGGCGGCCGTGGCGTGCACGTCTACCTGCGGATCGCGCCACGCTGGACGTTCACGGAGGTGCGCCGGGCCACCATCGCGCTGGCCCGCGAGCTGGAGCGGCGCCGGCCGGAGCTGGTGACCACCGCCTGGTGGAAGGAGCAGCGGGGCGAGCGCGTCTTCGTCGACTACAACCAGATGGCCCGCGACCGCACGATCGCCTGCGCGTACTCGCTGCGGGCCAACGCCCGGGCCACCGTGTCCACCCCGGTCACCTGGGACGAGCTGCCCGACGTCGACCCCGACGACTTCGACCTGCGCACCGTCCCGGCCCGGCTGGCCGAGCGCGGCGATCCGCACGCCGGCATCGACGACACCGCGTGGGACATCAGCCCGCTGCTGGAGTGGGCCGACCGGGACGACACCGCCGGCCAGGGCGACATGCCCTACCCGCCGGACCACCCGAAGATGCCCGGCGAGCCGAAGCGCGTGCAGCCCTCCAAGGACCGCGACCGCCCCCGCTGACCGGCCCGCCCGATCGCCGCCGTCCCGCCGGCACGGGCGGGACGCGTGCCCGCCGTCACCGGCGGTCGCCGTACGCCTCCACCGCCTCCTTGGCCGAGCGCAGGTCCGCGCCGGTCGCCTTCCGGTACGCGGCGATCGCCTTGATCTTGTCGCCCCGGGCCAGGTGCTGTCCCACCTCCGGCGGCACGGGCGAGGCGTCCACCACGCCCAGGTGGTCCATCACCAGCCGGAGCCGGCGCTCGATCTCGGCGAGCCGGTACGCGGTCCGCGCCTGCTCGGTCCTGCCGGGCAACTGGGCGGCGAGCAGCGCGACGACGGCCACCATCAGGGCGGTGAGGGCGATCTCCATCCGGTGATGGAAGCACATCCGCGCACCGCGCCACCCTCGCCGGGTCGCCGGCCCCGCCCACCGGTCGGGCGCCTCCGGATAACGATCAAGTAACGGGCGCGAACCTTTCCCGGCACGTCACCGCTCTCCCTGATCGTCGGCCCGACAACGGGCCAGGGGAGGGCATCGGATGAAGCTGGTGTGGAGGCGGGCCCGCGAGGCGCGTGGGCTGCTGCTCGCCGCGGTGGTCGCGGCCCTGGTGGCGGTCGCGTTGGTCACCGGGCTTTCTGACTACAACCGGCGGGCCGTCGAGGCGGGCCAGCGTGCCCTGCTCAGCGGGGCGTCGTTCGAGGAGCGCAGCCTCCTGGTCAGCGGCGCGGCCGGCCGGGACGCGGCCGAGTTCGCCGCCCGGGACCGGGCCGTCCGGGACGGGTTCGCCGCCGGCCTCGGCGGCGCGCCGGTCACCGTCGACGCCGCCCGCTACGGCGGTGGCCGCGAGCTGACCGGCGACCTCGGCCCCGTGGCCCGCGACGACGACGATCCGGTCTTCGCCACCCTGGCGGCCCTCGACGACCTGCCCCGCCACGCCGAGCTGACCGGCGGCGCCTGGCCCGCCCCGGGAGCCTCGCCGCTGCAGGTCACCCTGCCGGAGAAGGTCGCCGGCATGCTCGGGATGACCGTCGGCGACCGGGTGCCGATGCTGGACCGCCGGTCCGACGAGGCCAGCACCGTGGTGCTCGTCGGGACCTGGCGCCCCCGCGACGCGGCCGACCCGTACTGGCGGCTGGCACCCGGGGTCGGGGCGGGCAGCGCCGCGGACGCCGGCACCTCGTACGGGCCGTTCGTGCTGGACCCGGCGGACTTCGTCGCCACGTACCCGGGCTCGGTGTCGGCGTCCTGGGTCGTCGAGCCGGACCTCGCGGCGGCGGCCGGCGCGGGGCGGCTGTCCGACGTGCGGCAGGCGCTCACCGCGGCCCTCGCCGAGGTGCCCGAGGCGGCCGGGCTGGGCTCCTCCGGCCAGACCGTCACGGCGATCGACCGGCTCCTCGACCGCGTCACCCGGGCCGACCTGGTGGGCCGTTCCTCGCTGGCCACCCCGCTGCTGCTGATCGTCGTCCTCGGCGGGTACGCGCTGGTGCTCGTCGCCGCCCTGCTGCACGAGGACCGGCGCGGCCAGACCGCCCTGCTCCGGGCCCGGGGCGCCGCGCGGCGGCAACTGGCCGGCCTGGCGGCCCGGGAGGCGGCCCTGGTCGTCCTGCCCGCCGGCGTGCTGGGGCCCCTGATCGCCGGCGAGGCGCTGCGGCACGTGGGTACCGGCGGCGCCACCCCGCTGACGCTCGCCGCCGGCAACACCACGCTGATCTGGGCCGCCGCGGCCGCCACCGCCGCCGGCTGCCTGGTCGCGATGGTCGTCCCGACGTTGCGGGGGGCCGGCACCTACGTCGCCGACATGGCGGCCCGGTCCCGGCCCACCCGCGCCGCGAGCGTCCAGCGGGCCAGCCTCGACCTGGTGCTGGTCGGCTTCGCGGTGCTGGCCTGGACCCAGCTGCGCCAGTACTCGTCGCCGGTCGCCGGGGCGGCCGGCCGGCTCGGGGTGGACCCGCTGCTGGTCGCGGCGCCGACGCTGGGCGTGCTGGCCGGCGCGGTCGTGGCGTTGCGGCTGCTGCCGCCCGCGACCCGCTTCGCCGAGCGGTTCGTCGACCGCAGACCGTGGACCGCGACCATGTTCGGCATGTGGCAGGCGGGGCGGCGCCCGCACGCCGGCCCCGTGCTGCTGCTCGCCCTCGCCGTCGGCGGCAGCACCCTGGCGTGGTCGCTGGTGACCACCGGCGAGCTGTCGCAGGCCGACCAGGCCGAGCACACCGTCGGCGCCGACCTGCGGGTCGTCGAGCGCACCGGCTCGGCACCCGACGGTCGGGCCGGTCAGCTCGCCGCTCTGCCCGGCGTCCGCGAGGCGCTGCCGGCCTGGCGGGACGAGATCCGCCTCGGCCGCGCCGACCTGCCGACGACGGTGGTGAGCCTCGACGCCGCGGCCGCGGCCGACGTGCTGCGGCTCAACGAGAGGCTGACCGACGAGCCCGCGCCGGCACTGCTCGACCGGCTGACCCGGGCGCGCGGCGCGCCCACCGGGCTGGAACTGCCCGCCGGCACCCGGTCGCTCACCGGCACGGTACGCACCCCCGTGCGCGACGCCGTCACGCCGCACCAGATCGGCCTCTGGGTGCTGCTGACCCGGGCGGACGGGCTGGCCTTCCGGCTTCCGGCGGGCAACAGCGGCAGCGACGGCCGACCGGCGCCGTTCACCGTCGCCGTCCCCGCCGGGGAGGGCGCCCTACGACTGTCCGGTTTCGAGGCCGACGGCGGGAGCGCGCGCGGGCGCGCGTACCGCCTGGAGGTGTCGGACCTGCGGCTGGTCGGCGCCGACGGCGCGGCCCGGCCGGCGTCGCTGGACGGCGGGTGGGTGGCCGTCGACGGCCAGGGCAAACCGGTCGATGCGTCGGCCACGGCCGCCGGGCTGAAGGCCGACTGGGAGGTCGAGTACCGCGAGGGCGGCCGGTTCGCGTTCCAGCCGCCGAGCCGTTTCGCCGTGGTGCCGGCCGGCGAGAACCGGCCGGTACCCGCACTGATGACCCCGGCCGTACGCGACGCGTTGAGTTTGCGCGTCGGCGACACGGTCAACCTGGTGCTGTCCGGCGCGACGCTGCCGGTCACGCTCGTCGGTGAGCTGGACGCAGTGCCGTCCGCGGCCGGCGAGGGCGTGCTGCTGGACCTGCCTGCGGCGGCGGACTGGCTGATCCGGGACCGGGGCGGGGTCCGGCCGGTGCCGGAGTGGTGGCTGGGCACCGAGGACGCCGGCCACGCCGAGGCGGCCCGCGCGGCGGCCGACCTGACCGGCGCCACGCTGCTCGACCGGCGGGAGGTGGCCGAGCGGGCCGCCGGCGACCCGTACTGGCAGGGGGCCCGCACGGGGCTGCTCGCCGCGGCGCTCGGCTCGGTGCTGCTGGCCCTGGTCGGCCTGATCGTCGACGTCTGGGCGACCGCCCGGCACCGGCTCGGGGAGTTCGCCGTGCTGCACACGCTCGGCGCGAGTCCTCGGCTGCTGGCCCGCGCGCTGCTGGCCGAGCAGACCTTTTTGGCCGGGATCGGCGTCGGCGTGGGCCTGCTGCTGGGCGCCGCGGTCGGCGGGACCATGGCCCCGCTGGTCATCCTCACGCCGTCCGCGGGCCGGCCGGTGCCGGAGGCCGCCTTCGTGCTGCCCTGGCTGCCCATCGGCCTGACCGCGCTCGGCCTGCTGCTGGCGGCACTCGCCTTCAGCGCGTTCATCGCCCTCGGCATCCGACAGCGGGTGGCCGTGGCGCAGCTGCGGATCGGGGGAGACCGGTGACCGGGAGCGTAGGGACGACCAGGAGCGGAGACGGGGCGTGGTGAGCATCGGGGCGGTCGTCCGCCGGATTCGGGCGTACGGCGGGCAGTTCCTGCTCCTCGCGGCGTTGACGCTGGTCGCCACGCTGGTGATCAGCGGGGTGCCCAGGATCGTCAACGGGCACGCCCAGGAGGGCCTGAAGGCCCACCTGGGCGCGGTGCCGCCGCAGCAGCGGGACGTGACGTACTCGTCCGGGCCGCTCGCCGCGGCGGACAACGGCACCTCCGTGGTGGACGCCCACGAGGGCGACCTGGCGGCGATCGAGAGCGCGATGCCGCCGGTCGTCGGGCGCATGGTCGACCAGCGGTGGTACGCCGGGGAGACCGCGGCCAGCCTGGTGCGGGGCCCGGACCTGGCGGCGAAGAACCTCCTGGTCCACCTCGGCCTGCGGTCCGTGACCGGGATCGAGGAGGCCGGCACGCTGGTCGAGGGGCGCTGGCCGGCCGACACGCCGAAGGACCAGCCGGTGCAGGTGGCGCTGGCCGCGGACGTCGCCGGCAAGCTGAACCTGCGGCTCAACAGCCGGCTCACCCTCGCCGCGCCGGAGCCGCTCACCGCCGACTCCCCGCCCCCCACCCAGCTCACCGTGGTCGGCCTCTTCCAGCCCCGTGACGCCGCCGACGGGTTCTGGGACGGGCTGCCGCCGCTGCTGCGCATCGTCGAGCCGGTGGGGGACGGCCAACCCTTCATCGCCGTCGGCGTCGTCGACGGCGCCGCGCTGAACCGCCAGGCCGTCGCCGGCTGGCCGCTGACGTTCAGCTGGCGCTACCGCCTGGGCGCCGACGGCGTCGACGCCCGCGAGCTGGACCAGGTGATCGGCGGACTCCAGCAGATGACCCGGGAGGCGGGCGGCCGCAACCTCGTCCAGGGGCTGGACATCCCGCTGCGGCAGTTCTCCGCCGAGGTGGACAGCGCCCGGACGGTGCTCGGGGTCATCGCCGCGGGCGTACTGGCCACCCTGGCCGGCCTCGTCGTGCTGGCCGCCGGGCTGCTGGTGCGCCGCCGCCGCTCGGAGTTCACCCTGCTGCGGGCCCGGGGCGGGGCGGCCACCACGAGCGCGGGCCGCAGCCTGACCGAGGCGCTGCTGGTGGTGCCGCCCGCCGGCGCGCTCGGCTGGCTGGTCGGTGGCCTCGCCCCGGGGGCACCGGGCGAGACCCTGTGGTCCGCCGTCGCCGCGACCGTCCTGGTGGCCCTCGCGCTGCCGGTGGCCACCCTCGCCGCGTCCAGGGGCGGTGCCGGTCGGCGCGACCTGATCCGGTCGCGCCCCTCCGCGCGTCGCCTCACGGTGGAGGCGGGGCTGCTGGTCCTCGCGGGTCTCGCGGTCGTGCTGCTGCGCCGCCGCGGCCTCACCCCGGGGGAGGTCGACCCGCTGCTGGTCTCGGTGCCGGTGCTGCTGGCCGTCGCCGCGGCGGTGGTCGCGATGCGGTTGTACCCGTGGCCGCTGCGGCTGGTCAGCCGGCTCGCGGCCCGGGCCCGGGGCAGCGTCGCCTTCCTGGGCACCGCCCGGGCCGGCCGGTCCGTCGTCGCCGTGCCGCTGGTGGTCGTCGTACTGGCCATCGCGACCGCGGCGTTCTGCGCGGTGACGGCCGCCGGGATCGAGGCGAGCCGGGACCGGGCCGCCAGCCGGGTGGTCCCCGCCGACGCCCTGATCCTGGGGGACCGGATCGCCCCGGACACGGGCGCCGAGCTGGAGCGGCTGCCGGGGGTCCGTGCCGCGAGCCCGGTGCTGCACGAGGCGGGCCAACGCCTGGCGAAGGACGCCGTCGGCACCGAGACCCGGCTCGGCGGGGTGACCGTACTCATGGTCGACGGTCCGGCCCTGGCCCGGATCGTCCGCGAGTCCGGCGTCGACGTGACCGTGCCGGCGGCGCTGCTCGCCCCCGCCGGGGGAGGCGGCCCGCTGCCCGCGGTGGTCTCCCCGACGGTCGCCGCCGAGCTGGCCGACGCCGGTCTCGACGGCTCCGCCTTCGTCAGCGCCCAGGGCCAGCGGTACGAGTTCCGGGTCGCCGGTCAGGCGGAGAGCTTCCCGCTGCTGCGCGCGGACAGCAGCCGGTTCGTCGTCCTGCCCTGGCAGTCCCTGCCCCGGCGGGACTACGCCGCCGTGCCGACCGGCTTCCTGGTGGCCGGCGACGACCTGGACGGCGACGCGCTGCGCCGGGCCGGCGACGCGGGGCAGTCCCGCTTCCAGACCGGCGGCGCGGTCACCGGCCGGGAGCGCCCGCGCGGCGTGGAGGTGCTGACCTTCGCGGACACCCGCCGGCAGGTGGGCGAGGGCGGCGCGAACGGCGTGCTCGCCTTCGGCTTCACCGCCGGCGCAGCCGGCGGGACGGCGCTCGGCCTGCTCGCGATCGCCTTCACGGTGCTCGCCGGTGCCCGCGAGCGTGGCCAGGTGCTCTCCCGGCTGCGCACCCTCGGCCTGTCCCGACGCCAGTGGCGCGGGCTGCTGCTGGTGGAGCTGGTCCCGTTGGTGGGCGTCTCGGTGGTGACCGGTGCGCTGGTCGGCACGGTCCTGCCGCTGTTGCTCACCCCGGTGCTCGGCCTGTCCGCCTTCACCGACGGGGTCGAGGTCCGGGTGGCGTTCGAGCCCGGCCTGGCGGCCGCGGTCGTCGCGCTCGGTGCGCTCGCCCTCGGCTTCGCGGTCGCCGTCGAGGCCCTGAACAACCGCCGGATGCGCCTCGGTGAGGTGCTCCGGCTCGGAGAGGAGAACTGACAATGACCGCTACCGCGGAGACCACCGCCGTGCCGGACCTGGCCGCCCTGCAACAGCGGGCCGCCCAGCGTGCGGCCGAGCGGGCCGGCGGCCGGGACCGGTTGCGTGGGCACATCGTCTGCGACGGGCTGGTCCGGATATTCAAGACCGAGGGGGTGGAGGTCGTCGCGTTGCAGGGGCTCGACCTGGTCATCGACCGGGGCGAGCTGGTGGCGATCGTGGGCGCCTCCGGTTCCGGCAAGTCGACGCTGCTGAACATCCTCTCCGGGCTGGACACGCCCACCGCCGGCATCGCCCGGGTCGGCGACTACGACCTGCTCAACCTCTCCACCCGGCGGCGACTGAGCTACCGGCGGAGCATGGTCGGATTCGTCTGGCAGCAGACCGGCCGCAACCTGCTGCCGTACCTGACCGCGCTGGAGAACGTCGAGCTGCCGATGCGGCTCGCCGGGCGGCGCGGCGGCCGGCGCGCCCACCGCGAGCGGGCCCGGGAGCTGCTCGACCTGGTCGGGGTGGGCTACTGCGCGGACCGGCGGCCCGGGCAGCTCAGCGGCGGCGAGCAGCAGCGCTGCGCGGTGGCGGTGGCGGTGGCGAACGACCCCGAGGTCCTCTTCGCCGACGAGCCGACCGGTGAGCTGGACGAGGCGACCGGGGCCGACGTCTTCGGGGCGCTGCGCACCATCAACGCCGAGCTCGGCGTCACCATCGTGGTGGTCACCCACGACCACGCCGTGGCCACCCAGGTCCGCCGGACCGTCGCGATCCGCGACGGCAGGACCGCCTCCGAGGTACGCCGGACCGCGCGGATCGGCGCCGACGGCAGCACCGAACTGGTCAGCGAGGAGTACGCCGTGCTCGACCGCAGCGGCCGGATGCAGCTGCCGGCGCCGTTCGTGGACGCGTTGTCGCTGCGCGACCGGGTGCGGCTCAACCTGGAGCCGGACCACGTGGAGGTACGCCCGGGCGACCGGCCGCAGGACGAGCGGGAGACGCCGCGGTGAGCGGCCGGGGCATCGCCACGGTCAGCGGTCGGGAGGCCTGCGCGGCCAGCGGGCGTGGCATCGCCACGGTGAGCGGGCGGGAAGCCGGCGCGGTGGGCGGGCGGAGGGCCGTCGCCGTGGGCGGACGGGGCATCAGTCGGTACCGCGTGGTCGATCCGGTCGACCGCGCCGAGCACAGCGGGGCGGGATCATGAGCGAGCACGACGTGACGTCGGACGACCGGTCGGCCGGGGTGGTGGCGGGCGCCACGGTCACCGACGAGGTGGTCCGGGTGGAGGGGGTCAGCCGCACGTTCGGCCGCGGCGAGCACGCGGTGCACGCCGTACGGGACGTGTCGTTCTCGGCCGGGCGGGGCGAGCTGGTGGCCGTGCGCGGTCGCTCCGGGGCGGGCAAGACGACCCTGCTGAACCTGGTGGGCGGGCTGGACCGGCCCGACTCGGGCCGGGTGGTGGTCGCCGGGCACGACGTCACCGGCGCCGGTGAGAAGGAGCTGCTGGAGCTGCGCCGCGGCACGGTCGGCTTCGTGTTCCAGACCTTCGGGCTGGTGCCGATCCTGTCCGCCGCCGAGAACGTCGGCGTACCGCTGCGGTTGGCGCGGGTCCCGGCGGCCGAGCGGGAGGAGCGGGTGGCGGTGCTGCTTGAGCTCGTGGGCCTCGGCGGGCACGCGGGCCAGCGCCCGTACGAGCTCTCGGGCGGGCAGCAGCAGCGGGTGGCCGTGGCGCGGGCCCTGGCCAACGAGCCGGACCTGCTGATCGCCGACGAGCCCACCGGCCAACTCGACTCCGAGACCGGCCGGTCGATCATGGACCTGCTCCGGGCGGTCGTGCACGCCCGGGGCATGACCGCACTGGTCGCCACCCACGATCCGGCCCTGATCGACCTCGCCGACCGCGTCCTCACCCTCCGCGACGGCCACCTCCTCCCCACCTGACCCCGCCTTCTCCCGCCCTCGCGCGCCGCCCGCGCCGCCCGCCCCGCTCGCGTCGATCATGCAGTTGTGGTGGGAGTTGTTCACCGCTTTGCCCTTTTTGCGGGGCACCGCAACTGCATGATCGCCGGGGCGTGGGGCGTGGGGCGTGGGGCGTGGGGCGTGGGGCGTGGGGCGTGGGGCGTGGGGCGTGGGGGTCAGAGGGGGAGTTTCATGCCCTCGTGGGTGGGGAGGAAGCCCAGGTTGAGGTAGAAGCGGTGGGCGTCGTGGCGGGTCTTGTCGGTGGTGAGCTGGGCCAGGGCGCAGCCACGCTGCCTCGCCTGGTCGACCGCCCAGGTGATCATCTGCCGGCCGACGCCGCGCCCGCGCAGGTCGGAGCGGACCCGGACCGCCTCGATCAGCTGCCGCTCCGCGCCGTGCCGGCCCAGGCCGGGGATGTAGGTGAGCTGCATGCAGCCGAGCAGCTCACCGTCCGCGTCGGCCACGATCAGCTGGTTGCGCGGGTCGGCGTCGATGTCGGCGAACGCCTTCTCGTACGCGGCGTCGACCTCCGTGAAGTCGCGGGTCCTGCCGAGCACGTCGTCGGCGAGCAGGGCGATCACGGCAGGCAGGTCGCCGCGGACGGCCTCACGGAAGATCACGTCACTCATGCCGCCAGCGTGGCACAGTGAGCGGGACCGATGAGCGGGCAGCGCTCGGGTACGGGGGGCAACATGACTGTCCATGGACGTCCTGCTGCTGCCGTTCCGGTTGATCTACCGGGGGCTGGTCTGGTTCGCCAACTCGCCCCGTACGTTGATCATTTCCTACCTGCTGATGATCGTGGTGGCCGGCGTGATCTACGGCCACGTGGAGAAGCGCAGCCCGGCGGACGCCGTCTGGTGGGCGGTGGTGACCGCGTCCACCGTCGGCTACGGCGACATCTCCCCGGTGAGTTGGCAGGGCCGCACCCTCGCCGCGCTGCTCATCTCGACAATGGTGCTGCTGGTCATCCCGTTGATCACCGCGCACTTCGCCAGTCAGCTCATCGTCGACGACGACGCCTTCGAACACGAGGAGCAGGAGCAGCTGAAGGCCGACGTACGCCGGATGCGGGCGTTGCTGGAGGAGATCGCGGCCCGGCAGGGCATCGACCTGCCCGACCTGCCGCCGGAACGACCGGTCAGCGGGCCGGGCAGCGCAGCCCTTCCCGGGGCACGGTCAGGTCGATCAGGTAGGCGTCGACCGCCTCGGTGATGCAGGAGGTCTGCGGGTACGCGGTGTGCCCCTCGCCCTCCCAGGTGAGCACCCGGCCCACGCCCAGCATCGCGGCCAGCGCCGGGGTCTGCTCGTAGGGCGTCGCGGGATCGCCGGTGGTGCCCACCACCAGGATCGGCGGCGCCCCGTCGGCCCGGCCCGTCGGGTACGGGTCGCGACCGCCCGGCCACTCGGTGCAGGAGAGCAGGCCGACGGCCAGGGCCGGCCCGAACAGTGGGTACTTCGCCCGCCACTGCGACTGGAGCTGCCGGATCCGCTCCCGGCTCGGCTTCTCCTCCTCGTCGGCGCAGTTGACCGCCAGGTTGGCGTCGAACATGTTCGAGTAGTGCCCGTCGGAGTCCCGGTCGGCGTACGCGTCGGCGAGGCGGAACACGTCGCCCGGGTCGCCGCCCTCCAGCTTGTCGATGGCGACGGCCAGCTCCTGCCACCCCGACTCGGTGTAGAGCGACGAGATGATCGCGTAGAAGACCCAGCCCGCGGTGGCCTCCCGGCCGTCGTCACCGCGTACCGGGGACACCCGCGCCTTGTCGATCGCCGAGGTGACCGCGGCCCGGGCGTCCGGGGCGATCGGGCAGCGCCCGGCGTTGGCCGCGCACCACGTGGCGAAGTTGCCGAAGGCCCGCTCGAAGCCCTTGGCCTGGCCCTCCGAGCCGGCGATCAGGCCCTGCCGCGGGTCGACCGCGCCGTCGAGGACCAGCGCCCGTACCCGCTGCGGGTAGAGCTGGGCGTAGGTGGCCCCGAGCAGGGTGCCGTAGGAGTAGCCGAGGTAGGTCAGCTTGTCGTCGCCGACGGCGGCGCGGACCGCGTCCATGTCCCGGGCGGCCTGCTCGGTGCCGTAGAGCGGCAGCTGGTCGCCGTAGCGGTCGCCGCAGCCACGCCCGATCTTCTGGCTGAGCGCGACGAAGCCGTCGAACGACTCCTGGCTCTCCGGGTCGGGGTCGTAGCCGAAGCTGGCGTCCAGCTCGGCGTCGGGGATGCACTTGACCGGGCTGGAGCGGGACACCCCGCGCGGGTCGAAGCCGACGATGTCGAACCGGTCGGTGATCGAGGCGGGCAGGCCGCCGAAACTCGGGCCGAAGGAGAGGTAGACGGCGGTGTCCACGCCGGAGCCGCCGGGCCCGCCCGGGTTGATCACCAGCGAGCCGATCCGGTCGCGCTGCTTCGTCGACCGGGCCCGCAGCAGCGCGATCTCGAAGGTCTGCCCGGCGCCCGGTCCGGCGGTCGCCCCGCCGCCCGTGCCCGTGCCCCAGTCGCGCGGCACCTTGATCCGCGCGCACTCGTAGCGCATGCCCGGCGCCCCGCGCCCGACCAGCTCCTCGGCCACCTCCGGGCAGGCCCGCCAGGTGGGCGCCGTGCCGGGGGCGGCGGCCTCGCCGCCGGCCTCCGTCCGGGGCGCGATCGCCGGAAGGGTGCAGCCGGCGGCGACCAGCGCGGCGGCGGCCAGCCCGGCGAGGGTGAGCCGGAACCGGCGGATCCGGTCGGGGGTGCGGGTCACGAGCGAGCCTCCGTGATCGGGTCGACAGGCCAGGCTACGCCGGACCGGCGGCGGACCCCACGGTCACCGTGGGATCGCCGCGCAGCACCTGGTCCACATCGAACCGTACGGGCCGCTCGAGCTGGTCGTAGCGGCAGGATTGCGGTTCGCGGTCGGGCCGCCAGCGGACGAACCGGGCGGTGTGCCGGAACCGGTCGCCCTCCATGGCGTCGTAGCCGACCTCGACCACCAGCTCGGGGCGCAGCGGCTCCCACTCGAGGTTGCGGGCGCCCGTCCAGCGGCTCACCCCGCCGGGCAGGCGCTGGCCGCGTTCGTGGTCGCCGTGCACCCACGGGTGGTCGGCGCCGACGTCACGGTAGGGCTCCAGCTCCTCCAGCAGCTCCGCGCGGCGGGCCATCGTGAACGACGCGCTCACCCCGACGTGGTGCAGGACGCCGTCGTCGTCGTGAAGGCCGAGCAGGAGCGAGCCGACCACCGGGCCGGACTTGTGCCAGCGGAAGCCGGCCACCACCACGTCGGCCGTGCGGGCGTGCTTGACCTTGAACATGAGCCGCTTGCCCGGCTCGTAGGGCAGGTCGGCCGGCTTGGCGATCAGGCCGTCCAGGCCGGCGCCCTCGAAGACGTCGAACCAGCGGTGGGCGGTGTCGACGTCGGTGGTGACCTGCGTGACGTGCACCGGCGGCCGGACCCCGGCCAGCGCCGACTCCAGCCGGGCCCGGCGTCGCGGATAGGGCTCGTCGAGCAGCGTCTCGTCGTCGAGGGCGAGCAGGTCGAAGGCGACGAAGTCGGCCGGAGTCGTCTCGGCCAGCATCCTCACCCGGGACGCGGCCGGGTGGACGCGCTGGGCCAGCAGCTCGAAGTCCAGCCGGGGCTGCCCGCCCGGGCCGTCGCGCCGGATCACGATCAGCTCGCCGTCGACCGCGCACCGCTCGGGCAGCTGGCGGCGGGCCTGCTCGACCACCTCGGGGAAGTAGCGGGTCATCGATTTGCCGCCCCGGCTGGAGAGCTCCACCTCGTCGCCGTCGCGGAACACGATGCACCGGAAGCCGTCCCACTTCGGCTCGTAGGTCATCCCCGGCGCGGTGGGGACCCGCGGGACGCTCTTGGCCAGCATCGGCTCGACCGGCGGACTGATCGGCAGCTTCACGGCGACCAGTCAACCAGACCGCACCGACAGTCGTGAGGCAGATCACGTCCGCGCGGCGGGTGGCGTGTCCGGCCGCGCGCCGCTCGTACCGCACCGGGCGAATCATAAAAGTGCAGGTCAGAGCTACCTTCGCGGGGTGTCGGAGTGGGTTTGCGGGTGCTGCGGGCGGTGGCGGGTGAGCGTCGAGCTGATCCGGGGCCGCTACCGGTACCGGCTGGTGCGCCGCTATCCCCGCCAGTTCGGCGGGGGCAAGGACGTGCTCGGCGAGGCCGGCTCCGTGGCGGAGCTGGAGGAACTGCTGCGCCGGCGTACCCCCCTCGGGCTGGCCGACCTGCGCGAGGCCGCCTGACCCGGCGGCGGCCGAGCCCGGCGGACGCCCGGCGACCCGCCGACCCGGCACCCCCGCGCGCCGGCGGACACGGACCGGCCGGCGGGCGCCTCGTCACGATCCCGCGCGCGGCGTCGTCGAGACTGGCAGCGGCGCCGCCGGGCGCCGACACGGGGAGGGGGCGCGATGCGGTTCGAGGCCGGTACGGAGGTGGCCGCCGAGGCGGAACGGGTCTGGGCGGTGCTGGTCGACGTCGAGCGGTGGCCGGAGTGGACGCCCTCGGTGCGCCGGGCGCAACGGGGAGAGGCGGGACCGCTCGCGGTGGGCGCCACCGCCCGGCTCGCGCAGCCGAAGCTGCGACCGGCGGTGTGGCGGGTCACCGAGCTGACCGAGGGCCGGTCGTTCTCCTGGGTCTCGGGCAGCCCGGGGGTACGCACGCTCGGCGAGCACCGGGTGCTGCCGCTGCCCGACGGGCGCAGCCGCGTCGAGTTGGCCCTCACGCAGTCCGGGCCGCTCGCCGGGCCCGTCGGCTGGCTCTACGGCGACCTGATGCGCCGCTACCTGCGGATGGAGGCCGACGGGCTCAGGCGCCGCTGCGAGCGGGACTGACCGCCTTCTCCAACTGGGCGAGCCGGATGCCGTTCGCGTCCGGGCGGTGCCCGACCACCTGGTAGCCGTGCCGGTGGTAGAACCGCAGGTTCTGCTCGGTGTCCGCGCCCGTGAAGAGCGCGAAGCGGCGCACCCGGGCTGCGCAGGCCGTCTCCACCGCGCGCAACAGCCGTCCGCCGACGCCCCGGCCGTGCTGGTCCGGGGCCACGGAGAGCCGGCCGATGTGCGCGGTGTCGCCGTCGACGTGCGCCCGTACGGAGCCGACCAGCCGGTCGCCGAGCCGGGCGGTGAGCACCGTCGTCGGGCCCGCCAGCGCGGCCCGCACCTCGTCCAGGGTCTCGGTCAGCGGGGGCAGGAACGGGTCGGCGTAGCGCTGCGCCTCGGTGACGTACGCGGCGCGCTGCACGGTGAGGATCTCGCCGGCGTCCGTGACGTCGGCGGGAGCGATGCGCGGCTCGATGATCACTCCGACAGCCAACCACAGGCCGTCGGGCGGGCCGCCCGCGCCGCCCGTACGCTGGCGGTGTCCCGTCGAGCCGTGGGGGTGCGCCGTGCCGGCACTGACCTATCCGCACGTCGGCGCCACCGAGACCGGCGAGCTGCCGGCCGGCTGGCGGCACGTGCGGCACCGGGTCCGGCTGCCCGACTCCTGCTTCCCGGCGGCCGGGGACGCCGTGCTCGGCTGGCGCCTGCACCGGGCGGCCGGCATCCGGATCGACGCCGCCGCCGAGCGCGCCGCGCCCGGGATCCGGGTGGTCTCCGGGCTGGGCGTCGGCCCGCTGCGGCTGGCCGCGCCCTGCGAGGTGGTCTGGGCCGTCGACGACGGGCGGCGGGCCGGCTTCGGGTACGGCACGCTGCCCGGGCACCCGGCGCGCGGCGAGGAGGCGTTCGTGGTCAGCCGCGACGCCGCCGGCCGCGTCTGGTTCGAGGTGGTCGCGTTCAGCCGGCCGGACCGGTGGGTCATGCGCGCCGCGGGGCCGGCCGGTCGGGCCTTCCAGCGGGCGTACGCCTGGTGGCTCGGCCGCACCCTGCGCCGTCTCTGCGCCCGACCCTGACCCGCACGTCGTCACCTGTCGGCGCCGGCATCCGCCGCCGCGACGCCCGCCGGGACCCGGTCAGAACCGGGCGAAGGAGCGGATCGGCATCCGCGGACCGTACTTCGGCGCCTGGACGCCACCGGCCGCCAGCAGCACGCAGACCCGCCCCCGATGCCCCCGGAACGGCTCCAGCAGGGCCAGCATCCGGGCGTCGTCGCCGCGCGGCTCGCCCGCCAGGGCCCAGGCCACCGTGTTCGGCACGTGGAAGTCGCCGACGCTGACCGCGTCCGGGTCCCCGTACGCGATGCGCACCACCTCGGCGGCGGTCCACGGGCCGATGCCGGCGACGGCGGTGAGCCGGCGGGTGGCCTCGGCGGAGTCCGCGCAGCGCTCCAGCCGGTCGGCGACGGCCGCCACGCGGCGCAGCGTCTCGGCCCGGCGCTGCTCCACGCCGAACGGGTGGAACACCCAGTACGGGGTGGCCGCCACCGCCGCCGGCTCGGGCGGCAGCAGCAGCGGCTGCATCGGCCCGGGCGCCGCCTCGCCGAAGTGCCGCACCGTCGCCGCGTACGCCCGGTAGGCCTCCTTGCCGGTCACCTTCTGCTCGAAGACCGCCCGCAGCAGTTGGCGGAAGACCTGCCCGGTGGCGGGCATGCGCAGCCCCCGGTGCTGGGCCGCGAGCCGCGCCACCACGGGGTGGGCGGCGGCGAGCGCCCCGAACCCGCTCACGTCGTCGCGGAGCCCGGCTATCGCGTCGGCCCACTGCACCACCCGGTCGGCACCCGGGCCGTAGCCCTCGGCGAGCAGGGCGCCGCCGGCCGGCCGCAGGGCGAGGGTGGCCGGACCGTCCGGGGTGCGGGCGGCCCACCAGAACGTGCCGGCCGCGACGCGCGCACAGGGGTCGTACGGGCTGAAGGTCAGCGCCCGGACCGACGCGGCCAGCCGGTACCCGGCGGGCGGGCGCAGCTCCCGACGCGCGGTGGGTTCGGTCCCGGTCACCCGCACATGCTGTCACGTCCCCGCCCCGTGACCGGCGACACCGCCGGGCGCACGCCGGCCCGGTGCCGTCGCCGGTCCCGGGGCGGCGACCGGCCGCGCCGGGACCGGCCACCGGGACCGTGACGTCAGTACGAGTAGTTCGAGTCGCCCTGCCCGGCCTTGTCGTCGGACGGCGGGGCGACCGGCTTCGGGGTTCCCGGCGGCAGGCAGCTGAGGTTCTTCTTGCCGTCCGGCGCGACCACGAACCAGGTGCCCCCGACGCCCTGGCCCTTCCACTGGCCGGGCTTCTTGTCCCCGACGTAGCGGTAGAGCGGCCAGCCGCCGAGGGTGATCTGCCGGGTGCCGTCCTGACGGGTGACGGTGCCGACCTTGTCGTCGGAGACGCCGTTGAGCTCCGGGTCGCCGTCGGTCAGCGCCGGGGGCCACAACTGGGCGCACTTGTCGACGCAGTTCGACGAGGGCGGGTCGTTGGTGTCCTTGTCGAAGCGGTAGAGGATCCACCCGTCCTGGTCGGTGACCACGCTGCCCATCCGGGCGACCTTCCGGCCGTTGAGCTCCTCGGTCAGGTCCGCGTCGGCGGGCGGCGCGTCGGCGGCCGGGGACGGCGAGACCGAGGGCTCGGCCGCCGCGGTGGGTTCGGCGGCGGTCACGGCGACCGGGTTGGCCGCGCCCGGGTTCGCCCCCTCGTAACCGGCGGGAGCGCAGGCCGTCAACGCGACCATCGCGCTCGCCACGATGACGGTTCGCTTCATCTGTGCCACGTGCCCTCCTCGTTGATGCGGTTCACCGGTCAATACGGATAGAGCGTTGTCAAGGTTGAATGCGAAAGCGTGGTCGATGTCACGGGAAATCGTTGAACCGAACGGGCCGGAAATCCGTTTCCCGCGACGAGTGCGGTTTCCGTCAACGGCATTCGTGGAAACGGCACGCGGAATCGACGCCGGTCGTGCGGGCTGACCGGCGCCGATTCCGCGACGGGGTGCTACATCTGCACCGTGACCAGCGGGCTCGCCACCCCGCCGGCGTCCACCGACTGCACCTGGAACTGCTTGATGTCGTCGAGTCGCGTCGACGTCGACGCCGACAGGCTCAGCTTTTCGGGACGCGCGTTGGTGCCGTACCCGGTGCCGGGCACCGACCAGGTGGAGACCACCTCGGTGCTGTTGTTCTTCCGCACCACGACGAGCCGGCACGTCCGGGGCCCGGGCAGCTTGGCGAGGATGAAGTCCACGCCCGTGCCGAAGTCCTTCGACACGACGAAGAAGCTCGCCTCGACGCCGGTGGTCGGGTCGACGACGTTGACCGGGTCGCCCTCCGGCAGCGTCCCGCCGATGTCCGGGTCGTTCGGATCGCTGGAGCGGCTGACCGTCGGCGGGGCGACCTGCGCGGTGGCGGTCGGCTCGGCCACCACCTCGGGGGCGCTGTCACCGGCGATGCTGGCGAAGCCGAGCCCGGTCGCCCCACCGAGGACCAGCACCGCCGCCGCCGTGGCGAGCAGCTGCCGGAACCGGTTGCGCCGCCGGTGGGCGCGGACCGCGACCAGCGTCCGGTCCAGCAGGGCCGGGTCGGTACGGGTCTGCTCCAGCGCGGCCATCGTCTCGCCGTCGATGTCGGAGAGCAGGCCCACGACCGGCACCATCGTCTCCAGCTCGGCGGCGCACGCCCAGCAGGTGGCGAGGTGCTCCTCGAACCGTTCCGTGTCGCGCTCGTCCAGCACGCCGAGCGCGTACGCCGCGACGTCCATGTGGTCCGCCCGGCTCATTCCGTCACCCCCCGTTCCTGCAGAGCCGTGCGCAGCGCGCGCAGCGCGTAGTAGACCCGCGACTTGGCGGTGCCGAGCGGAAGGCCCAGCTCCTCGGCCGCCTCCGGCACCGTCCGACCCCGGAAGTACGTGGCCACCAGGATCTCCCGGTGCGACTGGCTCAGCGTACGCAGCGCGTCCGCCACCGTCATCGTGCGCAGCACCCGGTCGGTGCTGTCCGCCTCGGCGAACGCCGTCAGGTCCCGGTCGTACGTCTCGGCGGGCCGGGCCTGCTCGCTGCGGTGCTCGTCGATGGCGATCCGCCGGGCCACCGTGACCAGCCACGGCCGCAGCGAGCCCTGCCCCTGCACGCCCAGCCGGTGCGCGTTGCGCCACGCCCGCAGCAGCGTCTCCTGGACGATGTCCTCCGCCCGCTGCCGGTCGCCGCCCGTGAGTCGCATGACGAACGCCAGCAGCGGCCCGGCGTGCTCGGCGTAGAGCAGCCGGATCAGTCGGTCCGAGTGACCCGCCTCGGTGGACGGTGCCGCCTGGTGGCGCCCCGGGGCGGATTTCGGCGTCACCGGCCCATTCTGGCGAGGCGCCTGGCGGGCGTCGACCCCGCGTGCCGCCGCGTCCGGCCGGGACTGGGACCGCGCGGACATCCAGTCCGGTCGCGCCCTGTCGCCGTGCCAACCGGCCGCCACCGCGTGCATGCAGACCTCCGGGTGTCCGATGACATCGGCCGCCTCCCACGGGCACGGCCGCCCGTTGGTACGCATCGCCCACGCGAACGGATCAACGGCACGCGGAAAAGATTCCGCTCCCGCACCCGGCGCACCCGCACCCGGCGTTGGGCACCTCGCCCGACGGCGCACGGAGCGGACTCCGCTCAGCGGCGCACGGAGAAGATCCCGGGCGGCGGCGGGGTCGAGTCGGTGGCGTCGGCGTCGCGGACGACCGGCGCCCCGCCCGCGAAGCGGTCGAGTTCCCCGCCGGCCAGCACCCGACCGGGGAACCAGTCCCCGGCGGCGCGCCGGGTCAGCTCCGGCACCGGCGGCTCGACCCTGCCGGCGACCAGCACCAGGTTGCCGTAGCGCCGCCCGCGCAGCACCGCCGCGTCGCCGACGAGGCAGGCCCGGGGCAGCACCGACCGGAGGGTGGCGACCTGCGCCCGGGCGTGACGCAGCGGCGGGCCGTCGGCGACGTTCGCCAGGTGGAAGCCGGTGGGCCGCAGCACCCGGGCCACCTCGGCGGCGTACTCCACCGAGGTCAGGTGGGCCGGGGTGCGGGCACCGGCGAAGACGTCGGCCACCACGACGTCGTAGCTGGCGTCCCGGCTGGCGGCGAGCACCGCGCGGGCGTCGGCCACCCGCACCTTGAGCCGGGGATCCGGCTGCCACGGCAGGGCCTGACGGACCAGCTCCACCAGCGCGCCGTCCACCTCGACCACCCGCTGGGTGGAGCCGGGCCGGGTTGCCGACACGTAGCGGGGCAGGGTCAGCGCGCCGCCGCCGAGGTGCAGCACCCGCAGCGGCGCGCCGGCCGGGGCCACCAGGTCGATCGCGGCGGCGAGCCGCCGGACGTACTCGAACTCCAGGTGCGTGGGGTCGGCCAGGTCCACGTGCGACTGCGGGGCGCCGTCCAGCAGCAGGGTCCACGATCCCGGCCGGTCCGGATCGGGCACCAGCTCGGCCTGGCCGGTGTCCACCCGCGCGGCCACCGTGTCGGCCGCCCGCTTGCGTCCCATCAGCGCCGTCCCCGGGCGGCGGCGGTGAGCACCCGGTGCAACAGCCGCGCGTCGCCGAGCAGCGCCCGCAGCCGGCGCTCCAGGCCGGCGATCGGGATCAGATTTTGCGGCGCCCGAGGGTCCTTGTAGGGGGTGGAGGCGAAGCGGGGCAGCGTGACCAGCGACAGGTCGGCCAACCCCACCGCCTCGTCGACGCTCAGCTCGGCGGAGCACTCCATCCGGACGATGCCCGCCCACGGCGCGCCGAGGGCCACCGGCAGCCGCAGATACCACGACCAGCCGCCCCAGGCCGTGCCGAGCTTGAACACCGGGGAGCGCTCACCGGCCGCCAGCTGAGTGACCACGGCGGTCAGCCGGGCGTCCAGGTACTGGCTGTGCTGGGTCTTGATGTAGCCGACCGTGCGCGGCAGTTGCCGCCGGTTGCGCAGCGGGCCGTCGACCACCAGCAGGTCGCCGTCGGTGCGGGCCGCCCCCGAGACCTCCACCTCGAGCGCGGTCAGCGGCCCCTGCACGGCGGCCGGGAGCTTGTTCAGCTCGCCCGTGCCGCTGACCCGGTGCACCGGGTAGCGGACGCTGCCGGCCACCACGTCCACCGCCGAGGGACTGGCCGTGAACAGCCCCCGGCCGACCCGCGCGCCGGCCAGCTGCGCCGCGCCGCGCTCCAGGTCGCACCGGACCACCCCGGCGGCGTACGACGCGGCCAGGCCGGGGAAGGACGCCCCGTCGTCCTCCGCCGTCCACACGCTCGCGTCGATCCGGCGCACCCCGTCGACGAGCAGCACCACGTCGGGGGCCCGTACGCCGGGACGCGGCCCGATCGCCCGCCAGTCGACCGCCGGCAGCTCGGCGTCCGCGTCGACCTGAGCGCTGCTCGGCGCCGCGGGACCGCCGCCGCCCGCCGCCTCGAACGAGGCGCCGTACGCCGGATCCCACGCGTCGACGAAGAACCGGGGATCGGTCACCGCAGCGATCCTTCCGTCGCGCGCGCCCGGGCCCCGCTCACCGGCCGGTCCGTTCGACGCGCGCCGATCGGGCGTCCTTGCTGACCTCGAAGCGGACCGGGATGCGTTCGGCCAGGGCCGGCACGTGGGTGACCACCCCGACCACCCGGTCGCCCCGGGCGGCCAGGCTCTCCAGCGTGGCGGCCACCGTGTCGAGGGTGGCCGCGTCGAGCGTGCCGAAGCCCTCGTCCAGCACGATCGACTCCAGGCTCGCCGCCGTCGTGGACAGTCCGGCGAGCTGCTCCGACAACGCCAGCGCCAGCGCCAGCGACGCCTGGAAGGTCTCGCCGCCCGACAGGGTGCGCACGCCCCGGCGCAGCCCCGCGTCGTGGTGGTCCACCACGAAGAACTCGCCCTTGTCGTGCACCAGGTCGTACTGCCCGCCGGAAAGCTCCCGCAGGATGCCCGAGGCGCCGTCGACCAGCAGGTCCAACGCCTCGGCGAGCAGCCACCGCTCGAAGTTGTTGGCCCGCAGGTGCCCCGCGAGGGCCCGCGCCACCTGCGCCTCGCGCTCGTACCCGGCCCGCTGCTCGCGCAGGCCACCCGCCTGCTCCCGGCGCCGCTCCAGCTCGCGCAGGTCGGCCTCGGCCCGCTCCAGGGCGCGGTCGGTGGCGCGTAGCGGATCGTCGGTGGGCGGCAGCCCGGCGGCGGCGAGGACGCCCGCGATGCGCTCGCCGACGCCGGCGGCCACCGCCTCGGCCTGCGTCACCGCCGCGGCCCGCCCGGCCCGCTCCGCGCGGCGGCGCGCCGACTCCTCGCCGGCCCATCCGGTGAGGGCGGCCCACGCGGCGCCCAGGTCCTCCCGGTCCGCCGTCGGCGGCCCGAACCGGGCCAGCCCGTCGCGGGTCGCGTCGAACGCCCGCCAGGTCGCCCGCAGCCGCTCCTCGGCGGCGTCCACCGCCGCCCGGGCCCGCCGGGCGGCGTCCCGGCCGGCCCGCACCGCCGCCGCCGACTCCTCCAGCGCCCGGCGCAGCCGCGCGTGGTCGTCCAGCTCGCGGCGCAGCACCGCCGGCTCGGCCGCCCCGGTCAGCTGGTCGTCCAGCTCGGCCAGCCGCGCCTGCACCTGGTCCTGGCGGGCCCGCGCGCGCAGCAGCACCCGCTCCAGCTCCCGGGCCGCGCCGTCGCGCTCCTGCACCACGGACTGGGCGGCCTTGCTGGCGGCCCGCGCCGCCCGTCCCGCCGCCGTCGCGGCGGCCACCGCCGAGTCGGCCGGCACCGCCGGCACCGACGCGACGGTCTGCTCGCAGACCGGGCAGGCGGCCCCGGCGCGCAGGTGCGCGCGCAGCGCCACCGCCTGGTCGGTCGCCTTCGCCTCCTCGTGGGCGCGGAAGGCCGCCTCCAGCTCCGCCTCGGCCCGCTCGGCCGCCGCCCGCGCCTCGGCCAGCGCCGCCACCGCCGCGCCGTGCTCGGCCTGCGCCCCGGTCACCGCCGCGCGGACCGCCTCCGCCTCGCCGGCCAGCTTCTCCCGATCCGTGTACGCCCGCAGCAGCAGCCGCAGCGCGCTCTCGTCGCCGGCGGCGGCCAGCTCGCCGCGCAGCTTCTCCTCGCGCTCCTCGGCCAGCGACACGGCCGTCGCCGCCTCGTCCGCGCCGGTCCGCGCCGCCGCGACCGCCCGGGTCACCTCCGCCACCCCGTCCGGCGCGCGCACGGCGGCCAGCACCGCCAGGTCGGCGTCGAGCGCCGCCAGGGCCGCGCCCGCCTCCCGCGCCGTCGCCCGGGCGGCCTCCAGCTCCGGTACGGCGCCCGCCACCGCCCCGGCCAGCTCCCGCATCCGGTCGACCCGCCCGGTCGTCGCCTCCAGCGCGGCGTCGTCGACGTCGGTGAGCCCGGCGAGCGCCTGGTCGACCGCCTCCAGCTTCGCCTCGGCCTGCGCGGCCCGCGCGGTCGCCCGCTTCTGCACGTCCTCGTAGACCCCGAGGCCGAGCAGGTTGACCAGGATCTGCTGCCGGGTGGCCGGCTTGGCGTGCAGGAAGTCCGCGAACTGCCCCTGCGGCAGCACCACGCAGCTGGTGAACTGCTCGTACGGCAGCCCGACCGCCTCCAGCACCGCCTGCTCCATCTCGGCGGGGGTGCCGGCCACCACCTCGCCGAGGTCGTCGGGGCTCAGCCCGGTGTCGAGCTTGGTCACGTCGAAACCGGCCGGCATCAGCTGCAACCCGGCGTTGGCCGTCTTGACGTTGCCCCGGCCGTCCCGGCGGACCACCCGGGTCGCCACGTAGCGGGAACCGGCGGACTCGAAGACCAGCCGGACCCGCGCCTCGGTGGCCGACGGCGCCAGGGCGTTGCCCAGCCCGCGCGCCCCACCCCAGCGGGGCACCGTGCCGTAGAGGGCGAAGCAGATGGCGTCCAGCACCGTCGACTTGCCGGACCCGGTCGGCCCCACCAGCGCGAAGAAGTCGGCGTCGGTGAAGTCGATCGTGGTCTCGTCGCGGAAGACGGTGAAGCCCGCCATGTCCAGCCGCATCGGCCGCATCAGTGCTCGACCTCCTCGAAGAGCTCGTCGAAGAGCTCCCGCACCCCGTCGTCGGTGTGCCCCCGGCTGTCCAGGTAGTCGGCGAAGAGCTGCCGGGGCGAGCGGCCCGCCCGCTGCGCCACCCGCGTGCCGCTGCCCGGGGCGGGCAGCAGCTCCGGGTCGATCCGGATCTCCAGGGCCTGCGGGAGCAGCTCCTGCACCTCCTCGCGCAGCCCGGCGCGCGGCTGCTCCCGCACGTAGACCCGCAGCCAGGCGTCCGGCACGTCCATCTCGGCGAGCTGGGCCAGGGTGCCCCGGACCGTCCGCAGCGTGGTGGCGGCGGTCACCGGCACCTCGCGTACCTGCGCCGCCGTGGTCGCGGTGACCTCGACGACGGTCACCGACGGCACGTTCTCCTGCTCGCCGAAGTCGACCGCCAGCGGGCTGCCGCTGTAGCGGATCGGGCAGGGGCCCAGCACCCGCTGCGAGCGGTGCAGGTGGCCCAGCGCCACGTAGTGCGCCGTCCCCGGGAAGACGGTCGCCGGCACCGCGTAGCCCAGCACGGTGTGCGCGTCGCGCTCCCCGCCGCCGGTGGTCGCCCCGACCACGGTGACATGGGCGGTGACCAGGTGCACCCGGTCCGGCTCGGTGAAGCTCTCGGTCAGCCGGCCCAGCACCCGGCCCAGGTGGTCGGCGTACGTCTGGGTGGTCTCGGCGGCGGTCAGCTCGTACATCTCCACGGCGCGGATGGCGTAGCGCTGGGAGAGGAACGGCAGCGCGGCCAGCCGCCAGCGCTCACCGCCGGCGGTGGTGCCGTCGACGACGTGCTCGTCCGGGTTGTCCCGGACCCCGCCGCGCAGGGTGATGCCGGCGGCCTCGGCCCAGGGCCGCAGCGCGTCGAGGGCCTGGCCGTTGTCGTGGTTGCCGCCGATGGCCACCACGTCGGCGCCGGTGCGGCGCAGCGCGGTCAGGGCCCGGGTGACCAGCCGGGTGGCCTCGGGCGTCGGGGCGGCGGTGTCGTAGAGGTCACCGGCGACGATGACCAGGTCGGGTGACTCGGCGCGGGCGACGTCGATCACGCCGGCCAGGACCCGCTTGTGCTCCTCGGCCCGCGACTGCCCCTTGAGGACCTTGCCGACGTGCCAGTCGGAGGTGTGCAGGATCTTCACGGGTATGTCCCCCTAGAACGGGATGTCGTCGTCGGAGGTGCCGCCACCGGAGCCGACGACGGCGAACGGGTCGACGGACTGGGTGATCGACCGGAGCGTCTCGGACGGGGCGCGGCCGGCCTCGGAGACCCGGGTGGCCCAGGCCGGGAACGGGAATTCCAGGCAGAGCGGCACCGGGATGTCGGGCTGGTTGACGAACATCGTGCCCGGCTTGGCCAGCAGCGCGCGCTGGCGCTGGGCGGGCGGCAGGAAGCCGTACTCCGGGCGGGACGCCTCGGCCGGGTCGAGCCGGCCCACCACCCGGATCGCCGAGTTGGTGACGATCCGCCGCTCCACCTCGCTCGCCGTCTGCTGGGCGCCGACCAGGATCACCCCGAGCGAGCGGCCCCGCTCGGCGATGTCGAGCAGCACCTCCTTGATGGGGGAGGAGCCCTCGCGGGGGGCGTACTTGTTGAGCTCGTCGAGCACCACGAAGAGCAGCGGCTTGGCGGTGCCGGCCTTCTCCTTGCGCTCGAACTCGCTCTTGAGCGTCACGCCGACCACGAACCGCTGCGCGCGGTCCGGGAGGTTGTGCAGGTCGACCACGGTGACCTGGGCGCTCTCGGCGGTGTTGATCGAGTGCGGGCGGCGGGTGGCCAGGTCGCCCCGGATCAGCCGGGACAGGTCCTTCTTGCTGCCGATCAACCGCCGGGCGAACGCGTTGACCGTGCCCAGCCCGACGGCACTGCCGGCCCAGTCGGAGCGGGTCTCGTCGTCGTTGAGCTGCTCGACGACGTGGTCGACCAGGTCGGCGTACGAGCCGAGCCGTACCCCGTCGATGCTGATGCCGCCGTCGGCGGGCTGCGCGTGCCGGGCCAGGTGGGCGGTGACCGAGTGCACCACCATCGTGTACTGCTGGCGTTCGTCGTCGGCGTCGGCGAAGACGTAGGGCAGCAGGCGGTCGGCGCAGAACTCGCTCAGCGTCCAGTAGAAGCTGTCCACCCCGGTGAGGCGGCTGCTCACGTCGGGCGTGCCGGAGGAGTCGCCCACCCGGGGCGGGGCGTAGACCCGCACGTCCGGGAACGCGCCGGCGGCCAGGCCGAGCTTCGCGTACGCGGCGCGGGTGGGGTCGTCCAGCCGGGTGTTGGGATGGTCGAGGAAGAGCAGGTCCTCGCCCTTGACGTTGAAGATGAGCGCCTTGGCGTTGACGGCGTCGCCGCCCAGCACCCCGGAGCGGAAGACCGAGTAGAGCAGGAAGGTGGCGAAGCTCGTCTTCGTGGCGACCCCGGAGATGCCGGAGATCGACACGTGCGCGCCCCGGCTGCCGTCGAGGAAGTCGGCGTTGAGGTAGACCGGCACCCCGTCGCGGCCCATACCCATCGGGATGCGCCGCTCCATCCGGTCGAAGTGCAGCGCCCGGGCCCGGGCGTCACCCTCGGCGCGGTGCACCACCGCACCGGGCGACGGCGGCACGTAGAGCTCCGGGTCGACACGGGTCGTGGTGATCTCGGCGGCCTCCTGCACCTGCGCGGGCAGCGTGCCGTCGGCGATGGCGAAGACGTCGGAGTCGAACTGGGCGCCCTCGTGCCGGGCGCGGACCTGCGTGACCACCCCGGCGATCGTCACCGGCTCGCGGTCGGGCAGCTCCCGCCGGGTCACCACGACGTCGTCGAGCTGGAGGTAGCTGTCAGGGGAGACCGCGGTCCAGAACTGCAGGGGGGTGGCATCGGCGGTGCCCAGCACCCGGCCGACCACCTCGCCCGGGCCGTCGAACCCGTCGTCAGTCATCGGGCAACTCCGGTCGGCTGGTCGTCGCGGTCGGGGCACACGCCCTGCATCCTGCCCGAGGAGTACGACACGTTGCCACGCGACGCGGCGGACGCCACCCCGCCATCGGCGCTCGTCAACCGCAGGGTGCCCGCCCGGTCACGGTCGGTCGCGGGCGTAGCGGAGCATGAGCACCCCGTCGGCGGCGGCGAGCACGTGTCGCAGCGGCAGGTGGCGTACGTCGCTGGGGTCGCCGGCGGTGATCCGCCCCGGGCCCGCCCCGGCCAGCAGCGGGGCGACGGTGAGGCAGACCTCGTCCACGAGGTCGGCGGCGGTGAGCGCGCCGAACAGTTGCGGGCCGCCCTCGCAGAGCACCTGGCCGAGGCCGCGGCGGCGCAGCTCGGCCAGGCCCGCCGCGAGGTCGACCCGGCCGTCGCCGCAGCGCACCACGTCGGCGACCCCGGTCAGGCCGGGGGGTGCCACGGCGTCGGCCCGGGTGAGCACCACGGGCCGCACCGGCGCGTCGGCGAACGCGGCCTGCGCCGGGTCGAGGTCGAGCGAGCCGGAGACGACGACCAGCGTCGGGTACTCGGCGAGCCCGTGCTCGCGGCGCCACGCCCGGCGCCGCTCGTTGAGGCGTACCGCCCGGTAGCCCTCGTGCCGCAGCGTGCCGGCGGCCACGAGCAGGGCGTCGCAGAGCATGCGCAGCAGCCCGAAGACGCGCTTGTCCGGCTCGCCGGAGAGCCCGGCGGAGTAGCCGTCGACGGAGACACCGCCGTCCACGCTGGTCACGAAGTTCATCCGCAGGTGGGGGCGGTCGGAGCGGCCGTAGAGCGCGGTGAGCGCGGCGTCGTCCAGCGGTCGCGCCGACGCCCGCGGCCAGAGCGCCGAAATCGGGATTCCGACGTTCATTCGCCGGCCGGACCGGTGACGGGAGGGGTGGGTCGGGGGGTACGGTGCTGGCAGTCGCACCAGTTCCGCCCCGGACAGTCGTCGTGCCGCCTGGCCCGGCACGCTCGGCAGATCATGCCCGCAGCCTATGCCGAGGAAGGATGGGACAGCATGCCGCGTCAGATCTTCCAGCTGAAGATTTCCCTGGCCGGGGTCCGGCCGCCCGTCTGGCGCAGGGTGCTCGTCCCGGGCGGCTACACCCTCGACCGGCTGCACCGGGTGGTGCAGCACGCCATGGGCTGGCGGGACTGCCACCTGCACTCGTTCGAGATCGAGGGTCGCCAGTACGGCGAGCCCGATCCCGACGGCGAGCTGGCCCTGCGCGACGAGTTGGACGTCCGCCTCGACGCGGTGCTCGGCAAGGGCAGCCGCTTCCACTACACGTACGACTTCGGCGACTGGTGGGAGCACGACCTGGTGGTGGAGGACGCCTTCACGGCCGATCCGGACGAGCGGTACCCGTCCTGCCTGGACGGCGAGCGGGCGTGCCCGTCCGAGGACGTCGGCGGCCCGGCCGGCTACCAGGCGCTGCTGGCCGCGTTGACGGACCCGGCCCACCCCGGGCACCCGGAGGCGCGGGACCGGGTGGGCGACCGGTTCGACCCGGCCGCCTTCGATGCGGGCCGGGCCGGCACCCTGCTGCGCCGCTTCTGCTGAACCGCCACGCCGCCTTCGCCGCGCGCCCCCGCCGCTTCTGCTGAACTCCTGCGCCGCCTTCGCCGCGCACCCCCGCCGCTGCCGCTGAACCGCTGCTGCCGCTGAACCGCTTCGGCTGTGGCGCGTTCCGGCCGCTTCGGCTGCGGCGCGTTGGGGCCGGTTCGGCTGCGGCGCGTTCCGGCCGCACGCAGGGTGCGCGACGGGCCGCTCAGCGTGTCCGTCGCCCGCGTCCGGGCCTGCTGAACCGCTTCAACGGGGCGGGTGCCCAGGTGGCGCCGCCCGGCGGGTCGGCCCGCGACGTGCGGCAGTCGGGGTGTACGCACACGCGGTAACGATCTGGGAACGCTCCCATGGGCCTATTGACACCTTCGACACCCGCCGGCAATCTCATGGGAGCGCTCCCGCGAACGTGGCACGACTCACCCGCGCCCCGCTCCGGACGTCGACCACCGGCCCCGACCGGTGCAGACGGCGCGCACGGCACCCCCCACCACACCCAGTCAGCCTCACCACCGAAAGAGGGGTCTCCGATGAGCCTCACCACGCGGCGCACCCGCATGGCGGCTGCCGCCCTGGCCGCGATAACCGCCATCGGCGGTCTCGCGGCCTGCGGCAAGGACGACGACGCGCCAGCGGCCGGCGAGAAGCCCGCCAAGCTGGTCGTCGACACGTTCGGCGAGTTCGGTTACGACGAGATCATCAAGCAGTACGAGAAGGACACCGGCATCAAGGTCGAGCTGCGCAAGACCGCCCAGCTCAACGAGTACCGGCCGAAGATCGTGCGGGCGCTCGCCACCGGCAAGGGCGCGGCCGACGTGGTCGCCCTGGAAGAGGGCATCCTCAACGAGTTCAAGGCCAACCCGGCCAACTGGGCCGACCTCGCCCCGCTGGTCTCCGACCACAGCAAGGACTACCTGCCCTGGAAGTGGGAGCTGGGCAAGGCGCCCGACGGCCGGCTGATCGGCCTGCCGACCGACGTCGGCAGCCTCGCCGTCTGCTACCGCCGGGACCTCTTCCAGGCGGCCAAGCTGCCGGTCGAGCGGGACCAGGTCGCGGCCCTCTGGCCGGACTGGAACGCCTTCATCGAGACCGGTAAGAAGTACCGCACCGCCACCGGCAAGGGACTGCTCGACTCGGTCACCACCGCCGCCAGCGCGGTGATGTTCCAGCAGGGCGGCGAGCTGTTCTACGACAAGGACGACAACGTCGTCGCGGACAAGAGCGCGGCGGTGAAGACCTCCTGGGACACCGCGGTCGCGATGGCCGACGCCAAGATCACCGCCGAGACGGCCACCTGGTCGCCGGAGTGGTCGGCCGGCTTCAAGCAGGGCACCTTCGCGGCGACCTTCTGCCCGTCGTGGATGCTCGGCATCGTCGCGGACAACTCCGGCCCGCAGAACAAGGGCAAGTGGGACGTCGCCCCGGTGCCCGGCGGCGCCGGCAACTGGGGTGGCTCCTGGCTCGGCGTGCCGACCCAGAGCAAGTACCCCAAGGAGGCGGCGAAGCTCGCCGAGTACCTGACCAATGCGCAGAGCCAGGTGGCGGCGTTCAAGCTCAAGGGCCCGCTGCCGACCAACCTGGAGGCGCTGAAGAACCAGGAGTTCCTCGCCTACACCAACGAGTACTTCAACAACGCGCCGACCGGCAAGATCTTCGGTGAGAGCGTCGCCAAGATCCAGCCGCTGCACCTCGGCCCGAAGCACCAGGCGGTGAAGGAGAACGCGTTCGAGCCGGCGCTGCGCTCGTACGAACAGGGACAGGCCACGAAGGACAAGGCCTGGGAGCAGTTCGCGAAGGACGCCAAGACGCAGGGCGCCTTCTGACCCACCTCATCGCCAGGTGGCGTCCGGGTCCACACACCCGGACGCCACCGGCGCCGTCCCCGTTCCGCCCCGGACGCCATCGGCGCCGTCCCGTTTTCGCGTAAGAGCGCCTGGGCGTCGGCGCGCGCCCGTGCCGACGCCGGGAAAGGACCCCGCATGAGCCTCTCGGCCACGACGGCGCCGCCGTCTCCCGCCGCACCGCCACCCCGCCCGCCCGCGCGGCGCCGGTCCCGGTCGCACTCGCTGACCCGGATGGACCTCAAGTACTCGCCGTACCTCTACATCGCGCCGTTCTTCGTGGTCTTCGGCATCTTCGGGCTCTACCCGATGCTGCGGACCGCCTGGATGTCCCTGCACGACTGGAACCTGATCGGCGACCACAGCTTCATCGGGTTCGACAACTACGTCGCCCTGGTCAAGGACGAGTACTTCTGGAACGCCACGCTCAACACCTTCGGCATCTTCCTGCTGTCGACCATCCCGCAGCTGCTGCTCGCCCTGTTCCTGGCGAACCTGCTCAACCGCACCTTCCTGCGCGCGCGCACGCTGTTCCGGATGGCGATCTTCATGCCGAACGTGGTCTCGGTCGCCGCCGTGGCGATCGTCTTCGGCATGCTCTTCCAGCGCGACTTCGGCGTGATCAACTGGCTGCTGAGCTTCGTCGGGATCGACGCGGTCGACTGGGACGCCGAACGCTGGAGCTCCTGGACCGCCATCGCCTCCATGGTCAACTGGCGGTGGACCGGCTACAACACCCTGATCCTGCTCGCGGGCATGCAGGCCATCCCGCGCGACCTGTACGAGGCGGCGGCGCTCGACGGCGCCAGCCAGTGGAAGCAGTTCTGGCGGATCACCCTGCCGATGCTCACCCCGACCTTCGTCTTCGTGGTGATCCTCTCCACGATCGGCGGGCTCCAGCTCTTCACCGAGCCGCTCGTCTTCGCCAACGGCAACATCATCGGCGGCGACCAGCGCGAGTTCCAGACCCTGGCGATGTACATGTACGAGCTGGGCATCGAGAACCTCAACACCGCCGGCTACGGCGCCGCGGTCGCCTGGGCGATGTTCCTGATGATCGCCCTCGTCTCGGGGATCAACTTCCTGCTCGTCCGCCGCACGGTGAAGTGAGGAACGCCCAGATGAACTCGGCATCCCGGCGCCTGTGGCGCACCAGCCCGCTGACCTACGTCGCGCTCGTCCTGGCGACGCTGTTCTCGATTTACCCGTTCTACTACATGGTGGTCATCGCCACCCGCAGCCTGGACTCGATCAACGACGTCCCGCCACCGGTCACGCCGTCCGGGTCGTTCGGCGACAACTTCGGCCGCGTACTCGACAACGAGGCGGCGAACTTCCTCACCGGCCTGCTCAACTCGGTGATCGTCTCCGGCATCGTGACGGTCTCCGTGGTGATCACCGGCTCGCTGGCCGGCTTCGCCTTCGCCAAGCTGCGCTTCCGGGGCCGCAACGCCCTGCTGCTGACGATCATCGTCACCATGATGATCCCGACGCAGCTCGGCCTCATCCCGCTCTGGGGCATGATCCAGGACCTCAACTGGTTCGACACCCTCTACGCGGTGACCGTGCCGTTCCTGGTCAGCGCGTTCGGCGTGTTCATGATGCGGCAGTACGCCACCCAGGCCATCTCCGACGAGCTGATCGAGGCGGGCCGGGTGGACGGGGCGAGCACCTTCCGCATCTACTGGAGCATCGTGCTGCCCGCGCTGCGGCCGGCCGCCGCAGTGCTCGGCCTGCTGACGTTCATGGAGACCTGGAACTCGTTCCTGTGGCCGTACGCGGTGCTCACCTCCGAGAACCCGACGCTCCAGGTCTCGCTGGCCTTCCTGTCGTACGCCTACTACACCGACTACTCGCAGGTGTTCGCCGCCACGGCGGTCGGCACTCTACCGTTGGTGATCGTGTTCATCGTGTTCGGCCGCCAGATCGTGGGCGGCATCATGGAAGGTGCCGTCAAGTCGTGAGCAACCCCGCCAGCCCACCCGCCGTCGGCGTCGTCGACGACCGTCCGCCGCTGACCTTCCCGCCCGGCTTCCTCTGGGGCGCGGCCACCGCCGCGTACCAGATCGAGGGCGCGGCGGCCGAGGGCGGCCGGACCCCGTCGATCTGGGACACCTTCAGCCACACCCCGGGACGGGTGGTCGAGGGGCACACCGGTGACGTGGCCTGCGACCACTACCACCGGCTGGGCTCCGACGTCGCGCTGATGGCCGAGCTGGGGCTGAAGTCGTACCGGTTCTCGGTCTCCTGGCCGCGGGTGCAGCCGGGCGGCACCGGCCCGGCCAACGCCGAGGGGCTCGACTTCTACCGGCGGCTCGTCGACGAACTGCTGGGGCACGGGATCGAGCCGTGGCTGACCCTCTACCACTGGGACCTGCCGCAGCCGCTGGAGGACGTCGGCGGCTGGCCGGCCCGGGACACCGCCGCGCGGTTCGCCGACTACGCCACGCTGGTCGCCGACGCGCTCGGCGACCGGGTGCGCTACTGGACCACGCTGAACGAGCCGTGGTGCTCGGCGTTCCTCGGCTACGGCTCCGGGGTGCACGCGCCGGGCCGCTCGGACGGCGCGGACGCCGTACGGGCCGGACACCACCTGATGCTCGGCCACGGCCTCGCGGTGCAGGCGCTGCGCGCGGCCCGGCCGACCGCCGAGGTCGGGGTGACGGTCAACCTCTACCCGGTCACCCCGGCCAGCGAGGCGCCCGCCGACGTCGACGCCGCGCGGCGCATCGACGGGCTGGCCAACCGCTTCTTCCTGGACCCGCTGCTGCGCGGGTCCTACCCGGCGGACCTGATGGCCGACCTCGCCAAGGTCACCGACTTCGGGCACGTGCGCGACGGGGACCTGGCGACCATCTCCACCCCGCTGGACGTGGTCGGCGTCAACTACTACAGCCGCCACGTCGTCGCCGCGCCGGATCCCGACGCCGAGCCGGAGCCGTACTGGCGGGCGCCGTCGTGCTGGCCGGGCAGCGAGGACGTCCGGTTCGTCACCCGGGGCGTCCCGGTGACCGACATGAACTGGGAGATCGACGCCCCCGGCCTGGTGGAGACGCTGCGCCGGGTGCACGAGGAGTACACGGACCTGCCGCTCTACGTCACCGAGAACGGCTCGGCCTTCGTGGACGAGGTGGTCGACGGGCAGGTCGACGACGCCGACCGGCTGGCGTACTTCGACGCCCACCTGCGCGCCGCGCACGAGGCGATCGAGGCCGGGGTGCCCCTGCGCGGGTACTTCGCCTGGTCGCTGATGGATAATTTCGAGTGGGCCTGGGGCTACACCAAGCGGTTCGGGATGATCCACGTCGACTACGACAGCCAGGTCCGCATTCCCAAGTCCAGCGCCAGGTGGTACGCCGAGGTGATCCGACGCAACGGTCTGGCCGCACAATAGGCCAGGGCCAGCCATCAACGGGCGGCCCCGGCGCCACCCCGCACGGGGTGGCGCCGGGGCCGGTCCGCCGTCGGAGGAGCAGACAATGACAACGCAGCGCACCCGGTCGCTCGGGCGCCCGACCCTCGACGCCGTCGCCGCCCGCGCCGGCGTCGGTCGCGGGACGGTCTCCCGGGTGGTCAACGGCTCACCCCAGGTGAGCCCCGAGGCGCGCGCCGCGGTGCAGCAGGCCATCGCCGAGCTGGGGTACGTGCCAAACCGGGCCGCCCGTGCCCTGGTGACACAGCGCACCGACTCGATCGCCCTGGTGGTGTCGGAATCCGGCGACCGGGTCTTCACCGAGCCGTTCTTCGCCGGCATCGTCCGGGGCGTCAGCTCGGGGCTGCTGGAGACCCCGTTGCAGCTCTGGCTGGCCATGGTGCAGTCGCCGATCGAACGGGAGCGGGTCGAGCACCACCTGACCAACCAGCACGTCGACGGGGTCCTGCTGCTGTCGCTGCACGACTCCGACCCGCTGCCCACCCTGCTGGAGGAGCGCGGCCTGCCCACCGTGCTCGGCGGCCGCCCGGCCCGGATGCTGCAACCCGGCGCGCAGCCCGCGTACTACGTCGACGTGGACAACGTGGGCGGCGCCCGGCGGGCGGTGGAACACCTGGCCGGTCGGGGGCGGCGGCGCATCGCCACCATCGCCGGCCCGCAGGACATGGGCGCCGGCCTGGGCCGGCTGACCGGCTACAAGGAGGCCGTCAGGGCCGCCGGGGGCGGGGTCGACCCCGCCATGATCGCGTACGGCGACTTCAGCGAGGGCAGCGGGGCGGCTGGGATGCGTCGGCTGCTGGAGGACTGCCCCGACCTCGACGCCGTCTTCGTCGCCTCCGACCTGATGGCGTTCGGGGCGCTGCGCGCGCTGCGCGAGGCGGGCCGGCGGGTGCCGGAGGACGTCGCGGTGATCGGCTTCGACGACGCCCCGATCGCCCGGCAGGCCGAGCCGCCGCTGACCACGGTCTTCCAGCCGGTGGAGGAGATGGGCCGGCAGATGGCCCGCCTGCTGGTCAGCCGCATCCGCGGCGACGAGCTCCCGTCGCCCCACATCCTCCTGGACACCCAGCTGATCGAACGCGCCTCCGCCTGACCCACCACCCCACCCACCCCCCGGGTTGATCATGAAGTTGTCGCCCTCGACGTCGGCGTGTCGCGACAATAACTTCATGATCAACGGGCCGGGCTGGGGGAGCGGGCGGGAAGCGCGGTGTGGGGTGTCTTGGGGTCAGTTGGACCAGCGGCGCAGTTCGCGCTTCGCCAGCGAGGAACGGTGGACCTCGTCTGGGCCGTCCGCCAGGCGCAGCGTCCGCGACTGGGCCCAGAGGGCGGCGAGCGGGGTGTCCTGGCTGACGCCGGCTCCGCCGTACGCCTGGATGGCCTTGTCGATCACCCACTCGGCCATGGCGGGAGTGGCGATCTTGATGGCCTGGATCTCGGTGTGCGCACCCTTGTTGCCGACCGTGTCCATCAGCCAGGCGGTCTTGAGCACCAGCAGCCGAGCCTGCTCGATGCGCACCCGGGACTCGGCGATCCACTCGCGTACCACGCCCTGTTCGGCGAGCGGCCGGCCGAACGCGACCCGCTCGAGCGCCCGCCGGCAGAGCAGCTCCAGGGCCCGTTCCGCCATGCCGATCAGCCGCATGCAGTGGTGGATCCGGCCGGGACCGAGCCGGGCCTGGGCGATCGCGAATCCCGTGCCCTCCGCTCCGACCAGGTTCTCCACCGGTACGCGGACGTCGGCGAAGTCGACCTCGGCGTGGCCGCCGTGCGAGGCGTCGCTGTAGCCGAACACCGTCATGCCCCGCCGCACGGTGACGCCCGGGGTGTCCCGGGGCACCAGGATCATGCTCTGCTGGCGGTGCCGGTCGGCCGCCGGGTCGGTCTTGCCCATCACGATGAAGATCTCGCAGCGCGGGTCCATCGCCCCGGACGACCACCACTTGCGCCCGTCGACCACGTAGTGGTCGCCGTCGCGGGTGATCCGGGTGGCGATGTTTGTCGCGTCCGAGGACGCCACCTCCGGCTCGGTCATGCAGAACGCGGAGCGGATCTCGCCCTCCAGCAGCGGGCGCAGCCAGCGCTCCTGCTGCTCCGGCGAGCCGAACTCGGCGAGCAGTTCCATGTTGCCCGTGTCGGGCGCGGCGCAGTTGAGCGCCTCCGGGGCCAGGTGCGGGCTGCGCCCGGTCAGCTCGGCCAGCGGGGCGTACTGGAGGTTGGTCAGGCCGGCGCCGTGGCGCGGGTCGGGGAGGAAGAGGTTCCACAGGCCGCGCTTGCGCGCCTCGGCCTTCAGCTCGGCCATCACCGGGGGCCGGGCCCACGGGTCGCCGGCGGCGGCCACCTGCGCGGCGTGCACCGGCTCGGCCGGGTACACGTGCTCGTCCAGGAACGCGGTCAGCTCGGCCCGCAGCTGCTCGGTGCGGGTGTCGTAGGCGAAGTCCATCAACGCTCCCTGGCGGCGGTCAGCCCGTGTTCGACCAGCGGTGCCACCATGTCGCCGATCCGGTCGAAGCCCTCGCCGAGCGTCTGCCCGAGCGTGTGCCGGTAGTGGATGCCCTCGCAGATCACCGCGAGCTTGAAGCAGCCGAGCGCGACGTGCCAGTGCAACGGCCCGACGTCGACGTCGCCGCGCCCGGCGTACCGCTCGATCAGCTCCGTCCCGGTGGGGAACCCGGCGCGCGGCCCGAGCCCGTCGGCGACCGGGTTGCCGGCGGCCGATTCGCTGCCGCCGAGCACGTCCCAGTAGGTCAGCAGCAGCCCCAGGTCGGCCAGCGGGTCGCCGAGGGTGGCCATCTCCCAGTCGAGCACGGCCCGTACGGCCACCGGGTCGACGGTGGCGAGCAGGTTGTCCAGCCGGTAGTCGCCGTGCACGATCCGGCCGGCGTTGGCGCCCTCCGGCACGGTGCCGGCGAGCAGGTCCCGCAGCTCCTCGATGCCGGGCAGCGGCCGGCTGCGGGACCGGTCGAGCTGGCCGGCCCACCGGCGGACCTGCCGCGCGAGGTAGCCCTCCGGGCGGCCGAAGTCGCCCAGCCCGACCGAGGCGGGCTCGACCGCGTGCAGCGCGGCGAGGGTGTCCATCATCGCCAGCGCCAGCTCCCGCCGCTGGCCGTCCGTGAGCGGGTCGGTCTGGGCTCGGGTGCGCAACACCTCGCCGTGCACGCGCTCCATCAGGTAGAAGGGCGCGCCGATCACCTCGGCGTCCTCGCAGAGCAGCAGCGCGGCGGGCACCGGCACGTCGGTCGGCGCCAGCGCGGAGATCACCCGGTACTCCCGGGCCATGTCGTGCGCGGTGGCCAGCACGTGCCCGAGCGGCGGGCGGCGCAGCACGACCTCGTGCCCGCCGGCGTGCAGCAGGTAGGTCAGGTTGGACTTGCCGCCGGCGATCAGCCGGGCCCGCAGCGGGCCGTCGGCCAGCTCGGGCCGGTGCCGGGCCAGGTGGGCGGCGAGCCGGTCGAGATCCAGCCCGCGGGGGGCGGCGGCGGGGCTGCTGCCCGGCCCGTGCGCGTCGACGGCCGGCTCGGTCATCCGTTTAGTTGATGGCAGCTCCGCCATGTTGTCAAGGTCGGGAGTTGACCCTCGGGACATGCCGCGGCAACAGGGGCGAAACGCCCACCGGCCAGGCTGGGGCCCAGCCTGCCGGCCAGCGGTGCCGGCCCGCCGAGCGGAGGGTTCAGACATGTTGCTGCGAGTTCGGGTCACCCTGCCGGACCGTCCGGGCACGCTCGGTCAGGTGGCGCGCACCATGGGCGTGTCCGGTGCGGACATCGTCCAGGTGGTCGTCCTGGAGCGGCTCGGCGGGCGGGCGGTGGACGACTTCACCGTGGTCTGGCCGGGCGCGGCGCGGGTCGAGCGGCTGCTCGCCGGGCTGGCGGCGATCCCCGGCGTCCGGGTGGACGGGGTGTGGCGGGCGATCGGCGCGCCCACCACCTCCGGGCAGGACGCCGAGCTGCTGGCCCAGGTCGCGGCCAACCCGGTCGACGGCGTCGCCACGCTGGTCGACGCCGTTCCCGGGCTGCTCGCCGCCGACTGGGCGGTCGCCGCGGTGGTGCCGGTGGACTGGGCCGCCCGGAGCGGGGCCGCCGGGGAGGCGACCGTCGGGTACGCGAGCTGGCGCGCGCCCGTACCGCCGCCGCTGCCGGAGGTGACCCCGCTGCGGGCCCGGGCGATCAGCACGCCCGGCGGCGCGCACGTCGCGGTCGCGCCGTTCGGCCGGGCCGGCCTGGTGCTGGTGGTGGCCCGGGAGTGCGCCGGTACGCCGGCCGCGGCGGCGTTCCACGCCACGGAGGTGGACCGGCTGGCGCAGCTCGTCCGGGCCGCCGCGGTGATCCTCGGCGACCGGCTCGACCTGGTCGGGGCGCCGCCGGTGGCCGCCAAGCCCTGAGCCGGCCCCACGTCGCCGAGCCGGCCCGGACCTGAGCCAGCGGGGACCTCTGCGCCGGCCCGACGGCCGGCACTGTGGCGCAGGTCGCGCGACGGAACCGTAGCCGTCACCCCCGGGCAACCGGCCCGCAACAGCCACCGACGAGGGTCGTAGGCGGAAGGGAGCGGACCATGACGCTGTGGCGGATCCGAGCGACCGTGGACGACCGGCCGGGCTACCTGTCGGTGCTCACGGCCAGCCTGGCGTTGCGGGGGGTCAACATCCTCGCCGTGCAGGTGCACACCACCGAGCGGGGCGCCGTCGACGACTTCCTGGTCGACGCGCCGGACACGCTCGACGAGGCCGGCCTCGTCGCCGCCGTGCGGCGGGGGCGGGGCCGGGACTGCTGGGTGGCGCGCAGCGAGGCGCGCGGGCTCGCCGACCAGCCGACCCGGGCACTCGGGCTGGCCACCCGGCTGGTGCGGGACCCGGACGCGACCGGGGAGGCGCTGCGCGCCCTGCTCGGCGCGGACGCGGTCGCCTGGCGACCCGCGTCGGCGGGCTGCGGCGGTGGGCTGGCCGACACCACCATGCTGCTGGACGACCCGGCCGGCGGGTCGTACGCGCTGCGCCGCGCCGTGCCGGGCTTCACCCCGGCCGAGTACGCCCGCGCCCAGGCCCTGGTCGAGCTGTCGGCCGCCGTCGTGCGCCGGGCCGCCGAGCAGGTCACCCTGGTGCTGCCCGACGGCGCCGAGGCGACCGTACGGCCCGCGACCGCCGACGACCTGCCCGGCGTGGTCGAGCTGCACGAGGGCTGCTCGGCGCACAGCCGGTACCGGCGCTACCTCGGCGGCGCGGGGACGCCGGCCACGGCCCGGCTGCGCCGGCTGCTGGAGCCGGCCCGGGGCGTGACCCTGCTCGCCACGGCCGGCGACGCTGGGGCGACGCAGCCGGCCGGCGACACCGGGGCGGAGTCGGTCGTGGCGATGGCGAACCTGCTCGCCGAGGGCGACGAGGCCGAGGTGGCGCTGCTGGTCCGCGACGACTGGCAGCGTCGGGGCCTCGGCTCGGCCCTGCTGCGCCGGCTGGTCCGGCACGCCGAGCAGGCCGGCTACGCGGCCCTGGTGCTGCACGTCCACGCGGAGAACGCCCCGATGCTGCGCACCGTGCGGCGGCTCGGCCGGCCCACGCCGGCCGAGCGGGACGGCGGCCTGGTGACCCTCACCGTTCCGCTGGTCGAGGGCGCGTCCGCGCGGCACGGGGTGTGAGGTCCGCCGCCGTCCGGACGGCACGGGTGGGGTGTCAGCCGTCGCCCGTGTGGCGGCCCTGCACGCAGAACCGGTTGCCCTCCGGGTCGGCGAGCACCACGTACGGCGGCTCGGTGGGGTGCGGGTCGGCGGGGTAGTGCGGCCAGTCGACCCGGCGGGCACCGAGCGCGACCAGTCGGGAGACCTCGTCGTCGAGGTCCACCTCGCCGGCGTCGAGGTCGAAGTGGATCCGGGGAAACTCCTCGACCGGGCTCTCGCTGAGGTCCATGGCGAGGGCGGCGCCGGGCTGGCCGGGCGGCGGCTCCAGCACGATCCAGTCGTCGCCCGGATAGCGGGGCGGGCGGCGTCGGTAGCCGAGCGCGGCGGCCCAGAATGCGCCGGCCCGCTCGCAGTCGGTCACCCCGAGGGAGATCTGCGCGAGTGCGGACACCTGTCGATGCTAGCGACCAGGCGAGTCGCCGTGGCGACCGTCGGGTGTCAGGGAGGGCACCCTGCCATCGCTGTGCGTCAACAGAGTGCCCTCCTCGCAGCTCAGGTCGTCGGGTAGCTGTTGTAGTCGGGGAAGTTGCCGTAGAGGCGGCCGTCGCCGCCCTGGGTCACCGCGTGCACCAGCAGGTCGCCGCCGACGAAGGCGCCCTTCCAGGACGCGCCCCGGCCGCCGAACGGCTCGTCCCGGTCGCCCCGGGAGCGCGGCTTGTTGATGCCCACCTTGAACGCCTGGAGGTCGACCGCGAGCTTGCCGGCCAGCTCCTCGTCGTCGCAGGCCAGCGAGGCGACCAGCGCGCCGTTCGAGGCGTTCATCGCGGCCAGCAGTTCGTCGGTGGTGTCCACCACGACGATGGTGTCGACCGGGCCGAACGGCTCGGCGTGCATGAGCCGGGACCGGCCGGGCGGGGCCAGCAGCACCGACGGGGCCACGTACGCGGAGGTGTCCTGTCCGTCGAGGAACGGCGCGCCGGTGAGCTTGCCCCGGTGCAGCGGCACGGCGCCGCCGCGTACCGCCTCGTCGACCTTGCGGCGCAGCTCGTCGGCCTTGGCGGCGCTGATCAGCGGGCCGAAGTCCAGCTCGGGCAGCGGGTCACCGGCGGTCCAGTCGTCGCCGACGGCGAGCGGGTGCCCGAACCGGACGGAGCGCACGACCGGCAGGTACATGTCGAGGAACTCGTCGACGAGGTCCCGCTGGACCACGAAGCGCGGGTACGCGGTGCAGCGCTGCTTGCCGTACTCGAAGCCCTTCTTGAGGTGCCCGGCGAGCAGGTCCCACTGGGAGAAGTTCCAGATGCCCCAGGCGTTGAGGCCCTCCTGCTCGATGAAGTGCCGCTTGTCGGAGTCGAGCAGCGCGGCGGCGACCTTGCCGCCGTTGGAGCGCCCGCCGACGAACGCCACCGCGCCGATCTCGGGCGCCCGGACGAGCACCTCGGACAGCTCCTCGCCGCCGCCGGAGACCAGGGTGGCGGGCAGCCCGGCCCGGCGCATCAGCGCGTGCGCGACGGTGAGGCAGACCGCCCCGCCCTGCGAGGGGGTCTTGGCGATGACCGCGTTGCCGGCGAGCAGCTGCACCAGCTCGGCGTGCACGAGCACGCTCATCGGGTAGTTCCACGACGCGATGTTGCTGACCGGTCCCGGCAGCGGCTCCCGGCCGTCGGCGAGCATCCGGTCGATCTCGTCGACGTACCACCGGACGCCGTCCAGCGCCCGGTCCACGTCGGCGCAGGCCAGCCGCCACGGCTTGCCGATCTCCCAGACCAGCAGCAGGGCGAGCAGGTCGCGGTGGGCGGTGAGCGCGTCCAGGGCGTCGGTGACCCGGGCCTTGCGCTCGGCGAGCGGGGTGCCGGCCCAGGCCCGGTGCGCGGCGGCGGCGTGCGCGACCGCGGCGCGGGCGGACTCCGCGTCGAGGCGGGCCAGGTTGACCAGCACGGTGTTGTCCACCGGCGTGCGTACGGGGCTGGGGGTGCCCACGGCGTGCCAGTCACCGCGGACGAGGTTGTGCAGGGTGGTGACACCGTCGACCGGGGAGCCGAACGCCTCGGGCGCGGCGGCCACCGCGCGGGCGAGGGTGTCGGACCAGGCGGTGCCGTCGGCGAGTCGTAGAGCCATCGCGATCTCCTCAGGTTGGCCGGGGGAGCGGCAACGTCGATGGCACCGCTGGTGTGGGCGTACTGTCGCGCGCCGGAAAGGGGCGGGCAACAGTACGTTCGTATGCCGGAACGCCCGGCCCGTCGCCCGCCCGGCCGCGACGCGCTTATTCGCCCACCCGTCCCGGCGATGACCTGCCCGTACGCCGTAATTCGATCCATGCATCTCGATGGTGTGACGTACGTCCGGTGTGCAGGTAAGGGCTTTCCCGTCAGCCCCCCTGCGCGGGCGCTCTGCGGGCGCCCCGCAGGCGTCTTCACAAACCGGCGACCGTCGCATTACATTGTCGGTCATCCATGGGAGCGCTCCCGGGCCCGTGGCCGCACCCCCACCACCCTCGCCGGCACGCCCCGACCACCATTCCGCGCGCCGTCCCAGGTGCCGCCGGCGACGCCACCGACAGGAGCCCGTCATGCGTCACCCGAGACGTCCGCGCCGGCCGGGCGAGCAGCCCTGGCTGCCCCGCCTGCTGGCCGCCGGCAGCGCCCTCGCCGCCGGCCTCGCCCTCGCCGTCACCGCCCCGGCGCCCGCCTCCGCCGCGACGCCCGCCGCCGGGGGCGCCACGCGGACCGCGCCCCTCGCCGCCGCGGCGCCCGCCGCCGCCTTCAACTACGCCGAGGCGTTGCAGAAGTCGCTCTACTTCTACGAGGCGCAGCAGTCCGGCCCGCTGCCGGACTGGAACCGGGTCTCCTGGCGCGGTGACTCCGCGCTCACCGACGGCGCCGACGTCGGGCGCGACCTCACCGGCGGCTGGTACGACGCCGGCGACCACGTCAAGTTCGGCTTCCCGATGGCGTTCAGCGCCACCATGCTCGCCTGGGGCGCCGTCGAGTACCGCGCCGGCTACGTCGCCTCCGGCCAGCTGCCGCACCTGCTCAACAACCTGCGCTTCGTCAACGACTACTTCATCAAGGCGCACCCGGCGCCCAACGTGCTCTACGGACAGGTCGGCAAGGGCGACGACGACCACAAGTGGTGGGGCCCGGCCGAGGTGATGCAGATGGCGCGGCCCGCGTACAAGATCGACGCGAGCTGCGGCGGCGCGGACCTGGCGGGGGAGACGGCGGCGGCGATGGCCGCGGCGTCGATGGTCTTCCGGCCCACCGACGCCGCCTACGCCGACAAGCTGCTCGGGCACGCCAGGCAGCTCCACACGTTCGCCGACACGGTGCGCAAGAGCTACCACGAGTGCATCACCGACGCGACCAGCTTCTACCGCTCCTGGAGCGGCTGGCAGGACGAGCTGGTCTGGTCCGCGATCTGGCTGCACCGGGCCACCGGCGAGGCCGCCTACCTCGCCAAGGCCGAGAGCGAGTACGACAAGCTCGGCACCGAGAACCAGAGCACCACCCGCTCCTACAAGTGGACCATCGCCTGGGACAACAAGCAGTTCGGGGCGTACGTGCTGCTGGCCAACCTGACCGGCAAGCAGAAGTACGTCGACGACGCCAACCGCTGGCTCGACTACTGGACCGTCGGCGTCAACGGGCAGCGGGTGCCGTACTCGCCCGGCGGGATGGCCGTGCTCGACTCGTGGGGCGCGCTGCGCTACGCGGCGAACACGTCCTTCGCGGCCCTCGTCTACAGCGACAAGACCACCGACGCCACCCGCAAGGCCCGCTACAAGGACTTCGCCGTCCGGCAGATCAACTACGCCCTCGGTGACAACCCGCGCGCCTCCAGCTACGTCATCGGTTTCGGCGCCAACTCCCCGAAGAACCCGCACCACCGCACCGCGCACGGCTCCTGGTGGGACAGCCAGACGGTGCCCGTCGAAACCCGGCACACCCTCTACGGCGCGCTGGTCGGCGGCCCGTCGGCGGCCAACGACGCGTACACCGACAACCGGTCGGACTACGTGATGAACGAGGTCGCCACCGACTACAACGCCGGCTTCAGCTCCGCGCTGGCCCGGCTCGCCCAGGAGTACGGCGGCACCCCGCTCGCCGGCTTCCCCCGCGCCGAGACGCCCGACATCGACGAGCTGACCGTGGAGACCACGGTGATGCAGGCCGAGCCGCGCGCCACCGGCCTCAAGGCCATCGTCTACAACAAGTCCGCCTTCCCGGCCCGCGCCCTGACCGACGGCAAGTTCCGCTACTACTTCCGCCCCGACGGCACCGGCCCCGTCACGGTCACCCCCGGCTACACCCAGGGCTGCCCGTCGCCGGCCACGGCCAGGCAGTTCTCCGGCGACATCTGGTACGTCGAGGTGGACTGCACCGGGCACACCATCGCGCCCGCCGGGCAGTCGCAGCACCGGATGGAGGTGCAGTTCAAGATCGGCGTGCCCGAGGGCGGCACCTGGGACCCGACGAACGACCCGTCGTACCAGGCGACGGCGGGACCGAACCGGAAGGTCACCCTCTACTCCGGCGCCACCCGGATCTGGGGTGAGGAGCCCGGCCCGGCCACCCCGGACACCACCGCGCCGACCACCCCCGGCACCCCCGTCGCCTCGGCCGTCACCGCGACCGGGCTGACCCTCACCTGGCCCGCGGCCACCGACGCCGGCGGCAGCGGGCTGGCCGGCTACGAGGTCACCCAGGCGCAGGTGGGTAGCGACGCGCTCGTCCTGCTCAACTCGGCCACCAACACCCTGGCCGTGACCCGGCTGCTGCCCGAGCGGACGTACCGCTTCACCGTGCGGGCCCGCGACGGCGCCGGCAACCGCTCGGCCGCCTCGCCCGTGGCCGAGGTGACCACGCCGGCCGCCCCGGCACCCGACACCGTCGCGCCGACCCGCCCCGGCACCCCGACCGCCTCGGCGGTCACCGCCACCGGGCTCACGCTGAGCTGGGCCGCGTCGACCGACAACGTCGCCGTCACCGGCTACCGCGTCTACCGGTCGGCCGCCGGCGGGGACACGCTGGTCGGCTCGCCCACCGGCACCACGCTGGCGGTGACCGGGCTGACCGCCGCGACCGCGTACCAGTTCCACGTGGTGGCGGTGGACGCGGCCGGTAACGCCTCGGCGGCGTCCGCGCCGGTCGCCGTCACCACCGCCGACCCGCCCGCGTCCGGCGGCTGCGCCGTGACCTGGACGACCAGCGGCTGGGACAGCGGCTTCACCGCGAACGTCACCCTCACCAACACGGGCACCACCGCGATCGACGGCTGGACGCTCGCCTTCACCTTCCCCCACGCCGGCCAGAAGGTCGGCCAGGGCTGGTCGGCGACGTGGACCCAGACCGGCGCCGCGGTCACCGCCACCAGCCTCTCCTACAACGGCCGGCTCGCGCCGGGCGCGTCGACCAGCTTCGGCTTCAACGGCACCCACACCGGATCGAACCCCAAGCCCGCCGCGTTCACCCTCAACGGCACCCCCTGCACCGTCTCCTAGCCTGATCCCCGGTGGCGCTGTCCGCGCCACCGGCGGGCTGGCGCGGACGCATCGCCGTCCGCGTTCCCGGCGGGCGCGGACGTCACCGTCCGCGCCACCGGCGGACGTCACCGTCCGCGCCAGCCGGAATCTTGGACAGTTGCCGTTCTCGCGGAACGGCAACTGTCCAAGATTCATCCCTCGGGGCGCCAGCCGGCGGCCGTCAGGGCGCGGCGGAGGGAGTCGGCCACCTCGGTGGGGCGGGCGCGGATCAGCCACGCCGGGAAGCGGAGGACGCGGTCCCCCGAGGTCCAGACGTCGTTCTGGCGCCGCATGTCGGCCGCCCAGTGCCGGACGTCCATGTGGTGCGCGCCGTCGATCTCGACGTGCAACCCCCACTCCCGCCAGTACGCGTCGAGCCACCGCGTCCGCCCGGAGGCGTCGGCGCGCCGCTGCTGGAGGTGAGGCGCGGGCAGGCCGTGGCGGCGGCAGAGCCGGACGAAGTCGATCTCCGAGAGCGCCTCCGCGCCACCGGCGATGTCGGCCACGGTCTGCCGGATCAACGCCCGCCGACGGGCCCGGGGCAGCGCGTCCAGCACCGCCGACAACTCCGCCGGCGTGACCCGTCGCTGCTGACAGCCGGCCGCCAGCGCCGCCTGCGCCTGGTCGACGGTGCGGCCGCGTCCACCAGCGCCCGGGCCGTGGTGGTCCGCGGCGGTCGGGCGAGCTGGAGATGCGCCGGTGGCAGCTTCGACGCGCGGTGCACGACGACCGCCGGCATGTCGATCGGCAGCCGGCCCAGCACGGTGCGCCCCGCCCGCCGGTGCGCCGGCACGAGCACGTGCAGCGGCTCGCGCCGCAGTCCGCGTACGCCCGCCTCGGCGGCAGCCGTCGGGCCGGCCAGGACAGCACCGGGCCCGGTGGCGAGCACGGCGACCCACAGTTGCTGGTCCCGGGTCAGCCGGCCGTTGCCCATCAGCACGACACCCCGGCAGATCGCACGCCACCGTCCGGAGCGCACGCGTCCGCGTACGGTGCCCTCGGTCAGCGAACGGGTCGCCTGGGCGGTGGTGAACGACGCCGGCCTGCTCGAACGTCAGCCAGTCGAGCGCGTCGGCCTCGTCGGCCGGAAGGTCGGGGTACACCCGTCGCACCCTCGTCGCCGGCTGCGCCTCCCGCCGCCCCGCGCGGAGATCCCGGGCGGTAACCGCTCGCGATTCGGGGCATTCCCTCCTCGTGGAGTTGCTGACGGTGGGGCACGGGGCGGCGGACCGGGAGCGGCTGGGCGAGTTGCTGGCCGGCGCCGGGGTCGCGCTCGTCGTGGACGTGCGGCGGTTTCCGGCCAGCCGGACCAACCCTGACGTACGCCGCGAGGAACTGGCCCGCTGGCTGCCGGCGGCCGGCGTGGACTACCGCTGGGAGCAGCGCCTCGGCGGCCGGCGGCACACCCCGGCCGGCACCGACGAGCCGGACACCTGGTGGACTGTCGCCGCCTTCCGGGCGTACGCGGCGTACACCCGTACCGCAGACTTCCGGGCGGCGCTGGAGGCGGTGCTGGCGGACGCGGCGGCCCGGACCACGGCGGTGATGTGCAGCGAGAGCGTCTGGTGGCGCTGCCACCGGCGGCTGATCGCCGACGTCGCCGTGCTGGGGCGCGGCGTGCCGGTGTCCCACCTGATGCCGGACGGCCGGCTCACCCCGCACCGCCCCGCCGAGGGCGCCCGCCAGCTGCCGGACGGCGACCTGATCTGGGACGCCTGAAAAGCTCCCCGCCGGACCCACCCGCGCGGCCACCGCCGGGCGTGCTCCGTGTCAGGAGGTGGGCGTGGACCCTGAGGAGTCGTTCCGGGCGTACGTGTCCGGGCGGATCGCGGCGCTGTCCCGGGCGGCGTGGCTGCTGACCGGTGACCAGCACCAGGCCGAGGATCTCGTGCAGCTCACGTTGGTCCGGGTAGCTCGGCACTGGGAGCGGGTGAGCGCGGCCGGCGACCCCGAGCCGTACGTCCGGCGGACCATGTACACCCAGCACGTCTCGCTCTGGCGGCGTCGCTGGCGGGACGTGGACCTGCGCGCGGACCCGCCGGAGCAGGCGATGCCCGACGGGACCGCCGGCGTCGCCCGCGCGATGGTGGTCCGTGCCGCACTGGGCCGGCTCGCCCCACGCCAACGGGCCGTGCTGGTGCTGCGCTTCTTCGAGGACCTCACCGAGGCGGAGACCGCTGACGCACTCGGCTGCTCGGTCTCGACCGTCAAGAGCCAGACGCGGGACGCCCTGGCGCGGCTGCGGGCACACGCCCCCGAACTGGCCGACCTGGTCGGCGTCACCACCCGGGAGGACCGATGAGCGAGGAGTTGCGTATCGCGCTGCGTGAGCTGGGCGAGCGGATGCCGCCGGCCCGGCTGCCCGGCGACCCGTGGGCCACCGGGCGGCGGCAGCGGCGGCGGGCCCGCTGGCGTACCGCGGGGGCGGCGCTGGTGGCGGTGCTGGCCTGCGCGCTCGGCGTGCCGGCCGGGCTCACGGCGCCGGGCCCGTGGGCGACGCCGGCGGCGGCCCCGGACGGCGTGCCGGAGCGGATCGGCCTGCCGTACATGTGGCAGGCCACCGTGCAGCAGGACCCGCCCGGGCCGGCCTCGCTGCTGTTCAGCGGCGGCGGCCTCGGCCTGCGCGGTGTCGACGGCCTCGACCACGAGGGCAAGGTCGCGGTCCTCGGCCGCGACGGCCGGTACCGGATGTTGCTCTACGGCGGCCGGGAGAGTGTCGCGGGGGAGGAGGTGCTGCTCTCCCCGGACGGCCGGTACGTCGCCGACGATTCCAACGACGGCTGGGTGGGCGTCACCGACCTCACCGACGGCAGCCGCCGGGTCTTCACCGGCTGGGCCGGCGGCACCTGCTGCGGCACACCGGTGGCCTGGGCGCCCGACGGCAGCGCACTGCTCGTCCTGCACCACTCGGCGGAACCCGTGGACCACGACGCCGAGGACGACCGCCGGCCCAGCCGGCTGGTGCTGCTGGAGCTGGCCAGCGGCGCGACCAGGGAACTCGGGCCGGGGCTCGGCGACCGGTGGAGCGTGCGGACCGGCTCGCTGGCCGCCTTCTCCCCGGACGGTTCACGGATCGTGGTCAGCGCGGGCGAGGAACTGGTCATGCTCGACCGCGAAGGGGAGTCGTCCTGGTCCAGGCGGCTGGGGCCGGAACGCCGGCTCGCCGGGATCGGCGCGTTCACCCCCGACGGCTCAGCCGTCGCCGTGCTCCACCTGGACGGCTGCCTGACCCGGTGCGACGCGGACCAGCGGGCCGCCCGCACCTGGCGTGTCGAGTACGTCGACGCCGCCACCGGACGCGACGGCGCCGGCCCCGCGCTCCCGCCGGTACGCGGGCAGGCACTGCGAGCGCTCGGCTGGCGCGGTGGGACCGAACTGGTGGCGTTGCGCTACGAGCCGGAGCCGGGCACCAGCACGACCGACCTCCCGGACTGGAACGACACCGGCTACTGGGAGACGGGGCACGTCCAACTGGTGGCCCTGCGCCCCGACGGTCACGTCGAGACGCTGCTCGACCCGCCCGGTCAGGTGTGGGCGATGGACGTGGCGCGGGACCTGCTGGTGGCCGGCCGCTTCGGCGCTCCGGCGACCGACCCTCGCCCGTTCCCGGCCCGGCCGGTCATCCTGTTCGTGGCCGTGCCGCCGGCCCTGCTTGTCGCCGCCGTGCTGGGGGCGGTGCTGCTCTGGCGGCGGCGCCGACGATGGCTGCGGACGATCCGCCCCGCCCCGCCGGGCCGCTGACGAGGCTCGACCCGGTCGGCTCAGTCGGCCAGGTCGTCGGCGAGCAGGTCCATCAGCAGCCCGTCGTGCCAGCGCCCGTCCTCGCCGCGTTCGTAGCGGCGCAGCACCCCGACGGGACGGAAGCCGACCTTCGCGTACGCCCGGACGGCCGCCGTGTTCGCCGCCGCCGGGTCGATGGTGAACCGGTGGTGGCCGTGCTCGTCGATCAGGTGCCGGACCAGGGTGCGGATCGCGTCTCCGCCGAGCCCCGCGCCGCGTACCGCCGGGTCGAGGAAGACGTCCATGCTGGCGTGCCGGTAGTCGGGGTCGTCCTCGGCGTACCACTGGATCGCGCCGACCACCCGGCCGTCGTGTTCGATCGCGTACACCGTCAGGGCCTCGTCGGCGAGGTCGGCCCGGACGGCGGCGACCAGGTCGTCGCCGCCGCGCCACCAGCGCCGGACCTCCGGGGTGGCCCGGATCGCGGCGAGCGCCGCCACGTCGGCGGCCGTCGCCGGCCGCAGGGTCACCGCCCGGCCCCGCAGCATCGCCCTCAGCCCCGGATCTCGCCGTGCTCGACGCAGACGGCCGCCCAGCCGACCGGCAGCACCTGCACCTTCATCCGGCGGCGGCAGTGCGCGCAGAAGCGCGGCGGCTCCAGCACCCGGGCCGCCGCGCACCCGTCGTGCGACCCGGCCGCCACGGCCTCGCCGCAGCGGTCGCACCAGGCGGCCGGCGCCCTGTCGGCCGCCGGCACCGCGTCACTCGTCGTCACTTGGGCGGTCACAGCGTCGCGGAGAGCGCCTTGACCGGCATCTTCAGATCGTCGAGCAGGTCCAGGTCGGCCGTCGCCGGCCGGCCCAGCGTGGTCAGGTAGTTGCCGACGATCACCGCGTTGATGCCGCCCAGCAGGCCGTCGCGGGTGCCCAGGTCACCGAGGGTGATCTCCCGGCCGCCCGCGTACCGCAGGATGGTGCGCGGCATGGCCAGCCGGAAGGCGGCGATGGCGCGCAGCGCGTCCTTGCCCTCCACCACCGGCCGGTCGCCCAGCGGGGTGCCGGGGCGGGGGTTGAGGAAGTTCAGCGGGACCTCGTGCGGGTCCAGCTCGGCGAGCTGCGCGGCGAACTCGGCCCGCTGCTCCACCGTCTCGCCGAGGCCGAGGATGCCGCCGCAGCAGACCTCCATGCCGGACTCGCGGACCATCCGCAGGGTCTCCCAGCGCTCCTCCCAGGAGTGCGTGGTGACCACGTTGGGGAAGTAGGAGCGGCAGGTCTCCAGGTTGTGGTTGTAGCGGTGCACGCCCATGTCGACCAGCTCGTCGACCTGCTCCTTGCTGAGCATGCCCAGCGACGCGGCCACCTGGATGTCGACCTCGGCCTTGATCGCGGCGACGCCCTCGCGCATCTGCTTCATCAGCCGGGCGTCCGGGCCGCGCACCGCCGCCACGATGCAGAACTCCGTCGCCCCGGTCGCCGCGGTCTGCTTCGCCGCCTCGACCAGCGAGGGAATGTCCAGCCAGACCGACCGGACCGGGGAGGTGAACAGGCCCGACTGCGAGCAGAAGTGGCAGTCCTCCGGGCACCCGCCGGTCTTCAGCGAGACGATCCCCTCGACCTCCACCTCGGGCCCGCACCACCGCATCCGCACCTCGTGGGCGAGCTGGAGGGCGGCGGGCAGCTGCTCGTCGGGCAGGTTCAGCACGGCGAGGACGCCGGCCTCGTCGAGACCGACGCCGTTCTCCAGCACCTGGGTTCGGGCCTGGTCGAGGATCTCTGGCATGGCTCGTACCCTACAAGGCCACCTGGCCGGGAGAAACGGCCCGCGTGTCGGGCCGCCGGCGCAGGGGTGGACACGCCGGGCCCGGGGCCGTGGGTGGTAATTTCGCCCGGCGGAATCGGCCGACGACGGCCGGCCGGGCGGCGTGGGGGTGACGGTGGCGGACTGGCTGGCGGCGCTCGACCGCCGCGCCGAACTACGCGCGAAGGCGGGGCTGACCCGCCGGCTGCGACCTCGGGCCGCCGGCGACGCCGTGGTCGACCTGGCCGGCAACGACTACCTCGGCCTGGCCACCCACCCCCAGGTCACCGCCGCGGCGGCGCGGGCGCTGTCGGCGTACGGGCTGGGGGCCACCGGGTCGCGGCTGGTGCGGGGCTCCACCGACGCCCACCACGCGCTCGAGGACACCCTCGCCGACTGGCTCGGCGCCGAACGGGCACTCGTCTTCTCCTCCGGCTACCTGGCGAACCTCGGGGCGGTCCGGGCGCTGGTGCGGCCCCGTACGCTGCTCGTCTCCGACGCCCACAACCACGCCTCCCTGATCGACGGCTGCCGGATCTCGGGCGCCGAGACGGTGGTGACCCCGCACGCCGACGTCGCGGCGGTGGCCGCCGCGCTCGCCGCCGCGCCCGGCCGGCCGGCGGTGGTCGTCACCGAGTCGGTCTTCTCCGTCGACGGCGACCTGGCCCCGCTGGCCCGGCTGCACGCCGTCGCCCGGGAGCACGGCGCGTTGCTGCTGGTCGACGACGCGCACGCCCTCGGGGTGACCGGCCCGGCGGGCGCCGGGGGCGTCGCCGCCGCCGGCCTCGCCGGCCAGCCCGACGTGGTCGTCACCGCCACCCTCTCCAAGGCCCTCGGCGGCGCGGGCGGGGTGGTCGCCGGGCCGGCGGAGTTCGTCCGGCACGTGATCGAGACCGGCCGGACCTTCATCTTCGACACCGCGCTGCCTCCGGCCGTGGCCGCGGGCGTGCACGCCGCCGTCGGGCTGGCCCGCGCCGGCGACGACCTGCGCGCGGAGCTGGCCGAGCGGGCCGCCCTGGTCGTACGCCGGCTGAACGCTGCCGGGCTGGCGGTCTCCGCCCCCGACGGCGCGGTCGTCTCGGTCACCGCTCCCGGCCCTGAGGCGGCGAGCGCCTGGGCGGCCGACTGCCGCGACCGGGGAGTCGCCGTCGGCTGTTTCCGGCCCCCGTCCACGCCGGACAACCGGTCCCGGCTGCGGCTGACCATCGGCGCCGGCATCTCCCGAGCGGACTTCGAGCGGGCCCTGGAGACCATCGTGGAGTGTGCACCCGTCAGCGCGAGGAGTGAGCTGGGGTTGCGAGCCCCGCAGTCGCGAACAAGGGTGACGCCGTGAGCGCGAGGAGTGAGCTGGGGTTGCGAGCCCCGCAGTCGCGAACAAGGGTGGCCCCGTGAGCGCGAGGAGTGAGCTGGGGTTGCGAGCCCCGCAGT